>CACDVH010000032.1 GCA_902556205.1 uncultured Gammaproteobacteria bacterium | reverse complement strand
TGGTTTTGCAGGATTTGCTGCTTGGCTCGACATGACACCTGCTCACCCTGACATGTTTGCCATTCCAGATCCAGATAGTTTAATTCAATTGCCATGGAATCCAGAAGTTGCTTGGCTGGCCTCAGATTTGTGGATGGATGGAAAGCCAATAGAGGCCTCTCCACGGGTTGCTCTAAAACGACAGTTAGCTGAGGCTGAAAAGCAAGGCTTCAGAATGAAAACTGGCGTTGAATGTGAATACCATCTGATTAATGATGACGGCACTGATATTGCTGATGATAAAGACCAACAGAGTAAGCCTTGTTATGATCAGCAAGCATTAATGCGACAATATCCAGTGATCAAACAAATTTGCGACAGCTTTAACCGCAAGCGTCACATCATAAAATACGCGGGTTGCCCCAACTTTGACATAAATGGGTTTCTCCCAGTTTGTGATTTCCCTGAGCTCCTGAATCTTGATTTCAAGATCATCTGGCCCTGTCCAGTCGGGATGTCGACAAGCTGAACGCTGATCAATTCCTTCCGGTAGATTTCTCATTTCGGCAACCCTTGGAGAGATTTTTTGACCTAATAGCATACCTCCGCCACCTGGCTTTGCCCCCTGGCCAAGAACTATTTCTATTGCATCAGCTCTTCTTAAGTCGTCTGGATTCATACCGTACCTGGAAGGAAGATACTGATAGATAAGAGTTTTAGAATGCCCTCTCTCTTCAGGAGTCATTCCTCCATCACCTGTTGTGGTACTTGTTCCAGCAAGAGTAGCGCCTCTTCCTAAAGACTCCTTGGCCTGCGCCGAGAGTGATCCAAAACTCATACCAGCAATAGTGACTGGTGTTTTTAAATGGATAGGATTTTTTGCAAATCGATTTCCCAAAACCACTTCAGTGGTACATTTTTCTCTATACCCCTCCAAAGGGTAGCGAGAAGTTGATGCCCCAAGAAAAACCAAGTCATCAAAGGTAGGGATATCTCTTTTTGCACCAAAACCTCGGATATCATAAATGCCTGTTTTTGCAGCGCGTTGTATTTCAGCTATGACATGTCGAGGGAAAGTTGCTGATTCTATTAACGTTGGATTATCTTTACTCATGATCTAGTCTCCTTAGTATTCATCAACTTGGTCAATGTCAAAATTATATAATTTCCTTGCCGAGCCGTATCTTTTGAACTCATCAACAGCGTAATTCATTTGCGCCTTATCTAAAAGTTTAGCTAACTCTTCCTTGTGTTCTTTTTTCATGTCTTTTTCAACACAATCTGTTCCCAAACTTTTGACCTTTCCTCGGACATAGATTTTTGTCTCGTAGATAGAGTCTCCAAGGGCATCTCCCGCATCACCACACACAACAAGACTTCCAGATTGAGCCATAAAAGCACTCATGTGTCCGATGTTTCCACCAACAACAATGTTCACTCCCTTCATTGATATGCCGCATCGTGAGCTCGCATCACCCTCAATAACAAGGAGTCCACCATGTGCAGTTGCAGCTGCATACTGTGATGCATTTCCTGTCACACGAACCTCACCAGACATCATATTTTCAGCAAGGCCAGGTCCAGCATTTCCATTAATTTTTATGGAGGCCTCTTGATTCATTCCTGCGCAGTAATATCCAACATGGCCATTGATCTCTACATCGACTTCTTCTGTAAGTCCAACAGAAAGAGCATGCTTGCCAACAGTATTATTGACTATGAATTTATCACCACTCGAGCCCCCTTGTAATTTTTCATTAAGTTCTCGAATAGTACTTTTATTTAGATCTATAGTGGCCATATTAATTCCTCTTCCAACTGTAAATTTGGGTTGGTTCAGGCTCCCAGATTCGTGCGTTTTCAGCTCCAGGTAAAGTTGCGATTGCTCGATACTCTGAAGACATTGCTGCCCAGTCGTCTGTCTCAGCCATGATTGCTGGCTTACATCCAATTGGATCTCTCATAACCGCAAAGCCATCCTTGGTTCCAATGGCGAAGGTATAAAATCCATCCAAATCCTCTATAGCATGATTCAATGCCTCATCCAGGTCATCACCCTCACTTAAACGCCAACTCAAATAGCCCGCCGCAACCTCGCTATCATTATCTGTTTTAAATTGAACGCCAGCACGTTTGAGC
>CACDVH010000031.1 GCA_902556205.1 uncultured Gammaproteobacteria bacterium | reverse complement strand
CGAAAACATGTTAGTCATTAACCCAGATGAGTGTATTGATTGCGATGTATGCGTGCCAGAATGTCCAGTCGAGGCCATTTTGTCTGACAACGATCCTGCTGCAGTTGAATGGTTAGAGTTCAACAGAAAATATAGTACTGAGATGATGTGGCCAAATATTACAGAAAATGGAGACCCAGATCCAGAGCATGAAAAATATCATCCCGATAATTTCCCAGATGGCAAGATGGATTTATTTTCTGAAAAGCCTGGAGGGATTAATTAAGGGAGAGCCCCTCTCGACATCGTAGATAGATATATACACCCTCACTTACATATCAAACGAAATTTGGAGTCCAAGTTGACTTATAATCGATGTATGAAGAAGTTATTCTTACTCTTAATTCTATCCTTCCTATCACTATTGGTTCTAGTATTGATATTTTTGTATATGAACAATCAGACTGATGATTTAAAAAGAGATGAGATTAACTTATCGACCAAGATAAGTTGCGGTGGAACCTTATGGAATATTCAAGAAGACACTACTCTAATAGATAATTATCAAGTAATTATCACTAAACATGCCTGTACCAAAGGTGGTGAGTTTATTGAGGGTCAATTCTATGATGAGTATGGTAAACCTACTACACCTATAGAGCATTGGCATGCTGACTATTCATATTCTGGACAAATCACTGACTCTGCTAACAATGTAGTTATCGATTTTATCGGGGGTGGAGATGAATTGAGTATTGTCGATACTCCAGAAAGATTTCCTCTTCTGACTATTCTGAGTTCTTTTTATGGTGCATCCAATAATTCCCATACATACCTTCTTTATTCAACTTCCCCTGTACTTAAAAAGATTACTGAGATTACTCAACCCCTGAATATGTATCAAGTAACGAATGGAAATGGTACTGAAAGAGAAGTCGATGGTTTTTATCAAGACAGTGATGGTAACTTCCTGATTGATCGACTCACCACAGAGGGAACTGAGTTGGGTAAGAGTAATGCTAGTCAAGACTGGAGACTGGAGACATTAAAACTTGTTGATGGAAAGATGGTCTCTATGGGTATAAGAGACTACCCTGAAAGCTATACTAGACTAAATTAACCTATAGGTTTAAACTAGGTTCAAATTGAATTCTTAATTTTTGGTATGGAGGCTAAAGAGTAATGAAGATATTATTCAGAGAAATAAAGAGATTATTCAATCACCCATTAAAAAAACAAATCAGAGAGGTTAAATGATATGACATGCTGGAAATATAGTTGTATTAGGTGTAATAAGTCAGTTTATATAAGATGTAGTAATTGTTTTAGCACAAAGTTTAGAGAGGTAACACATGAGATTTTTAGTCCAAAATTAGAGTGTGTAAAATGCAAAAATGAACCTTTTTTGTTCAGTCATAATTGCAAAGGCAACAACTATTGTGATACATCTTTCGCCAAATCAAGAGAAAGATTCTCAAAAATTGATTCTAAACCGTGGTTAGCGAGATATACCGATATATGAAAAAACTACTACTATTGTTAATCTCTTTACTCCTCTCTTTTAACTCCTATGGTGAGTGGACAAAAGTAAATGAAGATGTTGAAGATAACAGTTATTACATAGATTTCAGAACAGTAAAAAAGGTTGATGATTATGTTGTTTGGTGGGAGATGTTGGATTTTGTTGAGTCAGTTGATGGCTATTTAAGTTATCAGTCATACTTTAAAGGTGATTGTAAGACTACACGAACTACCTACTTATCCCTTCTAATGTTTGAGGGCAATATGGGTGAGGGAGAGAGTAAAGATTTTAATGTAGGGATTGTCAGTTTAGAGGATGTAATGGGTTGGAGATACCCACCACCTGAGAGCGTTGCTTATGATAATTTAAATATAGTTTGTACCTTGGCTGACCAATCATCAATGAGCAATTACGATAACAAGGTATCAGAACTTATTCTTGATTATGAAAGCATTGACTGGGGAGAAGATACTACTTATGATTCTTCATCATCAGACTGGCTACCACCAAATGCTCAAACAGTTGGAAACACTTGGTATTGTAATGAAGGTTATGAGAGGCACAACAATGGTTGTATCCCTTCTAATCAAGACAGACTTGATACCTTAAAACAAGCTTATGTAAGTAATATTGCTGCAAGAGTTAAATCATTCTGGCGTTATCAAGGTGCTGAAGATGATTGGACAGCTGAAGTTTATATTGTTCAAGATAGAGATGGTACTGTTGTAGCTGTTGATGTTAGAAATTCAAATGTTGGTGATAGTAAAAAAGCAAAAGTATTTAAAGACTCTATAAGAAGAGCGGTTTACAAAGCATCACCACTTCCCTCTGCTCCAGATGAAGTGGTATTTGATAAAGAGTTAGTTATGAAATTTAGTGTAAATTAGATGATTAAAAATATTCTCTTCTATGGTAGCTTCTTCTTT
>CACDVH010000030.1 GCA_902556205.1 uncultured Gammaproteobacteria bacterium | reverse complement strand
AGCAGTTAGTTTTGTTGGTTCCACTCCCATTGCTAAATATATTTACCAAACAGCTACTGCACATGACAAACGATGCCAAGCTCTTGGCGGTGCGAAAAATCATGCAATTGTGATGCAGGATGCTGAAATGGAAAACACAGTAAATGCTTTAATAGGTGCTGCATTTGGTTCTAGTGGAGAGCGTTGTATGGCAATTTCTGTTGCCGTTGCAGTTGGTTCAGAGACTGCTGATAATTTGATTGCAGGCTTAAAGTCAAAGATGCATGATCTAAAAGTTGGCAATTTTGATAATAGTAATAATGATTTTGGACCACTCATAACCCAAGAGCATATGGAAAAAGTTAAGCACTACATATCCAGTGCAGAAGAGCAAGGAGCTGATATTGTTGTTGATGGTCGAAGTGTTGATGTCAAAGGCTGTGAAAATGGTTTTTACGTTGGCGGTACTCTGATAGATAGTGTGGAAGCTTCAATGGAGTCCTACAAGAATGAAATATTTGGCCCCGTATTGCAAGTTGTTAGAGTTGAAACCATGCAGCAAGCAATAGACTTAATTGATGATCATGAATATGGTAATGGAACTTGTATCTTTACTCGTGATGGAGAGGCAGCAAGATATTTTAGTGACCAAATAAAAGTTGGCATGGTTGGTATTAATGTCCCATTGCCAGTCCCTGCAGCTCAGCATAGTTTTGGTGGCTGGAAGCAATCAATGTTTGGAGATTTGGCTGCGTATGGGCCTGATAGTGTGAGATTCTATACGCGAAGAAAAACTATAACTCAGCGTTGGCCATCATCAAGCATTAGAGAGGGCGTTAACTTTTCTTTCCCATCCTAAATTGCTTAAAAATATTGTCTTTAAAGGGCTTCTTCGGAAGCCCTTTTTTTTCTAGATCATAAAAGTTAAGAAATTTTCTTAAAACCACTTTAAATATCTAGTTGAACTATATTGCAATTTAGCAATGCAATTAAGGTTGACAATTGTTAAAAAAATATGTAGCCTGTCTATTTAGTCAGGAACTTATCAAAAGTTCTAATAAGAAAATCGGAAAAGGAGGAATCGAATGAGTAAGTTAAAGTGTGGTCTAATCCAAATGGGATTAAAAGGTGATGGCACTATGTCACCAGAACAGATACGTGATTTAATGATTGAGGCACATATCCCAATGATAGAAGATGCTGCTAAACAGGGGGTAAAAGTGCTTTGTTTTCAAGAAGTTTTTACGCAGCCATACTTTTGTCCAAGTCAAGATAAAAAATGGTATGCAGCTGCTGAATCTATCCCTGATGGTCCAACTGTCAAGCTTATGCAGGAGTATGCAAAAAAATATCAGATGGTCATTGTGGTGCCTATCTATGAAGAAGAAATGTCTGGAGTTTATTACAATACTGCAGCAGTCATTGACGCAGATGGAAGTTTTTTAGGCAAATATCGTAAAACTCACATACCTCAAGTTGCACCCGGTTTTTACGAAAAATTCTTCTTTAAACCTGGAAATTTAGGATACCCAGTATTTGATACTGCTTATGTCAAACTAGGTGTTTATATTTGCTACGACAGACATTTTCCAGAGGGTTGGAGAGCTTTAGCACTAAATGGAGCTGAATATATCGTTAATCCTTCAGCTACCGTTGCAGGATTAAGTAAATATCTATGGGAATTAGAGCAGCCAGCCTCAGCGGCGGCAAATGGAGTTTTCATTGGTGCTATTAATCGTGTAGGCACAGAAGAGCCTTGGGCAAAACAAATGGGTGAATTTTATGGTTCAAGCTACATTGTAAATCCACGTGGTCAAATTGAAGCTCAAGCCAGTTATGGAGATGACGAGCTTTTAGTGCATGAAATTGATTTGGATATGGTGAGAGAAGTTCGAGATACTTGGCAATTTTTTAGAGACAGACGAAGTGACCTTTATGGAAGGTTAACAGACAAATAGCAGTATGGCTAAGTCGTCAAGTTCAAAGATTTCAGAGAGTTCAACGATAGATATTAATGATCTATTTCTGACATTTGAGACACAAACAGAGCCAGTTCATGCGCTTTCTGATATCAACTTGAAAGTGGACGCTGGTGATTTTGTGTCTTTAATTGGTCCTAGTGGCTGTGGTAAAACAACATTATTGCGAGTGATAGCTGATTTAGAAAAGCCAACAAGTGGCTCTATAAATATTGAAGGCAAGTCTCCACACCAAGCTCGCTTAGACAAGTTATATGGATATGTTTTTCAAACTCCAGCACTATTGCCTTGGAGAAATATAGAGTCAAACATTCATCTGCCTCTTGAGATGTCTGGGTACTCGAAATCAGAACAAAAAAAACTTTCTCAGGAGTATTTATCTTTGGTAAGTTTGTCAGGATTTGAAAAAAAATACCCATGGCAATTATCTGGAGGAATGCAGCAACGTGTATCCATTGCGCGTGCCTTGAGTTTTAACCCAGATATGCTTCTTATGGATGAGCCTTTTGGTGCTCTGGATGAAATTACCCGTGATCGATTAAATGAAGAATTATTAAGACTATGGGAGAAAACTCAGAAAACAGTTGTGTTTGTTACACATTCAATTCCTGAGGCTGTCTTCTTATCAACTAAGATTGTAGTTATGTCCGCTCGACCAGGGAAAATTATTGATGTTATTGAAACCAATTTTCCAAAAGATAGAAATCTTGATATTCGTGAATCAAAAGAATTCTTAAAGGTCTCACAACTTGTCAGAGAGGGGCTTAAAGAGGGGCATAGTGATGGAAGCTAATAGGCTCTTCAGTATGCTTATTGGGGGGACTGTTGGCCCAGTCGTGATTCTAGTTACGGCTATTATTATGATATGG
>CACDVH010000029.1 GCA_902556205.1 uncultured Gammaproteobacteria bacterium | reverse complement strand
CTATCTATAACAAAAGTCCAAATTTCGTTTCATGTGTGAGGGAGGGTTGACTTTCCTAGGATTTAACTAGAGTTTGCCTAAAACGAAAACCTAGAAAAAATAATACTCCCGAGATAAACCATGTTGCCCCTGCAATGATAGAAAAACTGCTAACCATTTCTGGGTAAGTTAGCGAAAGTGGAATTGTTGCTAATCCTCTGAGAATACACAAAATAGAAATTGAATATATAGCAGTTTTTAATAAGGGAAGTTTAATGATTATGTTTGCGGCAGATAGCGCATAAATGGCACAAAGTAAAAATAGTAAAGAAATGAATGTTGTGCCAACTGGAGCAAGCAAAGTTCCATTTACCGCAGATTGAATGATAACTTCTGGCGCTAATTGAGAGCGGTAGCAATTTTCTCCAAGAAATACGCATGAGGTGTGCGCTATAGCAGTCAGAATTGCTATACCCGCTACAATACTGAGAAATAAAAGCCCAACTTTGTTTTTATTCATACTATGATTATATTTAAACTTGAACTAAAGTCCAAATTCAGTTTGATATGTGATGAAGAGTATGGATAAATTTAAACTATAATTTAATTTATTCAAATATTAATGGAAATAAAAATGTCAATAAACTTTAAAACTTATAGTGATTCTTGGATTAAGGCTGTCAATGATAAAGATACAAATAGTATGACTGATGTTTTATCGAATGACTTTACCTGGGTTAATGATAGGTTTAATTTTAAACTAGACAAAAAAGAAACTCTAGATTGGTGCAAAGATACTAATTTCAAGGCTGTAGATTTCTTATGCTGTTATGAAAATGAGGAGGTCATAGTAGGTACGCATAATGTTATAGAGCCAAATGCGACTGATTCAACCGTGATGTTTATTGCTAAAATTGAAGATGGTAAAATTGTTTCACATCAATATCTTCGAGAATTTCAAAGATAGTTATTCAAATTTCTTTTGATATTTTCATGGGAGTTTTATTCATCAATAAAATCAAGTGTTAGAATAAGTCGATTTGTTTGATCAATCAATTGAGGGGATCGATGAATAAGGCCAGCCCCTTGATTGCCTTCCCAGGATTCTCCCTTAAGCAGAGCTACCTCTCCCTGGTGTAGTTGCTCTATGTCCTCTAAAGTATTAAAAAGTCCCGACTGATCATCTGGCATACCTTTGCTTCCGTGACCTAATTTGGAGCGATCAGCAGCGTGGTGAGGCAGCCATTCAGTGGCAATCCCATGATAAGTAGTTATGAGTCTGCATGGGACTCGATCTACATGGAACTTAGGACACATCGCACTATTCAAAACAGATAGTCTCAAGCCAGTACGATTAAGACCAAACAAGCAGCAAAACATATCGACCAGTTCTGAAATATCCTTACTCAAGAGCTCAGACATTTTCGATGCTCCGAGCAATTCATTGACAGTAGAGTAGGCATCTTGAGGAGTAACGATTTGAGATATTTGTAGAGCTGTATTCGAATTCATAACGCTTTCACAGGCATCGGCTATTAAATGAGAAAGTTTGCGTTGCCAGGTCACTATATTTATATCCTCTATGTAAATATCTTTTAAGACTTCAGGATCTGTTCCAACAATGCTCCGTGCTAGAGATTTGTTTGACATTGACGAATCAAGGATTGAGCTCATTCGCTATCCCTCCATGCTGGAAAAGGATCATCTAAAGTCACCCAGTGCTCTTTTCCTTTGAGTACATCCTCTTCTGATAATAAGCAATCATTTAAGGCCTCAGTCATACTTTCCTTGTCTAGCTTTTGACCTATAAATACCAATTCTTGTCGCATGTCACCAAACGGACCCTCCCAGTTCTTATTGATCGCATCTAGAGACCCTTCATCTGTAGGCCAATTTTTTTGAGGAACAGATTTCCAGAAAGTTC
Organism: uncultured Gammaproteobacteria bacterium; assembly: GCA_902556205.1. Classification (GTDB taxonomy): domain Bacteria; phylum Pseudomonadota; class Gammaproteobacteria; order PS1; family Pseudothioglobaceae; genus Pseudothioglobus. The sequence goes on along the minus strand of CACDVH010000029.1, from coordinate 3,149 downwards.
CTGCAAATCCGTAATGTGCGATTCCTCCTGCTTGATTCCATTCCCACACATAGGCTGGTCTAGTGCAGAGCCAAAAGTAGCCCTTAGAGCGAATTAGTTTTCCAAATTTTTCAGTGTCATGAAGAAACTTAAAAAACCGCTCTGGATCGAAGGGGCGCCGTGCCAGATAGCTGAAGCTACTGATTCCATATTCTTCAGTTTCAGGAACGTGTTCTCCTTGCATCTCTTTAAGCCAGCCTGGAGCTTGCTGGGCACGCTCAAAGTTAAATAGACCTGTGCTGAGCACCTCGTTGACTGAGACTTTGCCTTGACTTATGGGCAGGATTCGAGCGTTTGTATTGAGAGTTTTGAGAATAGCAATCAGCCTATCAATATCCGACTTCTTCACTAAATCAGTTTTACTGATCAGGAGTACATCGGCGAACTCGATTTGATCGATTAATAAATCTGCAACACTTCTTTCATCATCCTCACCGAGAGATTCTCCAGACTCTTGTAAATATTTTGCTTCATCATAATCTTTTAGAAAATTAACGGCATCAACGACTGTGACCATTGTGTCCAATTTTGCGACTTCAGATAGTGAGTTACCATCTTCATCTGCAAAGGTAAAGGTTTCTGCTACGGGTAAAGGCTCTGAGATACCAGTAGATTCAATTACGAGATAGTCAAACTTACCTTCTTTGGCAAGTTTATTTACCTCTAGAAGTAGATCCTCTCGAAGTGTGCAACAGATACAACCGTTACTCATTTCTATTAATTTTTCTTCTTTATGACTGAGCGACACTTCACTCTTAATCATTTCTGCATCTATATTGATTTCGCTCATATCATTAACGATAACAGCTACCTTTTTTCCCTCACGGTTATTAAGAATATGGCTAAGAACTGTTGTCTTTCCAGCACCAAGAAAACCGGATAGAACGGTTACAGGGAGAAGCTTTGTCATAAATTATTTCCTCAATCTACTTAAAAATATATCAATCTATTTACTCGTTTTTAACTTTGTTAAAACGAATACTTTTCACTATTTCAATAATGGCGCTCGGTAACACTGTGATGATAAAAAATATTGATGCGGCGACAACGATACTAGGCCCTGCTGGGGTATCCCATTGAAGCGAACCAAAAAGACCTCCAAATACCGCTATGACTCCAATCAGAGCTGCCATCAATGCCATCTGTTCGGGTCCACTTGCGAAACGTCGTGCAATTGCTGCAGGAAAAATAAGCATTGAAGTGATCAGTAAAACTCCAACGATTTTCATAGAAATAGCGATCACTGCTGCCATCAATAGCATAAAGATAATGTTGGCTTGTTCTGGCTTCATACCTTCTGCTTGAGCAAGCTCAAGGTTTACCGTGGCGGCAAATAATGATCTCCAGAATATGGCCAATACAATTAAAACCAATAAACCGCCGCCCCAAATGACGGCAATATCAAAGGGAGTAACTGCTAGTATGTCCCCAAACAGAAAGCCCATCAGGTCGACTCTAACCCACGTCATAAAGCTTAATGCCACCATCCCAAACGCTAGAGCTGAATGGGCAAGAAGGCCGAGTAATGCATCGGCAGATAGGGTGACTCTTCGTTGCAAAATTAAAAGTGCAAGAGAGACAAATACAGATACCAAGAAAACACTTAATGTGATGTTCACCTGAAAAAGTAAAGCTAATGCTATGCCTAAAAGAGCGGCATGTGAGAGCGTATCACCGAAATAGGCAAGCCTACGCCAAACAATATAACAACCAAGCGGTCCAGCCACTAAAGCAACACCGACTCCAGCAATTATGGCCCGACTAAAAAAATCATCCATCATGTTTATCACCTTTTGAGCTCTGTTTAGAATTAGTCATCTGGTTCACAAAAGTAATCGGATTGCTTTCAGGATTGATACTGCCATTTGAAAGATGTTGGTGGTCATGTTGGTGCTCATAGAGAGCAAGTCCTGAAGCTGCTCGCGCACCAAAAAGATCCTTGTATTCCTGACTCACAGCAACGTTCATAGGTGTGCCGCTGCAACAAACATGACCGTTGAGACAAATCACGCGGTCTGTTGCAGCCATGACTATATGTAAATCGTGTGAGATGAGAAGAACTCCGCACTGAAGTTCATCACGGATCTTTCTGATAAGTTCATACATTTCAATCTCACCATTAAAGTCAACACCTTGGACGGGTTCATCCAGAACCAATAGCTCTGGTTTAAAGGCAATAGCTCTTGCGAGCAATACTCTTTGAAATTCGCCGCCTGAGAGAGTCCTTACCTCAGCGTTAGCTAAATGCAATGTACCCGTAAGATTCATAGCTCTATCGGCTTCATCTTTAGTTACATGGCCTGTAAGACTCATCAAACGCCTAACTTTTAACGGAACAGTCCAATCAATAGAAACCTTCTGAGGGACATAACGAACCTTCAATTTTTTTCGCCTTTTAGCTGAACCTTCATCAGGTTTAAGAATACCCAGCGCCATTTTTGCTGTTGTTGATTTTCCAGAGCCATTTGGCCCAATCAATGTAAGAATTTCACCCGACCCTAGGGTCAACGAAACATCACGCACTAGCCATCGATCAGATCTATAAATACCGGCATTATTAAGTGATATAAGAGGCTCGTTTAGTTGTGTCATTTCTAACGTTTGATATTTCAATCAATTTGCTAAATGAAGATGCAATTATATATTATGATTGCAATATTATTGCAATAGATTTTGTTTCCTGATAACATTGCAAGATTGTCAACTATGAAATGAAAATAATGAATCATTTAAAATCAATTTTCCTCACATCTGCCTTAATTTCAGGCCTTTCATTTACTGCAAATGCTGAAATTAATGTCGTTGCATCTGTTAAGCCAGTCCATTCACTGGTCTCTGGAGTCATGGACGGTGTTGGTAAGCCGGATCTAATTGTCCAGGGCTCTGCTTCACCTCATACATATTCATTAAGGCCTTCACAAGCTAGGCAGCTTGAGGACGCTGACCTGGTTTTCTGGATGGGTCATGAATTGGAGTCTTTTTTAGAGCAGCCTCTTGAGGCAATTGCAACTAAGGCCCATGTAGTTGAACTGATTGATTCAAGTAAACTTAAAAAAATACAAATGCGTGAAGGTGGAATGTTTGATGCTCACGCGCATGATGACCACGAT
>CACDVH010000028.1 GCA_902556205.1 uncultured Gammaproteobacteria bacterium | reverse complement strand
GGATTACTCAATGTACGTCATCCTCGATCGCGCACTTCCTTTTGTTGGAGATGGCCTCAAACCCGTTCAGAGAAGAATCATCTATGCGATGAGTGAGCTTGGTCTCAAGTCAACTGCAAAATTTAAAAAATCTGCTAGAACGGTTGGTGATGTTTTAGGAAAGTTTCATCCTCATGGTGACAGTGCTTGCTATGAAGCGATGGTTCTTATGGCGCAACCTTTTTCGTATAGGTACCCATTCATTGATGGTCAGGGTAATTGGGGCGCTCCAGATGATCCAAAATCTTTCGCCGCAATGCGCTACACGGAGTCCAAGTTATCACCCTATGCCGATTTACTGTTAAGCGAAATTAATCAGGGCACGGTTGACTGGGTAGATAACTTTGATGGAACCATCAAAGAGCCGAAGCAGTTGCCAGCTCAAGTTCCAAATCTATTGCTGAACGGAACTTCAGGAATTGCTGTGGGTATGGCAACAGATATGCCGCCCCACAATCTCATTGAGGTTATCACTGCATGCATTCAGCTTCTTGAAAAGCCATCGACTGATTTGGAGAGCTTATTAAAAATTCTACCAGCGCCTGATTATCCAACAAATGCTTATATCGTTAGCTCTAAAGAAGAGTTATACCAAATGTATGAGACGGGAAATGGATCGGTCAAAATGAGGGCGAGCTATGTCAAAGAGGATGGCGAAATTATTATAGAGGCTTTACCCTATCAAACTTCAGGTGCTAAAGTCATTGCTCAAATTGCTACCCAGATGCGAAATAAAAAGCTTCCACTGGTCGATGATCTGAGGGATGAATCTGATCATGAAAACCCTACTCGTATCGTTATAGTTCCAAGATCTAACAGAGTGGATTGCGATCAACTAATGCTGCATTTATTTGCAACGACAGACCTTGAAAAAAATTATCGAGTCAATATGAATGTCATTGGGCTGGATGGTAAGCCTCAAGTCAAGCCGCTCATTCCATTACTTAAAGAGTGGCTTCAATTCAGAATGCAGGTCGTGGTTAATAGACTTAACTCTAGACTGAATAAAATTATTGATCGGTTGCACATTCTAGATGGACTCCTTATTGCCTATCTTAACATTGACGAAGTAATCGCAATCATTAGAAGTGAGGAAAAACCAAAGCCTGTTCTTATTAAAAAATTTAAAATTAGTGAAATTCAGGCTGAAGCTATCTTAGAGCTCAAGTTAAGGCATCTAGCTAAACTTGAAGAAATAAAAATAAAGACTGAGGCCGATGAACTGAATAAAGAACGTAAATCAATTGAACTTCTGCTTTCAAGTGAAGCAAGACTGAAAACATTTATCAAAAAAGAACTCAGAGTAATTCTTGAAGAGTTTGGTGATCAGAGGCGCTGTCAGATAGTCTCTAATGTCGAAACAGCTCAAGCTTTTAATGATGAAGATATGATTCCAGCGGAGAATGTTACCGTTGTGCTCAGTGAAAAGGGTTGGGTAAAGGCTGCTAAAGGGCATGATATCGATTCTTCGGCTTTGAATTATAAGTCTGGTGATTCCTTTTTGAAGGATGCCAAAGGCTGGCTCAATAAAGAAGTAAAAGATGATCAAATTAATCAAATCTATAATCTATTAAAATTTGCGCCAACATCCGGCAATTGTTGTCCAGCTAGATTTACATTTATAAAAAGTGAAGAAGCTAAAAAAAGATTAAAGCCAGCCTTGGATAAAGGAAATATTGATAAATCAATGGATGCTCCTTGTGTAGTCATTATCAGCTATGACACTGAGTTTTATGAGTCTTTATCTATCCTCTCACCACATAATGATGCTAAAGCAGGTTTTGTAGGAAAAGAAACAAAAATAAAAAATACTGCTGAGTTTAATTCTTCTCTTCAAGGTGCATACTTTATTATGGCGTCTCGCTCAATTGGTTTAGATTGCTGCCCTATGCTTGGATTCAACAAAGAGAAGCTTAACCAGGAATTCTTTACAGAAGGCAAATACAAGTCATTATTTATTTGTGGTATCGGTTATGGTGATAAATCAAAACTCCATGATAGAGCTCCAAGGCTTGACTTTGAAGAAGCTTGTATGATTATATAAACACTAACTCAAAATAATATTTAAAAAATTGTTACCAGTATTTCGGGTAACTTCTATTTTCAGATAAGTTGTTACAAAGAAGTGCGGCCATTACTATTAATATAGAGCCTATGAAGGTTGGCATCCATAAGAAATTCCAAGAACCTATAATCATGGGGTCATTATTAGCGCCTAATAAAAAAACGATAAAAGGATTGGATCCTGCTGGTGGATGAGGCACTCTTAAGATCTGCATTGCTGCAATAGCTAATGCCAATGCAAATGCCATACTCCACCACTCTGAGCCCACAAAATGGAAAAATATTAGACCAATAAGAGTTGTCACAAAATGACCAAAAATGACATTACGAGGTTGCGCAAAAGGAGAGTCAGGAAGCACAAATAAAACAAAGATTGATGCGCCAAATGAACCCATAATAATTGGCTCATTTGTGTAATAGGCTAAAAAACCAACTACACAGGCCGCAAAAAACGCACCTAAAGAAATAAAGCTTATTTCTTTGAATGGTGGTCTTGGTGGAATGGATGCTGGAGAACCTTTAAGCTTAGTAAGATAAGACATAGTGCATCATTTCGGAAAAAAACAAATTATATACTACTTACAAACTTAAATAAAAATCAAATAGTACTTATAATGTTATATAAATTTAAACTGACATTGTTAAGGAGTTAATCTGATGAATAGGTTGATGGGTAAGAAAGTTTTGATTACAGCTGCTGGACAAGGCATGGGTCGCGCTGCTGCAATTGCTATGGCTAATGAAGGTGCTAAGGTTTTTGCGACAGATATAAATAGAGATACTTTAGAAACTCTATCTGCAGAAAATAAAGAAATTGAAACTTTTGAGTTAGATGTTATGGATCCAGTTGCAATTGCTAAAGCTCCAGAAAAAACAGGGCCTTTGACCACCTTATTTAATTGTGCAGGTTTTGTGCATAATGGCACTATTTTGAATATGTCTGATGATGACTGGGACTTTTCATTCACATTAAATGTTAGATCCCAATTCCGTCTGATTAGATCCTACTTACCTGGAATGCTAGAAAAAAAAGATGGCTCTATCATTAATATGGCATCTGTAGCCTCATCAATAAAGGGCGCTCCTAACCGATGCCTTTATGGCTCCACAAAGGCGGCTATTCTTGGACTTACACGTGCTGTAGCTGCTGATTATGTTAGTGAGGGTATAAGATGCAATGCACTCTGTCCAGGAACAATATTGACACCCTCTATAGAACAAAGAATGCATGACACTGGAGACTATGAAAAATCAAGAAAAGAGTTTTTAGCCCGCCAACCAATTGGTAGATTTGCTTCTGCAGAAGAGGTTACAGGCATTCTTATTCATCTTGCAAGTGATGACTCAAAATTCACTACAGGTACCTTTCAAATTGTAGATGGTGGATGGAGTCTTTAGTAAAAAATCCTACAAAAAAAATGGTTAAAAAAAATAAAATTGGATTCATTGGTGCTGGAATTATGGGCCAAGGTATGGTTCAAAATCTACTTAAAGCTGGTAATGAAGTAAGTATTATTGCTAATAAAAATAGGCGCCCTATCGAAGCACTTGTGGCATTAGGCGCCAAGGAGATGGCGTCATTATTTGATATGGTAAGTTACTGTAATTGCTTTATTTTATGTCTTCCAAGTTCAAAAATTGCAATCTCAGTATGTGATGAATTATTTCCCTTACTTTCTCCAGGAACTCTAATTATTGACTGTACAACCAATGATTTAGCATCAGTAGAGCAGTTAGGCAAAAACGCAAAAAAAGCAAAACTAAGGTATGTAGAAGCACCTCTCACAGGGGGTCAAAAACAGTCATTGGATGCAATGCTGGGAGCAATAGTAGGATGCGATGAGAGTGATTTTAAAATTGCTAGTAATATTCTTAAACCCTGTTGTGCTGAAATTGAGTGGCTTGGAGACTTAGGAATGGGAGCAAAAACTAAACTCGTCTCCAACTTTTTAGCACTTGGCACAGCTACTTTAGTTGTTGAGGCAATGAAAGCAGCATATAACCTTGGAGTTGATTGGGAGAAATTTTATAAACTTGCATCACAAGGATCTGGTCACTCAATGAGCCTAGATCGAATAGCGCCAAAGGCAATTGCAGGGACGCATGATGGTTATGTTTTTACTATTGCTAATACGGTTAAAGATATGGAATATATTTCAGATCTTTTAAAAGATCAGCCTGATGCTTCTGCTATTACTAAGGTATTTCTAGAAATTTATAAAAATGCAGAAAATGCTGGTATGCAGAACTCATTCTTAAGCGCTCGTCTTGAAAATAAATAGCTTTATCTTATATCGAAAGAGCTGAAATCATACTATTAATTAAGTTACTTGAAATAAACATAACTGACAGCTTATACCTTCCTGAGTATTGTAATTTGAAGTATGCCGCTCCACCTCGAACCATGACATAGAGTCTTCTAGGCTTTGAATCACTTTTTCATAAGGTGCAGCTTCCCACTCCTGTTTTCTTACAGTAAAACAAATATATCCACCTTTTTTTGTTATTCTAACCAGTTCTCTAAGGGCTTCTGGACCCACATGTCCACAAGTAAAAGTACCAGCGCAAATTACAGCATCAAACACGCAATCCTTATAATCAAGTTTTTTTGTTAAATCGACTAATTTTAATGATTGATATACTTTTTTATTACTAGCTATACTTAGCATTTCTTTAGAAAAATCAACACCTTCAACATTTTTAAAATTATTATTGAATAGAAACTCCCCTACCAAACCCGTTCCACATCCTGCATCAAGAACTTTTGCTTTATCCTTTGTCAAATAACTTAAAAGTAGCTCAGAGGTTATTAAATGTCCTACATATCCTGCCAAATTAATGACGTCATGCTCATAGTTTTTAGCCCAATTCTTGTAAATACCCTCTAGTTCATCTGAATCAGAAGCATTTAATGTGTCATAAATTGAAGAAATCATTCTTTTTGTTTTTTTCATAACTAACTGTCAAACTTAACAAAAAAATAAAATTAGTTTATTCTCAGTTTTCTTTTATAAGTCCATAAGAATACATAATAAGTCCCGTCCAGACTCCAACAAATCCTATCAATTGATTAGTGTTCACGTTCTCACCTTGTAAATAAAAGCCAACAAGAAATTGGAGTGTTGGAGTAATTAAAAATAAAATTCCTACTGTTGTCATTGGTAGTAATTTAGCTCCAGCATTAAACAACGCTAAAGGAACAACTGTTACAGCGCCAGCGAGAAATAATAAAATGTCAGTAGGAATACCTACATTAAAAAATGCAATATCGAAGTTTGCATAAAACCATATTGAAAAAACTAAGAAAAATGGAAGCAAGATGAGTGTTTCGATGTAGAGCCCTGGAACTGCAGATGAAGACATTGCTTTTCTTGCAATTCCATAGGCCGAAAATGTAAATCCTACTAAAAATCCAAGCCACGGAAATGAGTCTCCACTAAAAACATAGTATAAGGCACCAACTGTCGCAAAAAGTACAGCTAATTGTTTTAATTTTGATATTCGTTCATGAAAGAAAAGATACCCACCAATCATATTGATAACAGGTGATAGAAAATAGCCCATAGAAGCCTCAACGACTCGGCCCAAATTAACTGCAAGGATATATCCCCCCCCAATTAATAGTGATGAGAATAGCCGTTATAAATAAGAATACTAATTCTTTTTTAGAGGATAAAGACTCCTTAAAATTGATCCTCCATGAGGGTTTTGAATAAACAAGAAGAAATAACACAGGCACTGCCCAGAACATCCTGTGCACGAGGACCTCGGAGGGGTTCACATGATTAAGGAGTGCCCAGTAAATTGGGAAGCATCCCCACATAAGGTAGCCTGATAGGACAAGAAGGATGCCTTTATTCATTGAAACCAAGGACAAGAAAAAAGACTTTTATTGTAGACTAAAAAAGTCTTTGATTACTTTTTAATGTTTATAGTAATCTTTTTCGAAGCTGGTATGACTCAAAGTATCATTTTCTGACGTTTTTTCATTAATATCATTCAGGTTTTCATTAATCCTAAACAAAATAACGACCATTTCGCAGGCTACTCTCGAGGCTAGTGAGCCTCCAACAACCCAAACCAAGCCTCTCCAAAAATCCCCTTCAAGAAAAATATCACCTAGACCTTTTGTAATAAAGGCAAACAAAAGTATCCAATAAAATAAAGTAATAAGTTTCGGTGTAACCATTTCATCAAGATAGAACATGTAATGGTTATCAAGCTTTTCAAAAGTAATTTTAAAAGCTTTTTTAATACTTTCTAAGATTTCATTATTATTCATTTGCAACATCCTCAAATTCGATCTCTTCTTACATTATAGTATCAATGAAAATAAAATTCTAAATTACTGATTTGATTTTTTAGAAAGTTAAAAAAAGCCCATCAATTTGATGGGCTTTTCATAGATATGTGAGGCTTTTTACTTATGAATTTTCACATCAGTAAATGCGCCACCAATAACTTCACGCTCTGCGTATGAACCATTAGCTGTTCCACCTGCATCCATTTCTACGCCAGTAGCACCAACATAGTCAACAGGAAGTCCACCTGAAATCATTTTCAAGCATTCAGCAAGCTTACCAGCATGGCATTCATTTCCTGGAGCATTAGCAACATTCAAGACTTGTGCTTGGATAGCAGCTCTGTCAGTTGATCCAGCAGCTTGTGAAGCTAGAATAATAAGCGCCATAGCGTCATATGACTCAGCAGAATAAACTCCTGATCCATCAACACCACCAGCTGCAGCTACTGCTTTCCAGTTTGCACCTAGTGCTGCATCTGGAGAAGGGAGTGTACCCCATGAACCATCTGCAACAGCACCAGCAGTTACATCACTGATCATTCCATCACCGAATACATAGTCACTAAAAGCACCTGTGTCCTCTGAAGCAGCGATAATTCCTCTGCCTCCAGTATCTGCATAACCTAAGATAGCTAGAGTAGCTGAGCCACCAGCAGATAGTGCTGCAACATCAGCAGAGTAGTCCGCCTTATCATCATCATGTCCAGCCATTACTGTAACCGTTCCACCCATCGCTTCATAAGCAGTAACGAATGCATCAGCTAAACCCTTACCATAGTCACTGTTTGAGTGAGTTACAGCCATATCAGTTTGACCTCTTGCCATTGCAATACTAGCTAGTACTGGGCCTTGTCTTGCATCTGAAGGTGCAGTTCTAAAGAACCAACCACCATCTTCTAAAGTTGTTAGAGCTGGTGAAGTAGCCGAAGGTGAAATTGAAACGATACCATTTGGTACTAAAACGTTAGTAATTACAGCACCAGTATTTCCAGAACAGTTAGGGCCCATAATAGCCATAACATTATCATCGTTTACCATTTTTTCAGCTTGTGCAATTGCAACCGCCGCGTCAATACATACTGAGTCACCTTGAATCACATTAATTGTTCCTTGAAGATATGCACCTGAAGCATTTGCTTCTGTTACAGCAAGGTTTGCACCACCTGACATAGCACCAATCATTGATTCAAGAGGGCCTGTAAATCCTTGAAGCTCTCCTACGTTGACAGTAGCACCATAAGATGCAGTAGCCATCGTTGCTGACAATACTACGCCAGCTGTTGTCTTTAAATAACTTTTCATTTTGTCTCCTAATATAAAAAAAAGATTCCCTACGCTCAATTCAAATTGAGACGTATTTCCAAAGGGATTCACCGGTAATGATAAACAGTTTCCAGTAGTTTGTGTTAAAAATATCTGAAAAAAAAACTTAAAGGAAAAGCAAGCTAGATGCGATTTATAGCGAA
>CACDVH010000027.1 GCA_902556205.1 uncultured Gammaproteobacteria bacterium | reverse complement strand
CGGTTTTTTCGTTTTGGAAGATAGATAAGGCAAATAGGCAAATGAGCAATCAAAATATTAGAATTAAATTAAAGGCATTTGATCATCGTTTAATCGATAAATCAGCCGTAGAGATTGTAGAGACAGCTAAGCGTACAGGCGCTAGTGTAAGGGGTCCTATCCCTTTGCCTACAAAGAAAGAACGCTTTACAGTGTTGACCTCTCCGCATGTAAATAAAGATGCTAGAGATCAATATGAGTTAAAAACTTACGTTAGGTTGATGGATGTTATTAGTCCAACTGATAAAACGGTAGATGCATTAATGAAGTTAGATCTTGCTGCCGGTGTAGATGTAAAAATCCAACTTAACTAAATAGAACAGAAAGGATTAAGAAAATGGCAATTGCATTAGTAGGACAAAAAATTGGAATGACTCGCTTAATGGCTGATGATGGATCGGCTTCATCAGTTAGCTTAATTAAAATAGAGCCTAATCGTGTAGTGCAGACTAAATCAGTTGAAACAGATGGTTACAACGCAGTTCAAGTGACTACTGGCAAGAAGGTTAATAAAAAAGGGGAGGCCAAAATTGGTCGCGTCAGTAGTTCACTAAAGGGTCATTATGCGAAAGCATCTCAAGAGATAGGTCTCGGCCTTTGGGAGATGAGACTGAGTGATACTGAGGTCACTGCAATGCCAAATCTTGACATTTCATTTTTCGGCGCGGGACACTTTATAAATGTAACTGGTCAATCTAAAGGTAAAGGTTTCCAGGGTGGTGTAAAGCGTCACAACTTTAGTATGCAAGATGCGACTCATGGTAACTCTATTTCTCACCGTGCAATTGGTTCAACTGGTCAGTGTCAAGAGCCTGGAAGAGTATTCAAAGGCAAGAAGATGGCTGGTCAAATGGGAAATGCGCAAGTAACTGAAGAGTGCCTTGAAATTTTAAGAGTTGATAATGATCGCAATTTACTATTAGTCAAAGGAGCTATTCCTGGTTCTAAAAATGGCTTTGTGAAAGTATTTTTGTCTGATAAGAAAAATAATATTAATTCTAAGGTTAGTAAGGAGCTTTCTGAGAAGCAAGCATCTGATTTGGCAGAAGCACAGGCTGCAGAAGCTGCAGCATCTGCTCCAGCTGAAGAAGCAGCTCCAGTTGAAGAAGCAGCTCCAGCTGAAGAAGCAGCTCCAGTTGAAGAAGCAGCTCCAGTTGAAGAAGCAAAAGCTGAAGCAGCTGATAAAGCAGATGAAGCAGATGAAGCAGCTGATAAAGCAGATGAAACTAAAGATAAAGAGCCTGAAGCTTAATAAATATATATAGGTCTAGTGATGAAAGTAAAAGTATTAAATTTAAAAACTAACAAATCTACTTCACAGGAAGTTTCTGAAGATATTTTCGGTCGTGACTTCAATGAGTCACTAGTCCACCAAATCACTACTGCCTATATGGCAGGCGGAAGAAGTGGAACTAAAGCTCAGAAAAATCGCTCAGCAGTTAGTGGTGGCGGAAAAAAGCCTTGGAAGCAAAAAGGTACTGGTCGTGCAAGAGCTGGAACATCTAGAGGGCCTATTTGGAGGAGTGGTGGAGTAACATTTGCGGCGCAGCCTCGTAATTACGCTCAAAAAGTAAACAAAAAAATGTACAAAGGCGCAATCAGTGTAATTCTTTCAGAGTTACTTCGTAAAGACCGCTTGAAAGTAGTATCAGATCTAGAAATTAAAGAACCTAAAACAAAAAATATCACCTCACTCATGAAAACATTAGATTTAAAAGATGCTCTTTTAATGACTGATGAACTAGATGAGAACTTGTATTTATCTTCTCGCAATTTGTACCATGTGGGTGTTTGTGATACTCAGAGCATCGATCCGGTTAGTTTGATTGGTTATGAAAATGTAGTTTTAACTAAAGCGGCATTAAAGAAAGTAGAGGCAATGTTATGAATCAAGAAAAAGTATTGAGCGTCCTGCTAGGGCCAATTGTTTCAGAGAAAACAACTTTAGCTACGGCTAATAACCAGTATGTTTTTAAAGTTAGAACGGATAGCAATAAAAGAGAAATCAGTGCAGCAGTTGAAGAGTTGTTTGGTGTTACCGTTGAAGGTGTTACAACTTCAAATGTGAAAGGAAAAAAGAAAATTTACAGAGGTAAAGCCGGTCAGCGTGTTAATTGGAAAAAAGCGGTCGTTAGGGTCTCTGAAGGTCAGATGATTGACGCTACTGCATCATAGAGAATTTATTATGGCAACAGTTATTAAAAGAAAACCAACTTCACCAGGCAGACGTTTTGTTGTTAGTGTTGTTGATAATGATTTGCATAAAGGTAAGCCTTTTGCTGCATTAACAGAAAGTAAAAATAGAATTAACGGAAGAAATAACCGTGGAAAGATTACTGTTAGACACAGAGGCGGAGGCCATAAGCAAAGATATCGTATTATCGATTTCAAGAGAAATAAAGATGATATTCAAGCCACTGTTGAGAGAATTGAGTATGACCCAAATAGAAGTGCGAATATTGCTCTTGTTTTATATGCAGATGGTGAGCGTCGCTACATTATTGCTCCTAAAGGGCTGAAATCAGGTGATCAGATCATCTCTGGTAACTCTGTTGCAATCCAAAAAGGCAACTCACTTCCTCTAAGTAATATCCCTCTTGGTAGTGTTATTCATTGCGTTGAATTAAAACCAAAAAAAGGTGCACAAATTGCAAGAAGTGCTGGAACCTCTGTTCAGTTGGTGGCCAAAGAAGGAAATTATGTAACGATTAGACTTCGCTCTGGAGAAGTCAGAAAAGTTTTGGCTGAGTGTCGTGCAACTCTTGGGGAGGTCTCAAAATCAGAGCATAGTTTGAGAAAACTTGGTAAGGCTGGAGCTACTCGTTGGAGAGGCGTCAGACCTACAGTCCGTGGTGTTGTTATGAACCCAGTTGATCACCCACATGGTGGTGGTGAAGGAAAGACTAGTGGTGGTAGACATCCTGTTTCACCTTGGGGCACACCGACTAAAGGTTACAAAACAAGAACTAATAAGCGTACTGATAAATTAATAGTACGTAGAAGAAAATAAAGGGTAATTATGGCAAGATCACTTAGAAAAGGTCCATTTGTAGACGAGCACTTAATTCAAAAAGTAATGAAGGCTCAAGATAATAATGATAGAAAACCTATTAAAACATGGTCGCGTCGTTCGGTCATTGTTCCTGAAATGATTGGCCTTACAATTGCGGTTCATAATGGGCGCGTTCATGTTCCAGTTTCCATTAATGAGAATATGATTGGACATAAGTTGGGCGAATTTGCCGTAACAAGAACATTTAAAAGTCACTCAGGTGATCGTAAATAGTATTAGCAAAGGGTTTAGAAAATGAAAGAAGTTAAAGCAATTCATAAGTATGCAAAAATCTCCCCTTTTAAGGTGAGGTTAATTGCTGATCAAATTAGGAACAAGCCTGTAGAAGAGGCTTTGAATATTTTGACATTTAGCAATAAGAAAGCAGCAGTCTTAGTCAAAAAAGTTTTAAGTTCCGCAATTTCTAATGCTGAGCACAATGACGGCCTTGATATTGATGAGTTAAAAGTAAGCAGTGTCTTCGTCAATGAAGGCTCAACAATGAAACGAATTCGTCCTAGAGCTAAGGGAAGAGCAAATCGAATTCTTAAACGAACAAGCCACATTAGTGTTGGCGTAAGCGAGTAAATAATTATGGGCCAAAAAGTAAATCCAGTAGGTATTAGATTAGGAATTGTTAAGGATTGGGATTCCAAGTGGTATGCAAGCAGCAAAGACTATTCTGAGTATTTGTTATCTGATATCGCAGTAAGAGATTTTTTATTTAAGGAGTTGACTTCAGCTTCTGTAAGTCGAATTTCAATTGAGAGACTCTCTAATACTGCTAAGGTCATTATTCATACCGCTAGACCTGGAATCGTTATTGGAAAGAAAGGCGCTGATATTGAAAGACTTAAAAATATAGTTTCAGAAAAAATGGGTGTACCCGTTCATATCAGTATTGAAGAAGTTAAACAACCCGAGCTAGATGCTCGATTAGTTGCTGAAAATATTGCACAGCAACTTGAAAAACGTGTGATGTATAGACGCGCTGTTAAAAGAGTTCTAGGTAATGCAACAAGATTAGGCGCACTTGGAATTAAAGTCATGGTAAGTGGTCGATTAAATGGTGCTGAAATTGCTCGTTCAGAGTGGTACCGCGAAGGCAGAGTGCCTCTCCACACTTTCAGAGCTGATGTTGATTACAGCAGTTTTAGAGCTAATACACAGTATGGTGTTATAGGCATTAAAGTATGGATTTTTAAAGGTGAGATTCTCGATCATAATAAAGGCACTATTGAAGAAGTTTCAAAACGTGGTGCTACTAAACAATTAGGCAAGAAGTAAAGGAATAAAGCAATGTTGCAACCTAAACGTACAAAATATAGAAAGATTATGAAGAGCCGCAACCGCGGTTTAGCTGCTGGCCATAATGTAAGCTTTGGTGAAATTGGACTGCAAGCTACTGGTCGATGCCGAATGACTGCTAGACAAATTGAGGCAGCAAGACGAGCAATGACTAGACATGTAAAGCGTCAAGGAAAGATATGGATTCGTGTCTTCCCAGATAAGCCTATTACCAAGAAGCCACTTGAGGTTCGAATGGGTAAAGGTAAAGGTAGCGTTGAGTATTGGGTAGCACAAATTAAGCCAGGGCAAATGTTATTTGAAATGCAGGGTGTTGATGAAGTAGTAGCTAGAGAGGCTTTTGAGCTTGCTGCAGCGAAACTCCCAGTTAAGACAACAGTAATTAAACGGACAATAATGTAATGGATGTTAAAGAATTAAGAGACCAGGATGTGACTCAGTTAAATGAGCAGCTTATTACTTTGCGTAAAGAGCAGTTTGAATTGCGTATGCAAAAAAGCACATCTCAACTGACTGATTTATCAAAGCTTGGTAAAACCAAAAAAGCGATTGCCCAAATTAAAACAATTATTAACGAGAAAAGCTCATGAGTGAAACTAATGCGGTAGAAAGAGTCCTTACAGGTAAAGTTGTGAGTAATAGTCGTGATAAGACAATTGCTGTTTTAGTAGAGCGTAAGGTGCGTCATCCAATTTATAAAAAGTACATTAAGCGCAGCACTAAAGTTCACGCACATGATGAAAAAAATGAGTGTGGTCTTGGTGATGTTGTAAGAGTTTCTGAATCAAAGCCATTTTCTAAAACAAAGAACTGGGCGTTGGTAGAAGTTGTTGAAAAATCTGTGAGTATTGATTAGATAGTCGCTTTAAAGAGAGAAAGAATATGATTCAAATGCAAACAAAATTAAATATAGCAGATAACAGTGGCGGTGTTAGGGCTATGTGTATTAAAGTGCTTGGCGGCTCAAAAAGACGCTATGCAAACATCGGTGATGTGATCAAAGTAAGCATCAAGGAAGCTTCACCGCGCGGTAAAGTTAAAAAAGGCGATGTATATGATGCAGTGGTTGTTAGAACTGCTCAAGGTGTTCGTCGCAAAGACGGCTCTCGTATTCGCTTTGATACTAATGCAGTTGTTCTTCTTAATACAAAATTAGAGCCAATCGGTACTCGTATTTTTGGGCCAGTTACCCGTGAATTAAGGGGCGCTCAATTTATGAAAATTGTTTCACTTGCACCAGAGGTCTTGTAATGATGAAAATTAAACAAAATGATGAAGTAATCGTCATTGCTGGAAAAGATAAAGGCTCTATTGGTACTGTAACTCAAGTGCTTGGAGAAAAGGTGATTGTTGAAGGTTATAACTTAGCAAAAAAACACGTTCGCCCTAATCCACAAGAAGGCATCCAAGGTGGAATTGAAGAAAAAGAAATGCCAATGAGTATTTCAAATGTTGCAATTTACAACCCTACTACCAAAAAGGCAGATCGTATCGGTGTTAGGGTTAATGATGAAGGCGTTAAAGAAAGATTTTTTAAATCAAACGGTGAAGCCGTAATTTGATGTAACGAATAAGTAGGTGATAAGTGGCTAGATTACAAGAACAATATAAAAATGAAATTATCCCTAAGCTTCAAAAGGAGCTAGGTGTTTCTAATTCAATGTCTGTACCCAAGATTGAAAAAATTACAATCAATATGGGCCTTGGCAAAGCCTTAGGAGATAAAAAGGTATTAGAAAGTGCTCTAGAAGAGTTGGGTTTAATTTCATCTCAAAAGCCAGTAACTTGCTTGGCTAGAAAGTCCGTTGCTAGTTTTAAGTTAAGAGAAGGAAATGCCATCGGTTGCAAGGTGACATTGAGAAAAGAAAGAATGTACGAATTTCTAGATCGCCTTGTTAATGTTGCGATACCGCGTATCAGGGATTTCCGTGGATTGAATGACAATTCATTTGATGGTCGAGGTAACTACAACATGGGAATAACAGAACAAATTGTTTTTCCTGAAATTGAGTTTGAAAAGGTAACAAGTGTGCGAGGAATGGATATAGCTATTACCACGAACGCACAAAATGATGAAGATGCTAAGAAACTATTAGCGATGTTTAATTTCCCATTTAAAGGAGGAAATAATGGCTAAAAAGTCTATGATACATAGAGATGTAAAGCGAGCTAAGTTGGTCGAAAAATATAAAGAGAAGCGCCTTGAGTTGAAAAAAATCATCAAGAGTGTTCATACTTCGGATGAGGATCGTTTTCAGGCTGTAATTAAATTACAGTCACTACCGAGAGATGCCTCTCCTGTTCGTCAACGTAATCGTTGCGGTCTTTCTGGACGTCCACACGGTTTTTATAGAAAGTTTGGTTTAGCAAAATCACAACTCAGAGAGCGCACCATGAATGGTGAAGTTCCTGGTTTATCTAAAGCTAGTTGGTAGGAGGTTAATATGAGTATGTCCGATCCAATAGCTGATATGTTGACTAGAATTAGAAATGCACAATCAGTAAACAAAGAGCAAGTAAGCATCCCAGCTTCAAATTTAAAGTCTGCCATTGCGAGTGTCATGCAGGATGAAGGTTACATTACTTCTTTTGCAATTGAAGGTGATAAGGCGGCTAACAAAACATTAGTGATTAAGTTAAAGTACTTTGATAACCAGCCAGTAATCGAGTCGCTTGATAGAATTTCAAAGCCTAGCTTAAGACACTATGCAAGTAAAGATGATATGCCAAGCGTTATGAATGGACTTGGAATCGTAATTGTTTCTACCCCTAAGGGTGTTATGACAGGCCAAGCTGCCAAAGCTCAAAATATTGGCGGTGAAGTTTTGTGTAGCGTTTCATAATATTGGAGATTAATTATGTCTAGAATTGCAAAAGCACCAATCACAATCCCAGAAGGCGTAAACATTACTTATGCTGATGGCGTGATGTCAGTTAAAGGAAAACTTGGTGAAATGACAATGCATGTCAATTCTCTCGTTCAAATATCTAATAACGATAATGTGCTAACTTTTGAGCCAAATCAAGTCAGTAAAAAATTAGAGAAAAGTGCATGGGCTCAAGCGGGTACTGCTAGAGCAAATTCAGCTAACTTGATCAAAGGTGTCACTGATGGTTGGGAGAAAAAACTTACTTTAATTGGAGTTGGTTATCGTGCTAAAGCACAAGGCAAAGTTTTAAACTTGACACTTGGCTTTTCTCACCCCGTCGACTACAAATTACCTGAAGGAATATCTGTAGAAACCCCTTCACAGACTGAAGTTATTGTAAAGGGAATCGATAAGCAGAAAGTTGGCCAGGCTGCTGCAGAGATAAGGGCGTTTCGTCCACCAGAGCCATACAAAGGCAAGGGTGTTCGTTATTCAGATGAGCAGGTTGTTCGTAAAGCTGCTAAGAAAAAATAATTGATAGAAGGTAGTTAAATGAAATTATCAAAAAAAGATGCTCGCATAAGAAGAGCAACAAAATTTAGAGCTAAGCATGCTGAAAGAGATTTAGAGCGTTTGTGCGTTTATAAATCATCGCAACATATTTATGCGCAAATTATTAGTAGTTGTGGAACTAAGACATTGGCATCTGCATCGAGCGTTTCTTCCAAAATGAAAAATGGTGGTAATGTTGATGCTGCATCTAAGGTCGGAGATTTAATAGCAAAAGCTGCTATAAAAGCTAAAGTTTCTAAGGTCGCGTTTGATCGCTCAGGTTTTAAATATCATGGTCGAGTGAAAGCACTTGCTGAGGCAGCAAGGGAAGGTGGATTAGATTTTTAATTAAAAGAACTCAAGGTTTAAAGAATGGCTGAAAATAAAAGAAATAATTACAAAGAAGAAAGTGAATTCATAGAGAAGTTAGTAAATATTCGCCGCGTTGTAAAAGTAGTAAAGGGCGGTAGAATTTTTGGCTTTTCTGCTTTAGTAGTTGTTGGCGACGGAAATGGTAAAGTCGGCTATGGCACTGGTAAAGCGCGTGAAGTGCCTTTGGCTATTCAAAAAGCAATGGATAAAGCAAAAAGAGCAATGAAGCCAGTACCACTAGTTAATGGTACTCTTCACTACCCTATTACTTCATCGGTCGGTGCTGCTAAAGTTTATATGCAGCCTGCATCTGAGGGTACTGGTGTAATTGCTGGTGGTCCAATGAGAAGTGTTCTAGAGGCAGTTGGTGTTCACAACATATTAGCAAAATGTAATGGAACTCGTAACCCTATCAGTGTTGTCAGAGCTACTGTTGAAGGTCTCACCAAAATGTCATCACCACAAATCGTTGCTGCAAAGCGCGGTAAAACTGTTGAACAAATCAC
>CACDVH010000026.1 GCA_902556205.1 uncultured Gammaproteobacteria bacterium | reverse complement strand
CAGCAGATTTTGTAATTAAAACATCAATTGATTCAGAGAATTATTTCTGTTCAAAGCTTATTAATAACTCGCATGAACCAATTGAAAGTTTTATGTTTTGCTTTAGTGTACTAGCCCCTGTTAAGGTAATTGAAAACTGTGTTTTACATTTTAGTTCTGGCGGATATGCTGAGTTGAAACCAAATAAGGGTTTTGTCTTAAAGCCTGGCGAAGAATGGAACTTGAAATATGCTTATGAAGAATCTAGACATAAGCCGATGAATCATAGATGGTCACCTCAAGGTTGTTTTATTAAAACAGACAATGAAAGAATATTCAATTTAAATGTTATTGATCTTGACTTAGAAAGAATCTCCTCCGTGGCACCAATTCCCCATATTTTGGGAGATAAAACAAATTATGAATCACTGCGGTTGGTGCCACACCCTCATTCATGGACTTCGAGTGCAGGAGTCTGCAACTTAGGTCAGCCAATTAACGTTTACTTTGACGATAACTCAATAATTCATAGTGCCTATGAATCTGCATGTCAGCTAGGTAAACGCTTAAATCTTAATTTGTTTCCTGAACAAATAAATAATGAAATCAGCAATGCTTCAACCTCACTTAAGATTAAATATCTTGATACCCTAGAGAATTCTTCCTACGAAATTACAATCACCAGTGATGTCGTTGAGATTATTGCGGGAGATGAATCTGGGATTTATTATGGCCTGATCTCTCTAATGCAACTAGCTCAAACCTATCATCAATTAGTGCCATGCGGAGAAATAATTGATAAGCCTCGCTTTAGTTGGAGAGGGCAACACTTAGATACAGTAAGACACTACTTTTCTGCTGACAGTATTTTAAAACTTCTAGATTTAATGAGCTTATTTAAACTCAATAAGTTTCATTGGCATGGAACGGATGATGAGGCATTTCGATTTAAATTAGACGATGATTATGAAATCGCGACTTCAACCTCAGCAAGAGGCGATGGTCAATTAGTACCTCCTGTGTTTGGCTCTGGGCCATTTCCATCTGGAGGCTGTTATGACTTAGTTCAGATTAAAAGAGTTATTGATAGGGCTACAGAAAACTATATTGAAGTAATGCCTGAGTTTGACCTGCCAGGCCATAATATGTCTCTAGTCAAACTTTATCCAAGTATGCGAGATCCGGAGGATAAAAGTTATGAAGTTTCTGTTCAGGGATACACTGAAAACACAATAAACCCAGCTATGCCAGATACTTTATCAGTCTTGGAAAACATAATTGATGACCTCTGTAAAGTATTTCCCGGTGAATACATTCACTTAGGAGCTGACGAGATTGCGCCTGATGCATGGACTAAATCTCCTGCAATTGACATTCTTAAATCTGAAAATAATCTCAAAAATAGTAAAGATGTAGCCTCTTGGTTTATTAATAAACTTTCAAAGAGAGTTGAACTAAACAATAAAAAAACTGCCGCTTGGCAAGAGGCTGAGGATGGACGACATCAGGATCATAAAATAGATAAGTTATTATTTTCTTGGCAGAATTTAGAGTCTGGTATTAGCCTTGCACGACAAGGATTTAAAGTTGTACTGTGTCCAGCTGAGCACATTTATTTTGATATGGCTCAAAGTAGAAACTATGCAGATCGAGGAGCAAACTGGGCAGCAGTTATTCCATTTGAAAAAACTTTAGATTGGTCAATTATTCCTGAGAATGAACCTGAGCTTGAAGCAAATGTTGAGGGTATTCAGGGCCATCTATGGTGTGAAACTATTCTTGAAGACTCTGAAATGGAATCTATGTTGTGTCCAAGGATTTTAGGTCTATCAGAAAGTGCTTGGTCGAGCCAAAGTAATAGAAGGAGTGGCATTGAATTAAATGATTTAGTATTGAGTAGTTATAGAAACCTATTTAAAAAAATCGAATGGGACTTTTATAAGCCAGAGAATTTTGATATGATGTCCGATCCAGCAATGAATAAGGAGGCATTGGTCAATGAGTAGTTTGATACAAATGCTTAAACCTAAAACAAAGGCTCAAACCACAACGCTTTTTGCGTGGGCACTTATTGCCCCAGCTGCTCTGGTCATGTTTTGGATAGTCGTTTGGCCTCTTTATGAAACTTTTAGACTCTCATTTACTAATTCTAATTTAGGTACACTCATGGGTGGGGCGGAATATATTGGATGGGAAAACTATGAAAAGGCAATAGGTGGTCGTAAGTTTCCTTCAATTGTAACAAGAACTTTTTACTGGATGTTTTTATCAGTTGGTTTGAAGATAGTTTTGGGTTTAATTGGAGCTTCTTTACTTGCAAGTAACATAAGAGCTAGAGGTGTTTTTCGTGCTCTAGTTATGCCGCCATGGATAGTACCAATAGCAATTGGTTGTTTTGGGTGGTTGTGGCTATACAATGGCCATTTTGGACTCATCTCAAACTTTATAGAAATGGTCGGTATTACTGATGGACCTTTCAGTTTCTTGGCATATAAACAAAGTGCTTTTTACTCCGCGGTTGTTACTGATGTATGGATTGGAACCCCAATGGTAACCCTGTTCTTTTTGGCCGCAATTCAAGGCGTCCCAAGAGATCTTTATGAAGCCGCATACGTTGATGGTGCTTCTCGCTGGTATCGCTTTAGAAGAATAACTTTGCCTCAAATTATGCCAACAATAGTCTCAATGGCTCTTCTCTCTGCAATATGGACCTTTAATTCTTTTGAAATTATTTGGATATTAACTGAAGGCGGCCCGCGTGGAGGAACTACTACATTAATTATTGATACATTTAAGACTGCAATCTTTAGTTACAAGTTTGGCGCAGGCGCAACAAGAGCGGTGTTAGTTGTTTTAATACTCGGAGTATTCTCTCTAATTTATTTGACGGTACTTGATAAGCTTAACAAAAGGTATGGTTATTCTGGAGTTCAAAAATGATGGATAAATATACATTCCTGCAAAAAATAGGGATTTATTCTTCTCTTGCTTTGTTCATTCTCTTTATGCTTCTGCCATTTGTAGAGATGTTTATTGCTTCATTAAGGCCTTTGACCCATTTGTTTAGTAGGCCTGATGTTCCTGTTGGTGAAACTATGACCTTTATGGATTTTATGAGTCGTTTCTATTCTGACAAAATGAGCTTTCAAGCATATAGAGATATGTGGGTTACTGTTCCTCAGTTACCACGTTACATTTTCAATAGTGTATTTTTATCAACTGCGGTGACATTTTTTTCTATGTGTTTTATTGTTCCTGCTGCATATGCCTATGCAAGATTTGACTTTCGTGGAAAAACGATAAGTCTTACTTTATTTCTTGCAGTGAATATGTTTTCAGGCGCTGTGCTTCTAATACCTCTATACAAACTATTAAGGGTTTATGGTTTATTAAACACCTATTGGGCAATGATTATTCCAGGGGTAGCATTTCTTATACCAACTGGAATTTGGCTGCTCAAGTCATTTTTGGAAAAAATTCCTTATGAGCTGGAGGAAGCTGCTTTTGTAGATGGAGCATCTAGACTTTATACCTTGCGCCGTGTAATATTGCCTTTAGCGGTCCCAGGATTAATTGTGGTCGGTGTTGCTATGTTTATTGGAGCATATGCACAACAATTCTTATTTGCGATTACATTTAATCAAGATAGAGACTATATGCCACTTCCAGCCGGCATATTTGAATTTATTGGATACCAAGACGTATTGTGGAACGAAATGATGGCCGCAAGTCTTGTAGGAATTCTGCCTGTGTTGTTAATTTTCCTGTTTATGCAGAAACATCTGATAGCAGGATTAACATCAGGAGCAGTAAAGGAGTGAGAGTAAAAACCTCACATTTAGTATTACTAGATCTACTTTATTCTAGTAATTTGTTGTAAATATAAAAGGAGAAGTAAATGAAAAATATAACTAAAGCACTTTTCTTGGCAGTAATTGGAGCGGGTTTAATTGCTCCAGTTCAGGCTGAGGAAGTTCACATGATTATGTGCGGCGGTGAAATTCGTGAAGCTGATCAAGCAGTAATTTCTGCTTTTGAATCCAAGCATTCGGGTGTTACAGTCAATGCAGAAGCAGTTCCATGGGGAACTTGTCAGGATAAATCTATGACATTGGCTGCTGCTGGTGATCCAGTTGGGCTTGCTTACATGGGCTCACGTACTCTAAAGCAATTGGCACGTAGTGGATTGATTATTCCAGTTGATATTTCCGACGAACAGCAAGGCATGTATCAGCCAGGTATTCTCAATACAGTTACTGATGGTGGAAAAACTTGGGGATTCCCTCACGCTTTTTCTACAAAAGCTTTGTTCATCAACTGTGGTTTAGTTGAAGAGGCAGGTATGGCATGTGTAGCTCCAAAGACTTGGGCAGGTATGTATAACATGGCTAAAGCAATTAATGACAATACTTCAGCTGCAGGTGTTGGCTTAGCTGCTAAAGACTTTGACAATACAATGCACCAATTCTTGAACTATCTTTATAGTAATGGCGGTTCTGTAAGTAATGCAGATACTGGAGAAATTACTTTTAACAGTCCAGAGACTGTCGAAACACTTGAGTTTGTTGGCAAATTAGCTGGTGTTGCTCAGGAAGGACCATCTGGATATGAGCGTTCTCAATTGACTCAGTTATATAACGATGGTCAAATTGGAATGTATATCAATGGACCATGGGGCGCTGGACAGCATAATGATAACATTGCTGAAATCGTAGTTCCTATTCCTGCTGGACCAAGCGGTGAAAGTGGAACATTATTAATCACTGACTCAATTGCGGTATTTAAAGGTTCTGCAAATGAATCTCTAGCCATGGAATTAGCTGCTATGCTTTCATCAGGTGAAGCTCAGTATGATCTTGATATGAGCTGGGGTTTAACTCCAATCATGCAATATGAGAAAATGATGGATGATGTCTACTACACTACTGACTATTGGAAAGTTTTTGTTGATCCAATTGGTAGTGGTGGACCAGAGCCAATGTTTGAGGACTTTAAAGCACTTCAGGCAGGTATCAACAGCGCTATCCAAGGCATAATCTTGGGTGAGGGTTCTGCTGCTGATCTAGTGGCAGAGGCTGCTGAAACTCTAGCAGAGGGTCTGTAAGTCTAGTAACTAATCAGGGGCAATGAAAATTGCCCCTGAATTTAATGAGGTGAGCATTAAAAGTGCGTTGAATCTATTGAGCGTTCTTTTAGGGCAGGCTTTGTCAAAAGTATTTAATTATTTTAAAAATGCGTATGAAATACGCTTAAGTTAGGAAAGTAATATGGCGACTGTAAAACTCGAAAATATTAGTAAGAGCTTTGGTGAAACTGAAGTTTTGTTTGATATTAATCTTGAGATTAATGATAAAGAGTTTGTTGTTTTTGTTGGACCATCAGGCTGTGGAAAAACAACTTTACTGAGAATTATTTCGGGTCTAGAAGAGGCAACTGTTGGCAGTGTACTTATAGATGGCAATGATGTTTCGAATGCGCCTCCAGTCGAGAGAGGCATTTCTATGGTATTTCAGTCTTATGCACTTTATCCCCATCTATCAGTATTTGAAAATATTGCTTTTCCTCTAAGAGTTGCAAAAGTTAATGAAAAAGAGTTAGAGGAAAAGGTTTTTAAAGCTGCCGATATTTTGCAATTAAGAGATCGTTTAGATTTTAAACCTGGCCAACTTTCAGGTGGGCAGCGTCAAAGGGTGGCGATTGGTCGTTCCATTGTTAGGGACCCAAAAGTATTCCTTTTTGACGAGCCGTTATCGAATTTAGATGCAGCTCTTCGAGGTGATATGAGGGTCGAACTCGCTAAACTTCATCAAAATTTAAATTCAACAATGATTTATGTCACGCATGATCAGATTGAAGCTATGACAATGGCAGACAAGATTGTAGTTTTGCACGATGGGATTATTGAACAAGTGGGCTCCCCAATGGAGTTATACCACAACCCTAAAACAAAATTTGTCGCTGGCTTTATTGGCCACCCTAATATGAATTTTTTACAAGCAAGTGATACAAAAATTAACAAGGGTAAATTGACAGCAACTCTTGGCGATTCTTCTGTGAATATAGCTATAGAGGCTGGAGACACCAAAGACGGTGATAGTATAGAAATTGGGATTAGACCTGAAGATATAGTAGTGTCTAATAAAGGAGGTGTTCCAATGAATGTTGATGTTGTAGAGCATGTTGGAGCAACTGTTATCTTATATGGTTCTGTCTTAGATAATAGTAATTTTTGTGCAGTGCTGCCTAGTGATTCGATTATCAAGCCGGGTGATGAGATTCATCTTACAATAGATCCAAGTAAATGCCATGCTTTCAATTCAACAGGGCAAGCACTTAAAAGATCAACAAGTCAGGCACTTAAAAGAATTTAGAATAGGAGATTAATCATGAGGACAGGTATCGTTGGACTTGGCTTAAGGGCTGGAAATGTTCTTAAAATGATTATGGAAGATATGCCAGAAATGGAACTGGTTGGATATGTAGATCCTGATCCATGTGGCTTGTCAATCATTGAGGAGAGTTCCAATTCTTTAACCCAATACCAGAGTCTTGATCAGATGATTAATGAGAGTAATCTTGATCTTCTATGGGTAGCTTCTCCAAATCACCTTCATTTAGAACATATTCGTTTAGGACTTGAAGCAGGCCTAAAGGTCTTTTCAGAAAAACCAATCGTAACCAATAAAGAAGATAGTTTTGCTCTTGCTAAATTAATTAAAGAATATGGTGAAAATCAATTAATTGTTGGGCTTGTTTTAAGATACTCAGTTCATATGCGTGAAATGAGAAGAGTTTTAGATAATGGGTTGCTTGGAAAGATAACTTCACTTGAGGCTAATGAGCACATAGCGCCTTATCATGGCTCATTTTTTATGAGAGATTGGCGAAGGTTAGAGAAATACTCAGGTGGCTTTATGCTTGAAAAGTGCTGTCATGATATCGATCTTTATAATGGTATTGTTGGTGAGAGACCTGAGAGAGTTGTCAGTTTTGGAGGAAGAAATAATTTTATACCTTCGGAAGAGCCTGAGGGAAGTGAGCATGATTGTGTCTATCAAAAAAAGCTGTCCTATTGGGAAAACGTTGACAATCCTTTCACGAGCGATGCTGACATAATAGATCACCAAAATGCATTAATTGAATACCCAAATAACGTAACTTTCTCTTTCCATACTAGTATTAATGTGCCCGATGAACAAAGACGTTTTTGTATTATTGGCTCAAGGGGTATGGCTGAGGGAGACTTTGGAAGAGGTGGTCTAAAAATTTCAGATGCTAGAACAGGAGAATGTCTTGAGGATCATGACTTTAGTGTTCCAGTATCATCAGAGACAGGAAATTATCCGGCTCACTACGGAGCCGATAAACTTATGAGTGAAGACATTGTGAGTTTTCTTAGAGGTGATATAAATTCATTACCAGTAGGGCCAAAAGAAGCAATAGCAGCAGGACTGGTCGCTATGGCAATTGATGAGAGTATGAAGACTGGTCAGATTGTCGACATGACTAAAACCTGGGTAGAGCTCGATTCATTATATTAAGGAGTAGGTTTTGATTAAAGGTATAAGTTATCTCTCATTTGAGAATGGTCTTTCAAATAATGAATCTATAGAGTCGGCTTTATCTCAAACTAAAAACAATGGTTTTGATGCTCTTGAACTATCTGTTTCAAGTGAAGGAGTTATAAATACAAACACTTCAAAAGCTGAATGTGAATTAATTCGAAAAAAAATTGAGGACTCTGGAGTTTTTGTAGATAGTATTGCAACTGGGATGAGTTGGGGGGTGAGTCCGACAAGTAATGACAAGTCGATAAGAGAAAAATCAATTAGCCTTCATCAGGATGCATTAAAAGTTGCAAATTATCTTGACTGCAAAGCCCTGCTTTTTGTCCCAGGAGTTGTCAAAAGTCCAATTTCACCAGAAATAGTTCGATATGACAGGGCTTTAGCTCGTCTTAGAGAGGCAATCAATCAAATGCTTCCCATAGCAGAGGATTTAAAAGTTGATTTGTGTATGGAAAATGTATGGAATGGTTTTTTTTACTCACCGATTGAGCTCAGAGATTTTGTAGACTCATTTGATTCGGACAGACTAGGTGTCTATCTGGATATTGGAAATTTGATTGGCTATCAGCAACATCCCCCTCACTGGATTGAGCTATTAAATTCCAGAATCAAAAGAGTTCAAATTAAAGATTTCCAGGAAAACTTTGATTGGACAGGTAGCTTTAGTTTTTGCGATATCGGTGCAGGAGATGTCCCCTGGAAAGAGACAATAGCAGCTTTAGATGCTATCCAATATAAAGGCACTATTATTGCTGAAATGCTTCCATGGGATGAGACAATTTTGTCTCGTACATCAGCAGCACTGGATCAATTATTTAAATTTAAATAGATTTTAAATCGATATGGCTAACAAACTAAGGGTTGGAATTATTGGGCTTGGTAGTATGGGCAATACTCATCTGGATATCTACTCAAAAATAAAGGAGGTTGAGGTTTTTGCTGTAGCAGATTCAATTCAAAGTAGGCTTGATGGCTCTTCTAAGGCCGAAGGAAATATCAGTGGCCAAGCTGAGGGAGGGGTTGCTGGAATGAATGCAAAAAAATATCTAGATGGGATGGCTCTTATTGATGATCCAGAAATTGATATAGTGGATATTTGTGTTGGAACTGATCTGCATTTCATTTTTGTAGAGGCAGCACTAGCCAAAGGCAAGCATGTTCTTGTTGAAAAGCCTTTAGCAAGAAACTATGATGAAGCTAAAGAGATCATTAAATTGGCTGAACAAGCGAATACCTATGTTATGTCCGCAATGTGCCTGAGATACTGGCCTGCCTGGGTTTATCTCAAGGAAGCTATAGAATCAAATGCCTATGGCAACTGTTT
>CACDVH010000025.1 GCA_902556205.1 uncultured Gammaproteobacteria bacterium | reverse complement strand
ACTTAAGTAGTTACGGAGCGAATTAATTTTATTAATTGGATCAAGCAATCTACTAGATATTAGCGATATCCTCAACGGTTTCTGGGTAGCTTCTTTCTCCACGGGTAATATGTTTTTTAAGTACTGATTTAACTTCTTCTATCTCTCCATTTTTTAGAAGTTCAACAATTACAAGATGCTCTTGGAGTGATTTATCGGTATGGTGTGGGCGCAAAGAAAGATGGTTTCGCACGGCAGCAACTTTTCCGTTAATCTGTTTGTATCCATCCTTCAAATATTCATTTTCGCAATACTTAAAAATAGTCTCATGAAATTTTGTGTCTAGCTCAAGGTACTCTTTTCTTTTGTCTTGATTATGTGCCTGGGTCATAAGAGAACATATCTTCGATAGATCTGATATTAAATGTTCAGAATTATTAGCATTAGACATTTCAATAGCAAATGATTCGAGTGTATATCTGTAGTGTCCAAGCTTCATAACCTCGTCTATACCAAGTGTGAATACAAAGGTTCCTTTTTGAGGGATAACTGAAATAAGACCCTCTAGCTTGAGAATCAAAATTGCTTCACGAATGGGCGTTTTACTGATGCCTAATGTTTCTACAAGTTTTGACTCCGATAGGGACTGTCCAAGTTGATAAGAACCATTAATAATAGCATTCCTAATTCTTTCAACGGCGATATCACAAAGAGATAAAGGCCTTTCTATCGGTGTAATTTTATTATTGTTCATAGAAACTATTTAAGTTAGTTCGAAACTTACCAAATAGAATATACCATATTTATTACCAAACTATATTTAGTTTATATCTTTTATCTGATATATCAGATCTAAGATTGACATATCAAATATATTATGTATACTGAGCTCGTCATTAAAATAATTTATACTTGTTTTAACGACTATTTAGATTGTCACTTTGACAAAAAAACTTATTTCATAGGAGAGAAAATTATGTTAAAAAAACTATTGCACAAGGCAGTTAAAGCCCTATTGCTATCTGGACTGATGATCAGTACCTCTGCCATCGCGTCAGTGCCTTTGGCCGAGGGTGCTCAAGCCCCAATTGTAAAAAGCTCAAATAGCGGAGAATTTCGTATCGCCTACATGCCACCTGCTACAGAGTTCAATTACTACATCGCTATCAAAGAAGGTGTTGATGCGCTTGCCCGTGAAAAGGGTGTAAATACCTTTATGTTGGCCCCACAATCTGGCGCTGATATAAATGGTCAAATGGGTATGATCCAGGACGTCATCACGCAAGGTGTAGATGCTATTATCATATCAACCCATGACGAAGCGGCTGCAGCACCATTGATAAGAAGGGCTGTTGCTAACGGCATTGTTGTCGTTATCGTAAATTCTGACGTCGCCAAATTTCCAACACCCGTCCACGCTGTCGTCGGTTACTCTCAACGTACCGGAACGGACAGATTGGGTAATTATCTATATGGAAAATCCTCTGGGAGCGATCTTAAAATTGGCATCATTGAAGGGCAGCCAGGTTATCACTCGACTGAACGCGTTGGAGGTTTCCTCGCGGCTATCGAAGGTAAGCCGGGCTTGAGCGTTGTTGCCTCCATTCCTGGTGGCTGGAACGTCGAGGGCGGTAACACCGCAGCTATGGATTTGCTTCAATCCAACCCAGAAATAAATGCCATGTTCGCCGCCAATGATTACATGATCATGGGTGCTGCATTAGCCGCAAAAGCATTAGGTCGTGACATCTTATTGTTTGGTAATGATGGTGACACAGCTGCTCTGGAACAAATTCATGACGGCGCCATCTCGGCGACTGTAAACACTTCTCCATTCACCATGGGCAAGATTGCTTTACAAGTTACGCTTGATATATTAGCAGGTAAATCAGAGGGCGGATTTGTTGAAACTCCAACGACAATCGTTGATCAAAATTCTGTTCTTCAAATTTTGAAAGACGCCGACAGCCTTTACCCTAGACCTTCGAAAGTCTATTGAGGCAATCTGAGTCACTTAATGTCAGTGGCAAACGCTACTGACATTTTTTACTTAAACGAGTTAAAACAAACAGAAATAAGTAATATCATTGGTCTGCAATAAAAACCCCTCCTTGGTTTTTCTTTTATTGTAGATCAATGATATTCCAGATTTGAGCAGGAACTGAGTGCTGTTAATACACCAATAAACACCAGCCAGTTTCTAGGGATTTAGCGGCAAGTATAATAATTACATATTAGCATTGTCGTTGTTGGCGCAAAGCCCAACCAAGATAATAATTGCTGCGCAAAAATAAATTGGAGTTATATTTTATGAGTCAAGAGGTTTATATTGTTTCCGACAGCCGCACCCCAATGGGTGACCTAGACGGTAGTTTCAGTCTGAAGCACAAGCAGTATATGCACACGGATATCAAAGTGTCCCCCCCTTATATGCTTCGTGTGACGTTCTCCCATAACGGACTAGAGGATTGTTCCCGTGTCCAATAGCTATAATTACAGCGTCTGGAAATTGGAAGGCATCACCAAGGTGTTTCCAGGTGTAGTTGCCAATAATGAAGTCTCGCTTACTCTCAAACCAGGGGAAATTCATGGTTTGCTTGGTGAGAATGGCTGTGGAAAATCTACTCTAATTAAAACTCTTTGTGGTGTTCACCAGCCAGATCATGGAAAAATTCTTCGTGATGGCAAAGAAGTTTCTTTAACAAGCCCATTTTCTGCTCGAAATGAAGGAATTGCAACTGTATTCCAGGAGTTTTCAGTAGTTCCTACCCTAAGTGTCGCTGAAAATATTTTTCTGGGAGTTTTACCCAAAAAAAATGGCTTTATTGATTGGACAAAAATGTATTCTGATGCAAAAAAAGTCTTAGCTAAAATTAATGTAAGAATTGATCCTGAGGCTATTGTTGGTAACCTATCCGTAGGAGATCAACAGTTAGTTGAGATATCAAAAGCAATAGCTCAAAATGCATCTCTGATTATTCTTGATGAACCAACAGCTGCCCTAGGATTAGAGGAAATTCAGCAATTACATCGAGTTATTAAAGACTTAAAAAAACAAAATGCTGCTATTGTTTATATATCTCATCGACTGGATGAGGTTGTTGAATTGGTTGACTGCATTACTATTCTTAAGGATGGTTGTGTTACATCTGATGCCCAAATGACAGACATTGACATTTCATCAATAGTTAATACCATGGTGGGTAAAGTCGGTGAGCACTATCCAAAAGAAAATAATACTCAGGATGAAGTTGTTTTAGAAGTCAGAAATATCTCTACCAGCCATGGCGTAAAAGACGTCAGCTTTGAGGTTTTAAAAGGTGAGGTGTTTGGTCTAGGCGGGGTTCTCGGATCAGGCAGGACAGAGATTGCAGAAGCGTTATTTGGTGTTAAAAAACTGACTAGTGGTTTAATAAAAATTAAAGGAAAAAGTGTTAGTTTTTCAAATCCCCAAGATGCAATAAAAAACAATCTTGGTTATGTTCCAGAAAATAGAAAATTTGATGGGTTATTTTTCAACTTTACAGGTATTGAAAATACGTCAGTCGCTGACCTTAAAAATGTTTCTAAATGGAGTATCCTTGACCTTCAAAAGGAGCGCGAAGAAATCCGTAAATTAATCACGAAACTAAAAATTACTCCAGAGTCTGAGAGTCGATTTGTTTCGTTATTATCTGGTGGCAATCAACAAAAAATTATCATTGCTCGTTGGCTATTTGCTGATGCTGAAATCCTTATTTTTGATGAGCCTACTCAAGGTATTGATGTAGGTTCGAAAATCGCTGTTTATAAATTGATTAATGAACTTACTTCAGCTGGTTGCTCTGTCATTTTAATCAGTTCAGATCATGATGAGCTTATTGCTATGAGTGATCGTATTGGTATTGTTAGCCATGGTACCGTAGTCGATATCCTTCCCCCCAACCAATTGGACAAGGTCGATTTGGTAAAAGCTTCTACTGATGAGAAGAAGGAGCGTATCGCATGAAGAAATTATTTTCGAGTTCAATTACTGGCCCACTGCTCGCTCTCTTACTAGTGTTTCTGTGTGTTGCTTTGACAACGGACCGATTTCTGTCACCAGGTAATTTATCGAACTTGTTTTTACAAGTGTCGATTGTTTCAATCGTTGCGATAGGCGCAACATTCGTCATATTGATAGGTGGTATTGATCTTAGCCCAGGCTCAGCGATTGCACTATTAACGGTTCTATTCGCCTCTTCAATTAAGTTTGTTGGGGTACCTCTGCCTGTTGCCATCCTGCTCGTTGTTGCGATGGGTGCTTTATTAGGACTACTGAACGGGGTTCTGGTAGCCTATTTACGCATACCGGCTTTTATAGCAACTTTGGCAGCGTTGTCTGCATTTCGAGGGGTCGCTTTTGGCTTCAATAATGGGTCTCCAGTATTTTCAATCCATCCCGATCTTGAGTCAATTTTTTATGGAACGTTCCTGGGTGCGCCTCTACCCTTATATTACGTAATTTTCCTGTACGGTTTATCATTTATGGTGTTGCGTTATACAGCCTTTGGCCGTTCAATTTACGCCGTTGGTGGCAACCCGAGAGCTGCTGAATTATCGGGGCTTAATGTCAAAAAAATCCAAATGTATTGCTTTGTTATCGCGGGTATAGCCGCAGCTATTGGGGCAGTTTTAATGGCTGCCCGACTAAATTCCGGCTCTCCCAATTATGGCGTTGGGCTCGAACTTGCAGCTATCGCAGCAGCTGTTGTCGGCGGCGCCAGTCTCACTGGTGGTCGTGGTAATATCATTAACACGGCACTCGGTGCCATGACTATTGTGATCGTACAAAATGGTCTCAATCTTAATGCCGTTCCGACTTCGGCACAAAACGTGATTGTCGGGGCGATTATCGTGATTGCTGTCGCAATTGATATTTGGCGTGATGACATCACGTCAAAAATAAAAGGACGATTTCAGTCCACAAAGAATGTCTCAAAAAAAAACCACCACTAATATAGGAGAATACAATGAGTGCAACTGTTTCATTTAGCCATATCGGCATCACTGTCCCTGATCTAGAAAAAGCCGTTGATTTCTACACTAAAGCATTAGGGCTTTACTTAATTATGGAGCCCACGGAAATTGAACGCGATGACAGCGCCATCGGCGTTATGTGCGATGATGTTTTTGGCGACAAGTGGACCAAATTCCGTATTGCCCATATGTCTACCAACGACCGAATCGGCATTGAATTATTTGAATTTCCCAACACCGAACCGGAAGAAAAGCCATTCGAATATTGGCGCCCCGGACTGTTTCATTTTTGCGTTCAGGATCAAGATCTAGAGGGCCGCATCAAGCTGATTGAACAGCATGGTGGTAGGCAAGTAATGGAAAAAGTACGGCACTACTATCCCGGCGAAAAACCCTACCGGATGGTGTATTGCGCAGACCCTTTCGGTAATATCGTTGAATTGTACAGTCATTCTTATGAGCTGACGTATTCAGCTGGCGCCTACTAAGCCAAGTACCACGCTGGTGGTAGTTTCAGCGCGGTGCTTAGAACGTGAACAATATTGAACAAGGAACACACATAAATGAATGATAAACCTAAAATTGTTATTACTGACTATGATTATGGGGATGTAAGTATCGAGTCAAAAATATTAGAAGATGCTGGTGCCGAAGTCATCGCCCTTCAAGCAAAATCCGAGGAAGATCTTTTTGATGTTGCTAAAAACTGTTTTGGAATGATCAGCCAATATTCAAGCATTGGAAGTAGAACAATTAAACGAATGCAAAACTGCAAAATTATTGCCCGGTATGGTATCGGAGTTGATATTGTTGATGTTAACGCTGCAACCGAAAAGGGTATTTTAGTAACTAATGTAAGAGACTATTGCACTGAAGAAGTAGCAGATCACGCGCTGGCTTTATGGCTAAATTTAACTAGAAAAATTCAAATATATGATAAAGCAACTAAATCAGGTATTTGGAAGTGGCAATCAGGCGCACCAATCTACCGCATTCAAGGAAAAACTATGGGTATTGTTTCGTTCGGCAAGATTGGTAAGGCTATTGCTAAACGCGCCTTAGCGTTTGGAGTTGAGATAGTAGTTTATGATCCGTTTCTCTCAGAGAAAGATATTCAAGAAGGCGGTGGACGCAAGGTTGATAAGGAAACTCTACTCAAAAATGCCGACTATATCATTATGCAGGCCCCTATGAATAGTGAAACTCGATATTTTTTAAGCCATAAAGAGTTTGCAATAATGAAGCCAACTGCTATTGTCATTAATACTGGTCGCGGACCTACAATAGACAACAAAGCACTCTATAAGGCCTTAACAGAAAACATGATTGCTGCAGCTGGACTAGATGATCCTGAAGAGGAGCCTGCCAAACTTGCTACCTGGTCGCCTAATGATAATCCTTTATTTGGTTTACCT
The DNA here is from genome assembly GCA_902556205.1 of uncultured Gammaproteobacteria bacterium. Lineage (GTDB taxonomy): Bacteria > Pseudomonadota > Gammaproteobacteria > PS1 > Pseudothioglobaceae > Pseudothioglobus. The sequence goes on along the minus strand of CACDVH010000025.1, from coordinate 3,650 downwards.
AATGTCATTGTTACGCCACATGTAGCTTACTATTCCGAAGCTTCAATTCAAGTCGCTCGCGAGACCGCTGCGAACGAAGTCGCCAGTGCGTTACTCGGTCGGAAACCTCGCTTCCCCGTTAACGCGGATGCACTCATAACCACTAACCAATAGGAGAAACTAAGATGTTACAAATATATAACGATTTTGATCGTAATTCCGACCTCCTCGCAAAGTTCGACGAAGTCATCAAGTACCTTTCTGCGGCAGCTATTTTTGCGGATGGCCAATATCGTACTGGCGTCATGGACTCTGGAATCAAGCCGGCCTTCCGCGCCAAAGTCTGCGGTCAGGCTCTTACCGTACAACTGTCCGTAGGTGATTTGGTCGACCCTTTGAAAGCGCTGGAAATGGGCCAAGAAGGCGACGTTATTGTTGTTGATGCCGGTGGAGATAAAAACACTTCAGTTTGTGGTGGCCTTATGGGCGGCCTCGCTCAGAACCGAGGAATCCGGGCAATGATCGTCGATGGTGCAGGCCGTGATACCGACGAACTGGAAGAAATTAACTGGCCCATCTGGACCAGAGCAATCACGCCGCGCGGCACACATACAATGTTCTCCGGGCGTAAGGAAGAACTCTCTATTAACGTTCCTATTCAATGCGGCGGTGTCCCCGTTAATCCTGGCGATTTTATTGTTGCCGATTTAATGGGTGTCGTTGTTATTCCTCTTGATAAAGCCGAAGAACTAGTCGAAAAAGCACTCGAACAGGCTGAACGCGAAGTAGCCACGCGCGCTTGGGTCAAACAAGGCAAAACAGTTGATGATCTTCTCGCTGAATTTGGCCGTATTTAAACTCTAGCTGTAGAAGAGAAGTGAAGAGATGATAGCTCGGGATGGCAATAACCAGTTTCCGAGCCGTTTTTTTCCCGTCCCTAGAGGGATTCAATCATAAGACTAAGATGAACGATCAATTTCAAACTAAAGAACAGTCAAAAAGCGTAGAAGCAACGCCCGGGTTTGTCTTGCAAGGCAAAATAGTCAATAGTCATCTCGTTGACTTTGACCACATCTCATGACCAGCCCCAAGCGAGCCGCGATGATTGGTGTTGATTGGGGAACAACGTCCTTCCGGGCCAACTTGTTGAGCCCAGAGGGTACGATTCTCGACAAGATATTTTCAAGTGAAGGCATATTGGCCTCGCATACTTCATTTGAGGACACTTTAGAACATGCCGTCAGTCATTGGCTTGAGGAATCACCGAATATTCCAATCCTCGCATCTGGAATGATTACTAGCCACAATGGCTGGATTCAAACGCCCTATCAACAAACGCCTTCAAGCGTATCCGATTTCTCAAATTCACTTCTCAGACATAAAACAAAAAGTAACATGGCAATTTATTTCATTGCCGGGTTATCGCACGAAAACGAACTGGGTAGGCCGGATATAATGCGTGGTGAGGAGTCACAAATCATCGGTGCAGTAGCCGCTGAGCTTCCCCTACCGTCAGAAAAACGTGTTTACCTACTTCCTGGTACACACAGTAAATGGGCAGAAACCAGCGGGGAGCAGATAACTGGATTTACAACCTTTATGACTGGTGAATTTTACGCCCTCGCTATCAAGCATTCCATTCTTGGTACGCTCACCAAAAACACCTCAACATCGATATCGGATGGTTTTATGAAGGGTGTTAAGGCACGAATGAACTCCAAACATTCTATTTTGCATTTACTGTTCATGAGTAGAACTTTGGCAATTTTTGAAAAAATTCAAGAAAACGAAATATCAGATTATATCTCTGGTCTCTTTATTTGTGAGGAAGTCTTGTCAGCAAAGAGAAATGGCGTGATTGAACAAAGTAAAACCGTAAGAATTATTGGGAGAAATGAATTGGTCGATCGCTATACTCTTGCTCTATCAGAGGCGGGGTTCGCCGTAAAATCAGTCTCGGAAGATATCATTACTAAAGCGCATTTTGCTATCGCTAAGAGCGGAGGCTTGTTGTCATGACGATTTGGAAAAATACATTTGGAAAGATGCCGCTAATTGGCATCATGAGGGGAGTCATTCCAGCTCATGTCATTCAAGTAGTAACGCCGATTATTGAGGCCGGGTTCCGTGTTGTTGAAGTGCCATTAAACTCCCCTGATGCCTATGACAGCATTGATCGGTTAACAAAACATTTTCCCGATAACATTCTTATCGGTGCAGGAACAGTGCTGACGGAAGACGATGTGCAACACGTACACGATGCCGGTGGTCGTCTCGTGGTCGCCCCCAACTTGGATGAATGTGTTGCTCAAAAATGCCAACAGCTCGGTTTAATATACTGTCCGGGTGTACAAACCGCGACAGAGGCCTTCAAAGGTATTGTTGCCGGTGCTACGGCTCTCAAACTTTTTCCAGCAGAACTCATTCCTTCCAAAGGGCTTAAAGCGCTAAAGACAGTTCTCCCAAAAAATATTCAACTCATTCCCGTAGGCGGCATTAACCCCAGCAATATGGCCGAATACAAGTCCGCTGGTGCATCTGGTTTCGGACTGGGTTCCGCCCTTTATCAATCAGGAAAGTCCGTTAAGGACATAGCAAAAGATGCCGGACGTTTTGTAGACGCGTTAAACAAAATGCAACTTTAAATTAAGGACTGGAAATGAAAACGTTAAAAGCAGAAATTGTCCTAAATTGTCAAAATCAACATGGAGAGGGTGTGTTTTGGAACCCTCAAGACAATTGTATTTGGTGGACGGACATAAATGGTTACCAGCTTTGGCAGTACAATCCTATAACAGGATTGAATAAGAGTAGGACAATGCCAGACCGTGTTTGTTGTTTTGCCCCTCGCCGTTCTGGTGGCTTCATTGTCGCTTTTGCCCAAAGTGTAGTCCTTCTTGATAATATTGATGCAACTGAAGGTGAATGGACAACGATTTGCGAATTTGAAGCACATAATGTAAATACTAGAACAAATGACGGTCGAACTGATCGCATGGGTCGTTTCATTGTGGGAGGAATGAATGAAGTTACTGCTGAATATGATTCTTCTGTGATTTGTATCGACAAGAACCTTAAGGTTAAAACACTCATTGAAGGTGTTTCTTGTGCGAATTCCATATGTTTCTCTCCTGATGGAGAAACTTTTTATTTTGCTGACACTCTAGAGAATAACATTCAAACCTATGACTATGATCAAAAGATGGCAACAATATCAAATAGACGGGTGCTGACTTCCTTCGAAAATGAGCCTGGTATCCCTGATGGCTCTTGTGTTGATTCAGAAGGATACATTTGGAATGCAGAATGGAATGGACACCGAGTTGTTAGAATTTCACCTAATGGCAAGTTAGACACTATTGTAGAAGTTCCTGTTCTTAATCCAACCTGCTGTAGCTTCGGTGGTCCAAATCTTGACACACTTTATATAACGACATCACGTTTAATGATGGATGATGAAATGATACATCGTGAACCAAATTCGGGAGGCTTGTTTGCTGTTAAACCAGGCGTAAAGGGTATTAGTGATAAACCATTCCTTGACTAAAACTATCCCTCGCATATATATACTGACTTTGAAGGTACGGGTGGGGGAGCCTAGCACGGTAACGGATAGATATATACACCCTCACTCACACATCAAACGAAATTTGGACTTTTGCTATAGATAG
>CACDVH010000024.1 GCA_902556205.1 uncultured Gammaproteobacteria bacterium | reverse complement strand
AAAGCCTGATAAACCATCCTTTTGCCTAAGTGTACGCATCATATCCTTTCTTCCAGTTAAAACTTTATGAGTATAGGCTTGGTGGCCCACATCCCATACGAAAGTATCATCTGGACTATCAAACACGAAATGCATAGCCAAGGTTAATTCAATTGTTCCTAGATTGGAGCTTAGATGTCCACCAGTTTTTTCAATGCTTTCAATTAAAAAAACTTTAATTTCATCTGTAAGAGTATTTAGCTCTTCGATACTCAGATTTTTAATATCAGCTGGACTGTGGATTTGATCTAATATCATTATAGAAGAAGAAATAGTTATTATAGAATCTCGAGAAAGAGTCGAATTATACACTTCTCAGTACAAATTAAAGTGAAGCCCTAATGGAGTTTTTATGTTTAATAGAAGTCCAATTAAGCTTCAATTATTTGATATGGCAAGTAAAATTATAAATTTTAAGTCAATATATCTGAAGAATGCATGCTATCTGTGCTTTATATAAGTTTACTAGACTTGACGATTTCGAGACTATCCAGTTACCTCTAAAAGGATTTCTAGATTCTTTATCTGTGAAAGGTACTCTTCTGTTAGCTCGAGAGGGAATTAATGGCACTATTTCAGGTAATCAAGCCAGTCTTGAAAAAGTTCTTGAGTATTTGCAATCTGATTCAAGATTTCTTGGGCTTGAATATAAATTTTCATACAGTAAAAAAACTCCATTTAAAAGGCTTAAGGTCAAATTAAAAAAAGAAATAGTAACTATGGGCTTATCAGAAATTGATCCAACTCATTCTGTTGGGACTTATGTGAAGCCAAAAGACTGGAACAAATTAATCAATGATCCTGATGTCGTGTTGATTGATACTCGAAATAACTATGAATATGAAATTGGAAGCTTTAAGGGTGCTGTCAATCCAAATACTGAGACATTTAGAGAGTTTCCAAGTTTTACAAAAAATAGCCTAGAGAAGTATCGAAATAAGAAAATTGCCATGTTTTGCACTGGTGGTATTCGTTGCGAAAAATCAACAGCGTACCTGAAGTCTCAGGGCTATAAAGATGTTTTTCATTTGCAAGGTGGAATTCTTAAATACCTAGAAGAGGTTAATGAAGATGAAAGTTTATGGGAGGGAGAGTGCTTTGTTTTTGATGACAGAGTTGCGGTTAAGCATAATTTAGAGCAAGGTCAATATGATCAGTGCCATGCTTGCCGATTCCCAATTACAAAAGAGGATACAATGCATCCTCATTATGAGAAAGGAGCCTCATGTCCAAGATGTTTTGGAACTAAAAATTCAAATCAAATGAGTCGCTATAGAGAAAGAGAAAAACAGGTTCAGCTAGCTAAAAAAAGAGGTGAAGAGCATATTGGAGATGAAGCTATCGTAGTAAAAAATAAAGACAAGTAATTTTATAAGAAAAGGTTATTAATGTTTGAAAGAAAAGATATTTCAAAGCTTAAAAAAGACACAATTTTAGATGTTGAGTTATTGGGCTCTAAATTTAATTTACACACTCGATGGGGTGTCTTTAGTCCTAGGTCAATTGATGATGGCACTCTTTTATTGATGAAATATATAAGCGCTGATGAAAGTGATGTGTGTTTAGACTTGGGTTGTGGCTATGGCCCTATTGGGCTTGCTTTAGCTAGACAGTGTCATAAAGGTCAAGTGCACATGGTCGATAAGGATTTTGTTGCTGTAGAGCTTGCAAATGACAATGCAAAAAGAAACGGTATTACTAATGCAAAAGCTTATCTATCAGATGCATTCATTCATGTTCCGAGTGAGATAAAGTTTAATCAAGTAATTTCAAATATTCCAGCCAAGGTTGGTAGAGAGCAGCTTTCAATCATACTTTATGATGCCTATGATGCCCTTGATTCTGGAGGCAAAATTACTGTGGTTACAATCAATGGGCTTAAAGACTTCATTAAGAGTAACTTTAAGTCAGTTTTTGGAAATTATAAAAAAATTAAACAGGGGCAGAAATATATTATTTCGCAAGCTGTAAAACAATAATTCTTGAATGATTCTTTACAGTGATTTAAATACTAGATTAAAATATTGGAAAAAAATGGAGAAATAAATTGGAAGTATTAGAAAAAATTCAAAAGCAAGTCGATAGTGCGGCAATAGTCATTTATATGAAAGGTACACCGCAATTTCCTCAGTGTGGTTTCTCCGCTAGAGCTTCTCAAACCCTTGCTTCGACGGGTGTCGAGTTTGCTTATGTCAATGTTTTTGAAGACCAAGAGGTTTTTCAGAGTCTACCTGACTTTGCTGATTGGCCTACTTTTCCGCAAATATATTTCAATTCGGAGCTTGTTGGTGGGGGAGATATAATCATAGAAATGGCAGAGCAAGATACCCTTAAGGATGCTATGCAAGAGGCTTTAGAAAAGTTTAATAATTAATTTACAGCTATACCCTTCTTAGTTTATAACCATTTGTTTTCAGCCAAAGCTTATGCTCTTTATAGTCAGGCATTATTGATTCTACTGAACTCCAGAAATCAAGAGAGTGATTCCTATGAATTGTGTGAACTAATTCATGAATTATGACATAGTCAATAACCTTCATTGGGGCCATAAGTAAAAGGTAGTTCAGGTTAATGTTGTTTTTAGAAGAGCACGAGCCCCACATAGTTTTTTGGTTTTTTATTCGTACCTCATTGACCATCAAATTGTGTTGTCTGGCAAAATATGTAACCTTTGGAATTGCTATCTCTCTGAATTTCTTTTTGTACCATTTCTTTATTGATAGCGAAAGAGGAATTGGTTCAATTGAATTAGCAATAAACTCTTCGCCTGTAAATATTAAACCTTTAGCTGCACTCTGATTTATGTTGATCGGAAAAGATGAGCCTAGATACATAAGCTTATTTTGATTACTTGCGGCATCCTTTATTTGATTTTCAATTATTGCTTGCTTTCTATTAATCCAGCTTTCTTTTTCATTAATAAAATCTTGAATCTTTTTAATTGGTAATCTTAAGGGGGCACGTATAACTAACTCAGCATTCTCATTAATCGTTAAACTGAGTGTTTTACGCTTACTTCTTATAATTCTAGTTGGCGCCATAAAACTATAATTACTTGATCCATTCTCTTGCATTGTCAAACATTCTCATCCATGGTGAGCGCTCATCCCAGTTATTAGGATGCCAAGAGTTCTGGACGGCTCTAAAAACTCTCTCAGGATGAGGCATCATAATGGTAACTCTCCCAGTATCATCACAAATCGCTGCAGCTGCATTTTCAGATCCGTTAGGGTTGTGTGGATAAATTTGAGAGGCATTTCCAGAATGATCAACATACTGCATTGAAATAGTATTTTCAGGTAATTTTGATTTAAAAGAGGCTTTACCCTCACCATGTGCAATAGCAATTGGCATGACTGAGTTCTGCATACCAGCAAAAAACAATGATTTTGAATTATTAATTCTAACTCCAGTAAACCTGGCCTCGAATTGCTCTGAAGTATTCTTTTCAAACGAAGGCCAATCCTCAGTTCCAGGAATGATCTCTCGAAGATTTGAAATCATTTGACAGCCGTTACAAACCCCAAGAGTAAAACTGTCACTTCTTAGGAAGTATTCTGAAAACTCATCTTTGGCCTTATGATTCAATAGAATAGAGTTTGCCCATCCTCTCCCAGCGCCAAGAACATCACCATAGGAGAATCCTCCACAGGCAGCCAATCCCTTAAATCTTGATAAAGAAACTTCTCCGGAGAGAATTTGACTCATATGGACATCAGTTGCCTCAAAGCCGGCTTTTGTAAATGCTGCTGCCATCTCGATATGGCCATTGATTCCTTGTTCTCTCAGTATTGCAATTTTTGGCTTTATCCCTTGATTAAGATAGGGTGCACTAATGTTTTCATTGATATCAAAACTTGGTGAGATTTTTAAGCCATTTGAGGTTTTAGATAGTTCAGAATATTCGGATATGGCGCACTCTGGATTGTCTCTCAACTTAGATATATGATAGGAGGTTGAAGACCATAGTTGCTGAAGGTTAACCCTTTGATCTTTGAAAACTTCAATATCATTTTGATAAATTATAATTTCGTCAGTCTCATTAATTTTGGCTATTGATTTGGTATGTTCTTTAAGACCAACTTTTTCCAATTCATTTAAAACTTTTTCTTGATGATGGTCGCTAACTTGGATGACGCAGCCTAGTTCTTCATTAAATAGTTCAGATAAAAGGTTTGATATCCTGATATCTAGGCCGCATCTGGATGCAAATGCCATTTCTAATAGAGTAATAAGCGCCCCTCCATCAGAACGGTCATGAAAAGCATTAACCAAACCCTCTTTATTAAGAGTATTCATTACTGAAAAGAACTTTGCAAAAAGAGCCGGATCATCAAGGTCAGGTGTCTCATTTCCAATTTGATTAAAGACTTGCGCAAGTGAAGAGCCACCCATCCTGTTCTTGCCAAGTCCGAGGTCAATTAAAAATAACTCAGAGTTGAGATTGTTATTAAGTAGAGGGGTTATCTGTAATCTTGCATCAGGGGTTTTAGAGAAAGCGCTGATGATCAGTGATAATGGAGCAGTTACTGATTTCTCTTTATCGCCTTCTCGCCACGAACTTTTCATTGACATAGAGTCTTTTCCAACTGGAATTGTTAAACCAAGCTGAGGACAAAGCTCCATACCAATTGATTTAACTGCTTCGAAAAGTTTTGCGTCTTCCCCAGGATGTCCACTAGCACACATCCAGTTTGCTGATAGATTGATATGACTAATATCCTCAATAAATGCGCCCATTAAATTCGTTAATGCTTCTCCAACGCTCATCCTTGCGGCCGCTGCCGCATTGATCAGTGATATCGGAGTTTTTTCTCCAATAGACATTGCTTCACCTTGATATCCCAAATAGTCTGAAAGAGAAATAGCGCAGTCAGCTACTGGGACTTGCCATGGCCCAATCATTTGGTCTCTTGCAATGAGTCCAGTAACTGACCGATCAGCAATTGTAATTAAGAAGTTTTTACTGGCGATTGTTGGTAGATTAAGTAAACGGTTTAAAGCATCCTCAAGCTCAATATTAATGGGATTAAAAGCATCTTCAATATTTGCTAGAGACTCAACATCTTTATGAGTTTTAGGAGATGATCCAAATAAAAGTGACATTTCAAGATCAATCGGCTTGTTATTAAAGTGAGAGTCTTCTAAAAGTAAATGCCTATCCTCAGTTGCGCTTCCTAAAACAGCATAGGGTGCTCTCTCTTTGATACAGATTTCATCAAAAAGGGTAATGCTTTCCTCTTTGATTGCGATTACGTATCTCTCTTGTGACTCGTTGCACCATATTTCAAGTGGAGACATTTTAAACTCGTCATTTGGTATTGATCTTAATTGGAGCTTAGCACCTTTTTTTGAGTCATTGACCAGCTCAGGAATTCCATTTGATAGACCACCCGCTCCAATATCATGTATGGATACAATTGGATTCTTATCTCCAAGGTTAGTGCAAGCGTTAATGACTTCTTGAGATCGTCTCTGCATTTCGGGATTTGCTCTTTGTACTGAGGCAAAGTCAAGGTTTTCATTTTGATCACCACTACCAATACTTGAAGCAGCTCCGCCACCAAGACCAATAAGCATTGCAGGGCCACCTAAAACGATTATTTTATCTCCATCAGAAATTAAGCCTTTTTCAACATGATTTTTTTTGATGTTTCCAATGCCACCGGCTAGCATAATTGGTTTGTGATAGCCTCTCACATCACCATTTTTTGTTTCCTGCTCGTAAGTTCTAAAATAGCCACAAGTATTGGGTCTTCCAAACTCATTATTAAAAGAAGCAGCTCCAATAGGGCCATCAATCATGATTTCTAATGCAGAGGCGATTTGACTTGGCTTGCCATAATCTATCTCCCATGGTTGAATTGAGTTTGGCAGCTTTAGGTTTGAAACAGAAAAACCGCATAGACCTGTTTTTGGCTTAGAGCCTCTGCCAGTGGCCCCCTCGTCTCTGATTTCTCCACCTGAGCCTGTAGCCGCACCAGGGTCTGGAGCAATTGCTGTAGGGTGATTATGGGTTTCAACCTTCATAAGGACGGCTTTTTCACCAACAGAGCTCTGGTAAACGCCTTTTTCATTTGCTTCAAAGTAGTTTGAAGAATAACCATTCATGACTGCAGAATTATCGCTATAGACTGACAAAAGACCCTCTGGGTTTTGTTTGTAAGTATTTTTAATCATTCCAAAAAGAGAAATTGCTTGTTTTTCTGAATCTATAGTCCAGTCTGCATTAAATATTTTATGTCTGCAGTGCTCCGAGTTCGCCTGAGCAAACATCATCAGCTCAATGTCCCTTGGATTTCTCTCTATTGCAGTAAAGCTATCAAAAAGATAATTAATCTCACTCTGACTTAATGCAAGTCCAAGTTCATTATTAGCCCTATTAATTGCAGATTTTCCGAGACCTAAGATGTCTATGGTGATGAATTCATTGGGCATCAATTCATTAAATAATAGCTCTGAATCACTCAATTTCTGAAGATGAGATTCAGTCATCTTATCCATGACTAACTCTAATAGAGTGACTAATTCATTTGCATTAATTGTTCGATTTAAATGATAGTTGATTCCTCTCTCTATTCTTGAAATTACTGACAATCCGCAAAGCTTACAAATTTCTGACGCCTTCGACGACCAAGGCGATAAAGTTCCAATTCGAGGAGCAACAGTAATTGTATGTTTGGAGTCTTTAAAATAAACTTCAGGTGAGTAATTTAAAAGTTTATGAAGTGTTTTTTTGTTAGTCTGGCTTAAACCTTTATCTGACTCTATAAAGTGAATATATTCAGTACCAATAAGTTCTAGACCTGGGATTACTCTCTTTATCCTTTCATTGAGAGTGTTGACTTTAAATTTTCTGAGTGCTTGAATCCCACTGTGGAAAGAAATCATAGGTCAGACAAGATCTCATCTGAAATATCAGCATTGTGATAAACGTCCTGTGCATCATCAAGATCCTCAAGCCTTTCTATAAGTTTCATAAATTTTTCGGCATCTTCCAAGTTAAGCTCAACTCTGTTAGCTGGCTCCATAGTAATCTCTGAATGATCTGGAGTTAACTCGTTGGCTAGAAGGGCATCTTTAACGGTAAAAAAATTCTCAGGTGAGGTAACTACATCAATTGAGTTATCATCATTAATGACTATATCTTCAGCGCCAGATTCAATAGCTATTTCCATAATAATATCTTCATCCCCAGACGAAAAGCTTATAAAGCCTTGCTTAGAAAACATGTATGAGACAGAGCCATCTGTACCAAGATTTCCTCCATGTTTAGAAAAGGCATGCCTGACATCAGATACAGTTCGATTTTTGTTGTCAGTTAGGCAATCGACCATTATGGCAGTTCCTCCAAGACCATAACCCTCGTAGCGAATTTCCTCGTAATTCTCACCCTCAAGATCACCTGAACCTCTTTTAACGGCGTTATCGATTGTATCTCTCTTCATGTTAGCGGCTAGAGCTTTATCAATTACAGCCCTGAGAGATGGGTTATTTTCTATAACACCACCACCCATCTTTGCAGCCACTACAATTTCTTTAATCAGCTTTGTGAAAACTTTTCCACGTTTAGCATCCTGAGCACCTTTTCTGTGCTGGATATTATGCCATTTACTGTGTCCTGCCATTTTTTATCTATATCTCCAATAAAAAAAGTTATTTTGTAAAGTCAAGCAAGCGTTGAATTGAGTGTTTTGCTTTATCAATTACTTGGCTATCGATGAGGATTTCATTTTGACCAGTCTGAAGCGTCTCAAGGCACTTTTCAAGACTGTTCATGGCCATCCAATTACAATGAGCACATGACTCGCAGTCTGCTCCCTCGCCCATAGTAGGAGCCTCAATTAATTTTTTATGAGGAGCGACCTCTTTCATTTTGTGGAAAATGCCATTATCTGTTGCTACAATGAAAGTAGTTTCTGGTCTTGCAGATACTGCATTAATAAGTTGGGTTGTAGAGCCGACGACATCGGCAAGTGCAATAACTTCTTTCGGTGATTCAGGGTGAACTAAGACGCCAGCCTCTGGATTCAGCTCCATAAGCCTTTTTAATCCTTCTGCTTTAAATTCCTCATGAACAATACAGGCTCCATCCCACATCAGCATTTCTACCCCAGTCATAGTCTGAACATAATGTCCAAGATGCTTGTCGGGCGCCCAAAGAACTTTTTTTCCTTCGCTGTGTAATTTTTGAACTACTTTCAGTGCGCTACCTGAAGTAACTACCCAGTCTGCTCTTGCTTTAACCTCAGCTGAAGTATTTGCATAAACAACCACTACATGATCAGGGTTATGATCACAAAACTCAGAAAATTCTTTAATTGGACAGGATAAATCAAGAGAGCATGTAGCCTTTTCATCTAGAACCAAAACTCTTTTCTCTGGAGATAAAATTTTGGCAGTCTCTCCCATAAATTTTACCCCTGCAACAATGATCGTTTCAGCATCACTATTTTGACCAAATCTGGCCATTTCAAGTGAGTCAGAAACTATTCCACCAGACTCTTCTGCTAGAGTTTGAAGGTCAGCACTCACATAATAGTGAGCTACAAGTGTGGCATTATTTTTATTTAATGCTTCTTTAATTGAGTCTTCAATAGATTGATCTATAACTATGTTTTGCATTACTGAGTTTTGTTTGGAAGGGTAACCTTAACATTTAATTCTTTGAGTTGAGCCTTTGATACCATTGAGGGTGCATCAGTCAGAAGGCATGCTGCTGTTTGAGTCTTGGGAAAGGCGATAACGTCTCTAATGGATTCAGTCTTACTAAGAGTCATGACTAGTCTATCAAGACCAAAAGCGATCCCTCCATGAGGCGGGCAACCATAATCAAGAGCATCTAAAAGAAAGCCAAATTTTTCTTTTGCTTCATCAGCATCAATTCCTAAAAGGCTTAGGACCGTTTTTTGCATATCACTTTGGTGAATTCTAATTGATCCGCCGCCAACCTCAGACCCATTGATCACTAAATCATAAGCCCTTGAAAGTGATTCTTCAGGGTTATTTTTTAAAGATTTTGAGTCAACACTCGGTGCAGTAAATGGATGGTGTATAGCGTTTAAAGAGCCATCATCTGAGACCTCAAACATAGGAAAGTCCATTACCCAAACTGGCGCCCATTCTTTATTGTATAAATTTAAATCCTGGCCCAGTTTCTCCCTGAGATTTCCAAGTGCTTCATTAACGACTTTAGATTTGTCTGCACCAAAAAATATAATATCTCCAGTTTTAGCTTCAGTTAAATCGATAACTTTTTGAGTGACTTCGTCACCCAAGAACTTAATGATCGGTGAAGCGGGGCCATCTTCATTCAGTTTGATGTATGCAAGCCCCTTAGCACCATATATACTTACAAACTTTGTGTAATCATCAATTTGTTTGCGACTGATTGAGGCGCCACCATCAACTTTAAGCGCTGCCACCCTTCCTTTATTATCATTGGCTGGTCTAGAAAAGACCTTGAATTCAACATCTTTCATAATTTCATTGACATCAACCATTTGAAGCGAAATTCTCAAATCAGGACGATCAACACCATAAAGCTTAATTGCATCTGAATAAGTAATTGATGGAAATTTATTTGGAAGATCAACGTTTCCAACCTCAGAAAAAAGACCTCTAATCATTTCCTCCATGAGCGATGTAATTTCATCTTCATTCATGAATGATGTCTCAACATCTAGCTGCGTAAATTCTGGTTGTCTATCTGCTCTTAAATCTTCATCCCTAAAGCACTTTACAATTTGATAGTATCTTTCAAAGCCAGACATCATTAAGAGCTGTTTAAATAACTGGGGCGATTGTGGAAGTGCAAAAAAACTGCCTTCGTGTGTTCTTGATGGAACAAGATAATCTCTAGCGCCTTCAGGCGTTGCCTTAGTTAAAAAAGGAGTTTCTATGTCAAGGAAGTCATTCTTATCCATAAAGTCACGCATAAAGTGCGTCACTTTTGATCTAAGGCGAAGTCTTTTTTGCATTTCATCTCTTCTGAGATCTAAATAGCGATACTTAAGCCTTACTTCTTCTGAAGTTTCCATAGAATCCAGTTGAAACGGCATTGGCTTAGAGTTGTTTAAAATCTCAATCTGCTGAGCAAGAACTTCAATTTCACCGGTTGGAATTTTATTGTTAACCATCTCTGAATCTCTTGCAATAACCTTGCCAGTAATTTGGAGCACAAACTCATTTCTAATAGTTTCAGCAATTTTAAAGGTCTTAGCTGTATCAGGATTAATGACTACTTGAGCAATCCCTTTTTTATCTCGAACATCAAGGAAAATTACACCACCATGGTCACGTCTTCTATTAACCCATCCACAAAGCCTGACCTCATCATTGAGATTTGCCTTGCTTAATTCTCCACAAAAGTGTGTTCTCATTTCTTTTCCTTAATCTTTAAATTCTCGGGAGTTACTACTCCAGCTGAGATAACTAGTTTGAATGCTTCTTCAACTGTCATTTGAAGCTCGTGAGCATCTTTCTTAGGCATCATTACAAAGAATCCTGAGGTAGGATTAGGAGTTGTTGGAACAAATAGGTTGATTACCTCATCTCCAATGATGTTTTTGACTTCACCCTTATAATCTCCTGATTGAAAAGCAATCACCCAGATTCCTTTGCTGGGGTATTGAATTAAGAAAGCTTTTCTAAAGCTGTCACTCGAGGTATTAAGAACAGTAGTTGAGATCTTCTTTAAGGCATTATAAATATTTCTAAAGCCAGGAATTTTATTGAGAGCTCTTTCCCATAAATCTACAAGTTTTCTGCCTAATATATTGGTTACTAATGCACCTGTAATTAAAATAATCAAAATCACAAGGATAATTCCTGAGCCAGGAATCGTTGTGTCTAAATTTAAAAGGGATTCAGGAAGCAGTCTTGGAGGAACTAAATTATTGACAACCTCTAAAAAGAATTTGATAACCAGCACACTTAAGGCTAATGGAATCCAAAAAAGGAGTCCAGATATAAAGTAATTTCTTAAGCGCTTCACTGTACTAAATAAGTAAGTCTAACAAAAAGGATATTTTAACATAAGCTGGATTAGCAATTGGAAACTCAGAGGGTTAATCTAAATAGGCTATAAATTATTTTCCTCTTCACGAAGCGTTAAGATTTCATGCCCAGTTTCAGTGACTAAAATTGTATGCTCCCATTGTGCTGAGAGAGATCTGTCTTTAGTAGTCACGGTCCAACCATCTACTCTTGATGTTAGGACCTCGTGTCCACCCAGATTGATCATTGGCTCGATTGTAAAAGTCATACCGGGTTCCAAGATAGGACTTTGATCTATTCTACCATCATCATAATGAATAACTTGTGGTAGCTCATGAAAGACCTCTCCTATTCCATGACCACAGTAGTCTCTAACAACAGAGCAGTTTTTACTAAGAGCATAATCTCCAATTACCTTTCCTATTTCACCAAGATGAATTCCAGGTTTGACCATATCAATACCCAACATCATTGAATCCCTAGCTACATTACAAATTCTCTGAGCTTTTATGCTGGGCTTTCCGACAATAAACATTTTAGAAGTATCGCCATGGAATCCATCCTTGATCACAGTAATATCTATGTTGATAATGTCACCTTTTTTTAGTTTTTTTTGACTTGGAATGCCATGGCAAACTACATTATTAATGGAGGTACATATCGACTTTGGAAAGCCATTGTAGTTAAGTGGAGCAGGAATTGAATCTAGGTCATTCACAATAAAGTCATGACATATTTGATCAAGTTTCTCGGTAGTTACTCCAGTTTTAACATGATCACCAATCATCTCTAAAACACTGGATGCAAGCTTTCCAGCAACGCGCATCTTATCAATTTGATCTGCTGATTTAATTGAGATTGACATCAGGAGAAGTTATTTAGATTGTTGAGCTCTTTTTTCGAGTGCCTTGATCCTATCTTCAAGAGGAGGATGAGAGGACCATAGTTGAGAGCGATTTGACTTTGGTTTTTCACCTATACCAAATGCAGCTAATTGTTCAGGAAGAGCTTCAGGCTCTCTTTGTCCAAGTCTTTTAAGAGCATTAATCATATTTTGATGGCCAGCTAAATCTGCACCACCTGTATCAGCAATGTATTCTCTTTTTCTTGAAAAGTACATAACTATGATGCTGGCTAAAATAGATAGAACAATCTGAGCAAAAATGGTTGTTACAAAATATCCAATACCATAGCCACGCTGATTTTTCAAAATTACTCTATCTACAATGTGACCGATGACTCTTGAAAAGAAAATAACAAAAGTATTAACAACACCCTGAATAAGAGTTAGAGTCACCATGTCCCCATTTGCAACATGACTCATTTCATGACCAACAACTGCTTCAATTTCACCTTGAGTCATATTGTCAAGTAATCCTTGAGAAACTGCAACCAGAGCGTTGTTCTTTGAAGCGCCTGTAGCAAATGCATTCATTTGGCTTGATGGAAAAATGGCAACTTCAGGCATTTTGATTCCAACTATCTTAGATTGTTTTTTAACTGTCTCAATTAACCATTTTTCAATATTATTTGAGGGGCTTGATATAACTTGCGCGCTTGTCATCCTTTTCGCCATCCATTTGGAAATGGCAAGTGAGATAAAAGCACCACCAAAACCAAAAACCCCAGAAAAAATAACTAATGCATTAATATTTAAATTACTGCCATTTTGCATTAAAAGACTATCGACTCCAAGAATTCTTAGGGTGATACTTAGGATCACCATTATTGCTATGTTAGTAAGTAAAAAGAGAAGTATTCTTTGCATTTATCTATACCTTTAAATTGTTATACGAATATTATATAAAGAACTATCTCATTCATTATGTGATATTGATGAATTTTTTTATGTAGTAAATTAACTGATTAATTATCTACCAGGCCACATCATTCTTGATTCGGTAATTGTGCAGGTATTCACTCCTGAGGAGGTTAGGATTGTTTGATACGCATTATCTTTAGGTGTGAGAACAATAAATTTACCTTCCGCAAAATTGGAGGCCGTAAGGTTTTCATCATCACTGGCTTTAATCTGAGCAATCTCATAGCAAGATTGATTATTAATAGCTGTAGTCATAATAGTAGAGAGGTAACAGTAATCTCCATCTGGAGTTAGAGTCGCAGAAAAAGAAGAACTTCCATTATTATATTTTTGTGAAGAAATATGAAGAGAGGGAAATTTTGAGGGTTTCTCGGGATGGGCAAATGTGATATTCAAACCATTTAGCCCATAAGATGACTCTATCT
>CACDVH010000023.1 GCA_902556205.1 uncultured Gammaproteobacteria bacterium | reverse complement strand
GCAGC
The DNA here is from genome assembly GCA_902556205.1 of uncultured Gammaproteobacteria bacterium. Lineage (GTDB taxonomy): Bacteria > Pseudomonadota > Gammaproteobacteria > PS1 > Pseudothioglobaceae > Pseudothioglobus. The sequence continues at coordinate 14,958 of CACDVH010000023.1, read as the reverse complement.
CCTTGCCATTTCTTCTTCAATCTCTGCCATCATCTCTTGTGCGGCTAGTTCAGCAGCAAGCTTAGCTTCAAACGCTGCAATTTCTTTTTCAGTTTCAATTTCCGCCATACGAGCAGCCATTTCAGCTTCTCTGGCTAACTTAGATTGATAAGCAGCAGTTGATTTTGCAGCAGCAGCTCTTTCATCCTCAAGTTTTTGTTGGAAAGCCGCAAGCGCAGCAGCCCTTGCCATCTCTTCTTCAATCTCTGCCATCATCTCTTGAGCAGCAAGCTCTGCCTCCAACTTGGCTTCAAATGCAGCCAACTCGTCTTCAATTTTTTGCTCAGCTAAAGCGGCATCCATTTCAGCTTTGAAAGCATCAATTTCAGCTTTTGCTAAATCTTCAGCCAGTTGAGCCTCAAATGCAGCTAGTTCTTCATCAAGGTTTTCATAATAGACTTGATCCCTATCATCGCCACCTGCAAAGACATTAAAAGTCAAAAACAGAAGCGCTAAAAATTTAATTGATTTATTAATCACGTTAATCCCCTAAAAGAGTTAAAAGTAACATATATATGTATCTACAACTTATTTTATACTAGATGTATTTTATGAAAAGATTTAATTTATGAAATTATTTGAAGATAAATTCGAGTTATTTTTCAATGATTTAACCCTTCATCAATTCAAAGAAGAGTGCCTTTCTAAAAGCCTCAAAGCACTTCAAGTAAAAAATGGGAATATACCCAAATGGAATAAATCAATTGACGAGTTAGAAAGTTACTCAAAGGGAGAATTAGGCCTTAATGAACCCTATATATCCATCCAAAATGTAGGCACCTCCTCAGAAAATATTGAACTGAGTTTAAGGAAATTACTGCCTTGGAGAAAAGGACCATTTCTCTTGAATGAACTAGTCTTAGAAAGTGAATGGCATGGGGATTTAAAGTGGCAGCGACTCAATAAAAAGATTCGTCCATTAAAAAATAAAAGAGTTTTAGATATAGGGGCTGGAAATGGCTATTTCAGCCTAAGAATGGCCCTGGAGGGGGCAAAAAAAGTTCTGGGTATCGAGCCCTTTATGTTGTTCAATTATCAATTCGCGGCAATTGAAACTTTATCTAAAAACACCTCAAATACAATTTTGCTGCCACTCAGGCTAGAAGAATTACCGAGTATGCCAGTATTTGAGAGTGTGTTTTCCATGGGGGTTCTTTATCATCAAAGAGATCATATGAAGCATCTATTGATGCTTAAAAAAATGATGGCTCCTGGTTCAGAGCTGATACTTGAAACCTTAATAGTAGATGGACCTAGAGACTTCACAATTACACCTGAAGGAAGATATGCAAATATGAGAAATGTCTTCTGTTTACCAAGCACTGAAACACTTAAGTCATGGCTTATTGATGCTGGCTTCAATGATATAAAACTTATAGACATCACTCAAACCACAACGCATGAACAGAGCAAAACGTCATGGATTGGAGACAACCCTGCCTCACTTGAAGATTTTCTTGATCCGTCTGACTCAAATCTTACAGTGGAGGGCTATCCTGCTCCAAAGCGAGCAATATTTATATGCAGCAACTAATCAATCGATGATTTACTCAATAAGCGTATAATTTACCTTCACTTTGAGGCACGCTATGAGATTTCGTCTTTTAATCTGTTTAATTTTATTTTTTGTATTTAAAAGTAGTCATGCTCAGTCGACACCACAAGTCGTTGTGAGCATCAAACCCATTCATAGTATCGTTGCATTTCTCATGGAGGATATTGCCTCTCCTGAACTCCTCCTTCAATCTAATAACTCTGCGCATACCTTTCATCTCAAGCCGTCACAAATTAGAATGATTGAGACAGCTGATCTGGTAATCTCAATTGGTGATGAATTTGAGATAGGCCTACGAAGAGCACTTAAAAATTTAGATGAATCTAATCGATTTGAAATCATAAGTTTAGGCAGCCTTAATGTTCACAAATACAGAGCTGACAAGATCTATGAAAAAGCTCAACAAGAAGATACTCAGGAGGATTTAACTGCCGATATGCACTTATGGCTTGATTTAAACAACGTGAAAAAAATTGCACAGCATATCAATGGATTACTCATAGATATAAACCCTGCTAACCAGGATAAATATAATATGAACCTAGCTTCATTAAATTCAAAGCTTAATATATTAGACATTGAAATAGAAAAACAAATGCTTCCATTTTCATCAGATCTTTATGCAACCTATTCAGATACCATTCAGTATTTTGAAAAAAAATATAATTTAGGAAGACCAGTCATTGTCACTCCATATCATGGAGCAAGGCTCAGCATCAATAGAACCCTTGCATCTAAAAATACAATCAATGATTTAAGTATTTCTTGCCTTATTTATGGCACTGAAGTTAGAAAAAGTCAGATTTCTGTATTGTCAGAGGGACTAAAAATTAAGGCTCATAAAATAGATATACTAGGTCAAGAATTTGATGAAGGTCCTAATCAGTACTTTAATTTAATGAAGAAAATTTCAAATCAAGTTGCATCATGTCTCAAGTAAGAAAAAGTTTTAATAAGGCCTCGAGCATTTACAATGAGAATGCATTTCTTCAAAATGAGATTGCTACAAGACTCTCTGAGAAACTAAAAGTCATCTCTGTCAACCCAGAAATCATCATAGATCTTGGATCTGGGACTGGCTTTCTTAGCGAAAAAACTGCCAAGATATTTCCTTATGCACGATTAGTTTGTGTCGATTTTGCACAACAGTCTTTGATTAAGAATTCACAAAAGCTAAAAGTTTGTGCAGACTCGTACCAACTTCCTTTTAAATCGAATAGTGTTGATTTTGTTGTTTCCAATCTCATGATGCAGTGGTGCACAGATCTGAAAACACTTTTCAATGAGTGTCATCGGGTTCTCAAGCCCCAGGGCTTAATTCTATTTACAACGTTTGGCCCTGAAACCCTAAAAGAGCTGAAGAGAAGCTGGTCCATAGTTGATAGTAGTCCACATGTGAATGAATTTATTGATATGCATGATATTGGAGATCAGATGATTCAATCAGGCTTTCAAAGCCCTATCATGGAGATGGAAAAGTTAACGCTTACCTATGAAAAAGTTATAGACTTGATGAGAGACCTCAAGGGTATAGGTGCTCAAAGTGTTGATAATAGATCTAAGTCGCTGACTGGAAAAACAAAGTTCAAGAAAATGCTAGAGATGTATGAAAGTTACCGTGAGAACGGAAAGATTCCAGCAACCTATGAAGTCATTTATGGTCACGCCTGGAAAAATGACATTAAGTTTGAAGCCATTTCATTGGAGAATTAATTAATTCACTTAAGCTATTTCAAGCAAATCTCCAACTCGCAGAACAGCATGCTCACTAAGTAAAATTGCATTTTGACCAAAAAAGGCCCCGTTTTCTTCTTCACTAAATTTAAGCTTAGCAAGGGTTGCCAAAGGCTCTTTAGGGTTTTCAATTGCACCAGTTTCTTGGTCAATCGTCGTAATTTTGCATCGCTTGCAAGGCTTTCTCAATCCAAACTGATAACCACTCTTTTCGCACACCAAATTAGATGAGGTCATCATCTCAACATTGGGGAGCCCATTAACCACTATGTTGGGTCTGAATCGATTCATTGAAACCTCAAATGAATCATTCTCCGAAAGGCCAGTATTCAGCCTACTGAGTGATTCCCATGAGGTGATTAGATAGGGAAACTGATCAGAGAATGCACTTTCAGCATGAACGCCATGTAAATATTTTTTAGGAACTGGTCGCTCACCCTTTTGGTCAAACCTGACAAGCCTTAGTAAACTTCCGCGAAATGTTCCAAGAACCTCAGTCAGCCATCGAGAGGCATCATCGCCTTCATCGAAAGCATCGCACAGATCATCCCAGACCACCGCTCTGACTTTATTGCGGCTTGATAAATCTAACGGAATCTTCAGAGTCTTTTGATTGTTCGAGGTAAGAATTAATGAGTCAGAATCAATGTCTGTCTCTATCGTGGTCATTAACTCTATTTCTCTCTGGGAAATGAAGTTATAGTCTCGATCTGTAATCATCCACTCACGGTCGTATTCGAGTCCGCGCTGAGCAGTTTGAGCTTCTTTTAGAGCAATACCCTTGAGAGATTTGACTGGGTAAATGTACAGATCAGTAATTTGAGCCATAACTTCACCTATTATTGATTATTGTTTTAGTTTGTATCCAGTTCTGAACATCCAGGCTATTATAGCAATACAAATAGCGAGAAATAAAAACACCATAAATAAACTAATTCCAACGCTCACATCTGAAACCTCAAAAAAGCTCCATCTAAATCCACTGACAAGATAAAGAACAGGATTAAAAAGAGTCACCTTCTGCCAGAGGTCTGGGAGCATACTGATTGAATAAAAGCTTCCACCGAGGAAAACCAAAGGAGTAATAATAAGAAGCGGAATGATTTGCAGTTTCTCAAAGTTATCAGCCCAGAGGCCAATGATAAAACCAAACAAGCTGAAAGCGATACACGTTAAAACCAGAAAGCCAAGCATCCAGAATGGGTGAGCAATATTCAAATCAACAAACAGGTTAGCTGTAGCTAGAATGATTGTTGCTAAAATCAGAGACTTCGTTGCAGCTGCACCGACATAACCTATTAAAGTTTCATAAAAAGAGACTGGAGCAGACAGAAGTTCATAGATTGTTCCAGTAAACTTAGGAAAGAAAATACCAAATGACGCATTAGAAATGCTCTGAGTTAAGACCGACAACATGGTCAAACCTGGAACAATAAATAGGCCGTATGATACCCCTTCAATATTCTCTATTCTCGATCCTATAGCAGAGCCAAAGACTACAAAGTAAAGAGCCGTAGAAATAACAGGGGAGGCGACGCTTTGAAAGAGAGTTTTCCAGAAACGCAGCATCTCATTGAAATAGATGACCTTAATCGCAGTTAAATTCATGACTCCTCCTTAACCAGATCAACAAAAATATCTTCTAATGAGCTCTGCTCCACCTTCAAATCTTTTAATAATAATCCTGAATTTGTTATTTCATGAAGAACCTCTGATACATCAGCTGTCTCGTCCTTAACGACGTAAGTATATGAGATCTGTGTACCCTCTTCATTGAGCTCAATGTTGTATTTCTCCAATATGCTTGGAATTTTTTTAACGGGCTCTTTAAGATCAATAAGAAGCTGTTTTTTACCAAGGCTTTCCATCAGTTCATCCTTTTTCTCAACCAACAAAAGCTCACCATTACTAATAACACCGACTCTTTCAGCGATTTCTTCAGCTTCTTCAATGTAGTGTGTTGTTAGGATAATGGTCACACCTTGATTGCAAAGTTTATTGACAATCTTCCACATATCTTTTCTTAGCTCAACATCAACTCCAGCTGTTGGTTCATCTAAAAATAAAACTTTAGGTTCATGAGAGAGGGCTTTAGCAATTAAAACTCTCCTCTTCATTCCTCCAGATAAGGCTCTAATTTCTGAATCTTTTTTATCAAAAAGTGATAGATCTTTGAGAAGTTGTTCCAAGTATGCATCATCTCTCTTGGCACCAAATAACCCTCTACTGAATCTCACAGTTCCCCAGACGGTATCAAAAGCGCCCAAAGTCAACTCTTGAGGAACAAGACCAATCATAGATCTCGTTTTTCTAAAGTCGCTAATGATATCAAAACCGTCTACAGTTACAGAGCCTGATGAAGGCGAGATAATGCCACATATAGAAGAAATTAATGTCGTTTTTCCAGCACCATTTGGACCTAAAAGGGCAAGTATTTCACCTCGGTTGATTTCCAAGTCAACTGTTTTAAGTGCTTCAAAACCAGAATTATAGGTTTTTGATAAACCTTTGATTGAAATGATTGAGTCCATTAATATTTTTAAATTGTATGACACGAAGAATGGATAGATTTTACTTACTAAATTCTTCTTAATAAGACTATATAGAGTTTAATATTTTTCTTTTCAAGTACACAAAAAAATTATTTTTTTTGTTAGGAGAGTTCTTCATGCCAGGGCGGATTTGCACCTTTTCTAGTTACAGTAATACTTGCCACTTTATTCGCAAAACTAAGTGCTTGAGTTAGCTGATCATTATTGATAGTATTTAGACTGTCTCTGTCAAGCAAATCCTGCTCATCAAGATTCAGTAGAAAACCAGCATTAAAAGTATCACCTGCAGCAATCGTATCGACAACTTCAACCTTGTTACTCTTAGCAAATGCTTCATTGCCATTACCATAAATCACTTTTGAGCCCTCTGACCCTAAAGTAAATATAACGAGTTTAACGCCATTATCCAGCCAACTTTTACTGACCTCATTAATATCCTGCGCTCCAAAAAGATAGCGGTAATCTTCATCTGATATTTTAATAATATCAACTTTAGAAGTTAGCTCAATAAAGCGATCAAAATATCTTTGTTTATCTTCAATAAAATCAGGACGAATATTGGCATCAAAATAAATGGGTAAGTGTCCTGAAACCCCCTCAATAAGCCACTGCCAACTTGATCCGCAAGGCTCTGCTTGAAGACTTATCCCTCCAACCAGTAATGCCTTTGCCTTTTTCACTCCATCTAGAAAAGGTTTGAGGCTCGTTGTATCCAATAGTCTTCCAGCTGAATGCTCATCAACGAAGGTGTACTCTGCAATACCGTCAATTACATCAGCATAGGCAAGAGTTGTAGGACGGTTTGTCTTAATGATAAAGTCTTCTTTAACATTAGAATGTCGCAAAGTATTCTCAATCAATTCTCCATAATTATCATTAGATATAGCGCCAAAATAATAGCTATCAGCACCCAAGCGACCAAGTGCGATGGATGAATTAAAATTACTCCCTCCGACATGAGGAGTATATTCAGCCTCGCCTCTAAAAGAGACCATATCAATTAAGGATTCACCAGCACAGATTATCATTTTAGATTATGCAAATTGTTTTGAAAATACAAGCGAATTTTACAATATTGACCTAATGATTTGAGTCTTCAATATAAACAACATTTGCTAGAGACTTTGTTTCTCTAATCAAAGCTGCATTAGAAATATCGACATTTTCAATTTTTTCCTTAATTAAATCCATTGAAAAACCACCTTTTTGATGCCGAGTAAAAAGCCGTTCACGTAGGATTTTATCTGGCAAATCTACAAAAATACTATATTGGAAGTTTTTTGCAGCAGAGACCCAGGGCTCTGATTGAATAAAAAGATAATTACCTTCAATAACAAAAAAATCTTCTTTACCGCTAATGAAAGATCCATGAGGAATTGGATTATCTTGTGTACGCGAAAATTTTGGCCACCAAAATGACTTCTTAGCTTTTAAACTAAAGATTGCCTTAGAAAATGCAATGGCCTGAAATGTATCAATTCTTCCCTTTACACCCTTTAACTGTATTTTATTAAGTTCATCATTAGTCATATGAAAACCGTCCATAGGACAATATTGAGCCTGATAACCATTAGTATTTAAATCATCAACGATTTTCTTAGCTAATGTAGATTTACCCACCGCGGGAGGGCCAGCAATAGCAATTATTACTGGACTAATTTTTGCTTTTGATTCTCTTTCAATATTAATTAAAAGCTTGTTGTAATTTGATATTTGTCTTTGCAATTGCTGAAGAATTTTTGGTTTCAATTTCCATTAATTCGTTTTCCATCCTTAAACTTATGGACATTACTTTCGTCAAAGTCTAGATACAATATTTCGCCTTTCTGATGATAACCCATGCCTTCAACTCTGACCGTAATTTGTTGATCATCCTCAGATTGCATGTAATATAAAGTATCAGCACCCAAGTTTTCTAGATGTCTCAAAGTACATTTTATTTTGCCTTGGTCAGCTGAAAGTTTAATATGCTCTGGCCTAACTCCGTATGTTTCTGCATCACTTTGATCGACAATATCACCTCTCAAAAAATTCATTGTGGGTGAGCCAATAAAGCCTGCCACGAACTGAGTTTTTGGATTATTATAAAGCTCTGTTGGTGTGTCAATTTGCTCAACTAGCCCATTATTAAGTACCACAATTTTATCGGCAAGGGTCATGGCTTCAATTTGATCATGTGTAACATATATCATGGTTGCATTGAGTTTTTCATGAAGCTCTGCCAGCTCAACCCGCATGTCAGACCTTAATGCTGCATCTAAGTTTGATAATGGCTCATCAAATAAAAAAACTTTTGGCTCTCTAATGATAGCTCTACCAATTGCTACTCTTTGTCGCTGACCACCAGAAAGTTGTTTTGGTAGTCGTTTTAAATAGTCATGGATTTGCAAAACTTCAGCAACCTTCTCAACTCGCTCTTTAATTTCTAGCTTATCTATCTTTGAGAGCTTCAATCCAAATGCTAAATTATCAAAAACGTTCATATGCGGATAGAGAGCATATGATTGAAATACCATAGCAAGCTCTCGCTTAGATGGAGGAACATCATTCATTTCTTCACCATCAATAGTTAATAGGCCAGAAGTAATATCTTCGAGTCCAGCAATCATCCTAAGCAAAGTGGATTTTCCAGAACCAGAGGGACCTACAAAAACTACAAACTCTCCATCATTTATATCAATATCTACCCCTTTAATGACAGTAAGATCATCAAAAGCCTTATGAATTGATTCTAATTTAATTTCAGCCAAAATTTCTCTCCAAATCTAAAAAAATTATCATTTTATAAATTAACTTTGTATCTGACTTTCATTGCTTTTATCTCCTCAACAAGTCTCTTTGAAAAGTTTGGATAGACTCTTGGAATGCTACCCCATAATTCTTCACTTGAAGCAAAGCTCTCTTCTTTATCATCAGCCAAAAATAATTTCAATAAATTCCATTTTGGTTCAATATATTCAAAGCTTATCTCATTAGTAATGACTTTACATAAAAAAATATACCAACTTGCTATAGCCTTGATCGAGTATTCTGGAGTAACTCCTTTTAATAAATGCCATTCAATGGTTGGTAACAAAAATATAGGAAACTTAGTAGCTCCATCCATACAAATCCTTGATAAGAAATCTGGGAGATGTTTATTTTCAAAACGACGCTTAGTGGTTAATAAATATCTTTCGTAATCAACTGGTGAATTTATTGGTAGAGAAGGGATAATTTCCTCACTTTGAATTCCATCAAAAAAATCTGAGAGTTCAGAATCTCTAATTGCTGAATCGAAAGTCTCATAACCTTCCAAAACGCCTAAATAAGCTAAAACAGTATGTCCTCCATTTAAAATACGTATTTTAGTATTCTCGTATGGCTCAACATCATCAACAATCTCAACGCCCACTTCATCGAGAGGTGGCCTAATGCCAGCAAAATTATCTTCAATAACCCATTGAATAAAATCTTCAGAGAAAACTGAACAATCATCTTGTCGATTAAACATTCTTTGAATTTCTTGTAGCTCTTGAAGATCAATCTTTGGAGTTATTCTATCAACCATGCTGGAAGGAAAGCTAGTGTTCTCAAGGACCCAATTTAAAAGTTTTTCATTATTTAGTGCATTAAGGTATTGAATAAAGCAATGCTCCAACATGACACCATTTTCTTGGAGATTGTCACAACAAGCTATGGTGATTGGACCGCCGCCACTCTCCATTCTTGATTCTAAGCCCCTGGCTAAAGCACCAAAAATTGTTCTTGGAATTTGATTACTAATATCATTCTGAATATCTTTAGCGTTTATTAATAAATTATTATCATTATCACAATAGTAACCACTCTCAGTTACAGTTATTGTAATAAGCTGAACTCCATCTGAAGAAAAAAGATTAAGAATCTCATCATTCTGATCATTCCAATCATGCAAAGCAAGAATCGATTTAATTTCCTCATATTCTTTATCTCCATTTGATGAAACTGTTTTTAGAATGTACTGTCCGTTTAATCTTTTTAGCAATTTAAATGAATCACTATCCTCAGACCTTAAATTAATTCCAGCAATACCCCAATGACTATAAATATTATTTTTTAAAATATTATTAAAATATACAGCCTGATGAGATCTATGAAAGTTGCCAACTCCAATATGAATTACTCCAATTGAATTTTCCTTTAGGTCAAATTTAGAAGACTTTAGCACTCCATTAGAATTTACATTTTTGTTGTTACTTTTATTCACTTATTAATCCTTTATATGCTGTTTGTCTGTATTCTCTTGGAGTCATACCCTTTAATTTAATGAATTGCCTATTAAAGTTAGCAAGATTGTTATAACCTGAGGCAAAGGCAATAGTAGCAATCTGATCATCAGTCTCATAAAGCATTACACAAGCTCTTCCAAGACGAATCCTAGAGACAAACTCTGAGAATCGGTTACCTGTAGTTTTCATAAAGTATCTTGAAAATGAACTTTCACTCATATTTACAATTTCTGCTGCCTCACTCAAAGAAATATTGTTTTTATAGTTTTCAATGACATAATTTACGACATCATTAATTCGATCTTGACTAATGGAAGATAAGCTTGGACTAAGCTTTGTCAAAGATAAAGAGACTTTTTGCTTCCAGTCATTAAGCTCTTGTAAAAAATGCAAAAAATGCATTAATCTTTTCATCCCTCTACTTTCTCGAATTGACTCTAAGCAGGATTTAGCATGGTCCGTATCATAATTCTTAAACTCAATACCAGAGCGAGCAGCATCTAGAAGGTGATTGAGTTCACTTAACTCAGGAAATACTTCAAATGCTTTTGTCATGGTTTGATGATTAAATTGAATCAACATATCTCTCAAGGGAACTGACTTATTTGAACTTTCTTCAGTTACCCAATTATGAGGCAAATTAGGACCAGTTAAAAATAATGAGCCAGGTGTAAATTGACCTACATAGTCACCAACAAAAACTTTACCAGAGGTTCTTAATACAAGATGAAGTTCATATTCTTCATGTGCATGCCATCTGCATAAAGGTGTTGGCCAACCATGCTCTAAGTAACGAATTGTCTCCCCTTTATCAACAATTTCAAATTCTGGTTTTAACTTATCAATAATTGACATAGTTCTCCTTAACTTAAGACGTTTCCACCATCCACATTGATGGTTTGGCCTGTAATATATTGCGCATGGTCTGAAGCTAAAAATAACACAACGCCAGTTACATCTGATGGGATACCAAATCGACCAAGAGGAACACTTTTGCCAACCTTCTTTTTCTTTTCTCCAGGCTTCAATTCTTCATATTTGGCAAATAATTTATCCACCGTATCCCACATTGGTGTGTCAATAACACCTGGAGCTATTGCATTTACTCTAATACCTTTTGAAGCTAATCCCAAAGCAGCTGATTGGGTATAACTTATTACTGCAGCCTTTGTAGCACAATAATGCGATACTAATGCCTCGCCTCGCCTTCCAGCTTGACTTGAAAAATTAATTATTGAACCCTTTTCTTTTCTTGAGTCTAAACCCTTTGCAATGCCTTGCATCATTGCGAACATAGCTCTCACATTAACCGAAAACAATTGATCATACTGATCAAGACTAGACTCAAGAAAAGGAGCCATATCAAATATCGCAGCATTGTTAACTAATACATTTACGCCAAGAGAATTCGACCAAGCAATGCATTCATTACACTGAGAATCATCCTGAAGATCATAGGCCTTAGATATAAATCTTTCATTGGAATTCAACTTTTCTAGACTAGCCCCAATAACTAAATCAGTTGCTAAAACTTTGGCTCCAGCTTGAAGTGCTGATGTCACAATATCAAAACCGATTCCTCCATTCGCTCCAGTAACCAATACAATAGAGTTTGAGAGGTCAGGATAAGAGTATATTTGTTTAGCCATCACTTTACAGCTCCAAATGTCAAACCCTGAACTAACTGTTTCTGACAAAACCATCCAAAAATAACAATTGGAGCACAAGCTAAAGTTGAAGCAGCAGAGAGTTTTGACCAAAATAATCCTTCGGGACTTGAATATGAGGCGATTAAAGCGGTCAAAGTCCCAGCATCCCCAGCAGTTAAATTGATGGCCCAAAAAGCCTCATTCCAACACAATACAATACATAGTAGAGCTGCAGAAGCAATGCCTCCCCAAGAGAGTGGCAGAACAATATGTCTTAGCTCATCCATCGTAGAGCAACCATCCATTCTGCTGGCTTCAAGAATTTCATTAGGAATTTCTTTAAAGTACGAGAACAATAGCCACATAATAATTGGAAGATTCATCATTGCAAAAATTATGATTAATACTGTTTTAGTATCTAGAAGTCCTGCTGAATCAGCAAGTAAATAAACAGGCATCAGTACCCCAACTGCTGGCAACATCTTGGTAGATAACATCCACAACAAGATGTCTTTTGTGAAACGACCTGGGAAAAATGCCATTGAATAGGCGCTTGGCACAGCAATAATTAACGCGAAAATTGTTGCTCCAAAAGAGGTTATTATTGAATTAGTAGCATATTTAAAATAATCACTTCTCTCTTGAACGATAGAAAAATTTTCTAATGTAGGCTCAAAAAAGAATAATGGTGGAACTGAAATAGCCTGCAACTCAGTTTTAAAACTTGTAAGAACCATCCAAAAAATTGGAAAAAAGAAAATCACAGCCAAAATATAGCAAGCCGCAACAGTAGATTGGTGTTTCAAACGCTTCATATTTCTATAGCCTATTTTCATTTTGCCATTCCTTGAGCTACAGTTTTAATTAAGAAAAAAGCAATAATATTTGCTATGATTATTGCAAAAACACCTCCAGCTGAAGCCACTCCAACATCAAACTGAAGAAGCGCCTGAGTAAATATTAGAAAAGTTGTATTTGTGCTGTCATAACCTGGGCCACCACCGGTTGTTACAAAAATTTCAGCAAAAATTGAAAGATGGAAAATTGCTTGAATCATTATTACAACTGCAATTGCCCTCAATAGGTGTGGTAATGTCAGATAGTAAAACTTGGACCAAAAACTTGCACCCTCAATTTCAGCAGCTTCAATCTGCTCTTTATCCATAGATTGAAGGGATGTCATAAAAATGAGTAGAGCGAATGGGGTCCATTGCCAACTTAGCATAATAATAATAGACAGCAGTGGAAGGTCTGATAGCCAATCAATTATTGGCCACCCAAAAAGACCACTTACAAAAGCAAACAACCCATAGACAGGGTTCATAAACATATTCTTCCAAATCAAAGCATTGACAGTGGGCATGATAAAGAAGGGTGAAATCAGCATTACTCTTACTATACCTCTTCCCCGAAATGCTTCTTGAAGCAGAAGTGCAATCCCCATACCGAGAACAACAGAGATAGTAATAATGCTTCCAACTAGAGTCAGTGTATTTAAGACTGCATCAAAAAGAGCAGGATCTGTTAGAAAAAAATCATAGTTAAGAGATCCAGTAAAACCTGTTCTCTCTGGGTAAAGCAAGTTGTAACGCATGAATGAAAAATATAGCGTCATACTTAATGGAACGATCATCCAAAGCAGTAAAAGGATGATACTTGGAGCTTGTAATGCTTTGGTATAACTGACTTTCATGTAACAAAAAACTCCAAAAAAATAAAACGGGCCAGGGAGATTAAGCTGGCCCGTTCAATTAGTTACTTTTAGTAGTAACCAGCTTTTATCATTTCTCTTTCAGCCGCTTTTTGAGCAGCAGCAAGTGCATCTTCAACAGAAATTCTTCCTGCCACAGCAGCACTAAATTGCTGACCAGCTGCAGTACCAATGGCCTGGAATTCAGGAATTGAAGCAAACTGAACACCTTGATAAGGCGTTGGATCTTGCGTACTGTTAGATGGATCAGCAGACAAAATAGCTTTCATCTCAGCATCAGCAAAGTTAGCTGCGGCTAAGAAATTAGCATTTTGATAGGTACTTGAGCGAGTTCCTGTAGGAACACTTCCCCAACCAACCTCGTTACCTACAAGCTCAATATACTCTTTTGAAGTCGCCCATTCAACAAACTTAAGAGCATCTTCAGATTGCTGAGTTCCAGCTGGAACAGCTAGAGCCCATGCCCATAACCAGTTTGCTCCTCGATGTGTTACAGCTACAGGAGCTTGAGCATAAGCAATTACATCAGCAACTTTTGATTGATTTGGATCTGAAACGAATGAAGCAGCAATAGTTGCATCAATCCACATTCCACACTTACCCTCATTGATTAGAGCTAGTATTTCATTAAAGCTATAACCTGGAGTACCTGGAGGACCATAATTCATCATTAAATCAACATAAAAGTTTAGAGCATGATTCCATGCTGGAGAGTCAAGCTGAGGCTTCCACTCTTCATCAAACCATCTTGCGCCAAATGAATTTGCCATTGTAGTTATAAATGCAGCATTATCACCCCAACCTGGCTTACCACGAAGGCAAATACCATAAAGTCCATTAGCCTTATCCGTCATGGCCGCTGCAGCATCTGCAACATGGCCCCATGTTGGATTATCTGGCATCGTCATTCCAGCAGCATCTAATAAGTCCTTACGATACATGATCATAGAGCTTTCACCATAAAATGGCGCTGCATACAAATTACCATTAGCTGATAAACCGCCACGCATTGCAGGTAGGATATCATCCACATCGTAATCAGCACCGAAGTCTAAAGAGTGAAGCCAGCCTTTAGCACCCCACATTGGAGCTTCATACATTCCGATTGTCATTACATCAAACTGACCACCTTTTGTTGCAATATCAGTTGTCACACGTTGACGCAAAGTTCCTTCATCCAAAGTAACCCAGTTAACTGTGACTCCAGGGTTATCTTTTTCAAAGTGACCGGTAAGTCCTTGCATCGTGATCATATGACCGTTATTTACCGTAGCGATTGTCAATTCGCCAGCTTGGACAACAGCAGTACTTGCACAAGCAAGTATGGCACTACCAGCCAAGATTTTTAAGTTTTTCATATTTACTTCTCCTTTATATTTGACATTGAATATAGCTGATTTAACAACTATCACATGAAAATATACGCTCAATATTTAAAAAAAACTAATGTAATCATGGAGATAACTGA
>CACDVH010000022.1 GCA_902556205.1 uncultured Gammaproteobacteria bacterium | reverse complement strand
TAGTCGTTCTAAGTGTTCCTCTGGAATTGATTTTCCATGATCCCTTACCTCAAGGCACCCGTTTCCCGAGTCAGTGCTGAACCACCTAGCCTCTACTTTGGTTCCCTTTGGGTTGTGTTTAACAGCATTTTCAATTAAATTTTTTATAAGGCTTTGCATTTCTACTTTAATGGCTTGAAGATAGAGACTTTCTTCTGAATAAGTATCAATATTGGATGATTTGTCAGCTTCCTTGTTAATTATTGTTGCCATAGGCACTGTCTCAAAAAGACTGTTAAGCATTAGTTTACTATCAAGCCTTGACAAGAAAAGAAGATCGTCAATTAGCTCAACCATCGACTCTGTTTGCTCAAATGAGTCTTCAATCATCTCCTTTTCGGCCTTATTGATATTTTTACTTGTTTTAAGAATGCTGAGGTAACCATAAATTGAAGTAAGCGGTGTCTTTAGCTCATGGGATGCGTTGTCTACAAAGGTAGCCTGCCTTGAGACAAGCCTTGTTCTTTCACTTATGTCTCTGACCACAAGAAGTGTTGAGTTGGTTTGAAATGGCAATGTTCTTAATGAAAGTGTTACTTCCTTGCTAAACGGCGAGGTAATTTCAATTTCATTCTCAGTCTTGTTAAGCAACATTGAGTGGAATTTTGGTTCTCGTATAAGGTTATCAATTCTTTGGCCTCTATCCGTTTTTGGCTTGATTTGCAGCAGTTCTGCAGACATTGTGTTGGCCCATTCTATTTCGTTCATATCATTTAGAACTACAGTTGCAAAAGGAAGGCCTCTCACAACCCCTTGAAAATGCTTGAGCAGTGTGTTCGTTTTAGCCTTCCTATTTTTACTTTTCTTATCTTTTTGGTGGATAAGGAAAATTAGGCGCTCCCAAGCACCGTCGGACGCAGGGCGCTTTGAGTCAAGCAGTCCACTTTCAATCCATTGATTAATCTGATAGAGTTTAGAATAAATCCAAATGATGTAAACAAATAAGACAAAGCCAAATGATGCGAGCCAATTTCCTGTGATTCTTCCTATTAGCAAAAAAAATACCAGTGCTATAAATATCCTAGTTAGCTCTTTTGCAAATATCGAACTAATCATAACAATAATTAACTATTTGTCTCAGAAAAACCATAGCCAATGCCCCTCTTAGTTTTAACTAGTCTGTCTAAATTATGATGCTTAAGAGCCTTTCTGAGCCTCAAGATATTTACATCTACAGTTCTTTCATCAACTTCTGCTAACTGCCCCCAAATAGCATCAATCAAGCTTTGACGATCGAAATATCTGCCATTATTTTTCATTAAAAAATAAAGCAACTTAAACTCAACAACTCCAAGTTCTACTTGTTTGTTTTTTGTCTCAACTAGGTGCCTATTTGGATTAATGCTGAGGCCACCAATATTTATAGAATTTTCAGTTCCAAGCCCATGTGATCGTCTTATTAAAGCCTTAATTCTTGCCCCAAGCTCCTCGAAAGCAATAGGCTTAGTAAGGTAGTCATCTGCACCAAGTTCAAGAGCTCTAACCTTATCCACCTCTTGAGATTTTGCTGTCAGCATGACAATGGGAATATTTGATGGCTTTGAGGCATCTCTAATTTTTTTAATGAGGTCAATCCCATTAATATCAGGAAGCATCCAATCAAGCAAAACTAAATCAACATTGTGGGACATTATAAGGTCGAGAGCATCAAATCCCTTTTTAGCTTCAACTATTTTATAGCCCTTTGTTGTGAGTGAAGTTCTCAGCATTTTTCTGATTGCTGGCTCATCTTCAACAATTAATAATGTAAGCATTTATTCTTGTTTGCTGAGGTATTCTTTTTTAACTTTGTCTATATCAGCATGCCTAACATCTTCCCCATGAACTGAATAGATTACGTATTCACATATATTTTGCGCATGATCACCAATTCTCTCGAGTGATCTAGCGCACCAACTCACTCTAAGCATGCTTTTAATATTTTTAGGCTCTTCCATCATGTGAGAGACCAGCAACCTTGAAATTCTGTCAAATTCTTCATCTATGCGAATGTCAAGCCCCACAACCTCCATCGCCTGAGAAGCATCCATTCTGGCAAAAGCATCTAACGTTTTATTGAGCATGCTGCTTACTTTTTCTCCCAACGTTTGAAGCTCTAAATGCATTCCAGTTTTAGCTTTTTTTGAAGCTAGTGTTTGCGCATATCTGCCAATTTTTTCAGCCTCATCTCCAATTCTCTCTAGGTCGGTAATCACCTTAATAGCCGTTAGAACAAGTCTCAAATCTCCAGCTGCTGGCTGTCTTCTGGCAATGATCTGTGTGCATTCTTCGTCAATTTCGACCTCCATTTGATTTACTTTAAAGTCGGCTTTTGCTACTTCTTCAGCTAGGGCTTGATCCCTCTCTAAAAGACTAGTTATTGCATTCTTTACATTAGTCTCAACCAATCCGCCCATGCTTAAAACATGATTTCTTATGCTCTCTAAGTCGTTATCGAATTGATTTGAGATATGATCATGATTTTCCATAAATGCTCCTTTTATTATCCGAACCTGCCAGTAATATAGTTCTCAGTTAAAGAGTGGTTCGGATTAGTGAATATATGTCCTGTTTCATCAACCTCTACTAGTCTGCCAAGGTGAAAATATGCGGTTCTATCTGAGATTCTCGCAGCTTGCTGCATTGAGTGCGTTACTATAACAATCGTATAGGCTGACTTAAGCTCAGACATTAGCTCTTCGATAGTTGCAGTTGCTATAGGATCTAGAGCAGATGTAGGCTCATCCATGAGAATCACTTCAGGTTTGACTGCGATAGCTCTTGCAATACAGAGTCTCTGCTGCTGTCCTCCTGAAAGCCCCGTTCCAGGTTTGTTAAGGCGGTCCTTTGTTTCCTTCCAAAGCCCCGCTTTTGTTAGACTTTCTTCAACAATGTCATCAAGCTCTGAATTATTTTGAGTTAAGCCATGAAGCCTAGGCCCATAAGCGACATTGTCGTAGATTGATTTAGGAAATGGGTTTGGTTTTTGAAAAACCATTCCTACATTTGCTCTAAGCACAACTGGATCAATTTTCTTAGAATGAATATTTTCACCATCAAGCTCAATTAAGCCATCAACAACACAGTCTTCGATAGTATCATTCATCCTGTTGAAGCATCGAAGCAGAGTTGATTTTCCACAGCCCGAAGGGCCGATCATTGCTAGAATTTGGTTTTTTCCAATATCTAGATTAACGTTAAATATAGCCTGGACATTTTTATTGTAAAAAACATTGACGTCCCTGCAGGCAATTCTAACCTTACTTTCAAGCAATGGAGATCCAACTGTTTTTGAGATTTCCTGATCTAGATCCATATTATCTGATATTTCCATATTACCACCTAGTTTCAAACTTTTTGCGCAAAACTATCGCAATCAAGTTCATAAAAAATAAAAAAACTAGCAGCGTAACAATTGCCGCTGAAGTTAATGCTATAAAGCCCCTCTCTGGAGAGTCTGACCAAATAAAAACCTGAACTGGCAATACAGTAGCAGGATCTAAAATACTTTGAGGGATGTCTGCAACAAAGGCAACCATTCCTATCATTAATAGTGGAGCTGTTTCACCAAGGGCTTGCGCCATTCCAATGATTGATCCAGTTAAGATGCCGGGCATTGCAAGCGGAAGAACATGATGAGTAATCACTTGCATTTTTGACGCACCAATCGATAGGGCTGCCTCTCTTATTGAAGGGGGCACAGACTTCAATGCAGCTCTAGTAGAGATGATAATTGTTGGCAGTGTCATTAGCGTTAAAACAAGTCCTCCAACTAAGGGTGCTGACCTTGGAACACCAAAGACATTAATATATACAGCTAAGCCTAAGATTCCAAATACAATAGATGGAACTGCTGCCAAATTGTTAATATTTATTTCAATAATGTCAATCCACCAGTTGTTTTTTGGGGCAAACTCTTCTAAATAAATCGCAGCGGATACCGCTATAGGAAAACTTAAAAGGAGAGTCACAAGCATAGTGTAAAAAGAGCCTTTTAATGCGCCCAAAATTCCTGCTTGCTCAGGCTCTCTGGAATCACCGCTTGTAAAAAAGTTAATATTAAACCTTCTTTCAATTTTATTCTGGGCTTCAAGTATATCCACCCATTTAACCTGATAGTCTTTAACGCGCCTATCGGCCTCAGGAATATTGCGATCTATAAGACCTTTAACAAAAGCATCAATATCATCGCCTGCAAGAACCCAAAGGTTTTGAGTGGTTCCAACATAATCATTATTTTCTAGGACGGCATCTCTGAGATCATACCTTGCCCCTGAACTAAGCATTTGACGAAGTGCTTTCTTTTGTTTTCGTTCAGTAACTTCTGGAAAGAGTTTATATAAAGCATTTCGACCTAGCTTGCTATAAGAGGCAGAAAATAGGGTTTCTTCAGAATAAGAGTCTTGGTCTTGAAGCTTCATTGATTTCTTGTCAAACTCAATATCTAAATTAATATAGGTCTGTGTAAATGCTGGAATTGATTTGGCACCAATATCAAACAAAAGAAAGAATAAAAAAAGCAGACTCAGGCTGATTGAAAAAATGCCATAAAATTTAAATCGCCTTTCTTTAGCATAGCGTTTATTAAGGCCAGCTTTTACAATTTCAAGATTATTCATACTGCTCCCTGTATCTTCGAACAATTTGTAGAGCAAGGATGTTTAGTATCAGTGTTGTTACAAAAAGGCCAAGTGCCAAAGCAAAAGCTGAAAGAGTTTTGATGCTATCAAACTCTTGGTCTCCTGTTAAAAGGACTACAATTTGTGTTGTCACAGTTGTAACCGAGTTGAGTGGGTTTGCGGTAAGGTTCGCAGCAACGCCAGCAGCCATTAAAACTATCATTGTCTCGCCAATTGCTCTAGAAATAGCCAATAAAAACCCACCAACAATTCCTGGGAGTGCCGCTGGAAAGACCACTTTCCAAACCGTCTCCGACTTTGTTGATCCCATTGCAATAGAGCCATCTCTCAGAGAGTCAGGAACAGCACTAATAACATCATCAGAGAGTGAGAGAATAAAAGGCATAATCATCATTCCCATTACTAGTCCAGCCGCTAAAGCAGATTCAGATGAGACAACTAGGCCAGCAAAAAGCTCTATCTCAAAGCTCATCCCAAATTCATTTAATCGGTCTCCCAATCCACTCATCATTGGGCCCACAGTTAGTGCTGCAAAAAAGCCATAGACCACTGTTGGGACTCCGGCTAATATTTCTAAAATTGGCTTGACGACATTACGTATTTTTGGCTGGGCATACTCAGCCAAATAAATTGCGGAAATAAGCCCCAAGGGGGCGGCAACGATCATGGCGATAATTGAAATTAAGATGGTCCCCCAAAAAAGTGGGAAGGCCCCGAACCCTCCAGTGCTGCTAACTTGGTCCTCTCTGATGGCTATTTGAGGAGACCAGTGAGTCCCAAACACAAAATCAAAAATAGAAATCTGACTAAAAAAAGCTATGGATTCAAAAAGCACTGAAAAAATAATTCCAGCAGTGGTCAGTATTGCTACCAATGCACTTAGAAGAAGAAAATAAACAGCTGTCTTTTCAACTTTTTTTCTAGCTTTAAATCTTGGTGTTATTTTCAAATAAGCATACATAAACCCAAGTATGGAGAGAGCAAATACTGAAGCCACCTTTAAGAAGAGGCTGACCGAGCTGTACCTTTCAATCAAGACAGCGGCTTTTTCATAAAAAAGATCGTTGCTATTTTTTTCAGAAAGTCCACTCTCAACGATGATTTTAATCTCGTTCATTACCAAGCTTAGGTCAGAAGCATTTGAGGCGCTCAAGCGCTCAAACTTTGACACGACAAGAGCAGAAATGATATTACCCTCAATAAAAGACCAAAAAGACAGGACAATTAGAGCTGGAAGCAGAGTACATATTGCTCCAAAATAACCATAATAGTTTGGCAACGAATCTAGCTTTGTTTTATCCCTTGAGGCTTGCCATGATTGGGCTTGGCGCTTAGTGGCATAGTATGCAATCACAGCAGCAATTATCAATATCAATAGTATTTCTAGATTACTCATTACGATTACAATTTTGAGTTTTTGCCATTATATATAAGTCTTTAAATATTACAAAAAAAAGTTGTATTTACTTAATACAAACTAAGCAAAAACCCGCTCTAACTAAAGCGGGTTTTTATCCATTAAAACATTTATCTAAAACTACAAGGCTAGCTTAACTGCGCCAAGAGCGTCCTCCGCAAAACCACTTCTAATATTCTCTGGAGAGGGAATAAGGCCTTTATCTGTTAGGTAACCCTCTTCTCCAAAAGTGTCTTCGTCAACAAACTCTGCAATGAACCCATCAAGCCCATCAATGACCCCTCTATGGGCATTTTTCACATAAAAGTACAGAGGCCTTGATACTGGGTAGTCTCCGTTTGCAATGCTCTCAAACGAAATTGCAGAATTGTTTATAGCTGAGCCTTTTACTTTGTCGCCATTCTGGTCTAGGAAAGAAAATCCAAATACGCCAAGTGCGTTTGGATCTTTAGTTAACTTTGAAATTATCAAGTTGTCATTTTCTCCCATCTGTACATAAGCTCCATCTTCACGAATACCACGACAAAGCTTTTTGTATTGAGACTTGTCAGAGGACTTCATTGCCTTCATAGCTGGGTAATTTTTACATCCGCCTTCAACTGCGAGCTCCTGAAGAGCGTCTCTTGTTCCTGATGTTGGTGGAGGACCTAAGACCTTAATTTTGACCGCAGGAAGATTTGCGTTAATTTGGTTCCAGTGAGTAAATGGATTATCAATCATATCGCCTTCAGTTCCATTTTGATATGCTTCAGCTGGAATCTTTGCAGCCAGCCCCAAATATACATCTTTTAATGAAAAATTAAAAGAGGGCCCGTTTATCGCATTTGCAAAGGCAATGCCATCAAAACCAACTAAGACTTCAGTGATGTCTGTGACACCGTTTTTCATGCAAAGCTCAAACTCGCTAGACTTGATTCGTCGAGATGCATTTGTAATATCAGGAGTATCAATTCCCTCACCCTTGCAAAAAAGTTTCATGCCTCCGCCAGTTCCAGTCGACTCAATTTTTGGAGTTGGCTTTCCTGTGTTTTTTCCATATGTTTCAGCAACTACTGTTGAGAATGGAAATACGGTAGAGGAACCAACAACATCGATATGATCCCTTGCTGCTTGTGCGCTTGATGTGATAGTTAGTGCTGCAATTGTGCTAGCAATAATTAAGCTTTTTTTCACTGTACTACTCCTTTTATAGTTAATTTTTAGGAAAGTATAGGATGGGAATATGACAAGAATATGACAGCATTCAAAAAAATGATTTATCTATTAACTTAAGTATTTAAAGATTCAATAAGAAGAGCAATTTACGCTCATATTTAGACTTTGAAGGTACGGGGGGCCTCTCGACCTCGTAGATAGATATATACACCCTCACTCACACATCAAACGAAGTTTGGACTTATAATTCCTCTATGCAAAAAGATAATAAAAGCTTAAAAAATGGCATTGAAACTTGCTGGCACCCTTCTGGTAAAAAATCCTCAGAAGGTCTTTGGGTTGATGGAAGTAAGCAAGGTAAATGGCTGGAGTGGTATGAGAATGGTCAGCTCAAAAGCGAGGAGTCATTTAAAAACAATATTTGGCATGGAAAACATATCTACTGGCATGAAAATGGTCAAAAAATGAGGGAGAGTATAGATGTGGATGGACTCTATGAGGGAAGATGGATTTCATGGCATGATAACGGACAAAAATGCGAGGAAGGGCTATATCGGAAAGAAAAAAAGAATGGTACTTGGACCAAGTGGGATGAAAGTGGAAATAAAATATTCGAGGGCAATTACAAAGACGGAGAATTAATTTAGCATTTTTTTGTAGAATACTGTTTTAAAGATGGAGGAATTTAAGGGTATAACAATACTTACAAAACATTCTTTAAATTAATTAAATAATTAGGGGTTAAGAGATGAGAATTGAAGAAGATATAAAGCTTGATTATAACAATGTTCTAATTAGACCTAAACGAAGCACATTAGGCTCTCGCAAGGAAGTTGACTTAGAACGAGGCTTTAAATTTCGAAATTATCAGGGCGAAACAATAGATGACTATAGGCATTATAGAGGCGTCCCTATCATGGCATCTAATATGGACGGTGTGGGAACATTTGACATGGCTGACATCCTCGCCAAACAAAAACTATTCACTTGTCTTGTAAAGACCTTAGCGGTAGAAGAATTGGTTAATTACTTTAATTCTGATCATGATTTCAGAAGAGAACATGTAGCAATGAGCATCGGCATTACAGATAATGATTCTGAAAAATTTAAAGAGGTATACAATCAAGTCGACAAGGGCAATCTAAAGTACGTCTGTATTGACGTAGCAAATGGATACAGTGAGCGATTTAGTAACTTTGTTAGAAAATTTAGAAAGCAGTATCCATACATGGTGATCATTGCTGGCAATGTAGTTACTGGCGAAATGACAGAAGAGCTAATTCTAAATGGTGCAGACATTGTCAAAGTTGGAATCGGGCCTGGTAGCGTTTGTACAACGCGCATTCAAACTGGTATTGGCTACCCTCAATTATCAGCAGTTATAGAGTGTGCTGATGCAGCTCATGGACTAGGCGGACATATTATTGCTGATGGTGGCTGCGCGACTCCTGGTGACGTCGTGAAAGCATTTGCTGGAGGAGCGGACTTTGTGATGTTAGGTGGAATGTTAGCTGGCCATGACGAGGGTGGAGGTAAGGTTGTTACTAAAGAATATCTTACAAAAGAAGTTGGCGTGACTGAAGAGAAATCATTTATACAGTTTTATGGCATGAGTTCAGATGCGGCAAATGTAAAACACTTTGGCGGACTAAAAGATTATCGCAGCTCAGAAGGACGTGAAATACTAGTGCCCTATCGTGGTGAAGTGTCTAATACAATTCAAGACATCTTGGGAGGCATAAGAAGTTCTTGTACCTATGCAGGCGCCCAAAGACTAAAGCATCTAATGAGATGCGCAACATTTATTCGTTGCTATGACACTCATAACAGAGTATTTGAGAATAATTAAGATACTCAAACTTTCTTAATTTTATAATCCTTAATTGTTATTGTTTCACATAATGGAACAATGTTCTAATATTCAGGAAATAATGTTTACATGAATTCATATTTATGTATACTAATTTTTTGATTAGATATTTAACACAAATATCTAATCAAATAGTGGGTGAGCCAACCGACCACTAAAAAAAGCGGAGGACTCGTCTGAAACTGCAAGCAGCGAGGAATAAATCAATACAGTTTTGTCTTTTATCAAAAGATTAAGCGCAGCATTTCAGAGTAAGATCTATGATTGGTGCTGGCAAAAATCAATTAAAAATTCTTAAACTACTGATAGGACAACCTATTAGTTTTTACTTTTTTTGTCAATAATCTAAATTGACTCATTAATAGGAGAAATAATGAAAAAATATCTTTCAGGAGCTCTGATAGCGGCGACATTGTTCTCGCCAATATCGGTAGCTGAACCTACCGAAGTTCACTTTTGGCATGCTTTTACTGGCCGACTTGGTGAACTAGTTGCAGCGCAAGTTGATGATTTCAATGCAAGCCAAAGCGACTATAAAGTAGTTCAAACTCACAAGGGTAACTATTCTGAAACACTTAACTCTGGTATCGCAGCGTTCCGTGCTAATGAACAACCTCATATCCTTATGGTTTTTGAAGTTGGAACTGCGACTATGATGGCTGCTCGCGGAGCGGTTCGTCCAATGCATGAAGTGATGGAACTTAGTGGTGCAGAATTTGACCAAGACGCATATATTGGCGCAGTCAAGGGATACTACACTTCTACAGAGGGTGACATGCTGTCTCTTCCATTCAACGCATCAACTCCAGTTCTTTGGGTAAACCGTGATGCAATGGCAGCGGCTGGTGTTGACCCTGATACTGACCTCTCAACATGGCAGAGCGTTGGTACTGCATTGACTGCACTTAAAGCTGGTGGTGAAGAATGCCCACTAGTTACTGCGTGGCAAAGTTGGATTCACCTTGAGAACTTCTCAGCCTATCATGATGTGCCTTTTGCAACAAAAGATAACGGCTTTGCAGGTCTTGACACTGAGCTGACTTTAAATGGTCCAGCACAGGTTGCTCACCTTTCAGCGATGGGTCAATGGGCTAAAGATGGAAAGTTCATCTACACTGGTCGTAGAAATGAAGGTGGTGCAAACTTCCGTGCTGGTGAATGTGCCTTATTTACTGAGAGTTCAGCTGGATATGCTGGAATCAAAAAAGAAGCTGAATTTGACTTTGAAGTTCGCCCATTACCATATTGGAAAGGCGTTGGAAACAGCCCTCAAAATACAATCATTGGTGGTGCTTCATTATGGGTAATGGAGGGACATAGTGATGCTGAATATACTGGTGCAGGTGAATTCTTGAGCTACTTATCATCTACTGATGTTCAAGCACAGTGGCATCAAGATACAGGCTACTTACCGATTACGGCTGCAGCAGGAGATGCTACACGTGCATCTGGCTTCTATGCTGAAAATCTTGGTACAGAAGTTGCTGTAATTCAGATGACGGCAAATAAACCAACAGCGAACTCTAACGGTTTACGTCTTGGATCTTATGACCAGATTCGTGGTCTGATTGATGAGGAACTAGAAGCTATTTGGTCTGGTGATAAATCAGCCCAAGAAGCGATGGATAGCGCAAAAGAGCGTGGTGATGCATTACTACGCCGCTTTGAGTCAGCAAATCGTTAAGACTTAGAAAAAAAGGCAGGCCTTCTTAAGGCCTGCCTACTTTAAAATACTTAGAGTATGAATCAACGCGTTACATTTCGTGGCTGGTGGTTGCCCATTTTATTAATTGCTCCGCAAGTCCTTATTTCTGTTATTTTCTTTTTCTACCCTGCTGGTCAAGCGATCTGGCAGTCACTTTTTATCCCTGACCCTTTTGGTCTATCTTCAGTCTTTGTGGGTCTAGGCAATTTTGAGTTTCTTTTTAGTGATAAATTTTATCGAGCATCCTTTGTCACTACTGCAGTATTTTCTATTCTTGTAACACTATGTTCAATGATTCCAGCACTCTTTCTTGCTGTAATGGCAGACCGGCTAATCAAGGGATCTGGTACCTATCGTACAATGCTCATTTGGCCATACGCTGTAGCTCCAGCAATTGCAGGTGTATTATGGTTATTCATGTTCAACACGCGTGTAGGAGTTGTTTCGTGGTACCTTGGACAGCTTGGATATGATTGGAACCATGTCTTGAATGGAGGTGAAGCTATGGGTCTTGTCGTGATAGCCTCTGCTTGGGGACGAATTAGTTACAACTTTCTATTCTTCTTAGCTGCCCTTCAAGCAGTACCTCGATCAGTGATTGAAGCAGCTGCAATTGATGGAGCAAGGTTCTGGAAACGTTTTTGGACAGTCGTGCTTCCTCTATTATCGCCAACCGCTTTTTTCTTATTGGTGGTAAATATCGTTTACTCATTCTTTGAAACCTTTGGTGTAATTCATACAATTACATCGGGTGGGCCGCAGCAGTCAACGACCATATTAGTCTACAAAGTCTTTGCTGACGGTTTTGTTGGTCAAGATCTTGGCTCGTCTGCTGCACAATCCGTTGTCTTGTTATTTGTCGTCGGTCTACTAACTGTCATTCAATTTAAATACATTGAGAAAAAGGTACACTACTGATGAGCAAAAATATTAACGGTATGGTTGAAAAACGAGGCTCAGGGTTATGGCTAACTCATGTTTTTATGATTATAGGGGTTCTGATTATCTTCTTTCCAATTTGGCTTGCTTTCGTTGCCTCCACGGTTACTCAGCCTGAAATCGTAAAACCACCCATGCCGCTATGGCCAGGTGATCAATTTTGGGAGAATTACTCAAAGGCACTTTTCTCTGGTGTAAATGTTCCTGTATCAACAATGCTAGTGAATAGTTTTATCATGGCAATTAGTATAGCAATTGGTAAGATTATCATCTCACTGTTGTCAGCTTTTGCAATTGTGTATTTTCGCTTTCCAGGTAGAATTTTTTTCTTTTGGATGATCTTTTTGACTTTGATGCTACCTGTTGAAGTTCGAATTGTTCCCACCTATGAAGTTGTAGCAAGTTTTGGCATGCTCAATAGCTATAGTGGCCTAATTTTCCCATTGATTGCTTCAGCTACTGCGACATTCCTGTTTAGACAATTCTTCCTGACTATTCCAGATGAGTTGGCTGAGGCCTCAAGAGTTGATGGTGCCAGCCCTATGAGATTCTTTTGGGATATTGTCTTGCCAATGAGCAGGACAAACATTGCTGCATTATTTGTGATTTTATTTATTTATGGTTGGAATCAATATCTATGGCCTTTACTAATAACCACAGAACCCGAGATGAATACTATTGTGATGGGCATTAAACAAATGTTTCCATCGGGTGATGACGTGGCTGATTGGCCCGTGATTATGGCTACCTCAATCCTCGCGATGATTCCACCTGTAATTGTTGTAGTTGGTATGCAGAAACTATTTATAAGAGGCCTGGTAGATAGTGAGAAATAGAATATATTAAATAATAGGATAAATTATGGCTACAGTTTCCCTTAAGAATGTCAAGAAAAACTTTGGTTTAACAGAGGTTATCCAGGGCATCTCAACGGACATCAAAGATGGTGAGTTTATAGTAATTGTTGGACCTTCAGGGTGTGGTAAATCCACGCTACTTAGAATGATTGCTGGATTAGAAACGGTCACAGAGGGAGAAATCTTTATTGACGAAGATTTTGTTAATGAAAAAGAACCCATGGATCGAGATATAGCGATGGTTTTTCAAAACTATGCTCTTTATCCGCATATGTCCGTTCGTCAAAATATGGGCTACGGTCTTAAGATAGCCAAAATGCCCAAAGATCAAATTGATGCTAAAGTTGTTGCAGCAGCAAAGTTACTCCAATTAGAGCCATTACTTGACCGCAGACCCAAGCAATTATCAGGCGGGCAGCGTCAGAGAGTAGCAATGGGTCGTGCAATCGTGCGTGAACCAGCTGTGTTTTTATTTGATGAGCCTTTATCAAACCTTGATGCAAAACTGCGAGTTCAAATGCGACTGGAAATTCGTGAATTACAAGAAAAACTTGGAGTAACAGCACTTTATGTAACACATGACCAGGTTGAAGCAATGACTATGGCAGACCGAATGATTGTTATGAATGCTGGCATTGCAGAACAAATTGGCACGCCTCTTGAGGTATATGAAACTCCAGGCTCAGTCTTTGCAGCACAATTTATTGGAAGTCCTGCTATGAATATTATTGAAGGCAGTATCAATAATAAAGAAATTTATATTCGTGACTCTAAAATTGGTTCCGGACCTAAGGGAGACTGCTCTTTGAAAATTGGTCTTCGCCCCGAACATTTAATTCCAGATGATAATGGTCCAATTGAGATAACAATTCTGAACTCTGAGCCGCTTGGTGCTAATACTCTCTTGCATGGCAAACTTACCTCAACAGGTGACTTTATCACAGCCAGTATCCCTGGTGTATATTCACCTGAAAGCAAGAATACAAAAAAGCAATTTTCAATTGATTCCGACAACATCCATTTATTTGATTTGAAAACCGAAAGGCGCTATTCAGTCTAGGCTTGTCATCAAACTACTTTTAAAGAACGTGTAATCTTCATCTTGTTTGCATATCTCTCATTTAAAATGAAGTTATGAATAATAAAATCTCACTTTTTTTAACCCTATTAGTTTATTTTTTTGGATGCTCTAGTGTTCAAGCCCTTGATGATAAAAATCAAGGATCAATGCCAGTAGTTGACTATGTTGACCTTGAAAGATTTATGGGCGATTGGTATGTCATTGCAACGATTCCAACTTTTCTTGAGAAGGACGCATACAATCCTGTCGAGACTTATAAAAGAGATGATGATGGGACTATTGCAACGACTTTCACTTTCAACAAAGGCAGTCTCGATGGCCCAACCAAGGTATTCCGACCTCGCGGATTTGTGATGGATGAGACTACCAACGCGATCTGGGGAATGCAGTTTGTCTGGCCAATCAAGGCAGACTATAGAATCGTCTATTTAGATGACAATTACCAGCAAACCATTATCGGTAGAAATAATCGCGACTATGTATGGATTATGGCGAGATCATCAACGATTCCTGAAGCTGACTACATTGCCTTGTTAGCTAAAATAAATTCTCTGGGTTACGATATAGATGCAGTTCAAAAATCAATTCATTCCAACTGATGTTCATTAAGATTAATTCCAGTGAAAGAATAAATCATGAAGAAACTTTTATCAACAGTTAAATTCATTTATAAATTTATTTTTCAATTTATTTCATATTTGCTCATTGGTTTTGGAGTTTACAAATCTAAAAACAAAGACAATGAAAATCAATAAGAACTTTGTTCTCTGGATGCTCTTTAATATTCTGGCAAGCATTATTTTTCTAGCCATTGTTCATAGCTAGAAAACGGGATTTATAAAAAGAATTTTTTTGGGTTTGCTTTTAGAGTACGTTGTCAGCAGAAACCTCAATAGCATGAAGCATTGATCGACCAAACGAGCGCATCGTTAAGAGAACATAAGAGTCGTCACCGTCTCTAAAGATTATTGTTCCTATATGCTCCATAATAGTTCTAGAAACCCTTCCAACTGAGAAAACCTCAGGACTTAAATCAATCGGACAAATCCTCTCAAGTACATCCCTGCTTCTATTGCCGCTTACCCGAATCATTGCCCAGGTATCGGACTGATCAGTATAGTATGCTGGAGCATTTAATTGACTAGAGAGGTGTGACTCTGCATCATGACCCTCATAAGTAAAGTAAGCTAAAACTTGGTTTTTTTGTAAACGCCAGAGCGTAATGGATGAATCCTTTGACTCAGTTGAATGCTCCATTTCTGGAAGCTTTAAACCGCAGGACTTATCAATTGAAGATTCAATATCACTATACTTATCTCTTGGAAGAGCGACCATCACTAAGGACTTGTCTGTGACTTCAGTTATGTTGAAACCATCGAGCTCTATCTCAACGCCGCCTAGTGGCGACTCTGGTAATAATTCGTAATCAGACACGTAAACGCCCTCCTTCAGGATCATAGAAGTGTGGACTACAAATTTCCACCTCTATATCACTCCCTCTAACCAAATCAACGGCTCTTACAAACTCACCTTTCCTGTTCAGTCCGTCTTTAATAAAACCAAGGCCAATGTAGCATCCAAGCATGGGTGAATAGATCGATGAAGAGATCCAGCCCTGATCATTCTCAGTGGTCGGCTTCTCTCGAAGACCAAGCAAGTGAGAGCCTGCCATAGAAAAACCTTTTTCAACCAAATCACTTTTATTAACCGGCTTGAATCCGACCATCTGCATACGATCACTTCGCTGCAACTCTTCTCGCAAGCCAAGCTTATACCCAATAAAGTCTTTTTTGCCTGAAACCATTCCGCCCATACCAAGGTCATACGCACTGGTTTGGCCATTCAGCTCAGGTCCAGCTGCGTGCCCCTTCTCAATTCTCATAACGCCGAGCGCCTCTGTTCCATAAGGAACCACATTAAACTCCTCTCCTGCTTCCATCATCGCCCTCATGAGTGAATCTCCATAGCGCGTTGGAACAGCAATTTCATAGGCCAACTCACCCGAGAAAGAAATCCTAAAGAGTCTTGCTGGAACGCCTCCACAGACTGAAATCTCGCCTGCAGCCATAAACGGAAAGCCATCATTAGAGATGTCGTGTTTTGAATCAACAATTTTCTCGAGAAGTTTGCGAGAGTTAGGACCTGCTACTGCGTATTGCGCGTACTGCTCAGTCACCGAAATCATGTGGACATCTAAATCAGGCCACAACACTTGATGACAGAACTGAAGGTGACGATAAACACTCACTGCGTTTGCTGTGGTGGTTGTCATCACAAAATGATCTTCAGATAGTCTTGCGGTTGTTCCATCATCCATAGCCATGCCATCTTCTCTTAACATTAAGCCGTACCTAGTCTTGCCCACTGGAAGTTTAGCAAAAGCATTCACATAGACTTTGTTTAAGAATTCAGAGACATCAGAGCCCTTAATATCAATTTTTCCTAGAGTCGTCACGTCACAGATACCAACCGATGAACGCGTTTGAATGACCTCACGATCAACGGATTGACGCCAGTGAGTCTCACCAGGCTGTGGGAACCATTGAGAACGATACCACATCCCGACCTCAACAAATACAGCGCCCTGCTCTTCCGACCACTTATGGCTTGGTGTGTAGCGTGTTGGATAGAATTCCATTCCTCTTCTTCTTCCAGCAAACGCTCCAACAGCAACTGGATTGTAAGGGGGTCTAAATATAGTTGTGCCAGTCTCTTGCATAGTCTGACCCATGTTTTCAGCCATGATACCAATACCTAAGACGTTGGCTGTTTTGCCTTGGTCTGTGGCCATACCCAAAGTGGTGTATCTCTTGACATGCTCGACAGACTTAAATCCTTCTTGATTCGCTAGCTTGACATCTTTGGCTGTCACATCATTTTGAAAGTCAACCCAGGCACGGTTTTTACCACTTGGAACGCCCCAATTCGCAACCACGTTATAGGCAACCGCTGGCGTTGAAGCTGCCTTTAAATTCTTAGATTTAAAGCCTAACTCTAAAGCAACGGAAGATCCTAAATCATGCGCTTCTTTAATTGCATCAGAGAGAACCATCGTTCCTTTTGCTCTTCCTGCAACTGACATACCTGGAGGCGCCTTATCATCAGGCACAAAAGAAGCAATATCTTCATTCCACTTAGGAATACCTCTATGATGGCAAGTTAAATGAAGGTTAGGATTCCAGCCGCCAGAAACAGCCAGTGAATCGGTATCGATACTTTTACCGTTAGAGAGCTTAATCGATTTAAGCGCCCTTCTGCCTTTCGTATCTACAACGTCCGTACCCATAAAAATTTCTGCACCCTGAATTCCCATGACTGGGCTAATAGTACGTGAATCAATAACCGCAACAACCTTGACTCCCTTGGACCTTAAATCTTTCGCCGTTTGCCAGCCATCATCGTTATTTGTATAAACCGAAACCTTTTTACCGGTCGCAACAGCAAACCTATTCATATAGGCTCTAACCGCTCCAGCGAGCATAATTCCTGGGCGATCATTGTTTCCAAAAGCAATTGAACGTTCAATAGCGCCGGCGCAAAGAATGGAGCGCTTGGCATAAATTCTCCAGTTGACCTGTCTTGGCTTTTTTGAGTCAGCTCTTGACTCAGAGGAGCGATTTTCGAGCGCACCATAAATGCCGTGGTCGTAAACTCCAAAGATGGTTGTATCGGACATCAATGTGACGTTGTCCATAGCACTTAACTGATCAACCGCGTTCTTCGCCCATTCACTACCAGCAATATCATCAACCTTGGTTTTTTCTGAGTTGAGTCTACCGCCCATCAGAAAATCCTCATCAGCCAGGATCACTTTTGCTCCTGAGCTAGCAGCAGTCAGTGCAGCGGACAAGCCAGAGGCTCCCGCACCAATGATTAATATATCGCAGTAACGGAATCCTTTATCGTAAGTGTCTGGATCTGGCTCAGTTGAGAGCGTTCCTAGACCAGCAGAATTTCGAATGGCTGGCTCATAGAGCTTCTCCCAAAAAGCCTTCGGCCACATAAAAGTTTTGTAATAGAAACCCGCGCCAAGCATCGGAGAGAAGAAGTCCGTTATCGCCATCAAATCGAAGCTCAGGGGTCCTCTATGGTTTTGACTGTTGGCTTCAAGGCCATTATAAAGCTGGGTTACAGTTGCACGCGTGTTGGGCTCTTTGTAAGCTCCGCTTCCAATTTCCATGATTGCGTTTGGCTCTTCAGAGCCAACCGTGACTATACCGCGTGGCCTGTGGTATTTAAATGATCGTCCAACCAGTTGCTGATTGTTAGCGAGCAGTGCCGAAGCGAGCGTATCGCCCTCATAGCCTCTTAATATTTGACCATTAAAGGTAAAGGTTAGAGTTTTATCTTTGTTTATTAGACCGCCGTCTTTTCTATTCGTCTGACTCATTTCCCTCTACCCATTGTCCTTGCGACATCTTGAGCAAGCTCAACATTCGTAATCTCATGCGTTAGTGTGTTTCTTGAGACAACCAGCCAGGACTGGTCACCTTGCTCGTGATACCAAAGCTCTTGATGGTCTCCAGCAATATTATCTCTGATGTATTGATACTGATAGAAGTCTTCAGCAGATGCTTCATCCTCCCAATTAGTCGGTCTATTGATCAGGTCAGTTGAACCCAGATAAACAAACTCTTCTGAATCTCGAGGACCTAGCAGTGGATGATTAATGATCACGTCTTGTTCCCCTTAATGTAAGTTAGGTTGAGCACCAACGCCCTTCTCATCAATAATAGCGCCGCGCCTAAACCGATCGAGCTTGTAGGCTGTGGCAACCTCATGTGAATTATTGGTAGCCAATAAATGAGCATAGCAGTA
The DNA here is from genome assembly GCA_902556205.1 of uncultured Gammaproteobacteria bacterium. Lineage (GTDB taxonomy): Bacteria > Pseudomonadota > Gammaproteobacteria > PS1 > Pseudothioglobaceae > Pseudothioglobus. The sequence goes on along the minus strand of CACDVH010000022.1, from coordinate 332 downwards.
GCCGCTCGCAGGAGTCGCTTTAAAGCCTCCGTAGCACCAGCCCCCATTAAAGAAAAGCTCATCGACTTCTGTACTATCAATAAATGGTGATCCGTCCATCGACATGTCCATGATTCCGCCCCACATTCTTAGAAGCCTCGCGCGTCCGATTGATGGCATAATCGCCATACCACCAGAGCATACATCCTCCACAACAGGGAGATTGCCTCTCTGAGCATAGGTGTTGTAGCCATCAATATCACCACCAAACACAAGGCCTCCCTTGTCTGACTGTGAGCAGTAAAAGTGTCCAGCGCCAAACGTGATGACGTTATCCATAACCGGCTTAAGTC
>CACDVH010000021.1 GCA_902556205.1 uncultured Gammaproteobacteria bacterium | reverse complement strand
TTAGTAGTTTTCTTTCTTGCTATTTTTTTTATCATTGGCCTTATTGTATTTGGAAATCAGTTTGTATTGACTGTCCAAGAAAGTGTTGAGCATGGCATACCAATTCAAGAATTGACACCAATCATTGGTTTTAATATGCTTCGGGACTTACCGATCATATTGTCACTTTCATTTTTTCTATCAATAATCATCTCTATTTCACAGATGTATAAAAATTCAGAGGCTATAGTAATGAACTCTATCGGCTTAGGAGAGAAAAACTTTATCCACCTTATTCAGCCAGTTGTGTTTTTTTTATTTCTATTAGTTTTTTTTCTAACAATTTATGTAGTTCCGTGGGCAAAACAGCAAAAAAGTATAGCTGAAGATGAAACTGTAAATGCCTCAGAGTTTTCATTTATAACTGAGGGAAAGTTTGAGAGCTTTAAAAATGGTGAAATCGTTTTTTATGCTTCTGAGTCATCCCAAATTGACAATGCAGGAGAGCAAAATATGGAGGAGATTTTTATCTATATTTCAAATGAAGAAAGCCCTATAGTAGTATTAGCGTCTGAAGCAACTAAATACACTGATTCTAATAACGAAAGTATCTATCTTAGACTTAAAGATGGCGTTCGATATGTGGGTTTGCCAGGAGATGAAAATGTAAATATTTTGGACTTTGATAAGTATGATTTGGAAATAGTGTCAGGAGAAGTGCAAAAATCTCTTTCAAATTTTTCTGAAATTGAGGAAAAGTCATCAATTGATTTGTTGATGGAGGGTGGTTTGCTTGCCAATGCTGAAATACAATGGCGGTTATCCCAGCCTATTTCAATACTAATTCTTTCCATCATTGGAGTCCTTTTAGGTAGGAGCTCTCCTAGAACTGGGAAAGGAGTTAATCTTCTTTTTGGAGTGATTGTTTTTATGCTCTATAACAATGGACTGCTGGTAGCCAAAAACTCAATTGAGAGTGGTCAATTAAATCCGCTTCTAGGTCTATGGTCTATTCATATTCTTCTGATTTTATGCATGATTATTTTTTATCAAATGAGACAAGGAAATTTAGGCTCTTTTATTGCTAAAATATCACCTTTATAATTTAAACTGAAAAAATATGTCAAGCTCTCCAAGTAAAATTTTAGAAGTATTTGATAATCCAAATGTTGAAAGAGATTTTGTAATCAGAATTGATTCTTCAGAGTTCACCTGTCTATGTCCTTTGACAGGTCAGCCAGACTTTGCAGATATCCACATAGAATACATTGCTGATAAATACTGTGTTGAATTGAAAGCATTAAAAAATTATTTCTGGTCTTATCGTAACGAAGGTGCTTTCCATGAAGCAGTTACCAATAAGATCCTTGATGATTTGGTAGATGCTATGAATCCAAGGTTTATTAGGCTGAAAGCTGTCTTTAATGTTAGAGGTGGTGTTTACACAAATGTTGAATGTGAGCATAGACAAGAAGGATGGAATCCAAGAGAAGTTGTTAGTTTATGAACCATACTCGTCAAAGTGTTCAATTTGACAAACAATTACTCGATTCAGATGCTCTAAAAATTGTTAAAAAGCTTAACAAAAGTGGTTATGAGGCATATCTTGTTGGCGGCTGTATAAGAGATCTCCTTTTAGGTTATGCGCCAAAAGATTTTGATATAGCTACCAATGCAACACCAGAACAAATTCAAAAACTTTTTAAACGCTCAAGGATTATAGGAAGGAGGTTTAAATTAGTTCATATCGTGTTTTCAGCTAGAAAGTTTATTGAAGTTGCAACTTTTAGATCGGGTCGAAACAACTCAACTTCATCAAAAGGTATGGTTTTGAGAGATAATTTTTATGGCTCTTTAGAGGATGATGTTTTTCGAAGAGACTTCACAATTAATGGCCTTTACTTTGATTTGCAAAATTATGAAGTGATCGATTATGTTGGCGGCCTTGATGATCTAGAAAAGCTACAAATTAATATGATTGGTAACCCCTCTGAAAGATTCGAAGAAGATCCTGTTAGAATGATTCGAGCAGTTCGTTTTAAGGCTAAATTAAAAGCAACTATTGATCCCAATTTAATTAAAAGCATTTTAAATAATGCATATTTAATTGAAAATATACCACCTGCAAGGTTGTATGAAGAGGTTATCAAATTATTTCATAATGAAAACTCATTAGAGGTTTTTCGCGAATTGTCAAACCTAGGTATTCTCAAATATTTATTTCCTCAAACTACAGAGGATGAATTTATCTCTACTTCTCTTATTAATACTTCTCAAAGGATAAAGATTGGAAGCTCAGTAACACCTGCTTTTCTTTTTGCAGTCTTTCTTTGGTCGGCACAAAAAAAGCGCTTTAATGAGCTTAAAAAGAAAAAAATGTCTCGATTTGATTCAATGAATAAAGCCTCAGAAGATGTGATTAAAAAACAAGTTCAACAGGTCATGATGCCGAGATGGTTATCAGGCCGTGTAAAGGATATTTGGTTAATGCAATATCGCTTAGAAAATGCAAACCCAAAAAAATCTAAAGAATTATTAAATAACCCAAGGTTTAGAATGGCTTATGATTTTTTTGTATTGCGCTCTGAGAGTATTGATCAACAATTAAAGAATAAGGCTGAATATTGGACAAACATTCAAAAATGAAGTCAGTATTAATTACTGGGTGTTCAACAGGAATTGGTCTTTGTCTAGCTCTAGGCCTTCAAAAAAAAGGCTATCGTGTTTTTCCAACAGCTAGGACATATGAGGATTTAATAATGCTACAAGATCTAGGTTTTGAAGCACTTTTATTAGATTTATCTTCTTCCGACTCCATAAAGGCTCTAGTTTTCAAGCTTTATGAGAAAACGAATAACTTATATGCCTTAATTAATAATGGCGCATACGGACAAGCTGGAGCTTTGGAGGACATATCAAGAGAGGTATTAGATAAACAATTTCAATCTAATGTTTTTGGTTGGCACGAGCTTACCAATTTAGTGCTTCCAAAAATGAGAGATTTAAATTTGGGAAGAGTTCTTTATATCAGCTCCGTATTAGGCTTTGTCGCAATGCCTTTTAGAGGTCCATATGTAGCGTCAAAGTTTGCTATTGAGGGGCTTGTTAGCACTTTAAGGCTTGAGCTAAAAAATACAAACATAAAATTGTCGGTAATTCAGCCAGGCCCAATAGAGTCTAAATTTAGGCAAAACGCTTATAAGGCCTTTAAGGAAAATGTTGAAACATCAAATAGCAATTTTTTAAACCAATATCAATCTATGATTAAAAGGCTTAAATCTGGCAAAAATGTTAAATTTACCCTTCCTCCAGAGGCTATATTGAAGTGCACAATTCACGCGTTAGAGTCAAATTCCCCAAAAAACTATTATCGAGTTACCGTTCCAACAAAACTCTTTGCTTTCTTAGGCAACATATTGCCTAGTAAATTGATGGATAATATTCTTAATAAATATTAAATTAAGGGAAATACAACTGATGGCTGAAAAATTCAATTTCAATAAAGGTTTATCAAAGCTTGAAGAAATTATTAATAAGATGGATTCTGGTGAGTTAAGCCTAGAAGAGTCTCTAAAATTTTTTGAAGAAGGTGTCAAGATTCATAGACAATGTCATTCGGCTCTTAAAGATGCTGAACAGCGCATTAGTGTCTTAACTGAAAGTGATGAATATAGTGAAGAGAGGTCGTTTGAAGACTCATGACTTTTACAGGGGGAGAGTCAACTCCAAGTTAAAGCGCTTTTTAGATTCGATACAATCGACTAGCTCTTCGAAAAATCACCTCAAAGACATTATGAAATATAGTGCTTTGGCAAGTGGTAAGCGATTTAGACCAATATTGACTTATACGGTTGCAAGTTTATACAATGTTGCAATCGAAAAAGTTGACTCTTGTGCATGCGCGATAGAGTTAATTCATATTTATTCTCTAATTCACGATGATTTGCCAGTAATGGATGATGATGATATTCGCCATAATCAACTAACAAGTCATAAAGTTTATGGAGAGGCCCAAGCAATTCTTGCTGGCGATGCTCTTCAAGCGCTCGCTTTTCAAGTGATCTGTAATGACCCATTACTTGATGATGAGACAAAAGTAAAGTTGTTAGACTTATTATCAGAATCATCTTATAAGATGGCCGAAGGCCAATCAATTGACTTATCTATAGTTTCTCAAAATGTTGAACTAGATCTTTTGAACGATATGCATATAAAGAAAACTGGAGCTCTTCTTAGCTGTGCTATTAATTTTGGAGCACTTTTGAACGATACTAGTGATAAAGATCTTTCAATACTCGAATCTTTCTCAAGTAATATAGGTTTGGCATACCAAGTTCAAGATGATGTTCTGGATGTGACAACTTCAGATGAAATTTTGGGTAAGCGTCAAAATTCAGACTCAGAAAAAAATAAACCCTCTTATCCTTCAATTATTGGCATTGATGAATCTATTGAGATTTTCAAAAATCTCTATCAGAAGGCGCTTGATGAGACCACTTTATTGAGTGTTAATGCAGAGCCTTTAAGGGTAATAACTAGGCAGTTGATGAATCGTACCTATTAAAACTCTGTAAGTATACTCCCCCAACTAAATCCACCTCCAATGCCTTCAAATAGCAAAGTATCACCCTTCTTAATTCTCCCATCTCGAACACCAACATCGAGAGCAAGGGGTATAGATGCAGCAGAAGTGTTACCGTGCTTATCAAGAGTTAAAATAACTTTATCGAGAGGTAATTTAATTCTCTTAGCGATAGCATTAATGATTCGGATATTTGCTTGATGAGGAACCATCCAGTCAATATTTTCTGAAGTCATATTGCAGTCTGTAAGCGTCTCCTCAGCAACCTCAGATAATTTATTAACTGCAATTTTAAAAACTTCATTACCCTCCATTTCTATAGTTCCTAATTCATTTATTCTGTTGTTGTTTACATGAAGAGAAGAAAGATAATTTCCATCACTGTAGAGTTTAGAGTGTTTAATTCCTGTATTTTTATCAGCACTTAGAACAACTGCTCCAGCACCATCAGCAAATAAAATAGCTGTGGAGCGATCAGTCCAGTCAACAATTTTTGACATTGTCTCACTTCCAACAACTAATATATTTTTAGCGCTTCCATTTTCAATGTATTGCTGAGCATTACTCATTGCAAAAACAAAACCAGCACAAACTGCCTGAAGGTCAAAAGCTGGACATGAGGCGCCAAGGCGATTTTGAAGCATCGTAGCTGTTGCAGGAAATATTTTATCTGGCGTTGTTGTTGATAGAATAATTAGATCAATATCTTCTGGTTTTTTTTCTGCCATGGATAGCGCGTTTAGGCTAGCCTCTAGAGCAAGATCACAGGTACTTTCACTAGTTACAATTCTTCGTTCTTTGATTCCGGTTCTAGCAGTAATCCATTCATCCGAAGTATCGAGAGTTTTTTCAAGATCAAAATTGGTAACAATTTTTGGAGGAAGGTAGCTTCCGGTGCCAGTAATTCTTGCAAAATTTTTCATTATTTATGTTCTTCTAATTCGCGAGTTAACTGCTCAGAAATCTTATCGGTGATTTTAGCATGAGCTTCAAGGTAAGCTTCTCTGATTGCTTGAAAGAAAGAGTCAATATCTGCATTACCATGGCTTTTCACTACAACTCCTTTTAAGCCAAGAAGACTAGCCCCATTATATTTTCCAGGGTCAACTTTGGACCTAAAATCTTTCATAACTGGCCTTGCAAGGATTGCAACTAACTTAGTAAAAATGTTTTTTGTGAAAGATTTTTTGATAAAAAAAGAGAACATTTTAGCAACCCCTTCACTCGCTTTGAGAGCAATATTTCCTTCAAAACCATCACAAACTATTACATCTACATTGCCTTTATAAATGTCATCACCTTCAACAAAACCAATGTAGTTAAGTGTTGATTTTCTTAGAAGCTCTGATGTCTCTTGACTTTTTTCATTGCCTTTAAGCTCCTCTGTTCCAACATTTAATAGGCCGACAGAGGGACTTGCAATATCCTCAGTATTTTGAACTGCAATGGAGCCCATAATTGCAAATTGAAGAAGCGTGTTAGGTTTTGAATCAATGTTTGCGCCTAAATCAAGAACATGGGTTGGACCAGTAAGCGTTGGAACTGCTGACATAATAGCAGGCCTGTCAACTCCAGAAATTGTTTTGAGCACAAACCTCGCAATAGACATTAACGCTCCAGTGTTCCCAGCACTAACGCATGCATCAGCATCACCATTTTTAACTAGGTTTATGGCGACTCTCATTGAGGAGTCTTTTTTATGCCTAAGAGCTACAGATGGTGAGTCATCCATATTAATAACTTCACTGGCATGAGTTATTTCAATTCGACTTAAAAATTTTGAAGATAAAGCGTTATTTTTAAGCTCTTTCTCTATTCCTGTTTGATCACCTACGAAATTAACCAAAAGATCATCATATGCCTTAAGCGCATTTATACCAGCATTGATAGTAACAGGAAAACCAAAATCACCACCTGAGGCATCTATTGATACCTTAATAGACATGATTTAGTTAGGCTTCAACCTCTTCAATATCATCGACAGCCTTAATTACTTGCTTGCCTCGATAATATCCATCAGCTGTAATATGATGCCTAAGATGAGTCTCACCAGTCTCTTGATCTTCAGACAATGCAGGATTTTTCAATGCATTATGAGAACGACGCATTCCTCTTTTAGAGGGTGTCTTTCTACTTTTTTGAACTGCCATTTTTACTCCTTGCCAAAATTGGCTATTTTAATATTTTTTAGAGCATCGAAAGGATGCTCTCGAACTTCCTCAACTATATCTCCTTTATCAGTCTCAAGACCACAATCAAAATCATGAGATGGTGCCATTGGAATAGATAAAAGAATTTCATCAGTAATTAAATCTTTTGTTTCTAACTCTTCATCATCTCCAATAAGGTAGATTTCAAATTTATCATCTAGGCTATCAGCCTGGAATTCATTTCTAGCAAATGCAATATCAAATGAAACTTTTAAATCTACTTGAAGACTATCTAAACATCGTTGACAATCTAATACAAGTATAGACTTTATTATCCCTTCAACACATGGGATTCTTCCATTTTCTAGGCGAAAAGATAAATTTACTTTAACCTTGTCATTTTCATTACTTGCGATTTCAGTGAGTCTTGATAATTCGGAAATTTTATAATCTCCATCTAACTTGACTTCTTTCTTGGCAAAGTTAAAAAAGTTAATCTTATTAGGAAGTTTTTTAGCCTTTTCCATTATCTAATTTATAAAGCCGAAAATTATACCCAATAGTTTACTGAATGTTAAGTGCTTTCTCTTTGTCTTTTAATCTCAAAAAGACAAATTGCAGTTGCCACTGAAACATTGAGGCTTTCTATATTTCCAGACATCGGAATTGAGACCAATTCATCACAAGTTTTTTTGATTAATGGCCTTATTCCTTTGCCTTCTGAGCCCACCACAATAGCCATTGATCCTGTTAAATTCACATCATATATTGATGACTTTATGCCTCCATCTAGACCAACAACCCAAATATTCCTTTTTTGAATTTGTTTTATTGTTCTTGATAGGTTTGTTACATGAAAAATTTGAAGACTATTAATAGCTCCAGCTGATGTTCTATGCACTAAGGAATTAATTGGAGCTGAACCATCTTTATTTATAACTACATGTGAAACTCCAGCTGCATTCGCACTTCTAAGGCAGGCACCTAAATTCCTTGGGTCCTGGACTGAATCTAGTATAAGAATCATTGGCTTTTGATCAAACTTAGTGATGGAGTGAAAAAAAGATTCTTCACTAGGAATCGTTGGAGTCATAACTTCAGATATGACGCCTTGATGGATTTCCCCTTTTGAAATTTTGTCCAAGTTCGATTTATCAGAAATTAGATAAAGTATTTTATGAGAAGTGAGGGTATTGGTTAAATCAATAACTCTCTTGTCTTTTCTTCCTTTTTGGATTAATACTTTTATAACTAATTCAGGGTTGGAGTTTAATATGCTTTCAATGCTATGGAAGCCAAAAATGTAAATTGATTTAGACATTAGAACCAGACCTAGTTAAGTTTGCCATAATAAATTTTAATAATCGCTTGCTCTCTGAGGTTTTTGAGCCATTGTGCATAATATATTTCAGCATTTTGATATATTACTCGCTCTTCACATGCTTTAAGTTTACTACTTATAAATCGTTCATCAATCTTAATTGCAATTGCTGAGCCAAAATCAGTTGAATAGATTTCTGAAACTTCATTTTTATTAAGAGAATCAAGCATTTCAAGAGTGGGATTATTGACTGTTAGCCAATCAGTAACGCCACCATTTTGATAGCTTGGATGCTGAGAATGAAGTTTTGCAAACGACTCAAATGACGCTCCTTTGGAAATGTGGTTTGATAGTTTATTTAGAAAGGATTCGATTAGTATATTTTTTTGTTCGTAATCTTTTAAATCTGTACTAACTTCAGAAATAATAATTTGAGCAATCTTGATTTGTTTTTGATCCTGCTCTAAGTCAGTATTTGAGCAGTCATTTAGAATATTTTTTGTTGGCCTGTCTAAATTATGAGTTATAAATCTTTGAAGATTTAGGATTGATAATTTTTCTACAATTTCATTTTTAATAGAATCTATTTCATCAAAATTTAATAAATCATTCATTGAAAAATTGTTATTTTTTGCAACATCATTTAAAACTGCTTCAACATCTTCGTATGTTGGTCTTAAATTGAATTCACTTACTTTTTGAAGTTGAAGAGTTATATCAATTTGAGCATTCAAAATTTCAATTTTTTCTTCAACTGTTTTTGAAGATAGAAAATTATCTTTTAATGAATGAAGAGAAATAGGTGCATTATTTACGATGGCAATAATAGTGTTTTCAGCTAATACCATTCCTGTAACAAATACAAGAAAAAGAACTAAGATTTTTTTCATTATCTAAGCTTTGCTGAATAACCTGGTATCTTATTTTCGATTTTATCTCTTAGAGGGGAAGAAGTTGAGCCCAGTCCAGTGAGAACTAATTCCATACCAGTGCTGTAGTTATATCCACCAGATGAATTGTCGTCTTTAAAGTGTGCAAGTCTAAATGCCCAGCAACACGACTCATAAGCAATTCCTGTCGTTTCAGCATTTGTAATTCCAGTAGAGGTAGTCTTATCTAGACCGCCAAAGACATGAACTGAGTCAGTAATAGGGTATGCACCATAAAATTTTTCAGTTTCTTTTGATCCTTCGTCAATAAAGCTCATGGACACAAATATTCTTGATGATGGACTGTAAGTGATTGTATTTTCCTTTTTAACTATTTTTGACTTGTCTGGATTAAATTGAACAGCTGAGCTAATTGAAAAGTCATTAACTGCCATATCAATTGATGCTGCAATATCAGAATATGACTTTCTGGTTTCATAGTTAGTGTTTGAAGTGTTACTAACTACCTCATCATCAGTGAAATATGTCTGAGCAATTTTCATACTCAGCAGATCTTTATCATCCTCTAGTGCGTTAATTTTTCTATAGGTTGATTCTAAGCTTAAAGTAATATCATTAGCATTTGTTATTCGATCTAGACCAGTATATCTTTCGCCTGAAGTAAGGTCAGAAAAACTAATAATATCATCGTATTTGTCAGTACTATCGAAAAGTGGTATGTTGCCTTGAACTTTTTTAGCTCTATAGTTGTATGTGATTATTGGGCTAATCTGGTGAATTGCCTTGAAGCCAAACAATGAACTATTTTTTATAGTTGTAAAGTCAATATCAAGACCTGAGCCAAAAATTGTTCTGTTTATATTAGGATTATTTTTTAGTGAATAGTTTGTGATGGCTACGCTTGCACGAGGAGTTACCGTCGGATATTGAATACTAAGTTTTCTAGAGATCCCAACATTTCCATGAGTTCTTGTTCCAGATTCTTTACTAGAGGTTTCATGGGTAAAGCGTGTACTAACTAAATCCAATTGAACTGGCATTTTTCCATCTGAATTAAGAGTTTTTGAGGCTGAGCCTTCAAGAGCTTTTATATATTCAGGTGTTCCAGCGTTAACGACTTGCTCAGCTTCAGATAGTAGAGAAAGAGAAAGGTTTTCGTCTTCATCATTGTAAGAGTACTTTATGTAGGATTTTAGAGTTTTGACATCAGTATTTGTTCTTGCAATTTCTTCAAAATACTTTGAATCAGAAACACGATAATAATTCGCACTTAAATGAACTTTTTCTGATAAATCTAACTCTTCTGAAAAATTGACAAGCCATCTTTTCAATCCAGTGATTTTATCCTCTGGTAAATACTTAGCCTCTATCGAATAAATCGAATCTTCGTGATCTTGAGAAATTCTCGGAGCAATGAGTTGTCTATACTTCCCCTCATAAATGAATCTTCTGCTTGACATGTATGTTAATGCTAGTAGCAGGTCACGATCAGGAGCCAAATTAAAATAGTAAGGGACTCTTAAGCTATATGAGTCCTCACTCCGACCAGTTTCATTGTAGGTTGAATAATCAGGTGTTAGAAATCCTGAGCCACGACCTGAGAGAACCCAGCTATATTTTGGCGTATAAAATATTGGTACTCCATAGAACTTTACAGTTGCATTGTCGGCAACTCCTCTATTTTTCTCTAAGTTAAGCTCTATTTGATCAGCATCAATCAACCAGTCATTTTGATCAACTGGACAGAGGCTATAAGTAGAGTTTGTGAGAAGAACAGTCGTAGGCGTTTTTTCTATTATTTCTGTATAGCCATTTGCTCCACTAAGACCTACAGAGTAATCCTGATAATTTGCATTTGTTGCAGTTGCAACTAGGTTGTCTTCCTCTCTTGCAGCAGAGAGATAGTCACTAGTAATAAGATAAGATTCATCCTGAAATTTAACATCACCTGTTGCTAAAATAGAGCTATCAGTGGATGAAACCTCAACATCATTAGCTGATAGAAATAAATTTTGTGAATTGACTTCGACGTTTCCAGAAAGAAGATACTTATCCTCAATAATTTCACTTTGATCAGCTTCAATATCAAGAGAGCCTGTATTTTCTGAAAATTTTTTTACTGGAAATATTGTTTGATATTCAGGGCAGCGATCACATAAGTTTTGATCAAGTGCGCAACTCAGATTAACCCCATTGGCTAAAGAAGAAAAGTGGCTAAAAAATAGAACAATAAAGATTAAATTTTTTTTCATATTTATGAAGCCATTAGAAAACAATATTTTATCATTATAAGTGGCATAAAAATTGCTCTGATAGATAATGTTTATTCTTAATCTTAAAACGTATTATTTGTTTATTTTATGGGTAAAATAAATTTTTGTAAATTAAAGTAATATTTAATACTTCAACACCTTGTTTTTTTCAATTATGACCATATCTTGTTTTTAACTAAATTTTAAGGATACTGCGTGAGTAATAATAAAAATGGAGCCCAAATGGCATGGAATGACAACAACAATCAAACTCCACCTGAGTTAGATGAAGTTATTAAAGACTTCAAAAATAAATTTAACTCAACCTTTGGTGGAAAGACTCCAGGTAGTTCGGGGGCAAGTAAAGCAGCTAAAGGCAGCTTCAAATATATATTTATCCTTGCTTTTATTGTCTGGTTAGCTACGGGTATATACATTGTTGACCCAGCTGAAAGAGGAGTAGTACTTAGATTTGGTGCTTTTCAAACCTCTGCAACTCAGGGCCCACATTGGCATATTCCTTATCCAGTTGAGTCGGTATATAAAATAAATGTTGAACAGATTCGTTCTGCAGAAATTGGCTTTAGAAATGTTCAAAATTCCTACAGTGGTGGCGTAAGCTCAGAGTCACTTATGCTTACCAAGGACGAAAACATGGTTGATGTTAAGTTGGCTGTCCAATATAAAGTTGCAGATGCTCAGGCTTTCTTATTTAATGTATTTCAACCTGAATTGACACTCAGTCATGTCGTTCAAAGTGTTATTAGGCAGGTTGTAGGTGACAATACAATGGATTATGTTCTAACAACTGGTCGAGAGCAGGTTGCTCAAGAAGTTAAGGTTGCATCACAAGCACTACTAAATGAATACAATACTGGGCTTATGATTACTGCTGTTACTATGCAGGATGCTCAGCCTCCAGTTCAACTTAAACCAGCATTTGATGATGTTGTTAAGGCGCGTGAAGATGAGCAACGATATATTAATGAGGCTAGAGCCTATGCGAACGATATTGTTCCAAAGGCCCGAGGCGCAAGTCAAAGACTTTTAGCAGAAGCTGAGGCTTACAAATCAGAAGTGGTTTCAAAGTCTGAAGGTGAGGCTTACCGTTTTAGTCAAATACTAACGGAGTATACAAAAGCTCCTGAAGTCACAAAAGAGAGACTTTACAGGGAAACATTAGAAGAAGTTCTCAGTTCAACCAATAAAGTTATTGTAGACTCTAGTTCAAATTCAATGATGTACTTGCCTATTGATAAGTTAATCAACTCTTCAAAGACTCCAAAGTCTTCCTCTTCAATGAATTCGTTCCAACAAACCCCTTCGGGAAGCTCGAATGATCAAGGGGTTTTACGTTCAAGGGAGAATAGATAATGAAAAAAATACTTATTGCACTAGCTATATTGGGCGCCATCCTTCTCTCATCTAGCCTTTACACGGTTAATGAAACTCAGGTAGCTATTAAACTTAGACTAGGTGAGATTGTCTCTGTTGAAAATAGTCCTGGACTAAAGTTCAAGACTCCTTTTGTCAACAATGTTGTCTCGTTTGATAAACGCATTCAAACTTTAGATTCTGCAGCAGAATCATTTCTAACGGTTGAGAAGAAGAATGTGGTTGTTGACTCATACGTTAAATGGCGAATTGTTGATACTGAGAAGTTCTATATTTCGACGGGTGGTGCTATGGCATCAGCTAACCTAAGACTGGCTCAGAATAATCAGGATGCACTAAGAACTGAGTTTTCAAAAAGAACCATTATTGAAGTTGTATCAGATGAACGTGAAGCAATCATGGCAAGCGTTAAAACCAAACTTAAAGCCATTGCTGAAGATGAATTTGGTATTGAAGTCATTGATGTTCGTATTAAACGAATTGAACTTGCTCAGGAAGTTAGAAATTCAGTCTACAGTCGAATGGAGACAGAGAGAAAAAGTATTGCCAATAAATTCCGCTCAGAAGGCGCTGAAGAGGCTGAAAAAATTCAAGCCTTTGCAGATAAAGAGAGAACCATTATCCTAGCGAATGCTTATCGTGATTCTGAAAAGATTCGAGGTGAGGGCGATGCAATCTCTGCAAGCAACTACGCGGAAGCTTACAATCAAGATGTAGATTTTTATTCGTTCTATCGCTCGCTTGAATCTTATAAAAAGTCATTCAGTGATCAGGGTGATATTTTGGTCTTAAATCCAGAATCAGAGTTTTTCCGTTATTTCAACCCAACTAAGTAACTAAGGGGTTATGAGTAATTGGCAGTTACCTGAGGGCATAGATGAGCTCACTGGTGATCAGGCCAATGCATTTGAAAGTGCAAGAAGAGAATTATTAGATCTTTATCAAAGTTGGGGGTATGACATCGTTGTACCTCCAATGATTGAGTATGTCGATAATCTCGTTTTAAATTCCAAATCAGTTGATGATAAAACTTTCAAGTTCCTTGATTCAGTATCTGCTCGTATGCTTGGAGTTCATTCAGATATAACTCCTCAAATCGCTAGAATTGACTCTAAAAGTGCCAACTCAGAGGAAATTAAAAGGTACTGTTATATTAATGCAATATTGCAAACTAAGGCAGATGATTTTTATGCTTCTAGATCACCAATTCAGGCGGGTATCGAACTTTACGGGTTCAAGGGAATAGATGCGGATATAGAGGTTATCGTTTTAATGCTATCCTCTTTGAGGCTTCTGGGTATATCTACGCCAACTCTTAGTCTTGGCAATACAGCAATCTTTAATGCTTTGTGCGATTCTGCTCATTTAAATATCAACGATAAAGTTGCCTTGAGAGACATCTTTAAAAGAAAATCGATTCCGGATCTGGATAATTTTCTAAGTCAAAATCAAATTAAAGAATCGAATAAATTTAAGTCTTTAATTTCACTTGATGGAGATGAAAAAATACTTGGTGACGCTTTAGAGGTTTTTAAGGAAATGCCCTCTATTATTGATGCAATTGATGATTTAAGAAAACTCAATGATTTTTTTAAAGACTACGACACTGAACTAATGTTTGATTTGGGTGAGGTTAAAGCCTATGAATATCACGACGGTATTGTATTTGCAGCCTATAGTAAAAAATATTCAAAAGCCATTGCTCAGGGTGGTAGATATGATGGATTAAGTCAATCATTTGACTCGCCAAGAGAGGCAACAGGGTTTTCGTTTGATCTTAAATTTTTAATACATCAACAGGCCATTGGACTAAACAATAAGAGAGTGCTAAACGCGCCCAATATTGATAATCCTGACTTTATAGAGTTTATCAATCAATTAAGAGCTCAAGGCCACATCATTAGGACAGACTTAAAAGGATCAAATGAAGTGGATTTTGTTAACGAAAATGGAAAATGGAAGCTAAAGGAATAAAATGGGAAAAAATGTAGTAATCATAGGTACCCAATGGGGTGATGAGGGGAAAGGCAAGATAGTTGATTTGATTACTGATAAAGTCAGCTCTGTGGTTCGCTTCCAGGGTGGACATAATGCAGGCCATACTTTGGTTATTGACGGTAAAAAAACTGTACTTCACCTCATACCATCTGGAATTCTGAGAAATAATGTTAAATGCTACATTGGACACGGCGTGGTTTTGTCTATGACTGCTCTATTAAAAGAGATGAGTGAGCTTGAAGAATCTGGAGTGGAAGTGAGCTCTAGACTTAAGATAAGTCCGGGATGTCCTTTGATTCTTCCTTACCACATTGAGCTTGATAATGCTCGCGAAGCTCATAGAGGTAAAGCAGCAATAGGAACCACTGGAAATGGTATTGGGCCAGCTTACGAGGACAAAGTCGCTAGAAGGGGGCTTCGAGTAGGAGATCTTCTAGACGAAGAACTTTTTTCAAAAAAACTAAAGGAAGTTGTTGATTATCACAATTTCAGTCTAGAGCAATACTACAACCAATCGCCAGTTGATTTCGATACTGTGCTTTCTGAAGCGTTAGCTCAAGCAAAGATCATTAAGCCAATGATCATGGATGTTGCAGACGAGCTCCATCAGCAAATGGATAACTCGGAAAATATATTATTTGAGGGCGCGCAAGGTGCACTTTTAGATATTGATCAAGGTACTTATCCTTTTGTAACTTCATCAAATACGACTTCTGGAGGTGCCGTTACTGGATCTGGAGTAGGTGTTAGAGATATTGATTATGTTCTAGGAATTGTCAAGGCATATACAACCAGAGTTGGAGGGGGTCCTTTTCCAACAGAGCTAGATTACGACATTAATACTGATGAGGGCGATCCAGTTGGAAGAGAGCTTTGCTCTAAAGGGCACGAATTCGGTGCAACAACGGGGCGTCAAAGAAGGTGTGGGTGGCTTGACTTGGTAATATTAAACCGTTCATTCAGGCTTAATGCAGTCAGTGGTATTTGTTTAACTAAGCTTGACGTGATGGATGATTTGGATTCCATAAAGATTTGTATAGCCTATGAGATTGACGGACAAAGATCATCAATCCCTCCATTTTCTGCAGAGGGTTACAGCGCTGCTAAACCCATTTATATTGAAATGCCGGGCTGGAAAACCTCAACTATTGGAACCCATTCATTTGCTGATCTCCCTAGACAGGCGCAAGACTATATTAAAAAGATAGAAGAGTTAAGTCAGCTTCCAGTGGATATCCTATCAACAGGTCCCGATAGAGATGAGACACTGATATTGAAAAATCCATTTGAATAGTTATAAAAAAGACTAAGCTTGCTTTATACTTAGCACATTATGTCAGACCCTCACTATCTTCGTGAAGCGGAAAAATATGAAAGCCCGATTCCCTCTCGAGAACATATTTTAAGTTTTATTCAAAAAAGACCCAAAAGTAAGCGGCAACTCTTCGAGCTTCTCTCTATAGAGGATGAACAAAAAAAAGCCTTTGAGCGTCGCCTCAGAGCCATGGTCAGAGATAAACAGCTAAGCTGCAACAAGAGTGGTGTCTACAGACCTTTCTCTAATAGAGGTCTTTTATCTGGAACTATTATTGCCAACCCTAAAGGTTTTGGTTTTGTGTCCCTTGATAAAGGGGGCAAAGATCTAAGACTTTCAAGTCAACAAATGAAGTTGGTCTTTCATGGAGACAAGGTTAAGGTCCGTCTCTTGAATCGAAAGCTTGATGCTGAAATTGTTCAGGTCACTGAATCAGTAAAGACTCTGGTGGGCCGCCTTCATATTAATCAGGATGAGTGCTATGTAGTCGTTGATGATAGAAGAATCAAGCACGAGATAGATATTGTGAGTCTCATAGAGGGATGTGTTGATAACCAAGTAGTCGTGATCGAAGTTTTGAACTCCCCAACTCTTGAAAAAAATGCAACAGGCAAGGTTACCTCGATTATTGGTAACTACTTGGATGAGGGGGTCGAAGTGGACTCAGCAATTCATCGCCACGGAATCCCTGCTAATTTTGGAGATAAGGCCCTTGAAGAGTCTGCAAAACTGCCAAATAAGGTTCTTTCAAAGGATAAAAAGGGAAGAGTTGATTTGACTAATCTTGAGCTGGTAACCATAGATGGAGAGGATTCAAGAGACTTCGATGATGCGGTATATGCGACTCCATCTAAAAAAGGTTGGAAGTTAATAGTTGCAATTGCAGATGTTTCACATTACGTCAAAGAAGGATCACACTTAGATACTGAATCCCTTGAGAGAGGGAATTCAGTTTACTTCCCGCACAGAGTAGTCCCTATGCTACCAGAGGCGATATCTAATGGTCTTTGCTCCCTTAACCCTGGAGTAGAGAGGCTCTGCATGGTGTGTGAAATGGAGATTGATTCTTTAGGGTCCCTTATTGATTATAAGTTTTATTCTGCAGTAATACTCTCTCATGCTCGCTTAACCTACACAGAGGTTAATGAAATGCTAGAGAATAAGGCAAGCAAACTCAGAAAAAAATATAAAAATATTGAAAGTAACGTTGATTTTTTGTATGGGCTTTATCAAACGCTCAGAATTTCAAGACAAAAAAGAGGAGTCATGGACTTTGACAGAATAGAGAGTCAAATCCTCTTTGATGACCAAGGAAAAATTGACAATATTGTTGCCCGGAAAAGAAATGATGCGCACCGCTTGATTGAAGAGTGCATGCTAATGGCGAACCAAGCTGCAGCAAAATACCTTCAAAAAGAAAATGAAGATTTTCTCTACAGGGTTCATCCAAAGCCAACCCCTGAGAAGGTTGAGGTAACCAGGCAATTCCTGACCGCAATCGACCTTAGACTTGATGGAGGTCTAGAGCCAGATTCAAGTGACTTTGCTAAATTACTTAAAAATGCTGCTGGGAGGGAGGACGAGAATATTATAAAGACAGTAGTTCTAAGAACAATGAAGCAGGCTACTTACACCCCAAAAAATGAAGGTCATTTTGGATTGGCGTTTGAAGATTACACGCACTTTACTTCTCCAATTCGAAGGTATCCTGATCTACTGGTGCACAGAGCAATCAAGAGAGCGCTGTCTAATAAACATCGAGATCAGTCAAATAAAATGGTTGAGACAGGTGCTCATCTCTCGATGACAGAAAGAAGGGCTGATGACGCCTCTAGAGATGTTGAACAATGGCTTAAATGCGAGTACATGAGAGACAAGGTGGGTGAGAGTTTTAGTGGTGTTGTTTCAGGTGTTGCAGGTTTTGGGCTTTTTGTAGAGCTGACAGAAATATTTGTTGAGGGCTTGGTTAGCGTTCGTGACCTTAAAGAGGACTACTTCACCTATGATGATGTTCACCATCAGCTCAAAGGTCAAAGAGGAGGAAGAATCTACCGACTAGGAGACTTGATCAATGTGAAAGTCGCTTCAGTTAACCTAGATGATAGAAAAATCGAGTTTATCCCAGTTTATAAATAAATTATTCAGTAATCGCTCCGCGAGAAGCTGATTGAGCTAGTTTTCCATACTTAGCGAGTACACCTTTCGTATATTTTGGCTCTGGCTGGCTCCAGTTTGAAAGCCTTTCACTAATGATTGATTCATCGACGATCAACTCAAGTCGATTAGTCTCAGCATCTATAAGAACTTCATCACCATCCTCAATTATTGCTAAAGCTCCACCAGTATAAGCTTCAGGCGTTATATGTCCAACAACAAAGCCATGCGTTCCTCCAGAGAATCTTCCGTCTGTAATCAGTGCAACTTTACCACCAAGCCCTTTACCCATCACTGCTGATGTTGGTGCTAGCATCTCTCTCATTCCAGGGCCTCCTTTAGGTCCCTCATAGCGAATCACGATGACGTCACCCTCAACAATCTGATCTTTTAAAATGGCTTGAAGTGCATCTTCCTCACAAGCAAAAGTTTTTGCGCTACCTCTAAAGGTCAATCCTTCTTTTCCAGTGATTTTAGCAACAGCTCCTTCAGTAGCAAGATTGCCTCTCAAAATTCTTAAGTGTGAATCCTTTTTAATTGGATTATCTAACGGCATAATTATTTCTTGTTCAGAGTCGTATGGTTTGACATCTTTTAAGTTTTCAGCAAGTGTTTTGCCGGTGACCGTCATGCATTCGCCATGAAGCATTCCCGCATCCAACAGCATTTTCATTAACGGAAGTGTGCCACCAATTTGTACAAGCTCACTCATCATAAATTTGCCTGAAGGCTTAAGATCAGCTAAAACAGGAACATTGACACCAATCCTTGTGAAGTCATCTATAGATAGGTCAACATTGATAGCATCTGCCATGGCAATTAAATGAAGTACTGCGTTAGTCGATCCACCCAAAGTGATAATCAAAGTAATGGCGTTTTCAAATGCCGCCTTGGTCATAATATCGCTAGGTTTAATATCCTTCTCAAGAAGATTGAGGACTGCCTCTCCAGCACGTGTGCAGTCATTATTTTTATCATCAGAGATAGCATCTTGGGCGGATGAATTTGGAAGACTCATTCCTAATGCCTCGATAGCTGAAGCCATAGTATTTGCAGTATACATGCCCCCACAAGAGCCTGGCCCCGGGATTGCTTTAGATTCAATCTGCTCCAACTCTATATCGCTAATATCATTGTTCGCACGCTTTCCAACCGCTTCGAATACGCTAACTATATCAGTATGGTTAGCACCCGGCTGAATAGTGCCACCATAAACGAAAACTGAAGGCCGATTAAGTCTTGCAAGACCCATGACGCAGCCTGGCATATTTTTGTCACAACCACCAATAGCCACAACACCGTCAAACCCTTGGCAAGACGTTACAGTTTCTATTGAGTCGGCAATAACCTCTCTCGAAACTAGGGAATATTTCATTCCTTCAGAGCCCATAGAAATACCATCAGAGATGGTAATAGTATTAAAAATAACACCTTTACCGCCAGCGCTGTTAACCCCTTTTTCAGCCTCATTAGCCA
>CACDVH010000020.1 GCA_902556205.1 uncultured Gammaproteobacteria bacterium | reverse complement strand
CATCATCTGCTCAATAGAAAACTTTGACCCAATGGGGATTCATACTGGAGACTCAATCACAGTTGCACCAGCTCAAACGCTTACCGATAAAGAGTACCAGATTATGCGCAACGCTTCACTTATGGTGCTCAGAGAGATTGGAGTTGACACTGGAGGTTCAAACGTACAGTTTGCTGTCAATCCTGATAACGGTAGATTGACAATTATTGAAATGAATCCAAGAGTCTCTAGATCTTCTGCTTTAGCATCAAAGGCGACTGGATTTCCTATTGCAAAAGTAGCAGCTAAGCTTGCTGTAGGATATACACTAGACGAACTTGATAATGATATTACTGGGGGAAAGACTCCTGCTTCATTTGAGCCTTCAATTGATTACGTTGTTACCAAGATTCCAAGATTCGCTTTTGAAAAATTCCCTCAGGCAGATGACAGGTTAACAACTCAAATGAAGTCAGTTGGCGAAGTCATGGCTATGGGGTCAACCTTCCAGGAGTCTCTTCAAAAGGCCCTTAGAGGGCTCGAGACTGACAAGTCGGGCTTAGACCCAATAATAGATATTACTGCTGATGATTCTAAGGCAAAAATAAGAAGCGAACTTCTCTCTGCTGGTGCGGAAAGAATATTTTACTTAGCCGATGCATTTAGAATGGGGATGACCCTTCAAAATGCATTCGACTTATCAAAGATTGACCCATGGTTTTTGACTCAAGTCGAGGATATCGTTTTGTCAGAAAAGTCAATCGAAGGTAAAGAGATTGAGGATATCCAGTCTGAAACCATTAGAGAGCTTAAGCAAAAAGGTTTTTCTGATAAGAGGTTATCTGAAATTTTGAATTGCACTGAAGAGGCCTTCCGAAAAAAGAGACTAGCACTCGATATAAAGCCAGTTTATAAAAGGGTAGATAGCTGCGCAGCTGAATTTGATACTGAAACTGCTTATCTTTACTCAACCTATCAGTCTGAATGTGAGGCAAAACCCTCAGATAATAAAAAAATAATGATTTTAGGCGGTGGTCCTAACAGAATAGGTCAAGGTATTGAGTTTGACTACTGCTGTGTTCATGCTTCTTTGGCGCTTCAAAAAGTTGGCTATGAAACAATCATGGTCAACTGCAACCCAGAAACAGTATCTACCGACTATGATGTCTCTGATCGGCTCTATTTTGAGCCACTTACACTTGAGGACGTTTTACAGGTTATTGATATTGAAAAGCCTGAGGGCATTATTGTGCACTACGGTGGGCAGACGCCGCTTAAGCTTGCAGAAGCTTTGGAAAAGAGTGGCGCAAATATTATTGGAACTAATCCTGATTCTATTGATTTGGCTGAGGACAGAGAGCGTTTTCAGAAGATGATTAAAAAGTTAAACCTTAAGCAGCCAGTGAATGACACCGCAAGATCTCAAGAAGAGGCAGTTGAAATTGCTAATTTCATAGGCTTTCCTCTAGTAGTCAGACCGTCTTATGTTTTAGGAGGCCGCGCTATGGAAATTGTTTATGACAATGAAAGTCTTGAGCGATATATGACAACTGCTGTCAAGGTATCCAATGATTCTCCTGTTCTTCTTGATTCATTCTTAGATCATGCAATTGAAGTCGATATCGATGTTATTAGTGATGGTGAAGACATTGTTATTGGTGGCATAATGGAACATATAGAACAGGCAGGCATTCATTCAGGAGATTCAGCTTGCTCACTACCTCCACATTCTCTGTCATCAAGCGTTCTTGATGAAATGAGAAGACAAGTTAAGCTGATGGCAAAAGAATTAAAAGTTGTAGGGCTCATGAATACTCAGCTTGCTTATCAGGATGAAGAAATTTATGTGATCGAGGTCAATCCTCGAGCTTCGCGAACAGTTCCTTTTGTATCTAAAGCTACTGGAGCTCCCTTAGCCAATATTGCTGCGAGAGTGATGGCTGGAATTTCTTTAAAAGAGCAAAACTTTACGAGTGAAATTATCCCTAAGCACTATTCTGTAAAAGAGTCAGTCTTCCCATTTAATAAGTTTTTGGGAGTAGATCCATTCTTGGGTCCTGAGATGAGATCTACCGGAGAGGTGATGGGAGTTGGAAAGGATTTTCCTGCAGCCTTTGACAAGGCTTTTCTTGCAGCCGGTGATGTCGTTCCTTCAAGTGGGAAAGTTCTTGTAAGTCTTAGAAAGCTTGACCGTGGAAGATTAGTTGAGCTTGGTGAAAGACTTATAAGCCAGAGCTTTGAGATTGTTGCTACTCGCACAAACCAAGAAATTCTCACAAAAGCTGGCCTTGAATGTACAATGATTAATAAAGTATCTGAAGGATCACCACACATTGTAGATGCCATTAAGAATGATGAAATCAGTCTTATAATAAACTCTACTGAAGATAGTCAGGGCCTTGAAGATGCTACAGTAATTCGTTGTCAGGCACTAATCCATAAGGTTCCGTGTTTGACAACAGTTTCTGCTGCCTTTGCAATGCTTGATGGATTAAAAACCCAAGACAAGTTAGTTGTTAGGTCGTTACAATCTATTCACAACTGATTTATGGAAACTATACCAATCACTGTTAATGGTGCTAAAGTTCTCGAAGATGAGCTTCTCAGACTCAAGGATGAAGTGCGACCAAGAATAGTGAATGACATTGCCACTGCTAGAGAGCATGGTGACTTGAAAGAAAATGCTGAGTATCATGCTGCAAAGGAAGAGCAAGCCTTCGTCGAGGGAAGAGTCCAAGAAATAGAATCAAAACTATCTCGTTTGCAGATTATTGATGTAAAGCAATTGAATCAAGATGGCCGTTGTGTTTTTGGAACGACTGTTAGCCTCTTAAATTTGTCTGACGAAAGCGAAATCAGCTATCAAATTGTTGGTGAGGATGAAGCTGACATTGATAAAGGAAAAATCTCTTGTCATTCTCCTATAGCTAGAGCCTTAATGGGGAATGAAGAGGGTGACGAGGTCACTGTAAATGCACCTAAGGGCGACATAATCTATGAAATTCTTGACGTTCAATACCTATAGCTTAATTCAAATATAGCTAGTATTTTTTAATTTTTTTCTTTATCTTCATTTTTTAATTCTGTGTAGAATTGTAATTTTTTTATTAATGGAAAATAAGAATGCCCGGCTTATTACCCAATATTGATCCAGATGGACTTCTGGAGTACTCAGTAGTTTATACAGATAGATCACTCAATCACATGTCTAGCTCATTTCAGCAAGCGATGAATGACGTCTCATCATCACTCAAAAAAGTTTATAACGCTGAATCAGTGGTTCTGGTTCCAGGAGGTGGAACCTATGCCATGGAGGCTGTTGCTAGGCAATTTGCTAATGACAAAGATTGCTTAGTTATAAGAAATGGTTGGTTCAGTTATCGTTGGTCTCAAATTTTAGAGGTTGGAAAAATTCCTTCAAAATTAACTGTTATGAAGGCGGCTCGTAAAAGCCATGGTAGTCAAGAGCCATTCTCTCCAGTGGATATTGATGAAGTTGTTCATAAAATTAAATCTGAAAAGCCAGCCATAGTTTTTGCACCTCACGTTGAAACATCAGCTGGCATTATTCTTCCTGACGAATATATAAAAGCTGTCTCAGAAGCTGTTCATTCTGTTGGAGGCATGTTTGTATTGGATTGTATTGCATCTGGGGCAATATGGATTGATATGCAGAAATGCGGTGTTGATATTTTAGTCAGTGCGCCGCAAAAAGGCTGGAGTGCTTCACCAGCATTTGGAATGGTCATGCTATCTTCAAATGCGTCTGAGAGAATACACGAAACTCAAAGCACAAGCTTCTCCTGTGATCTTCTAAAGTGGCTTCAAATGATGCAGGCTTATGAAAATGGTGGGCACGCTTATCATGCTACTATGCCGACAGACGCCATCAAACACTTCAGAGACACCATAAATGAAACAGCTAAGTTTGGCTTTGATAAAGCCAGAGATAAACAACAAGAGCTTGGAGATAGGGTTAGGTCCCTGCTAAAAAAACATGGCTTTATCAGCGTTGCTGCAGAAGGCTTTTTAGCTCCAGGAGTCGTCGTGAGTTACACCTCAGACAAGGGTTTACATAATGGATCAAAGTTTAGAGATTTAGGAATGCAAATTGCTGCTGGTGTTCCACTTCAATGCGATGAAGGAGACGACTACCAAACATTTCGCCTAGGGCTTTTTGGCCTAGACAAGCTTAAGAATGTTGATTCTGCAGTTCAGAGACTTGAAGAGGTATTCAATCAATTAACATAGCAGCTCAAATGAAGGTTGAAGCATTAAATAAAAGCGATAAAGATAAATGGTCAGAGCTATATCATGGCTATGCAGGTTTCTATGAAATGGAAATGAACCAAGATATTCTTGATACTGTTTGGTCATGGATACATAGCTCTGAAGTAAAGTTTTATTCAATAGGAGTAAAGTCTAGTGAAAATGAGTTAATTGGATTCATGCATTACAGAGAAATGCCCTCACCACTGAGAGGAAAACTTGTTGGCTTCCTAGATGATCTCTTTGTGCAGCCTGACTATAGGGGAACTGGAGCTGTTCAACTATTATTTAAAGAGCTTAAATTACAAGCAGTTAAAAATAATTGGCCTTATGTTAGTTGGATAACAGCTAACAATAACTTAAGAGCTCGAAAAGTGTATGACCAGATTTCCGAGCCAATTGATTTTGTCACTTACCAGATGCAAATAAATTGATTCTTCTTTAAATGCATTAATTCTGGCATACCAGTTATCCAGCAATTGGTTCTAAATTAGTAAATATTTCCACTAATTATTATTTAGAATCTAATCATCTTTAATTTTTTCTGGACCATATAAAATGAAACAAGGGGAATTAGTCAATGATTTTCGAGTTCCACCTCATCCTAAAGGTATTTCACTTGAGGGAAGTCTGGTAACCCTTAAGCCTCTAACTGCAAGCCAGTTTGCTAATGAACTTTTTCTTTCAAATTCCATAGATATTGAGGGTGTTAATTGGGCATATCTGCCCTATGGACCGTTTGAGAGTCTTAATACATATTCTCAGTGGATTAAATCATTTGAAGATAGGGATGACCCAGTTTTTTTTGCAATAATCAGTAAAAAACTCAAAAAGGCAATAGGCATAGCTAGCTTTTTAAGAATTAACCCTATTGATGGGTCAATCGAAGTTGGACACATCAATTACTCTCCTCTTTTGCAAAGAACAACAGAGGCAACTGAAGCCATGTTTCTTATGATGAAGTGGGTTTTTGATAATGGATATAGGAGATATGAATGGAAGTGCAATGCTCTAAATTCAAGATCTCGAAGTGCAGCTCAAAGACTTGGTTTTTCTTATGAAGGAGTCTTTAGGCAGATGACCATGGTCAAAGGGAGGAATCGTGATACTGCTTGGTTCGCGATGATTGATAAGGAGTGGAACAAGCTTGAAAGCTGTTTCAATGAATTTTTATCGGAGAAGAATTTTGATCACAATGAAAGGCCTAAAAAGTCTTTAAGAGCGCTTACAAGACCATTACTCTATAAGCTTGATAACTTAGATTCAACTTGAAAATTTCTATCCTCTAGGGTGATGTTTTTGATGTTGAGTTTTGAGTTTAGCATTCTGAATATGGGTATAGAGCTGAGTACTTGAGATATCACTATGACCAAGCATCAGTTGAACTGAACGCAAGTCAGCGCCTTTTTGAACAAGGTGGGTGGCAAAGGCATGCCTGAGTGAATGCGGGGAGATTGGCTTGTCAATACCAGCCAAAGAGGCGTAATCCTTGATAATGTAAAAGAAATTTTGCCTCGACATTGCGCTTCCTCGATTTGACAGAAAATAACTATCGCACTGGCCATTTTTTAAAAGTAGAGGCCTTGCATTTTTCTCATACTCACTTAAAAAATCAATCGCTATTTCACCCAGCGGCAACATTCTCTCTTTATTTCCCTTTCCATGAACACGAATAAACTCATCTTTAAGATTGATATTATGAAAACTTAAGTTTATAAGCTCTGAAACCCGGAGTCCACAAGAATAAAGAAGTTCAATCATTGCTCGGTCTCTTTGGCCAATAGTTGAGTTGATATTTGGAGCATCCAGTAATTTTTCTACTTCTTGAATATTTAAAAAAATAGGTAGTTTTTTAACTAACTTTGGATAATTCATTTGATCCGTTGGATCATTAGAGATGATTTGATACTCTAGTAGATACTGAAAGAATGAGTGAAGACAGGTAAGGATGCGTGATTGAGATGAGGTACTTAAGTTAGAGTCTTTTCGAAAAGAAAAATACTCATTAACCAAATCTCTATTAACATTTTCAAATGGTGTATCTTGGAGCCATTTACTAAAAATATTAAGATCAGAGCGATAAGCGCTTAGTGTGTTTTGACTTGCCCCAGTTGTTAGCCAGTAGAAATCAATAAATTGGTCAATGAGCTGATTATTCATTGCCATTTATTCTACTTAAGAATTTTTTAAAGATGATAAAAAATGCCAGCAGTTGCTGGCATTTAAGTTTGGTTGCGAATTACTTTTTATTAAGTTTTTCTTTGATTCTTGCAGCTTTACCTGTAAGTCCTCGTAAATAGTAAAGCTTGGCTTTTCTGACTTTACCACTTCTCTTAACAGTAACGCTATCAATCATAGATGAATGTGTCTGAAAGACTCTCTCAACGCCCTCACCATGAGAAATTTTACGAACAGTAAAAGCAGAGTTTAGCCCTCTATTTTTCTTTGCAATCACAACGCCTTCAAAGGCCTGAAGTCTCTGACGATTTCCTTCACGAACTTTCACCTGAACGACAACCGTGTCACCCGCAGAAAATTCAGGAATGTCTGTTCTGAGTTGCTCACTTTCAATTTGATTAATTAAATTCACGATTGCACCTATTTGAGGTTTTTAAAAAAGCGCCAATTATACATATCTTTTATTATCTTCACAAGAACCAATTGTCTTAAATAAGTCGTAATAATAGATATTATTGATGTTACTTAATAAATGTTTTTCATGATATTATGAGATAATATTGCTCAAAAAAAATAAAAGCAAGGCATGGGTAAAGCAACAGGATTTTTAGAGTTAGATAGGCAAGTTGAATCATATCGTGAAGTAGATATTCGAATTAATGATTATGATGAAATCTTTTCTGGCACGCATAACTTAGATCAACTTCAAGAGCAGGGTTCCAGGTGCATGGATTGCGGCGTTCCTTTTTGCCAATCCACGACCGGGTGTCCAATTGACAATCTGATACCTGAGTGGAATGACCTTGTTTACAATAATGAATGGCAAGAGGCTTTAGAGCGCCTTGAGAAAACAAATAACTTTCCTGAGTTTACTGGAAGAGTTTGTCCTGCTCCGTGCGAAGGTGCTTGTGTTCTTGGTTTAAATAACCCAGCTGTTACAATAAAAAATATTGAATTGGCAATTGTCGATAAGGGCTTTGAAGAAGGTTGGATTAAAACAAGATTGATTGAGTATCGTTCAGGCAAAAACGTTGCAATTGTCGGTTCAGGTCCAGCAGGCTTGGCAGCTGCAGATGAGCTTAATCAAATGGGACATTCTGTTAAAGTTTACGAAAGAAGCGATCGAATTGGCGGTCTTTTGATGTATGGTATCCCCAATATGAAGCTTGGCAAAGATGTTGTTGATCGTCGAGTGAAATTGCTAGAAAGTGAGGGGATAGAGTTTATAACCAATATAGATGTGGGAAAAGATTTAACTACCAAAGAGCTTAAAGAAACTTGTGATGCGGTTATTTTTACAACCGGCGCAACTCAAGCACGTGAATTACCTGCTGAAAATAGAGATGCAAAAGGCATCTATCCTGCAATGGATTTCCTTACATCAAATACTAAAAGCCTTCTTGACAGTGGTCAGCCAGATCAAAGTGATCTATCTGCTAAAGGGAAAAATGTGATCGTTATAGGTGGAGGTGATACTGGAACTGACTGTATTGGAACTTCCTTAAGACAGGGCGCAAAATCAATAATTAATTTTGAATTAATGAGTCGTCCTCCTGAGGGGCGTTCAGACAATAATCCATGGCCAGAGTGGCCAGTAATATACAGAGTTGACTACGGTCATGAAGAGTCAAGTCAAGTTTTTGGTGAGGACCCAAGACATTATCAGCTTCTTACTAAAGCTTTCATCAAAGGCACTGATGGTAATGTTAAAGGCATAAAAACAGTCAATGTGGATTTGATTGAAGGCAAGTTAACTGAGATTGAAGGAACCGAGAAGACTTGGGATGCTGAACTCGTTTTGTTGTCGATGGGCTTTGTATCTCCAGAGCATTATTTAAGTGATGATTCAGAGATTGAGCTTGATCAAAGAGGTAACTATCAATCAGAGCATGGGGATTACAGAACATCAAAAGAAGGAATCTTTTCAGCAGGTGACTGCAGAAGAGGGCAATCATTGGTTGTTTGGGCAATAAATGAAGGGCGTGGAGTTGCCTCAAGTGTGAATAATTTTCTAGCAAATTCTTAAGGGTTATTATTAGTTATGGCTGAAATATTAGGTGCTGAAGTTGATGAAGAGGGTTACTTAATTAAGGTGTCTGATTGGTCAGCTGATATTGCAAAGGCTATGTCAGAAGAAGATGGAATTGAATTGTCACCTGAGCACTGGGAGGTCATTAACTTTCTTCAGGAGTATTATGAGGAATATGAGTTCGCTCCAGCAGTAAGGGTTCTTACTAAAGCTATAGCAAAAAAGCTTGGCAATGACAAGGGAAATTCTCGCTATCTATATTCTCTTTTTCCATATGGCCCTGCAAAGCAAGGTTGTCGATTCGCTGGCCTACCAAAACCAACAGGCTGTGTTTGATTAAACATTATTGGTTTTGCTATAAAGTATTGACTTCCATTTTTTTTCAAAGAGATAAAGTCATATGTCGCTGATTAGTATTTTATTAATTTTCTTTTTTTATATCTCTACCCTGATTTTTATATCTGGATTGTCCTATAAGATTATTCAATATTGGAATACTCCTGCTCCATTAAAGATTCCCATTGCGCCATCTGCGCTAGATAAAAAAGGAGTTTTATTAAGATACTTTAGAGAGATTTTTTTGTTTGCAAGCCTGTTCAAAGCAAACAAATGGACTTGGCTCTTTGGATGGAGTTTTCATTTAGCTTTAGTCCTATTATTTTTTCGACATTTAGTTTATTTTTGGCCAGGTGAGGTTCCTTTAATCCTATACAAAACTGAACCATTTAAGTATGCTGCGTATCCTCTTATTTTTGGCTTATTAGGATTATTAGGTAGAAGATTATTTGTTGATAGGGTTCGTTACATATCTGCACCTTCAGACTTCTTGATGTTAATCGTTTTTATTTTTATTGCTTCAACTGGAATGATAATGACTTTTGCAAATAATCATCCAAATTTACTAATAGTTAAAAATTTTGCATCAGGTTTGATTACGTTTAATTGGTCAGAATTACCTGGAGAAATTATTTTTCTTTTACATATTTTCCCTGTTTTTTGTCTCATTGCTATTTTTCCTATATCTAAATTATTACATGCTCCAGGTATATTTTTTTCACCTACCCTTAATCAGGTGGATAATGCTCGTAAAAAGAGGCACCTCTCAGATTGGGCCTCAAAAAAAGAAGATGATTTAAAATGAATCTTGAATCCAAACATTTAAAGGACAAATAGTCTTGTCAACTGATAATCAAATTAAACTTCCAACTTATGTTGAAACACCATCAATTAGAAGAGATTCTATGGCTGGTGATGGTCCATTTAAAGCTTCAGTTGAGATTCAAAATAACCTTGGATTTCCAGGAGAAAAGGTTGACAATTGGCAAGAAGTGGCTATTAATAAAATGGCTGAAACTAAGTCCAAATATAAATCGGTTCAAGTTTTCTTAGATAGCTGTATGAAGTGTGGCGCATGCACTGACAAGTGCCACTATTTTTTAGGTACTGCCGATCCAAAGAACATGCCGGTTGCAAGACAGGACTTATTTAGAAGTGTTTACAGAAGACACTTTACATTTGCAGGAAAATATTTCCCAAGGTTAGTTGGAGCTAAAGACCTTGATGAGGAAATGTTGGATGATTGGTATAACTATTTTCATCAATGTTCTCAATGCAGAAGATGTGCAGTATTCTGTCCGTCAGGTATAGATACGGCAGAGATTTCAATGGCAGCAAGAGAGGTGATGAATGTCATTGGAGTGGGTCAAAAATACACAAACCAAATTTTGGGTAAAGTCAAAAAAATTGGAAACAATCTAGGGATGCCTGAGCCTGCTCTTAAAGATACTCTCCTGGATCTTGAAGAGGAGATTAAAGACGACACTGGGGTTGATGTCAAGTTACCAATAGATATTGAAAATTCTGAAGTATTGATGGTTTCGCCATCAGCAGATTTTTTTGCTGAGCCCCATATTGATGGCCTAATTGGATATGCAAAAGTTTTTCATGAGAGTGGGGTTAGTTGGACTCTAAGTTCCTATGCTTCAGAGGCAGCGAACTTCGGGATGTTTATAGGCAATTATGATGTGATGAGAGAGGGCGCCCTTCGAATTCGTAAGGCGGCACTGGATTTAAATGTAAAAAGAGTCATTATTGGAGAGTGTGGGCATGCATGGCGAGTGGCATATAGTTTTTGGAATACTCTCTCGGGCATCGGTGGAGGCGCAGAGGATGATTATGCTTTGAGGCTCCAAGATCAACTCGATAGTAATTATCCTCAGCCACAACATATGATTGAATTTACCTATGATTTAATTAAAAACAATAAATTAACATTTGAAAAATCAAATAACGATCATCGAGTAGTTACATTTCATGATTCTTGTAATGTTGCTCGAGGTAGCAATATGGGTAATATAGAAAATGGTCAATTTATCTTGCCTAGAGAAGTCATTAAAGCAGCCTGCAATAACTTTATAGATATGCCCAAAAATACAATTAAGTCGGCTACTTTTTGTTGTGGAGGTGGAGGAGGTCTCCTCACTGATGATCTGATTGATCTTAGAATAAAAGGTGCTAAACCAAGAATGCATGCACTTCGAAAAAGTGAGAAAGAAAGTGGCGTCAATACATTAGCTGCTATCTGTGCTATTTGTAAGTCACAGTTTTCAAAAGTTCTACCAAATTATGACTTTGATCCATATATGGTCGTGAGTGTTCATCAGCTGGTAAGTGATGCTATTGTTCTTCAACATAAATTAAAGCAAAAAGATTAATCCAGTTGCTCATAAAAATTCACTATTCCTTGATAAATTGACTGAGCAATTTTTTGTTGCTGACTCTTGTTTGTCAAGCGTTTTTCTTGTGTAGGGTTTGAAATAAATGCGGTCTCAACTAGGACAGAGGGAATGGAAGGTGACTTAAGGACAACAAAGTTTGCTTTTTGAGGTATTTTTTTGTGAATAGGGCCAACTTTACTAAGTTGAGAAATTACCTCTTGAGCTAGTTGAAATGATTGTTTCTCTTTATCTTTTCGAGAATAATCACTCAATATACTCTTTAAAAATTGATCATTATCAATGACTGCCTCTACGCCGCCAAACTGGTCTACCACGTTTTGTGACTCCTCAAGCTGTCTAGCAAGTTTACTATTATTTCCTTTTTCACTCAATATATAGACCGAAGCTCCTTTTGCACTTATGCTATCCACTGAGTCCGCATGAATAGAAATAAACATTGACGCCTTTTGTTTTTGGGCTATTGTTAATCTTTTTGTGAGAGGAACATAATAATCTCCACCTCTACTTAACACCGCGTTGAAATCTTTATTTTTATTAATGATATCAACAAGTTTTTTTGCAATTGCCAAATTCACATTCTTTTCTAGTGACTTATTTCTTCCCACTGCTCCAGAATCTTCACCTCCATGGCCAGCATCAATTAAAATCGTTTGTTGATTTCTCAAAGAAGGCGGATTATCAATTTTTGAGATTTTTTTTGTAACCTTGATGTCCGAGTCAATAACATCAACAACCAGTCTATGATGCTTGTATTTTGTGTTTGGATTGAGTGTAAAGTGTTTGACATTAAATTTTCTATTAATGTGAACGATTAACTTGATGGTACTTTTTTCACGCTTGATTCTAACTTTTTGTATCCGATCATCTTTAAAAAAAATATTTGAAAAGGTTTCAGATAACACTTCTGCATCGTCAAAGCTAATAATAACGAAATCATCATAACTAGTTATATTAAAAAGAGTGTCCTCCTCTTTATCAATTACAATTCGAGTATGATCAGGAGCAGACCAGTATCTAAAATCATAAAGTGTTGTCTTGTCTTCACCAAACGCAACAGATGAAAAAGTAATAATAAAAAGACTTATCCAATGACGCATTTTTTAATTGATCTGCCTAATTTGGATTCAAATGAAATTTTAGCCTCTCTAGACTCTGCATTACCACTGAGCTTGATTGAAATATCAGCTTTTGCTATAGAGCCTTTTCCTAATTCTGGCCATTCAATTAACTGAAGACTATTTGATTTAAGATAATCTCGAATACCAATATATTCTAATTCTTCAGGGTCAGTTAGACGATAGCAATCAAAATGATGGATATCAGCTCTATCATTTTGGTAGGTTTCAACGAGGGTGTAGGTTGGACTTTTTACTTTGTCAAAGCCAAAATATCTTATAAAAAATTGTGCAAAAGTAGTCTTACCAACTCCAAGATCACCTATTAAATAGATGACACAGGGGGATTCAATTTGAGTGCAGCACTTAGCAAATATTTCTGCTAACTCTTTAGTTTCATCAAGATTTTTTAATTTTAAATCCAAACTAATTGATACAAATATGAGGCTAAAATTCCTAAAAGAATTATCCCTCCGAATCGGTTAATTTTTAGTTTAAATGATAGAATCAGAATCAAAAGAGTAAGAATAATCATGTAAATAAAATCCCTACTCATTACCTCTTCAGGAATTTGAAAAGGCAAGATTAATCCTGGTATTGCTAAAACGCCCAAAGTATTAAATAAATTGGACCCAATAATGTTGCCAATAATCATTTGATGTTGTCTTTTTAAAGCACTACTTATTGCAACAGCAAGTTCAGGAAGACTAGTGCCAAGAGCAACAACTGTTAGACCAATAATCAAATCACTTACACCAAAAGCTAGGGCGAGATTAGTTCCACCCCAAACGACAAGCCTTGCACTAGATACTAAAATCACAAGTGAGACTAATAGAAGAAACCATATCTTGCCCTTGGCTTGATTATCGATTGGCTCTTCCGATATTTCTAGGTCATTATTGTTTCCTTTTTTAGATTCACTAAAAACATAAAAAAGAAATACAAAGAGTAAGGCTAAGAGGATCAAACCATCCATAAAGCTTAAGAAACCATCCATCAGTAAAAAACCTGCAACTAAAGATGAAAGAAAAAGAAAAACCCACTCTTTCTTTAAAACTGCCTTTTCAACTGTTACTGGATAAATAATGGCAGTTATTGCTAGAACAAGGCCGATATTAAAAATATTTGATCCAAAAGCATTACCAATGCTTAACTCTGGGTGTCCATCATAGGCCGCCAAGCCTGACACTAACATTTCAGGCGCTGAAGTTCCAAAGCCAAAAATAAGTAGGCCAATAATTAGCGGAGAAATGTTAAAGATTCTAGCGATTTTAGCTCCATTATCAGTAAAACTATCTGCACTCCATACGAGCAAACCAAAGCCAATTAAAAGAGATAAAATTGAAATAAACATATTTTTATATTAAAGAAATTTATTGACCATTATAAAGTCAACGCAGTTTGAAATATACAAACACTGCATGAAGATATTCTGATAAAGTTGAGCAATTTAAAATTAACCAAAAGTTTTTAAACACATCTATTTATAATGCTTAGATGCTTCTAATTACCAGGCCAATTGCGCAAACTAAAAACTTAGAGTCACTTTTGTTGGCGAATGAAATTGACTATGCTTTTTTTCCCGCTCTTGAGATAAAAAAGCTTAGACCCATCGTTCTAAATCATAAATATGATGTCATTATATTTATAAGTGTTAATGCAGTAAATTATGCCGAAGAATATTTTGATCAGCTATTTATTACTCCTTTGAAAATTTTTGCAGTTGGGCCTGTAACGGCGAAACAACTCTTAAGTAAAGATATCAAAGTTGACTGCTATCCTAAGAAAAATGCTTCAAGCTTGGAGCTTCTGAAGATGAAAGAATGCCAAGCTTTATCAAATAAAAAAATCTTAATTGTTAGGGGTAAAGGGGGTTCTGAAACTTTGAAAAATAATCTTAGTATCTCAAATCAAGTTGATTACTTTGAGGTATACAAGAGGGTTCAATGCGAACTGACATTGCAACATAATGAGTCATTAGAAATGTTTATGAGCTATCCTGATGGATTTCTCATGGCCACTAGTGAAGAGAGCCTTGTAAATGTTATGCGTCTAGTTGAAAGCATTTCTTCTGACTTTATTCAAACTCTCCTGGCAAAAAAAATAATTGTCTTTAGTGAAAGAATTAGAGTTCTTGCAAAGGATTTTGGTTTCACAAATATTGAAATCACTTTAAATCCTTCAGATGAAGATTTAGTTAATTTATTAGTTGATAAAAAGTAATAAAAAAATCCACAAATATAAATTGTTTGGGTAACATATACAAAACTATATAGGGAGTTCAGGTGATAAGATTTGGAATTTCATGGGTCGCACGCTTACTAGGAGTTAGTGGCTTCACCGTCCAACAACCTACGACTCGCGGTTCCCTCCAAGACCTTAACATTGCTGAAAGAGTTATCCCATTTAATCCAAGCAATTTAGCCACAAAAGATTCTTTGTTGCAGAATCCCTCAGAAGCAACTCAACATCTGAAGCGATTCCAAGATACTCAAACTAAGCTAAATTCTGATTCATTATTGAGTGAAGCTAGCAATGATCAAGATTTGGTTTCAGTCATTGCGACACTCAAGTCCAAGCTTTATCAAGAGTCTATCAAGAGCAAGCACTACACAAATGCCTTTAATGAACTTAATGAAAGGCTTATTGAGCTCGAAAAAATCGTACAACCTGAAAAGAAGACAGATTTTCAAAAGCTTCAGGGTTGGGTTCATTCTAAGAGACACATTCACTAAATTTTCAATCGCGATTTAGTTTTTTTCCTGCTATATATGGGTTTTACACCTATTCCTAATGCAAAAAATAAAAGTATTTAGGTATAATGCATTCTGGTTTTTAAATTATATCGAATGAATATATGTCAAAAAGTGATTACATTGAGTTAGAGGGTGTAGTAAAGGAGAAATTACCCAATACAACATTTAAAGTTGAATTGGAGAATGGTCATAGCGTTCTTGCTCATATTTCTGGAAAGATTCGTAAACACTATATACGTATATTGCCTGGCGATAAGGTCACTGTAGAAATGACTCCTTATGATTTAACTAAAGGAAGAATTACTTTTAGGCACAAATAAACCTAAATCAAGCCAGTGTGGTGGAATTGGTAGACACGCCGGATTCAAAATCCGGTTCCTTCACGGGAGTGACGGTTCGAGCCCGTCCACTGGTACCAAATATGAATTGATTAATTATTCGTATTATGAATTTTGGGGATATCGATAGGATTCAAATTATTTTTTCGATGTTAAAATTTAAACCATAGAATCAATTTTTTATGGATATCTATTATGGACAACAATTTACTGAGTGAAGCGATCAACTTAACCCTCTTTGGGATGGGGTTTGTTTTTGTATTTTTGGCTTTAATGGTAGTTCTAACAAGCTTTATGTCAGCTTCTGTTTTGAGACTCCAGCCTTTTGTACCTAGTGCTTCTGTTGTACCAATTCAAACGGATAATTTAATAGATGAAGATACAAAATCAATCATTGAGAAAGCAATTAGATTGCATACTGGAGCTTAATTTATGTCAAATGATGTCAACACAAAACCTGTAGGAATTACTGAACTTGTTTTAAGGGATGGACACCAGTCACTTTTCGCGACTAGGATGAGAATCGATGACATGCTGCCAATTGCTGAAAAGCTAGATAAGGTGGGTTATTGGTCAACGGAATCTTGGGGCGGTGCCACGTTTGATGCGTGCATCCGTTTTTTGGGTGAAGACCCTTGGGATAGAATTAGAGAAATCAGTAAAGCGATGCCTAATACCCCTCAGCAGATGCTACTTAGAGCCCAAAATTTACTGGGCTATCGTCATTATGGTGACGACGTGGTAAGAAATTTTGTTGACCGTTGTGCAGAAAATGGTGTCGGCGTTCTGCGTATTTTTGATGCGATGAACGATATGCGCAACCTCCAAACAGCGGTTGACCAAACGGTAAAAGTTGGCAAGCATGCGCAGGGTACGATCTCGTATACACTCAGCCCAGTCCACACGACAGAGCTTTGGATTGATATGGCTAAGCAAATTGAAGATATGGGTGCTCATTCACTCTGTATTAAGGATATGGCTGGTCTTCTTCAGCCTTATGTTGCCTATGACCTTGTGAAGAAACTTAAAAAGGCAATTGATATCCCTATACAGCTTCATGCCCATGCAACAACAGGCCTCTCAACAGCAACCCTAATAAAATCAATTGAGGCAGGCATTGATCGAGTTGACACATCAATTGCCTCAATGAGCATGACATATGGACACTCTTCGACTAATGCAGTGGTTTCTATTTTGGATCATGGTCCTCGCAAAACGGGTCTTGATATGGAGCAACTAGAAGAGATTGATGCTTACTTCAGAAAGGTGCGTCCAAAATACGCTAAATTTGAAGGTTCATTAAAAGGTATCGATCCTCGTATATTATTGGCCCAAGTCCCTGGCGGTATGTTAACCAATATGGAAAGCCAACTCAGGGAGAATAATGCTCTAGATAGACTTGATGAAGTGTTAAAAGAAATCCCACGTGTACGAGAAGACCTTGGTTTTATTCCACTTGTGACACCAACTTCTCAAATTGTTGGTACCCAAGCAGTGATGAATGTTTTACTTGGTGAGCGTTATAAATCAATTGCAAAAGAGTCTGCAGGGATACTCAAAGGGGAATATGGAGCATCACCAGCCCCAGTAAATGCTGAACTTCAAGCACGAGTGCTTGATGGTGGTGAGGCAATTACCTGTCGTCCAGCAGATAATATCGGACCAGAAATGGATGCCTTGGAGGCAGAATTCGATTCCATTATTGCAGAAAAGGGTATCAAATTAGAAAATGAAAAAATTGATGATTTATTAATCTATATCCTATTTCCACAGGTAGGAATGCAGTTTTTAGAAAATCGCAATAATCCTGATTTCTTCGAGCCAGTTCCGCAAGCTCCAAGTGATGCGCCAAAAGAAGATGGCGTTTATACAGTGAATCACAAAGGTCAAGATTATATTGTTGAAGTGAAATCTGGTGGCGATATTTCTTCAATCCAAGTTGCTGGTCAGGCGCCTGCTGCGCCTCAAGTAGCAGCAGCGCAACCAGCAACACCTGCAGTTAATGCTGAAGATATTCCAGCACCACTAGCAGGCAATATCTGGAAGGTCTTGGTTTCACCAAATCAGCAGATTAACGAAGGAGACACACTCGTTATTCTTGAGGCAATGAAAATGGAAACCGAAGTTAAAGCTGCGCGCTCAGGTACCGTTGTATCCGTCAATGTTAGTGAGGGTGATCAGGTTTCTGCTGGACAGGCAATAATTTCTTTAGCTTAATCAATTATGGAAAACTTATATACATTGTTGGAAAACTCTGGCCTTTATCAGCTAGACTTTGGTTCGGGATCGATGATTGTGGTCGGTCTTCTATTATTGTATCTCGCAATTGTAAAAAAATTTGAACCCTTGCTTTTACTGCCAATTGGATTCGGAGCAATTTTAAGTAATATCCCTGGTGCTGGACTTGCTTTATCTGCTGTGGGAAGTGCAATTTATGCTGCTGATCCTGAAGTTTTAAGTGCTTTGGCTAACAGCCTTAATTTGATTAGTTGGGATTCAGCCTCAGACATTTACGGTGTATTTAAGGAGAGTTCTAGCGCCGAACATGCCTTAGCAGTCCAGACGGTAACTGATTTGGGGTATAGGGATGGAATGCTCTACACTTTTTATACTATTGCAATTGCTAGCGGTATAGCTCCGTTAATAATATTTATGGGCGTTGGTGCGATGACAGACTTTGGGCCACTTTTAGCCAACCCTAAGACATTACTTCTGGGAGCTGCAGCACAATTCGGTATCTTTGCAACGTTGTTGGGTGCAATTGCTTTGACCTCCCTCGGCGTCTTTGACTTTAGTTTACAGCAAGCAGCCGCGATCGGCATTATAGGAGGTGCAGATGGCCCAACTTCTATATATGTTGCTTCAAAATTAGCTCCTGAATTGCTTGGCGCCATTGCTGTTGCCTCATACTCTTATATGGCACTAGTGCCACTCATTCAGCCGCCAATTATGAGGCTTTTTACAACCGAAAAAGAGCGTCAAATTCAAATGGTGCAACTACGCGAAGTATCAAAGACTGAAAAAATAGTATTTCCAATCATGCTACTGTTGCTTGTTGGTTTATTGCTTCCTGATGCCGCTCCACTTCTTGGAATGTTTGCTTTTGGAAATTTGATGAAAGAGTGTGGCGTGGTTGATCGTTTAAGTGATACAACTCAAAATGCACTCATAAACATCGTTACAATATTTCTCGGACTAGCTGTTGGTTCCAAGTTGATTGCCGTTGAGTTCCTAAAACTGGATACCCTTGGAATTTTGTTATTGGGTATGGTGGCATTTGCTATAGGCACCATGAGTGGGCTATTAATGGCGAAGCTGATGAACGCATTAAGTCATACAAAGATCAATCCATTGATCGGTTCTGCGGGGGTTTCTGCAGTTCCAATGGCAGCACGTGTGTCAAATAGAGTAGGCCTTGAATCTAATCCACAAAACTTCTTGTTGATGCATGCAATGGGCCCCAATGTTGCTGGCGTAATAGGTTCTGCAATCGCAGCAGGAATAATGATTCAGTTTTTAGGATAGATATTTCAGTCTATCAATAATTACTTTATCTTTCATTAAGATGGCCATCAGTTAACTCTAATTGTCTTGACATCTTATTTGCTATAGATAAGTCATGGGTAACAATCAAAAGTGCTGTATGTTGATTACTGTTGAGTTCGATAATCAGATCCAGTATATCTTTGGCATTGCGTTCATCTAAATTACCCGTAGGCTCATCGGCTAAAAGGCATGCAGGCTCAGTAATCATAGCTCTGGCAATGGCAACTCTCTGCCTCTCACCACCCGATAATTCAGATGGTTTATGATTAGTTCGACTTTCTAATCCAACTTTTTTTAAGATATTTTCAGCTTTTGTAAGCGCTTCATTTTTATCAAAATCATTAATAAGTAGAGGAAGAGCAGTATTGTAGATTGCTGAAAAATCTTTAAGTAGGTGATGGAATTGATAAACAAAGCCAAGATTCTTTGCCCTTAGTTCAGTTCTTTGACGCTCTTTCATATTAGCAATATTTTTATTATCTATCAGGACTTCTCCCTGTGATGGCATATCAAGACCAGCCAATAAATTTAGGAGGGTAGATTTTCCGCAGCCTGACTGACCAATGATAGCGATTCTTTCTTCAGTTTTTACTCTAAAGTCTAAATTCTTTAATACAGATGTCTTTGAATTACCATCACCATAATTAAAACTTAAAGATCGACATTCGAGAATATTACTCATGTCTCAGGACCTCAGAAATATTAATTTTACCGGCACGTTTTGCTGGATAAATAGCAGCGATAATCACTAAAACAAAAGAACCTATAACAATGCTAATCACATCACTTGGAATAATCTTAGATGGAAAACGATTGATATAAAACACATCCTTAGGGAAAAATTGAAATCCGATGATGCTCTCAATTCCAGAAATTACTGACTCAATGTTAACTGCTAAAAGAAGTCCAAGAATAGTTCCTATGCTGATTCCAATTAAACCAATGCTGATTCCTTGATAATAAAAAATTTTAACGATTCTTTTTGGCGTCATCCCTAAGGTTCTAAGAATTGCAATATCAGATTTTTTATCAGTTACTACCATGACCATCATAGAAACAATATTAAAGGCAGCCACCGCAATAATTAATGAGAGAATAATGGCAATCATTTGTTTTTCAAGATTTAACGCTCTTATGAAATGCTTCTGTTGTTGCATCCAATCAACTCCATAAAAGCCTTCACCTAGAGATTCTTCTACTTCGTTAGTTATTTGATTCGCCTCGAAAAGGTCATCCACCTTGAGTCGAATTCCAGAAACTTTATTACCGAGCGTAAATAAATCTTGAGCATCAAAAAGGTGAACAAAAGCCAATCCATTGTTATAGTCATTTAGTCCAGCATTAAAAATACCGCTGACGACAAAGTTTTGAGATTGCGGCACTAGAATTCCGAGTGCATTTCTAGCTGGAGCAATGAGAGTGATCTGATCACCCACTCCAGTCCCCATTAATGTGGCTAGGCCCACCCCAATTATTGCAGAGGATTGGTTCTCCTCTAGGCTTAGTGAGCCATATTTGATATCGTCTAGTAGGGCAGAAGTAGAAGATTCCTGATCAATAATAATACCTCTAACACTTACCCCTTGTGAGGCATTTTTTGAGGTCATTAGAGCAAAGTCCTCCACATAGGGCGAAGAGGCGATAACGCGATCATTAGAATTTATTTTTTCTTGAATAT
>CACDVH010000019.1 GCA_902556205.1 uncultured Gammaproteobacteria bacterium | reverse complement strand
TCACTTTTTGGAATTTGATATATAGGCAAGTGGCTCAATTGGTAGAGTAGTGGTCTCCAAAACCATTGGTTGGGGGTTCGAGTCCCTCCTTGCCTGCCAAATTAAAGGATACATGTGGCTAAACAAATAGACAATTTAAAGAGCAGTTCTGATCAATGGAAGACTATCCTGGCAGTTGTTATTGTTGTTGCTGCGCTAGCTTTATATTACATTAATCCACTCAACTTCAATTCATTGACAAAGGTTTTAGTAACCCTAGTTTGGTTTGTTGTTGCTGGAGGTGTTTTTATTAAATCTAGCCAGGGTGATAGGTTTCAGCACTTCTTAAAAGAAACACGCATTGAGCTTAGGAAAGTCGTTTGGCCAACCAGACAAGAAACCTTTAAAACAACTGGAATCATCATGATTGCGGTCGTTATAGTGGCAATTTTTCTTTGGATTGTGGATGCATTCTTCACTTGGGGTGTTCAGTCAATTTCTGCAATTTAACAATTTTGAGTAAGGGATATTAATGTCTAAAAATTGGTTTGTAATCCACGCTAGAAGCGGCTATGAGGCTAAAGTGAAGTTAGCTATTGAAGAAGCTGTGGCTAGAGAAGGACTGGAGGATTTGGTAGGTGAAATTTTGATCCCTACTGAGCAGGTAGTTGAGCTCAAGGGCGGAAAGAAAAAAGAGACTGAGCGTAAGTTTTTCCCTGGTTATA
Source organism: uncultured Gammaproteobacteria bacterium (assembly GCA_902556205.1). Lineage (GTDB taxonomy): Bacteria > Pseudomonadota > Gammaproteobacteria > PS1 > Pseudothioglobaceae > Pseudothioglobus. Next base: position 25,459 of record CACDVH010000019.1, on the reverse strand, counting down.
TGTTGGTCAAGATGGAGCTTACTGAGCCGACCTGGTTGTTAGTCAAGAACACTAACAATGTTATTGGGTTTATAGGTGGTTCTTCAGGTAAACCTTCGCCAATAACTCAGAGAGAGGTTGATAGAATTTTTGCTCGTGTTCAGGAAGGGGCAGACAAGCCTAAGCCTAAGGTTGCATTCCAGCCAGGTGAAGAGGTGCTTGTCATTGATGGTCCTTTTAATGAGTTTAATGGAGTTGTTGAAAACGTGAATTATGAAAAAAGTTTATTGACAGTAGAGGTTTTAATTTTTGGAAGAACTACTGCAGTGGAATTAGAGTTTTCTCAAGTAGAGAAAACATAACAAGGCCTTTAGGCTTATTTTGTAAACGGGGAGCTTTGCGGCGTTTGTACCCATAGGAGATAAAAATGGCAAAAAAAATTGAGTCATATATTAAGTTGCAGGTTCCTGCAGCAGAAGCAAACCCATCGCCACCAGTGGGTCCTGCTTTAGGTCAGCACGGTGTTAATATCATGGATTTTTGTAAGGCATTCAATGCTCAAACTCAAGAGCTTGATAAAGGTATGCCAGTTCCAGTAATTATTACTGTTTACAACGATAGAAGCTTTACGTTTGTAACAAAAACACCCCCGGCAGCTGTCTTACTTAGAAAAGTGACAGGTATTGAGAAAGGAAGTGGTGAGCCTCATATTAATAAGGTTGGAACGGTAACTCGTGCTCAATTAGAGGAAGTTGCTAACATCAAAATGAAAGATTTAAACGCAAATGATTTAGATGCTGCTGTTCAGATTGTAGCTGGAACTGCCCGCTCAATGGGCCTTGTGGTGGAGGGTTAATGATGGCTAGTTTATCGAAAAATCAAAAAGAAAATTTATCAAAAATTAAAGAGGGTTCTAAGTATAAAATTTCGGATGCTTTAGCGTTGGTTAAAGAATGTGCGACTGCAAAATTCGATGAGTCAGTGGATGTTAGTATTAATCTTGGAATTGATACAAAGAAGTCTGATCAAACTGTCCGCGGTGCTGTAGTTCTTCCAAATGGAACTGGAAAAGTAGTTCGCGTTGCGGTTTTCACTCAGGGTGACAACGTTCAAAAAGCTTCTGATGCTGGTGCCGACGTTGTGGGTATGGATGACTTGATGAAATCTATGCAGGATGGTGACTTGAACTATGATGTTGTGATAGCCTCTCCAGACGCTATGGGTGTTGTTGGAAGACTAGGACAAGTTTTAGGTCCTCGCGGATTAATGCCAAACCCAAAAGTTGGAACAGTAACTCCAGATGTTGCAACTGCAGTTAAGAATGCAAAGGCTGGACAGGTTCGTTATCGTGCAGATAAATCTGGAATTGTTCATGCAGGAATTGGTAAGGCATCTTTCGATGTGAAAGCGCTAGAAGAGAATGTTGCTGCTTTAATTGAAGCGTTAAAAAAGGCAAAACCTAGTTCTGCTAAAGGTGTTTATTTTAAAAAAATTAGTGTTTCATCGACAATGGGTCCAGGTCTAAGTGTTGATGGCGCAAGTGTAGATATTTAAAAGTTTAAACTACTGATAAGTTTTATTTATCAGTGATGAATTCTTTGGGCGACAAGGTGACTTGTCATGCCTCAAAGACCATAGGTGCGATGAACTGCTTGCAGTGAATTGCTTAATAAATTGATTCTTCAATTTGCCTATGTAGAGGGTATGAAAATACCTTGTGGCGAAAGTTGTAATTTTATAGCTTTCTTTTTTAACTGTTCAGGAGAGACTTATGGCTCTTAATTTTGAAGCAAAAAAAGCAGTTGTCGAACAGGTTAATGCGGTCGCTATGAGCGCTATATCTGTAGGTGCTGCTGAGTATCGCGGATTGAATGTTGAACAAATGACTAACTTGCGAAATTCTGCTAATGAGGCAGATGTTTCTTTGCGTGTTGTGAAAAATACATTAGCAAAGAGAGCTCTTGCAGAGACAGGGTGTGAATGCATTACACCAGTCTTGAGTGGTCCGGTTATCTTGGGTTTTTCTCAAGAAGATCCGGGAGCTGTTGCACGAGTTTTTCGCGACTTTATTAAAGATAATAAAGATTTAGTTGTTAAAGGTTTGGGAGTATCGGGTGAATTTGTTGATGCAGATCAACTTAAAAGAATCGCGAGTCTTCCGACTAAAGATCAAGCAATCAGTATGTTGATGGCGTTGATGCTTGCACCGACTGAAAAACTGGTTAGAACTTTGAATGAAGTTCCTACGAAGTTAACTCGAGTTGTGGCTGCTGTTCGTGATCAAAAACAATAATAATATAGAGGAGTAAATATCATGGCGAAATTAAGTAACGAAGATATTTTAAATGCAATTGCAGATATGTCTGTAATGGATGTTGTTGAGCTAGTCTCAGCAATGGAAGAGAAGTTTGGAGTTTCAGCAGCAGCAGTTGCAGCAGCTCCAGTAGCTGTAGCAGCAGAAGCTGGTGCGGCAGCTGAAGAAAAGACTGAATTTGATGTAATGATCACAAGCTTTGGTGACAAGAAAGTTGCAGTAATTAAAGCTGTTCGTGGAATTACTGGATTGGGTCTTAAGGAAGCAAAAGATCTAGTTGAAAGTGCTCCAGCAGCAGTCAAAGAAGGTGTTTCAAAAGCTGAAGCTGATGATATGCAAAAGCAGCTTGAAGAAGCTGGCGCTAGCGTAGAACTTAAGTAATTTGTTCGATGCTATTAACCAAAATCCCCAAAAGGGGATTTTGGTGTTTTTATTCAAAAGTAATTTTTGAAAATAATTTATTGATTAATACGGGGCATTCATGACTTATTCATTTACAGAAAAAAAACGTATCAGAAATAATTTTGGAACGAGAGAGTCTGTTCTTAAAGAACCAGATTTATTATCCATCCAAATTAATTCATTCAATACCTTTATTCAGGCTGGAGCAGCTGAAAAAGAGAACATAGGTCTTCACTCAGTTTTCCAATCTGTATTTCCAATTACAGCCCTGAATGGTTATGCAGAGATTGAATATTTGGATTATGAACTTCAAGAGCCAAAATACAACGTAAAAGAATGTAAATTGAGAGGAGTCACTTTCGCTGCAACTTTGCAAGTTAAGCTTAATTTGGTTCTGTTTGATAAAAACGGATCTAATCTAAAGAAAAAGCGTCGCGTAAAACAAGTCATTGAAGAAAGTGTCTACTTAGGACAGCTTCCTCTTATGACTGATACTGGAACTTTCGTAATTAATGGAACAGAGCGTGTTGTTGTTTCTCAGCTTCATCGTTCTCCAGGTGTTATTTTTGAGCATGATAAAGGTAAGACTCACTCATCTGGAAAAATATTATTCTCTTCACGTGTCATACCTTATCGCGGTTCATGGCTCGATTTTGAGTTTGACCATCATGAACACTTGTTTGTTCGAATAGACAGAAGAAGAAAGCTCCCGGTAACCACTCTTCTTCGCGCAATGGGCCAATCTTCAAATGAAATTATTGATACTTTCTTTGATCATGTAGCTGTTAAGTTCAAGGCTAAGTCATGTGATTTGGTTATTAAACCAGAACTCCTAAGAGGAATCATAGCCGAATTTGATATAAAAATTGGTAAAGATCTGATTGTAGAACAGGGTCGAAGAATTACAGCAAAGCACATTAAACAGCTCCAAGCTGCTAAAGTAGATTCGATTAATGCTCCTCTTGAGTACCTTATTGGTAAAGTGATTTCGTCAGATATTATTGATACAGATACAGGCGAAATATTACTCGAAGCAAATACTTTGATATCTGAAGAATCTCTCGAAGTACTAACAGCGACTAAAACTAAAAAAATTAATATCATTTATATCAATGATGCTGAAAATGGTGCGTATATTTCAGATACCTTACGTCTTGATGAGTTGCAAACTGAGATTGAAGCGCGCATGTCTATTTATCATGTCATGAGACCAGGTGAGCCAGCTACTGAGGATGCTGTGAATTCGCTTTTCTCTAACCTATTCTTCAATAATGACCGATATGATCTCTCTAAAGTAGGTCGTATGAAACTCAATAGGCGCCTAGGAATTGAGAGCGAGACAGGAGAGCATGTATTAACTCATGATGACATTATTAATGTCATCAAAAAATTAATTGATATTAAAAATGGTCACGATGTTGTTGATGACGTCGATACCTTGGCTAATAGACGAGTTAGAGCAATTGGTGAGATGATTGAAAATCAATTCAGAATTGGCCTAATACGAGTAGAGAAGGCAGTTAAAGAGGGCTTAAACCTTGCTGAAACTGATGAGTTAACACCACAGGATTTAATTAATTCAAAGCCCGTTTCTGCTGCAGTTAGAGAATTTTTTGGTTCATCTCAATTGTCTCAGTTTATGGATCAGGTAAATCCATTATCTGGTGTAACCCATAAGAGAAGAATCTCTGCGCTTGGGCCTGGCGGCCTGACCAGAGAGAGAGCAGGCTTTGAGGTGAGAGATGTCCACCCTTCGCACTATGGCAGATTGTGTCCAATTGAGACTCCTGAGGGACCTAATATTGGATTGATTAATACTTTAGCTGTTTATGCTAAAACTAATTCCTATGGATTTTTAGAGACTCCTTATCAAGTTGTAAAAAATGGTAAGGTGACTCAAGAGGTAGTTTATGTTTCAGCGATTGATGAGATTGATCACACGATTGCACAAGCTAACTCTAAGGTAGACTCTAAAGGTTTCTTGCAAGATGACCTTGTTTCAGGGAGACATAAAAATGAATTTGTATTAGTTGACAAGTCTGAAGTCACATTAATTGACATTGACTCTAAACAGATCTCTTCTGTTGCTGCCTCTCTGATTCCATTCCTTGAGCATGATGACGCTAACCGTGCCTTAATGGGTTCAAATATGCAGCGTCAAGCAGTTCCAGTTTTACGTGCAGAAAAACCGCTCGTTGGAACTGGTATTGAAAGAGTTGTTGCTACGGATTCTAGAGTTTGCGTTGTTGCAGACCATGACGGCGTGGTTGAGACCGTTGACGCATCAAGAATCGTTATTAGAGTTGACGCTAAACAAACTAAAGCTGGAGAGCTGGGTGTTGATATTTACAGCTTAATCAAATACTCACGCTCAAATCAGAATACTTGTATAAACCAGAAGCCTCTAGTTCAGCCTGGGGATAAGGTTGCTGCTGGCGATGTTTTGGCAGATGGACCTTCAACTGACTTAGGTGAGCTAGCCCTTGGACAAAACATGATGATCGCATTCATGCCTTGGAATGGTTATAACTTTGAAGATTCTATTCTCATTTCAGAAAAAGTGGTTCAGGAAGATCGCTACACTTCGATTCATATTGAAGAGCTTACAGCTTATGCTAGAGATACAAAGCTGGGCGCAGAGGAAGTAACTGCAGATATTCCAAATGTAAGTGAATCAGCTTTATCTAAGCTTGACGATGTTGGCATCGTATATGTTGGTGCAAGAGTTAAGGGTGGAGATATCTTGGTTGGTAAAGTGACACCAAAAAGTGAAACGGTTCTTTCACCTGAAGAGAAATTATTGCGCGCTATTTTTGGAGAAAAAGCTAATAATGTAAAAGATACCTCATTGAGAATGGGTGCGTCTAAGTCAGGTGTTGTAATCGATGTTCAAATCTTTACAAAAGACCGAGTGGCTAAAGATACTAGAGCACTTATGATTGATGAAGAGCGACTAGAAAATATCAAAAAAGACATTGATGATGAGTTTGGTATTATTGATGGAGACATTTTTAGAAGAATTCGACTGAAGCTCTCTGGAAATGTATCTACAAGCAACGTTGGAGATATCAAGAGTGGCGACAAACTTGCTGCCAAAGATTTGAAGTCTCTGGAGAATAGTGATATTGCTAAGATTAAAGTGAAGGATGCCTCAGTAAATAAGGAAGTAGCAGCATTAATAAAACAATCTAAAGCAAAGCAGGAAGAGTTTGAAGTCTTTTTTGAACAAGAGAGCGCTAAAATTAAAGAAGGTGCTGAATTGCCACCTGGTGTTCAAAAAATGGTTAAAGTTTATGTGGCAACACGAAAGACTCTTCAGGTTGGAGATAAAATGGCTGGTAGGCACGGAAATAAAGGCGTGATTTCGCGAGTGTCTCCAGTTGAAGATATGCCTCACCTTGCTGACGGAACCCCAGTTGATGTTGTTTTAAACCCTTTAGGTGTTCCATCACGAATGAATGTTGGTCAAGTCCTTGAAGTTCATCTAGGATGGGCCGCAAAAGGCCTTGGGCATAAGATTGGAAATCTCATTGATGAGCAACGTAAAGATACAATTAAGCAGATTAGATCAATGCTAGATTCAATCTACAACAGTCATGGAAAAGCAGAAGACTTAAAATCATTTACTGACGATGAAATTATAGAGTTGGCTAATAATTTACGTTCTGGCGTTCCTATGGCAACTCCAGTATTCGATGGTATAAAAGAGGAAGATATTAAATCTCTTCTAAAAATGGCTGACTTGCCAGAAAGTGGCCAAGTACAGCTATTTGATGGAAGAACAGGTGATGCTTTTGACCGAGATGTCACTGTTGGCTATATGCATATGTTAAAACTTAATCATTTAGTTGACGATAAGATGCATGCGCGTTCAACTGGACCATACTCTCTTGTAACTCAACAACCACTGAGTGGTAAAGCTCAATTTGGGGGCCAGAGATTTGGTGAGATGGAAGTATGGGCTCTTGAGGCTTATGGTGCCGCTTATACTCTTAGAGAGATGTTAACAGTCAAGTCCGATGATGTAAGTGGTAGGGCAAAGATGTATAAGAACATTGTTGATGGTGAGAATCGTACTGAGTCTGTAATGCCTGAGTCGTTTAATGTATTAGTTAAAGAAATACGTTCTTTAGGTATTGATACTGAACTTGAACAAAATTAAATTAGGAGAATCCTTTGAAAGATTTATTACAAATTTTAAAACAGCAAAATAAAGAACAAGATTTTGATGCCATTAGAGTTGGTCTAGCTTCTCCTGAAAAGATTCGTTCATGGTCTTTTGGCGAAGTTAAAAAGCCTGAAACTATTAACTACAGAACATTTAAGCCAGAAAGAGAAGGCCTGTTTTGTGCCAAAATTTTTGGCCCAATGAAAGACTTTGAGTGCTTGTGCGGTAAATACAAGCGAATGAAGTTTAGAAATGTAGTTTGTGAAAAATGTGGTGTTGAAGTGACTTTATCAAAGGTCAGAAGAGAGAGGATGGGGCATATTGAACTAGCTGCACCAGTTGCTCATATCTGGTACCTAAAGTCATTACCTTCAAGATTAGGGCTTTTAATGGATATGACATTGAAGGATATTGAGAGAGTTTTATATTTTGAAGCTTTTTTGGTGACAGACCCTGGAAATACTCCTCTGATTAAAAAACAGCTCTTAACTGAAGAGATGTATTATGACGCTCTAGATGAGTATGGCGATGACGAATTTGTTGCAAAAATGGGTGCTGAAGCAATGCAAGATGTTCTTTCAGAAATGCAACTTGAGAAAGAAGCCGCCAATCTAAGAGAAGATGCTCTAAACACAAAGTCACAAACCAAATTAAAGAAAATTAACAAGAGACTTAAGTTGGTTGATTCTTTAATAAAATCTGGTAATAAGCCAGAGTGGATGGTTTTGAATGTTTTGCCAATTTTGCCACCTGATTTAAGACCATTAGTTCCTCTTGATGGAGGTCGTTTTGCAACTTCTGACTTGAATGACTTATATCGTAGGGTCATCAATAGAAATAATCGCCTTGGAAGACTTCTAGAACTTGATGCGCCCGAAATTATTGTTCGAAATGAAAAGCGTATGCTCCAGGAGGCAGTTGATTCTCTTATAGATAATGGTCGTCGTGGCCGTGCTGTTATGGGAAACAATAGGCGTCCATTGAAGTCAATTGCAGACATGATTAAAGGAAAGCAAGGTAGGTTCCGTCAAAACTTATTAGGTAAGAGAGTTGACTATTCAGGGCGTTCAGTAATCGTTTGTGGGCCATACTTGAAGCTTCATCAGTGTGGTTTGCCTAAGAAAATGGCTTTAGAGTTATTCAAGCCCTTCATTTATAACAGGCTCCAAGCTAATGGCCTAGCCTCAACAATTAAAGCTGCTAAAAAGATGGTAGAAAGTGAGATTCCAGAAGTTTGGGACATTCTTGAGAGAGTTGTTCACCAACATCCGGTTCTTTTAAACCGAGCCCCAACGCTTCATAGACTTGGTATTCAGGCATTTGAACCTTTACTAATTGAAGGTAAGGCTATTCAGCTTCATCCTCTTGTATGTACAGCATTTAATGCGGACTTTGATGGTGATCAAATGGCAGTTCATGTGCCACTATCGGAGGAGGCACAGTTGGAAGCAAGAACGCTGATGCTGGCCTCTAATAATATTCTTCACTTGGCTAGTGGTGATCCAATCATTATTCCTTCTCAAGATGTGATTTTGGGTCTCTACTACATGACTAGAGAGATGGTTAATCAAAAGGGTGAAGGTATGATTTTTGCAAATACCAATGAAGCTCTTGCGGCATATGATTCTAAATTAGTCACTCTTCATGCAAAAATTAAGCTAAGAGTTCAGGATTACGTTAAATCGGATTCTGGATTTGAGCCAAGCTCTACTCGAATTGTTGATACTACAATCGGTAGAGCAATTTTTTCAAGAATTCTGCCTAAGGGCTTGTCTTTTGACTTGATTAATGAAGCACTCTCAAAGAAAGTTGTGTCGAACTTGATTCATGTTTGTTATAGAACTCAAGAACTTAAAGAAACTGTCATCTTTGCAGACCAAATGATGTACATGGGCTTTGAATTCTCAACAAAGTCTGGAATTTCTTTTTGCTCAAATGACATGATTATTCCAAGTGAAAAATCTGAAATGATTGACAAGGCTAATTCTCAAATTAAAGATGTGCAACAGCAATTTGCTTCTGGTGTTGTGACCAATGGCGAGCGCTACAATAAGGTGATTGATATTTGGTCTAGAACATCTGAGGAAGTTGCTAAAGCGATGATGGATAAAGTGGGCTATGATGAGATTACTGATGCTAAGGGTAACACTGAAAAGAAACCTTCTTTTAATTCAATCTACATGATGGCTGACTCTGGTGCTAGGGGTTCTCCAGCTCAGATTAGACAGCTAGCTGGTATGAGGGGATTAATGGCTAAACCTGATGGATCTATTATTGAAACTCCAATCACTAGTAACTTCCGTGAAGGCCTCAATAATATGCAATACTTTATTTCAACTCATGGAGCACGAAAGGGACTAGCGGATACTGCTCTTAAAACTGCTAACTCAGGATATCTAACAAGACGCCTAGTTGATGTAGGTCAAGATCTCGTTGTTACTGAAGAAGACTGCGGTACTGAAAATGGACTTGTGATGAAAGCCGTCATTGATGGTGGTAATGTTGTTCAAACACTTGGCTCTGCTGTACTTGGAAGAATTATTTCTGAAGATGTGCTTATGCCAAATAGTAAAGAAGTTTTCTTAGAAAAAGATCATTTGATTACTTTGTCAGATTCTGATCGTATTAATGAACTTGGAATTGAGTTCATAAAAGTAAGGTCTGCGATAACTTGCGAAACTCCATATGGTGTATGTGCATCATGTTATGGTAATGATATGGCAAGGGGTCACAAAATTGGCGTTGGTGAAGCTGTTGGCGTTATAGCTGCACAATCCATTGGTGAGCCTGGAACCCAGCTTACAATGCGTACATTCCATATTGGTGGTGCAGCGAGCTCTTCTACTGCAGTCAACAGTATTAATATTAATACAGATGGTATAGTGCACTATGAAAATATGAAATCTATTACTAATGCAAATGGAGATTTGGTTGTTATTTCAAGATCTTCAGAGGCCTCTATAAGGAATGATTTAGGCCAAGTTATGGAGCGCTATAAGTTGCCATATGGTGCAGTGGTTCACTTTAAAGATGGTGGAAAAGTAAAGGCTAAAGATAAGATAGCTGACTGGGACCCACATACACATCCGATTATTGCTGAAAACTCTGGAAGAGTATCATTCATTGATTTTGATGAAGGCCTAACAGTCGTTAAAAATGCTGATCCTTTAACTGGTTTAAGTTTTTATGAGATTATTGAAGAGGCTGAAAGAACTTCTGCAGCAAAAGACATGAAGCCAATGATTAAACTTCTTGACAAGAAGAAGAAGGAGTCAGTTTTATCTACTCATTATCTGCCCTCAGGAGTTAAGATCAACCTAGAGGATGGGCAGCTAATTAATGCTGGAGAAATTCTAGCTAAGATTCCTAAAGCGGTCTCTAAAACTAGTGATATTACTGGTGGATTGCCAAGAGTTGCTGATTTATTTGAGGCTCGTAAGGCCAAAGATCACGCTATTCTTGCTGAAAGTGCTGGTGCTGTTAGTTTTGGAAATCCTACAAAATCTAAAGTACGCATGCTCATTACCAGTGAAGAGGGTGATGTCACTGAAATGATGATTCATCATTGGAGAGCAATCAATGTATTTGATGGTGAAACTGTTGAAAAGGGTGATGTCATTTCTGATGGACCATCAAATCCTCATGATATTCTAAGACTTTTAGGTGTCGAAGCTTTAGCAAACTACATCGTAAAAGAAGTTCAGAATGTCTATCGACTTCAGGGAGTTAAGATCTCTGATAAGCATATTGAAGTTGTTATCAAACAAATGCTAAGAAAAGTTGAGATTGAAGATAATGGTGATTCGACTTACGTAAATGGTGAAACTGCTGAGTATGCCCATGTTGTTGAGAAAAATAAACAATTAAAAGCCCAAAACAAGAAAGAAATCAGCTTCCAAAGGTTATTAATGGGTATTACAAAGGCATCACTCTCAACGGAATCATTTATATCTGCTGCCTCTTTCCAGGAAACAACAAGAGTCCTAACTGAGGCATCGATTACAGGAAGAGTAGATGACCTTAGAGGACTTAAAGAGAATGTGATAGTAGGAAGGCTGATTCCTGCAGGAACTGGTTTTAAGCATCATCAAGAAAAAAGAAATAAACGCATAGATGCTTTCATGCAAACCAGTGAGGCAGAGCAAGAGCTTTCAGATCAGTTAAGTGAAGTTGAAGCTGAAGCTGAAGAATAGTCTGTTTTAAAATCTACAAAAGGGTTTCATTTAATGATGAAACCCTTTTTATTTTAAGTACAGTAATATTTAATTAAGTCATTGGGTAATTGAGAATATTCTAAAGTTTTCATTAACTCGGTAATGATAAAATAATTACATGCAGTTTTCTCAGTTTAATACCCTCGTAGAGGAGGGCTATAATCACATACCTCTCTCACGGGAAGTAGTTGTTGATACTGATACACCCTTAGCCTTATATCTCAAACTCGCAAACACTCCTTTCACCTATTTCTTAGAATCGGTGCAAGGCGGTGAAAAATGGGGTCGTTATTCATTTATTGGTCTCGCCGCTGAGACTATTATTAAAGTCAATGAATATGAGATTTTTGTTGAAAAAAATGGTCATCTACAAGAGAAGTTTGACGTTCAAGATCCACTTGCCTGGATAGAAGATTTTCAGGAGCAATTTAAAGTTCCTCAGTTAGATAATCTTCCAGATTTCAATGGCGGCCTAGTGGGTTACTTCGGATATGAAATCATTCGATATATTGAGCCAAAATTAAAGAATATCGAAAAGAAAGATGAGCTAAATGTTCCAGATATTCTTCTAATGGTCTCTAATGACTTGTTAGTTGTTGATAATTTAACAAGCAAAGTGCATATCATTACTCATGTAAGTCCAGAAGATGGATCTTTTGATGATGGAATTGCAAAGTTAGATTTGATTGAAAGCAATATTAAAAAATCATTTGAACATGATTCTACACAATCTGAAAAAATTAAATCTCAGGATTTCATTTCGAGTTTTGGTAAGAATAATTTTGTTCATGCAGTAGAAAAAGTTCAGAAATATATTACTGCTGGTGACGTCATGCAAGTTGTACCCTCTCAGAGGTTAAGCTGTAAGTTTAAGTCAAATCCAGTTGAACTTTATCGACAGTTAAGAATACTGAACCCATCGCCATATATGTACTATTTGAATCTCGATGATTTTGCTATAGTGGGCTCTTCGCCAGAAATTCTTACTCGAGTTGATAATAATAATGTTGCAACAATAAGGCCAATTGCGGGTACTCGCTCAAGAGGTAAAACCGAAGAGGAAGACAAAGATAATGAAAAAGATCTTTTGTCTGATGAAAAAGAAATTGCTGAACATCTTATGTTAATCGATCTTGGAAGAAATGATTTGGGAAGGATTGCAAAAACTGGAACTGTAAATCTTACAGATAAAATGTTTATTGAGCGTTATTCTCATGTGATGCATATTGTTTCCAATGTAGAGTGTGAATTAAAAGATGGTATGAGTTCGATTGATGTGTTGAGAGCTACTTTTCCTGCAGGAACTTTGAGTGGAGCACCAAAGTTTAGGGCAATGGAAATAATAGATGAAGTGGAAACTCTAAAGAGGAATATATATTCTGGAGCAATAGGCAATCTATCATGGCACGGAGGGATGGATTTAGCTATTGCTATTAGAACTGCTATTGTCAAAAATGATGTTCTATATGTGCAAGCTGGAGCAGGCATTGTTCATGATTCAGTTCCTGAGATGGAATGGCAAGAAACCATGGATAAAGCTCAAGCTCTAATTAGGGCTGCTCAAAATATATAATTTTTTAATTGTTTTTAGTTTTTCAAAAAATAATTTTATAAAAGCTAAAAGTCAATTATAAAATTCTTTGTAAAATAAAGTTTTATTCATCTTAATATAATATTAATTCTGTGGATTTTGTTCATCTTCAATGTCAAAGTGAATATTCTGTAAAGAATAGCCTTGTTCGAGTACCTGACTTAATTGACTCAGTTAAAGAAGCAGGCATGAAAAGTGTTGCGTTGACGGATGACATGAGCCTTTTTTCTGCGATTAAGTTCTATCAAAAAGCAATTAACTCAGGCATAAAACCAATCATTGGGGCGAAAATTTCCGTTAACAATGATGCTGGAATCTATGATGCAATTCTACTTTGTCAAAATCATGAAGGATATTTAAACCTTTCAGAACTCATTTCTAAAGCTTATCTGAATGAAAACGAAGGCTTTACCGTTTGCGTTTCTGAGGGACAGTTACGAGCTCATAATAAAGGTTTATTGATGATAGCATCGCCTATATCCTCAGATATTTCTAAATTGTTGTTAAACAATGAGTTTGAACTTGCAAAAAATAAAATACTTGAGTGGACGAATACCTTCGATGATAGATATTACATTGCAGTTCAGAGAACTGGAAGAAATTTAGATGAAAGTTTGCTCAATCATATGATTGATCTCGGTGTTGAGTTACAAGTTCCTATTGTAGCTACAAACGATGTCCAGTTTCTGCATAAAAGTGACTATGAGGCCCATGAGGCTAGAATTTGCATTGCTGAAGGGGGTTTGTTAGATGATGCAAGAAGGGTCAAGAATTTTAGTAATGCCCAATTTCTAAAGAGCCCGAATGAGATGTCCTTGTTGTTTGAGGATTATCCACAAATTATAGAAAATACTATTGAAATTGCTAAGCGATGTAACCTTCATTTTGAGCTCTTCCAAAAAAATTATCTTCCAGTTTTTCCTACTCCAGAAGGTATGAGTGTTGCTGAATTTTTTAGTGAAGAATCAAAAAAAGGTTTAGAAATTAGATTAGAAGGTCTTAAAGTAGATCGAAAAACTTATGATGAAAGGCTAAGCTTTGAGCTTTCTGTCATATTAGAAATGGATTTTCCAGGCTATTTTTTAATTGTCTCTGACTTTATAAGATGGGCTAAGGAGAATGGTATACCGGTTGGTCCTGGAAGAGGTTCTGGCGCGGGCTCTTTAGTTGCCTGGGCACTATCAATTACCAATGTTGACCCTATTGAACACGATCTTTTATTCGAGCGATTTTTGAACCCCGAGCGTATATCAATGCCTGACTTCGATATTGATTTCTGTACGGATAGGCGTGACGAAGTCATAGCATATGTTGCTCAAAAGTACGGCTCTGAAAAAGTCTCTCAAATAATTACCTATGGCACAATGGCTGCAAAAGGAGTAGTAAGAGATGTAGGTCGAGTCTTAGGTCATCCCTATGGTTTTAGTGACCAAATTTCAAAGATGATTCCAAATGAATTAAAAATGACTTTGGATAAGGCACTTGAGGATTCAGAAGAACTTAAATCGAGATATGATACTGAAGAGAGTGTATCAACCTTGATTGATTTATCTCAAGATCTAGAGGGAATTATCAGAAATGTCGGAACGCATGCTGGAGGCGTAGTAATTGCGCCAAGCAAGATTAGTGATTTTTGCCCCATATATAAAGGTGAAGAAGAGTCAGATGTCATCGTATCACAGTTTGATAAAGATGATGTTGAAGCGGTTGGATTGGTTAAATTTGACTTTTTAGGGTTATCAAATTTAACAGTGATGGATAAAGCTATAAAGATTATCTCTAAGAAAGGCCTCAGCAAGGAGTTAATTGATATTGATAGTCTAAAGCTTGATGATCCAAAGGTCTTTAAACTTCTCCAAGATTGTGACACAACTGGTGTATTTCAGCTTGAATCAGAGGGAATGCGGGGATATTTAAAAAAGCTCAAGGCAGACTGCTTTGAGGATATTGTTGCAATGCTGGCCTTATATCGGCCAGGACCCCTTGATGCTGGGATGGTGGATGATTATATCCAGGTTAAGCATGGTGCAAAGGTTAGATATCCCCACCAAATGCTTGAAGAGATTTTAAAGCCAACGAATGGTGTCTTTCTTTATCAAGAGCAAGTAATGAAATCTGCTCAAATCATGGCTGGCTATTCTTTGGGTGGCGCAGATATACTTCGCCGTGCTATGGGTAAAAAGAAGGTCGAGGAGATGGCTCAGCAGCGTGAAGTTTTTGTTAATGGGGCTGCAAAAAAAAATATTGATGAGGAAAAAGCAAATGAAATATTTGATCTTATCGATAAGTTTTCAGGATATGGCTTTAATAAATCTCATTCAGTTGCTTATGCATACATTTCATATCAAACGGCATGGTTGAAAGCGCATTACCCTGCGCCATTCATGGCAGCTGTGTTATCTGGAGTGATGGACGATACCGATCGAGTAGCTTTTACAGTTGGTGAATCAAAGAAAAAAGGAATTAAGGTCATTGCACCCGCAATCAATCAATCAGAATTTGAATTCACCATCACTGATAACACCACAATCATTTATGGTCTAGGAGCAATTAAAGGAGTGGGTGAAGCTTTAGTGAATGAAATTGTAAGAGAGCGAGTTGAATCTGGAGAGTATTTAGATATCTTTGATTTTTGTTTCCGTATAGAGAAAAAATTTTTAAATAGAAGAGCAATTGAGGCTTTAATTTATGCAGGCGCCTTTGATATATTTGGAATTAAGAGAGCAACTTTGATTTCGACTTATCCAAATGCAGTGAAACAAGCAGAGCAAAGGCAAAGCGATATGTTGAAGGGGCAAAGTAGTCTATTTTCAGATATTGATAGCCATATAGAGTATGAAAAAAAATATTTAAGAGGAGCTTTCCTATCATTTAAAAATATCATGATGCATGAAAAAAAAGTCATGGGGTATTACTTAGATCGCCATCCCACTGACTGGTATAAGTCCCACTTAAAGTCAATAGTCTGCACACTTCCAAAAGATATCATCTTTAGAAATAATCGAGAGGTAAGAATACTTGCATTAATATCAGATATTGTATTTAGAAATACAAGGAAAGGTCAAATGGCAAGTTTGACAATTGAGGATGGTAAGAGAAAAATAAATGCGGCCGTTTTTTCTCAGAAACTAGCTCAAGTCAGTGAATATATTTTGTTAGATGAGGTCGTTGTAATTTCAGGAAAAGTGAATAAAGATTTCAGGGAGCAATGGCAAGTTGTCGTTGATAAGATTGAACCAGTAGATAGAGTTCAATTGAAATATGCAAAATTCATAAAAATTAATCTATCACAAAAAAATAAAAATGACTATTTAGAGCTATGTAATATGCTCAAGGAATTTAAAGGAAAATGTCCAGTAGTAATTGAATATGAGTCAGGAAGTTCGTCTGGAAGAATTCCATTATCAAAAGAATTTGATGTTTCTTTAGATCGTAGTTTACTGGATTCAATTGAAGAGAAATTAGGATATGGGATGTATAAAATTAATTACTAAAACTGAAACAAAAAAGTAAAAAAAGCTCTAAATTAGCCTTCCAATAGTATTTTCAATATTCATATAATACCAATTTATAAAACAAAATTAATTACCTAAATTCTTTAATATTTCAAGACGAGACATTATTTTATTCTTCAATTAAAAAAACACTTGAATTGCTCTGAAAACCCCTCCATTAAAGGGAAAAACTTAAAAAGTTATCCGCGAAGTGTGAAATTTAAAAGTTATTAAGGAATGTCAAAATAATTTCAGATCTTTTAAAAACATAAGTCATTGATTTTTATTTAAAAAATAGATATGATTAATTATTAACCAAAACCGTAGAAATTACCAGTCTAGTGCAGAATTAATGGTTAATTTTGAAGATATCACCAGAGTTATCCACAGTTTTGTGGGTAAGTCTAATAACCCTTGATTTATAAGCATTTAAGAGGGATTGAAAAACTTATTTACTAACTTGTCAATAATTTTTTCAGCAACAATTTGTTTAGTATTTTTTTCTATTTTTTCAGTTCTATTTTTGGTAATGAGGTGAACTTCATTTTCATCAGCGTTAAGACCAATTTCTGTCTGAGAAATATCATTTAATATAATTGCTTCACACTGTTTTTTTATCAGCTTGTTGTTAGCATTTATAATATGATTTTCAGTTTCCGCAGCAAAGCCAATACAAATTGGTTTTTTCTTGAGTTGACAAACACTCGCCAATATATCTCTATTTCTTATGAGCTCGATTGTCATTGATTGGTTATCTTTTTTGATTTTATTTTTACTTACTTTTTTGGGCCTAAAGTCTGCAACTGCAGCGCAACTTATAAATAAATCTTGGTTGTCAATTTGCTTCATCACCGCCTGATACATTTCTTCTGCGCTAATCACTTGAATAATTTCAGCTCTTTTCTCTAATTCAATTGATATTGATCCAACAATAAGAGTTGTTTTTGCACCAGCCTGAATGCAGGCGTGAGCTAGTGCCATTCCCATTTTGCCGCTACTGTGATTTGAAATAAATCTGACTGGATCTATTGCCTCTCTAGTACCGCCAAGTGTAATTAGCACCTTTTTTCCACTCAGTAAGCTAGAGGTGAAAAGTTCAGAAGCTTGACTAGCAATGTCTATTGGCTCTGCAAGCCTTCCTTCTCCAACATCACCACAAGCTTGATCACCAAACCCTGGATTAATAATATCTATGCCTCTAGCTTTGAGAAGTCCGAGATTATCTTTCATTGCACTAGCTGCAAACATTTGTTGATTCATTGCTGGGGCGATCATAATTTTTGCTTCTGTTGCTAAAATGACAGTGGATAGTAAATCATCAGCCCTTCCATGACAAAGCTTTGCAATGGTATTTGCTGATGCGGGAGCTATAATAACTACATCAGCCCATTTCGCGATTTCAATATGACCCATCGAAAGTTCAGCTTCTCTATCCCAAAGGTTGTTATGAACTTTGTTTTTAGAAATTGTTTGAAGAGATCTTTCGCTTACAAATTCTCTTCCACCATCGGTAACTATGACCCTAACATCAGCCCCTAAGTCTTGAAGTCGACGAACTATGTCAGGAGCTTTATAAGCTGCTATTGAGCCACTTACCCCAAGAACAATTCTTTTATTTGTTAGACCACTCATAGAGGTTTAGCCCTGATTTTTAAATCATTAGCTACTTGAGTTAGTTCAAGAATGTTAAGTGAGATTTTTTCTGACATTTTTTTAAAAGGGAGTTCCATCATGGCTTGAGCATCACTACCAAGTATAACTGGAGCAGTATATATAATTAACTCATCAATTAGGCTGGATTCCATCATAGCCCCATTAAGCCCACTACCGGACTCCAATAGTACATTATTGATTCCCATTTCACCAAGTTTTATCAGGGCTGACTTTAAATCAATCTTTCCATTTTTTAAAATTTTCGAATTAGTTGGATTAAGGATTAGAGTCTCAGAGTCCGATGAAAAAATATTGAGAGATTTGTCCGTAATAGAGTTACCACTATCAATAACAACGCGAAGGGGTTTAGACTGTAACTTTTTATTTCTAACAGTTAGCATTGGGTTGTCATTCAATATTGTGCCTGAACCTGTTAGGATTGCTTGGTTTTGGCTTCGAAGTATTTGTACATCTGTCCTTGAGGCTGCACTCGTGATCCACTTACTTTCACCGCTCCTCATAGCTATCCTTCCATCAAGGCTCATGGCTATTTTTGAGGTAATGAAAGGTAATCCTGTTTTCATTCTCTTAAAAAAGCCACGATTTACTTCAATTGCGTTATTTTCAAGTAGCCCAATTTCTACATCAATCCCATTTTCTTTCATCAGTTTGACACCACTTCCAGAAACTAAAGGATTTGGATCGAGCGTTGCAACGTAAACTTTTTTGATGCCCGCCTTAATTATGGCATTGATGCAAGGAGGGGTTTTGCCATGATGAGAGCATGGCTCAAGTGTTACATATAATTTGCAATTCTCAGCTTTATGCCCAATTTGATTAAGAGCATTGATTTCAGCATGCTCCTGGCCATATTGATGATGGTAGTCTTTTGCAATAATTTTGCCATCACTTGAGATGACGCATCCTACCATAGGATTAGCACCCACACCTGCCTGACCCAGCTTAGAAAGTTTAAGGGCAAGGGCCATACATTCTGTATCTTTTTGAGTGAAAGCCATTATAATAAATGTCAATAAATTTATTATTATTTTACGCGGGAGAGCGGAGTGGATGAACAGAAAAAACAAGCACTAAAAGTTGCCCTAGGACAAATTGAAAAGCAGTTTGGCAAAGGGTCAGTTATGTTCCTTGGTGAAGAAGAAGCTAGAACTGATATAGAAGCTGTCTCTACAGGAAGCTTAAGTCTTGACATTGCGCTTGGGATTGGTGGTCTTCCCAAAGGCAGAGTAATTGAGATCTATGGGCCTGAGTCCTCAGGCAAAACTACAATGACACTCCATGTAATTGCGGAAATGCAAAAACTGGGAGGAACGGCTGCATTTATTGATGCTGAGCATGCTTTGGACCCATCTTATGCAAGAAAACTCGGTGTTAATACAGATGATCTATTAATTTCTCAGCCTGATACTGGTGAGCAAGCCCTAGAGATCACTGACATGCTTGTTCGCTCTGGTAGCGTAGATATTGTCGTGGTTGATTCAGTTGCAGCGCTAACTCCAAAAGCCGAAATTGAAGGAGAAATGGGTGCGTCTCACATGGGATTACAGGCAAGACTCATGTCTCAAGCGTTGAGAAAGCTTACATCCAATATCAAACGAACCAACACGATGGTTATTTTTATCAATCAACTTCGAATGAAAATTGGAGTGATGTTTGGCAACCCTGAGACTACTACGGGCGGAAACGCACTGAAATTTTATGCATCTGTTCGATTAGATATTCGCAGAATTGGTGCCATCAAGAAGGGTGATGAAATTCTTGGTAATGAGACTCGTGTCAAGGTTTTAAAAAATAAAGTTGCACCTCCATTTAAGAAGGCTGAATTTCAAATTCTATATAACCAAGGCATCTCTAGAGAGAGTGAGATTATTGATTTAGGTGTTGAGCTGGGTTTCGTTGAAAAGGCGGGCGCTTGGTATAGCGTTGATGGTGAAAGGATTGGACAGGGTAAGGATAATGCTAGAGAGTACCTAAAAGAGCATTCTGATATGAGTCAAGGTCTTGAAGAAAAAATTCGTGAAAAACTTATGAGTAGCGATCATGACGAATCTGACGCAGGAGAGTAAATGTTATTCTGCTGGATTAAAAATGTTAATGAGGCGCGAGCACTCTAGATTAGAGCTATTCCAAAAACTTCAAACAAAGGGTTTTGATTTCGATGTTGTTAATAACTCGATTTCAAAACTAGTTGAACAGAATTATCAAAGTGATGATCGTTTTTCTGAAGAATTTATTCAGATGCGATTTAACCAAGGAAAGGGCCCAGTTAAAATTGCATCAGAGCTAAAAATGAGAGGCGTAAACACCTTTGATCTATCAGTCTTTGATTGGTTTCAGCTAGCTAAAGAAATTAGGCAAAGGAAATTTGGAGATTTATCTTCTATAGATTTCAAAGAGACAGCTAAACAAAAAAGGTTTTTACAATCAAGAGGATTTACTCTTGATCAAATAAACCAAGCTTTTTAAAGTTAATTATTAATTTTTACATGAAATTTGAACTCTTAAATACAAATGGTAAGGCTCGCCTAGGAAGACTTAAATTTGATCGAGGAGTTGTCAATACGCCTGCCTTTATGCCCGTTGGAACCTATGGCACTGTCAAAGCGATGACAACAGAAGAGGTTGAGGAGTTAGGAGCTGAAATCATCCTCGGCAATACTTTTCATTTATCAATTACACCTTCCACTGATGTTATTGAAGCGCATGGAGACCTTCATGAGTTTATGAATTGGTCAGGGCCAATCTTGACTGACTCTGGAGGATTTCAGGTGTTTAGTCTTGGAAAGATGAGAAAAATTAATGAAGAGGGCGTTTCGTTTCGTTCACCAAAAGATGGCTCGTCGATTTTTATGGGGCCAGAAGAGTCAATGCAAATTCAAAAAAAATTAGGCTCAGACATTGTCATGATATTTGATGACTGCACTCCCTATCCTGCAGAAAAAAGTGAAGTTGATCAGTCGATGCAGTTGTCTTTAAGATGGGCAAAGAGATCTCTTATGGAACATCAAAGACTTAAGAATAAAAATGCTCTTTTTGGAATCATTCAAGGCGGAATGCATAAAGATTTAAGGCTTCAGTCTGCTGAGTCACTTAAAGAGATGAATTTTGATGGTTATGCGATTGGAGGCCTCTCTGTTGGGGAGCCCAAAGAAGAAATGATGAAGGTATTAGATTTTTTACCAGAACAAATGCCTACTGATAAACCTCGCTATCTTATGGGCGTAGGAACGCCTTTAGACCTTGTTGAAGGTGTTGCGATGGGAGTTGACATGTTTGACTGTGTTATGCCATCTAGGAATGCAAGAAACGGTTACTTATTCACCTCAGAGGGCGTTGTAAAAATACGCAATGCAAAATACAAATTAGATACTGCTCCGCTTGATCCAAATTGCAGTTGCAACACCTGTAAAAACTACTCAAGATCTTATCTTCATCACTTACAAAAGACAAATGAAATTTTAGGGTCTAGGCTTAATACATTTCATAATCTATATTACTATCAGGATCTAATGAGATCAATAAGAAAGGCTATAAAATCTGATACTTTTGATAACTTTAGACAAAGTTATTTATCCTCTCAGGCTTAAGAATTAAGCAATTAGATCTTATCGGGATCTACCCCATATTTATTAAAATAATCGTCAAGAAGAGTTCTAGCTAATGGTGCTGCTTTTGAGCTTCCACTTCCCGCATTTTCAACAATAATAGCGATAGCAACCTGAGGATTCTCTATCGGCGCAAAAGCAGTAAAAAGGGCGTGATCCCTGAGTTTTTCATCAATATTTTCAGCAATGTATTCTTCTTCAGGATCTAGCCCAAATACCTGTGCAGTTCCAGTTTTTCCTGCAAGCGTATATCTAAGTTTATTGTTTAGTCGTTTTGCTGTCCCCAGCTTGCCATAAATTGTCTGCTTCATTGCCTGAATGATGAGCTCCCAGTTATCTATATTTTTGATAGGAATTCGTCTTGATTGAGGCTGCGATTCATTATATGACTGACCATCTTTGGATTGTGAGTGCATTAATACCCTAGGAGTTAAAAGATTGCCTTTATTTGCTATTGCACCAGTAGCTAGAGCAAGTTGTATTGGGCTTGCAGTCATGAATCCCTGTCCAATACCAGTAATGAGTGTCTCACCTCTATACCATGGCTCGTCCTTATTAATTTTTTTCCATTCTCTTGAGGGCAGTATTCCTCCTAACTCTCCTGGAAGATCAAGTCCTGTCTTTTGTCCAAACTGAAAGTATGAAAGGCTGTTATGAATTTCATCTATACCCATCTTGTAGGCTAGATCATAAAAGAACACGTCACAAGACTGCGCTATGGCCTCAATCGTATCAACTCTGCCATGACCAGTTCTCTTCCAGTCATTAAACTTTCGAGAGTAGTCTGTAAGTTTATAAAAACCTGGGCAAAAAGTGGAATGCTTAACGGTTATATTTTTTTCTTCTAGCCCAGCAAGAGCCACCATTGGTTTGATAGTTGATCCTGGAGGATATAGCCCTTTAGTGCTCCTATCAAAGAGTGGTAAGTCTGAATCATTTTTCAGTTCGTCATAGCGTTGAACCGAAATTCCATTCACAAACCAATTAGGATCAAAGGAGGGCGTACTTACAAGTGTCAAAACAGATCCATCATTCACATCAATCAGAGCAATAACTCCTCTGCTCTCTCCTAGTAAAGCTTCTGCCTTCAATTGAAGGTCTATATCTATATTTAAGTAGACATCCTCACCTGATATTGATGGTGTAATCACTTTTGAGTCAACAACTCTGCCGGCTACATTTCTCTCAATTTGCTTCATGCCAGATTGACCATGCAGTAAATTTTCATATTGCTTTTCAATGCCAATCTTTCCAACAAAAGTAGTGCCCGCATAATTCTTCTTGTCATATCTACTTTTTTCTTCCTTATTCATTGAAGCAACATAACCAATTATGTGTGAACTTGATTGCCCATAAGGATATACTCGATGGAAATATGGCTCAACTTCAACCCCGGGCATCTGATTATTGACTAGAAATGATGAGGCTGAGGATTCAGAGAGATTAAATTTGATTGGAATATTATGAAATTTTTTGTAGCGGTTAAAATTTTTATTAAATCTTTCTATATCTTTAGCATCAATGTATTCATTAATCTCTAATTCAACAAGAGTGTCATTTAAATTTGTCACTTTTTCTGGGGTGATCGTGAGCCTGTAAGAAAACTCATTAGTCGCTAATATTTTTCCATTACGATCCAAGATATCTCCCCTTATGGGGGTGATTGGAAGATTTTGCATTTGATTCCCGAGAGCCTCTTCAGCGTAGTATTCATGTTGAGTTATCTGAAGATTGAAGAGTCTAAAGGTGAGAATTAAAGTCATAGACAGCATAATGACTACAGAAAAAATCACCCTAGATCTAAATACTTTTCTTTCTCTCTTAAGGTTTCCAATCTTATCCATAAAGAAAATATTTATTGCTTAAGTTTTGCCAGTAAGAATCGAACTACAGGCCAAAGAATTGCTCCAGTGAAAGGAACAAATAGAACAAGCCATTGAATTTGAAGTCCTTGAACCGAAATATGAGTAATTAGAAATACAATGAGATAAATAAGAGAGGCTATGAATACATATACCTGCTGAGTCGTTAGATTGGATACAAAAAAAGATTTTTTAACACTCAATATAAATGCAGAACTGATTACTAATGCAAGAGCATTTTGTCCAAGGATGCCTCCTTGAAAAACATCAAGAAGTATTCCTAATACAAAAGCTGAGCTATAAATTCCATTACTGTCCGAGTAGATTAGCCAATAAATAAAGAATAAGAGTAGCCAAAACGGTGAAACCATTTCGATCAAGCTAGGCAAGGCAATAGCGCCAACAATGAATGCAAGCAGTGTAATTTTAAGAAGAAGTATAAATTGAGATTGGTTAATCATTTTTCTCCTCAATAATAAGAACTAATTCGAGTCTATTTAAATTCTGTGTCGGTTCGAGATATACCGTCATGAAGGATGGATCCAGATTCTCATCAATGGACTTAACCCTTCCTACAGAGTAGCCTGGGGGATATGAATTTCCAATGCCGCTCGTCATAAAGATATCACCCAGTTTGATATCAGACTTAAGAGGAATATATTTTAAAATCATTCCTCTATCATTAGATGCCAGGCCTTTGGTGATTCCTCTAATGCCATTTCTTGAGTTCTTTACGGGCATGTGTTGGGTTGGGTCTGAAAGAAGCCTGACTGTAGAATACATTGGGGTTACTTCTGTGACTTGCCCAACAACCCCATCCGAGCCAATGATTAAATCCGATAAAGTTACACCATCATTTAGCCCTTTGTTAATAATAATTTTTTTCGATAATCTTGACTGAGAGATTGACTTGATTCTTGCTAGCTTAACATTGTGGTCTGGAAGTAAGTAGCTGGATTCAAGTAGATTAGACAACTTCTGATTTTCAAGTGTTAAATTGTTATAGGTCTGAAGTTTTGCCTTGAGTTCAATGAGCTGCCCCTCAAGATAATTATTTTGACTCACTAGTAACTCATTTTCACTGCCTTTATCATTAACCCAGTCAATGACTTGGCTTGGCAAATCAACCACTAAATAAATTGGGCTGAGCAGCGTTAGCGTGAATCGCTTGAAGTTATCGAGATAGGAGAAGCGAGCGTCTAAAACAATAAGAATAATTGAGAGAAATATAGGAACAAAAAGTTTTAAAAGTCGCATTATTAAGATCTCGACTTATTAAGAATCACTCTGCTGCCAAGAACCCCATATCATGATGATTAATCATCTCTAAAGCTATACCGCCGCCTCTAGCAACGCACGTTAGAGGGTCGTCAGCAATAGTCACAGGTAAATTAGTCTGATTATGAATTAGTTTGTCAAGCCCTTCCAAAAGAGCGCCACCACCAGTAATGACTAGTCCATTTTGAGCAATATCGGATGATAGTTCAGGCGGGGTTTGCTCTAACGCTGTTCTGAGTGCACTGATAATCATTCCTAGAGGCTCACTTAAAGCTTCAAGTATTTCAGAGTTGCTCACCTCAAAGCTTACTGGAAGTCCGGTAGAAACAGCTCTTCCTCTGAACTCATTCTTTCTTATAATTTTGGATTCAAAAGCACTACCCACTTCTTCTTTGATCTGCTCGGCAGTAGCCTCACCAATAATAATTCCATGAACCCTTCTTACAAATTTAACAATGGTGTCATCAAACACGTCTCCCCCAACCCTGAGTGAGTCAGAGTAAACAATTCCATTCAGTGAAAGGATTGCTATTTCTGAGGTTCCACCACCAATATCTAGAACCATCGCGCCTGAGGCCTCTTCAATGGCCATGCCAGCTCCAAGAGCCGCCGCCATTGGCTCTTCAATGAGATAAACATCTCTAGCGCCTGCGCCTACTGCGCTCTCTTTAATGGCTCGCCTTTCAACTTGAGTGGCACCACATGGAACACAAATAAGCACTTTTGGACTTGGAGAAAAGAAACCAGACTTTAAAACTTTTTTCATGAAGAATTGGAGCATCTTCTCAGTTACCTTAAAGTCAGCAATTACTCCATCTTTCATAGGCCTAATAGCTTCAATAGCGCCAGGCGTTCTTCCAAGCATATTTTTTGCCTCT
>CACDVH010000018.1 GCA_902556205.1 uncultured Gammaproteobacteria bacterium | reverse complement strand
ATACTCTCCAATAATCTTCATGACTCTAGAAGACATATCTCCATACAAAGGGTAGTTTGAGGATTTAACCACAACATTATTCTTAACAACCAAATCTTTCACTTTAAAAAAAGGCGCTCCCATTTTAATACCTAGTGCTTTGGCTTCATTAGAACGGGCAATAATGCAGCCATCATTATTAGAAAGAACAACTATTGGCTTTCTCTCTAGCTTAGGTTCAAACACTCTTTCACAGGAGGCATAGAAGTTATTACAGTCGACTAATGCAAACTTAGTCTTATTATTCATATTGATGGATGACTGATGTCACAACGCCCCATATAATAAGCTCATCATCACCCCCAATCTTAATATCTTTAAAATCAGGGTTTTCAGCCTTAAGCGTTATATTTCCTTTGTATTTATGTAGGCGCTTAACAGTAAACTCACCATCGACAACTGCAATCACTATCTTTCCACTTTTAGCAGTTAAAGACTTGTCAACTATCAGAATATCTCCTTGCTGAATACCTGCGCCTATCATCGAGTCGCCCTGAGCCTTTACAAAGAATGTAGCCTCTTTATGGTGAATTAAATGTGTATTCAGATCAAGCGTATCCTCCAAGTGGTCATCGGCTGGAGAAGGAAAACCTGCCTGAACCCTAGAGGTAAAAATTGGAATCGATAATTCAGTTGGATTGTCATTAGCCAAAAGAACTTCGACATCAGATTTAACCTGAGACTTATAGATCTCAATAACGGGATTGATAGTATTAACGAGGCTAACAGGAACCCTAATAACCTTTGTCTCTTCCTTGAATCTACCTGAGTTTTTTTTGCGGCCAGCGCCCTTCCTGGCGCCTCCATGATTTGCTGTATTCATAACTAACTTGATTTATGTAACAATATTCAAGTTTAGATTATAAATAACTCTATATGGCAAGTCAACGGCTGTTTTAAGAAAAATTTTATAGGCTAGATAGTTGGCGCAATTGTTTGGCTGCATCACTGTGACGGCTTATCAATTCAGAGCTGTCCTGGTCAATAATACGACCATCAATCACCTTCCAGTTTCCAGCAATCATAACCCTATCTGCCTTTTGTGCACCACAAAGCAGCAATGCCGCTAAAGCATCATGGCTGCCAGAGAATCTCATCTCATCAAGCTTAAAGAGTGCTAAATCAGCCTGCTTACCAACAGCAATCTCACCAATATCATCTCTCCCTAATAGTGCAGCAGAGCCTTTAGTAGCCCAATGATAAGCCTTTTGGTGGGTAATCTTAGATGCACCATAACGAAGGCGCTGTAAATACATTGCCTGTCTTAGTTCAGCAATCATGTTAGAGCCATCATTCGAGGCAGAACCATCCACACCAAGACCAATAGTAGATCCTGCATTCTCAAGTTCAAGACTATGACAAATACCAGAAGCCAACATCATATTAGAGGTTGGACAGTGGCAAATACCAACACCCGCCTGGCCTAATTTTTGTACCTCTTCTTTATTAAAGTGTATCCCGTGAGCGAGCCAAGTTTGATCAGACAACCATCCCACACTCTCAAGGTAGTCAACAGTTCTTAGTCCAAACTTTTCTAAACAAAAATTTTCTTCATCGATCGTCTCTGCGAGGTGGGTATGAAGCCTGACATTATGCTGCTTAGCAAGCTGAGCAGTTTCAATCATTAAGTCAGTGCTTACAGAAAAAGGAGAGCATGGAGCAAGTGCGATTTGAGTCATTGCACCATCACTATTGTCATGATGAGTTTTGATGAGGCGCTCACTGTCAGATAGAATTTGCTCTTTAGTTTGAACAACAGACTGGGGAGGTAAACCTCCATTTTTCTCACCCAGACTCATGGAGCCTCTCGTCAAAACAACTCGCATTCCTAATTTTTTAGCTTCCTCAACCTGAATGTCGATAGCGCTCTCAAGCTGACTTGGAAACAAATAATGATGGTCACTCGCTGTGGTGCAGCCAGATAATAAGAGCTCTGATAACGCTAGCTCTGTTGATACTGCTATCATTTCAGGTTGAATATTTGCCCAGACCTTGTAAAGACTCTTAAGCCATGGAAAAAGCTCTTTATTTAATGCTTCAGGATAAGCCCTAGTGAGTGTCTGATAGAAGTGATGATGTGTATTGATAAGTCCAGGAAGTAAAACACTATCACTCGCATCATAAACTACATCAATTTGATTTTTGGGGCTTTGGCCCAAAGGAACCAATTCTAAAATTTTTTGATCCTTCAGAACGATTCCTCCTTCAGCATTCTCTGCGAAGACTGCCAAAGGGTTTTTAATCCAAACCGTTGATGGGTTATTAGAGGTCATTTAAACTTGATTAAAAACTAAATAAAACGATGATACACAATCAAAAATTAAAGAGAAACTCCTTTTTCATTAAACCAGTGGGTATTGCTATCATCAAAACCTACCTTGATAGACTCACCCCCCTTGATGCTGGTTTGACTATTGAGCTTTATAGATATTTCTTGATTGTCTATGGTTGCGCCATAAAGGTAACTGTCAGATCCCAATTGTTCAACAGTTCTTACCTCAAGTGGAAGAGCGTTCTGGTCTTGAATGTTTAGATGTTCAGGCCTTACACCAAAGGTTTTAGCGCCTTTTGGAGCATGCTTTTTAATATCCTCTGGTAACGAAGAGCTGTCTAAAAAATTCATTTTGGGCGAGCCAATAAAGCCCGCTACAAACAAGTTAGCCGGCTTATTATATAAATCCAATGGAGAGCCCGTTTGCTCGATAATGCCATCATGCATGACTACAATTTTATCAGCCATTGTCATCGCCTCAACCTGGTCATGAGTCACATAGATCATGGTATTTCCAAGCCTTGCATGGAGCGCTTTAAGTTCAACTCGGGTTGCAACACGCAGCTCAGCATCTAGATTCGATAATGGCTCATCAAAGAGATAGATTGACGGCTCCCTTACGATAGCCCTTCCAATTGCAACGCGCTGTCTCTGGCCACCTGAGAGCTGACCAGGTCTTCTTTTGAGGTAGTCTTCCATTCGTAACTGATTCGCAGCTTTGGTAATTCTCTTTTCAATATCATCTTTATCTAACTTCAAATTTTCAAGACCAAAAGCTAGATTTTGACGAACTGTCATGTGCGGGTATAGAGCATAGGACTGAAAAACCATGGCAAGCCCTCTTTTTGCAGCTGAAATATCATTAACTTTTTCGTCATTAATCAATATTGAGCCTTCTGTTATTGCCTCAAGACCAGCTATCATTCTAAGAAGAGTAGATTTACCACAGCCCGAAGGGCCGACCAAGACGCAAAACTCACCATCAAGAACCTCAAGATCAAGCCCATGAATGACTTCGGTTTTGCCATAGGATTTTTTAATATCAATTAGTTTTAGATTTGCCATAATTTATTTCATGCCTGTTGAGGCAATACCTGTTGTAATGTATTTTTGAAGGAAAACAAAGACTAGCGTTGTTGGAATCAAGCTGACCACTGTCATTGCCAATGCGTAGTGCTCTCGAGCAAGATACTCTCCATTAAAGTCGAGAAGACAAAGCTGAATAGTGTAGGCAGCTTTAGTTGTCGAAACGGCTATCATTGGAAGAATTAAATCATTCCAACGCCATATGATTGAAAGAATACCGAGAACCGCAATAGCTGGAAGTGCTAGTGGAAATATAATGCGCCAATAGATGGTCCATTCACTAGCCGCATCCATTCGGGCTGCCTCGAGTAACTCGTCTGGAATTGTAAGCATATACTGCCGCAACATAAAGACCCCGGTGGGTGTTGCAGCCCCCGGAATAATAACCCCCCACAGAGACCCTGACAGTCCCGTCATTGTTACCATTTTAAAGATTCCAACTATGAGAACAGAGGCTGGAACCATTAGTGTTGCCAAAATAATGACAAAGAAAACAATCTGTCCATTGAAGCGATACTTCGACAAAGCAAAGGCTGCCATTGAGTTGATAAGAAGTGTAATGATTGTAGCAACAATTG
The DNA here is from genome assembly GCA_902556205.1 of uncultured Gammaproteobacteria bacterium. GTDB lineage: Bacteria > Pseudomonadota > Gammaproteobacteria > PS1 > Pseudothioglobaceae > Pseudothioglobus. The sequence goes on along the minus strand of CACDVH010000018.1, from coordinate 30,271 downwards.
TGACAAATACAGAGTTATTCAAACATCGAACAGCGTCAAAACTTCCTAAAGCTTTCTTAGTCAGAGGGTCCGTGTAATTAATCCAAGATGGTTTGAGACTCTTGTTAATAATGATCTCATTCTGAGGAAGTTTAGTAATTCCACCTTTAGGATTTGTAACGAGTCTTGCGTTGACTGTATCCTTGGTAGGATTTATTCTGCTTACCGAATACTCTACTAGCTCACCAGTTTCAGGATCTGGCATAGAGACGAGAATTTGAGCAGTAAATCCATTTGCTTTGTAGGGCTTAAGACCAAGGTATTCAGATAACAATCTTGCGTCTTCAGTATTCAAATTGTCAACTATTGACTGAGGATCGTAGTCTTTTTTTGCACTAGGAAACATACTTGGATATTTGATGAGCCACTCAGGTAAATTTTGATTAACTATTAAATCTTTTGCAAAGACTGAAACTAATCCAAAGTGAGACCTTAAAGCGTAATACTCATTCCCAGTGAAATTTTTAATGTAATTGACAACATCTTTTTCAGCTCGCTCCTCATCATCTAAATTCTTCCAAAACATGACCCACGGCTCAAGATCTTTAATGATTAAAATGTCTTTCCCATCAGGACCATAAGTTGTCGCTCTTGCAACTCGTTCATAATCCATTGGTAGAAAGTTAGTGTCATATTTCTGAAGTAGAAATTGAGACTTAATAGAATTCATCACAAGCCACAACACAGGCAGGAATATGATTAAAAAACCTAGAAACAGGAACCCATAGGATATCCAATCAGTCAGGCTGGCTTTCTTTTTTCCTTGCCTTCTAGTAAAAAATTTAATGACGTCTGTCATAGCTTGACTTGTCTCCTAGTTAAGTAGAATTGTAGCAACGATAAAATAATCAAAATCAACGCTACAATTAAGGAAGCCATTGCGGCAATACCAAGACCAAAAAATGTTTTTTGGCCCCTAATGCCAGCATTTTCGACGATATACGAGACCAAAGAAATCCAACCCACTTGGAGAGCATACAACTCTTCAAACGCCTGAACAGCTTTAATCAGTGAAAGCACTGTAACAACAAGCAGAATTGGCATTAATAATGGTAATGTAATGCGCCAAAATACCCTTCTATCGGATGTACCATCCATTTGTGCTGCTTCATATAAGTCTCTAGGAATAGACTGCAGACCGGCCAGTAATATAAGCATATAAAAACCCATATGGGCCCAAGTGTAAACAAAGATAGACCAAAACATTGTCCAAGAAGGATCCACTAGCCACTGGATCGGCTCGCTAATCCAATTCCAATCAATCAAGGTTTGGGATAGCATCCCCTGCCGCTTCAAAATAAGAGTCCATAAGAAGGCAACAACGACAGGGCTGAGCATCACTGGATAGAAAAAAACAGCTCTCCAAAAACCTCTTCCAATAATCTCTCTATTCAGAACGATAGCAGTGAATAGTGCAATAAGAATCATAATTGGAACTTGAAGAATAACAAAAACAAAGGTGTCATAAAGAGCCGCCTGGAATTTATCATTCTCGACATTAATTCCACCCGTATCAATTTGAACTTCTTGGGTAATTCTTGCGAGGTTATCAAGACCAGAGAAGTCTCGAGATTCAAAGTTTATGCTTGTTCCATCGGTTACCGAGAAACCAAAATTCATAAACAATGGAAGGAATGTAAACAAACCAAATATCAGAATATTTGGGAATAAAAATAAATAAGGTAGTGACTTGGTGCCGAATAATTTTTGAGTAAATTCTATTGGCCAACCTATACTAGACATTAGTTTGGGGACAAAACCATAGACTTCTTTTGAGAGCACAAAGCCAATCAAAAGATAGACAGTAAAGAACACAAACCAACTATTAAGATTTAAAACAGACTCAAACATTATCAGGATTGAATTTTAAATAAAATTAAGGCCGCCTCAAGAGACGGCCTTAAAGTTTAGAACTTTAGTATAACTGAATATTGTTTATTCAGCTATCTTAGCTGCTACGTCAGCATCAATTGCTGCCAAAGCGTCATCTAGGCTCATTTCACCCGTAATTGCTTTAGTTATGTAGTCAGGAACGATGCCATAAATCGCAAAGTTCTTGTTGTAACCTTGGAACCAATACGCTTGTGGTGTTGATTCTGCTGCTTTACCAGCGTTAGCTGCGAAAGTCGAAAGACCTTCTGATACTCTTTGGCTTACACCTGAGTAGTCGATACCAGCTTTCTGAAGACCTTGGTGAGCAGTAATGTTTCCAGTGTTCGCTGCAAAGTAACCAGCTCTTCCAGCTTGTGACATAAAGTCAACGAATGATGCTGCTTCTTCTGGATGGTCAGTTGAATTAAATGCAACAATTCCAGATCCGCCAGGCATTGCACCGCAACCGCCAGTACCGCAAGGAATTGGAACTACTTTCCACTCAAAGTCAGTAATGTTTGCATCATAGTTGCCAAGCATCCATGATCCAGACATGTGCATAGCTACAGTTCCGTCAAGGAAAAGAGGCGCTGCATTTCTATAAGCAGTACCACCACCAGCTGGCCAACCTTCAGCAGGCATTAAGCCTTCCTCGTGCCATCCAACAAATGTTTCTGCAAAGGCTCTAAAGCCTTCATCAACTAGGATAGGAACACCATTCTCATGGAATTTAGCTCCATAAGAAAATGCAGGACCAGCCCATCTATGTGCAGTTCTGTCCATTGCAAGACCTGATGTTAGTCCAAGCTCTGACTTAACCACTCTTAGAGCGTCAGCCCAATCATCCCAAGTCGCTCCTTCTTCTGGCATATCTACGCCAGCATCTTCAAACATAGTGACGTTAACATATGGACCAGTAACCGTTAGCTGAGTTTGCCAGCCATAAATTCCATTATCTCCAGATGGTTTTCTATACCATGGAAGCGTTGCACCATAATTTGCTTCCCAAGCTCCCGCATCTACATAAGGAGTTAAGTCAAGGTAGTACTGATTCAATCCACCTAGGTTGGTGATACGCGCAACATCCGGCGCAGAACCAGCTTCTAGTTGGTTTTCAAGTTGATCTCTCACAACATCATAACCAACCACTTCAAAGTTAACAGTATTACCAGTAGAGTTCTCCCAAACTGATGCCATTTGCTCTAAGACATCGCACTCATTAGCATCTTGATAGCATACAAATTTAATTTCTGCAGCGTTAATACTAAACGAGGAGACGGCAAGAACAGATGCCAAAAAAATACTTTTTTTCATATCTCTCTCCAATTGTTATTAATGAAAAATCACAAAGAATGTAATTTATTTTTTTCGACTAACTTCATACAAAATAAAGGAAAAGTTAAAAAAATATATGAAATTAATCAAATTGGAGTATACATGAATTCATATATAGCAGTAAAATAAAAACTAGATTTTGGTACAGCGTTCCATTATGTAAAACTAGAGTGTCAAAAGCTTTATTCTTTTTTTTAACAATAATCCTAAATAATGAAAAAAAACAACCTAGGAAAACTTATACATTTAAAAAAACTTTGTACTGATAAAAATCATTTTCATATGCTAGCAGTCGACCAAAGGCCACCAATTTTTAATCTCATCACTGACTCAACTGGACAAAGCTATACATATTCTCAAGTTGTTGAATGTAAGAGATTAATTACACAGCACTTGTCTAAACTTGCTACAGCAATCTTAATGGATCCTCACTATTCATTATCAAATATTCTTAGATTTAATCAATCAAAAGGTCTTGTTATAACTCTTGAAGAGCATAGTTTTATTGAAGCTCAAAAGGGCCGTTATTCAAGAAATATAGATAACTGGAGTGTGGAAAAAATAAAAAAAGCTGGTGGTGATGCAGTTAAAGTTCTCGCCTGGTATAGGCCTGATGCAGATGAGGAATCTATTGAGCATCAACAAGAATATGTAAAAAAAATAGGCGAAGAGTGCGAAAAATATAGTATCCCTTTTCTTCTTGAACTTCTTGTATACCCATTCAAAGATGATGAAAATCACACCACAGAATATCAAGAGCAAAAACAGAAAAAAACTCAGCATGTCATTGAAAGTGTTAAAGAATTCGCAAAAGATAAATATAAGGTTGATATCTTTAAGCTTGAGAGTCCTGTCGACAGCAGTATGCTTGAGGGTGACATAACTAATAGCACTGAAAAAGCATTTAGTGATCTTGCAGAAGCAACTAATGACAAACCATGGGTTGTACTATCCTCAGGAATGGATAAAGATTCCTTTTATAAGTGTTTAGAGCTTGCATACATTAATGGAGCTTCAGGTTATCTTGCAGGAAGAACTATTTGGCTAGATGCCTTTAAAAACTATCCAAATATCGAGAAAGTAGAAGAAGGCCTTAAAAATGCTTCTGTTTCTTATGTAAAGAAGCTCAATGAACTAACTGCAAGAAATGCTCAATCTCTTGATACTTTTTTTAATAATGGATTTAAAATTGATAATCCTGAGAAGTTCACTAAAGATTTTGGAGGTTTTGAATGATTGGATATTTAGCCCTTGCGAGAGAGACTTTTGATGTGGAGTACGCTGAATCTAAGTTTAAGATTGCAAAATCACTTCTATTGTCATTATCGCCAGATGCAATTGGCTTTGAAAATCTCATAACGAATGATGAAGATGCAAATAGCGCTTTATCATTTTTTAATAGTAATGATTTTGAGAAGATTTTTCTCTTTCAAACAACCTTTACTGATGCTAAGTTTCTCTTAAACTTTGCTAAATCGATTCAAAAACCAATATGTATCGTTTCTTTTCCAGAGCCTAGAACAGGAGGAAGACTCAGATTAAACTCAATTTGTGGGCTTAATCTAGCAATGCATTCATTAATTAAAAATGACATTACTCCTGATTTTGTAATAATGGAAGAAGATGATAAAGCTAACGAAATCTCTTTCTCTAACTTTATCGAAGGTCAAAGTGGCAGTGAGAAAATAGAATGGGATATAGCGAGTATTACTAATAGTAATGCTGACTTTGACTATTCTATTGACAAGCAAACAATTGGAATTATTGGAACCAGGCCTGAAGGATTTGACACCTGTGACTATGACTCAAATGAGGTGACTTCCAAACTCAATGTTTCTCTAGTTGATCTGGAGCTGGAAGATTTATTTGACGAAGCCAAAGATATTGAAGTAGAGACAATTGTTAAAACTAAAAGTACCGTATCAAGCTACCTAGCTGGAACAGAAGAGCTAGTTCAAGAAGAATTTGACAAAAGTCTTTCTATCTTTCATGGACTTGAAAACCTCAAAGATAAGCATAACCTAGACGCATTTGCAATTCGCTGTTGGCCAGAGACATTTACTGAATATGGCTGCGCCTCATGTGGCCCAATGGCTATGATGAATGAAAAGAAAGTAAGCTGCGCTTGTGAAGCCGATGTTTTGGGCGGAATAAGTTGCAACATTCTTAATCAAATGAATAACAACCCTTCGCTTTTAGTAGATATTGTTGACGTTGATAAATCTGATAATTCTCTAGTTTTTTGGCATTGCGGATTAGCTCCTATTAGTATGGCAAAAGAAGGCACTGCTAAGTCTGGAATTCACTCAAATAGAAAAAAGCCACTTCTTCATGACTTTAGCCTGAAAGAGGGAGAAATTACCATTTTTAGAGTTTCTAAAGCGAGAGGCAGGCTTCAATTTTTTGTGATGAAAGGCCAAGTTCTTGATCGTCCTAATTCATTCTCTGGGACCTCTGGAGTTATCAATCTAGGTGAAAATAGCGCCCATAAATTAGAACAAATGTTCAAGGGCGGTTTAGAGCACCATGTTGCATTTACTTATGGTGATATTTCTGACAAACTTATCCATTTTGGCCAGCAAATGGACATACCGACTTACACTCTATGACTGAAAAGATAAAATATGCGATTATCGGTGCTGGGTGTATGGGTCAAGAACACATCTTAAACATTGGAATAATTGATGATGCTGAGGTGGTTGCATTATGTGATACTAGTGAGAAATCAATTCAAGAAAGTCTTGAACTTCTTAATGATGAAGTTGCTATTTTTCATGATTACAATGACCTAATTGATGCAAACATTGCTGATGCATTTATCATAGCAACTCCCAACTTCACTCATATCGATGTTCTCAAAGATGTAATGAAATCAGAAGTTCATCTTTTGATTGAAAAACCTCTCTGCACCACCGTCAAAGACTGTCAAGAATTTGAAAAACTAGCAGAAAACTATCCTGGTGTTATATGGACTGCAATGGAGTATCGTTATATGCCTCCTGTCCAAAGGCTGATTAACGAGATCCATAATAATACAATCGGTGATTTAAAAATGCTTTCAATCCGAGAGCATCGCTTTCCGTTCCTTCACAAGGTAGATGACTGGAATCGCTTTGCAATAAAAACTGGAGGAACATTAGTTGAAAAATGCTGTCATTTTTTTGATTTGATGAGATTGATTGCTCAGAGCGAGCCTGTTAAGGTTTATGCAAGCGGTAATCAAGATGTAAATCATCTTGATGAGACCTACGATGGAATGACGCCTGATATACTAGATAATGCATTTGTCATTGTTGACTTTGAGAACGGGGTTAGAGCCTTCCTAGACTTGTGTATGTTTGCAGAAAACTCTGAGTATCAAGAGGAGCTATGTGCGGTCGGCTCACTTGGAAAGATTGAGACTGAGGTCCCATCGAACGCCTCTGGAATTACAAACTCTGACATTAGAATTGGAATGAGGGAAGACCAAACAGCGCTCAGAGAAAACATAAGTGTAGACCCTAAAATACATGATGCAGGACATCATCACGGATCCACATACTATGAACACACCTCTTTTATTAATGCTATTCGCAACAGCACCAAACCAGAGGTTTCACTTAATGATGGGTTAATTGCTGTTGCAATAGGAGAGGCTGCAGAACAATCAATTAAGGAAGGTCGAATTGTTCAAATGAGTGAATTCAACCTCTAGCAACAATAGATTCATATTTTCATTAAAATTAACTGAAATGATTACATGCGTTGGACCTATTTTTCTTGACAGGGTGATCAAGATTGATCGTTTTCCTGACAAGCCAATTAAACTCGTAGCAAGCGGCCTTGAGACGCGACTAGGTGGGCCTGCTCCAGTTGCCAGTTTTGCTATTAAGTCTTTAGGCGGTGAGGCTGAATTTATTGGCCGTTTTGGTAGTGATGATGATGCTGAGTATTTGAAATCAGAGTTTCTTGAAAATGGCATTTCTACTGAAAAATCCATTACTGTGAACAAAGCCCAATCTTCACAAAGTCATATCTTTGAAGATAGTAAGGGCGAGAGGATGCTAGCGGTATATAACGAAAAAAAGCTCAGTAATGAAAAAAAAATGCCGGCATTTGAATTTTTAAGCACCCAATCTTATCTTGTAGATACAAACTGGATTGAGGCGGCTCATTTTGTTGCCATTCAGTCAAAAAAACATCAGATTAATTGTGTAGTAGATCTTGATAATTTTAGTAACAGTAATCTAGTTGATGAAGTAGTCAATTCAGCCTCACATCCTGTCTTTTCGGAAATTGGTTTAAATCGATTTACAAACAATATGCCAATTATTAATGCTTTGAGGAGTCTTTATCAAAAAAACCAAAAATTTTATGCGGTTACTCTTGGATCTAAAGGTGTTTACTGGATAGAGAATGGGAATATTTTTCATTGTAGCTCTCCCCAAATTGATGTCAAAGAAACTAATGGAGCTGGAGATGTCTTTCATGGCGCTTTTGCTAAATTTATTGAAAACAAAACTACTCAAGAAGCGATCGAACTGGCAACTGCTACTGCATCACTGAAGTGCACTCGGACAGGCGGAATCAGCACTTTGCCCAGCTATGAAGAAGTCTTAGAATTTTCTGAACAAATTAAACCCTCTAAACAAATATAAATAATGAAAAAAGTATTGATAACAGAATTCATGGAGCAAGACAGTGTTGACAAAATGTCTGAAAATTTTGATGTAACTTATGACACTTGTCTTCATGAAAATCAAGCCAAACTCAGCTCTTTAATTGCGAATACTAATGCTGTGATAGTTCGAAATAAAACTCAGCTCACTGAAGACCTACTATCAAAGGCTAAACAATTAACTTTTATTGGACGACTAGGAGTTGGTCTAGACAATATTGACACGGATTATTGCTCAAATAATGGTATTTTTGTTCAGCCCGCAACAGGCATGAATGCAGACTCAGTTGCTGAATATGTAATCACTTGTTCGCTGTCTTTGCTTAAAAATATACCCATTGCGCATCATGGAACATCCTCTGGTCAATGGCCAAGAACTTCTATAGAGTCAAGAGAGCTGGGTGGAAAAACCCTTGGGCTTCTTGGTTTTGGTGTAATTGGAAAAAAGGTATCACGGTTAGCTCAAGTATTTGGTGCCAAGGTAATTGCCTATGACCCTTTTGTTCCTGAATCTGAGGCTTCTAAACACAAGGTATCACTCGTGAAACAAGAGGATCTCTTTGCCCTCTCTGATGTCATTTCCATTCACCTTCCACTAACTGACCAAACAAGAGATTTAATCAATGCTCGTTCATTTACTTTAATGAAACAAAACCCTATTATTATTAATTCTTCTAGGGGCTCAATTGTCAATGAGAAAGACCTTCTTCAGGCTTACAGTGAAAAAATCATCAGTGGCTTTGCTCTTGATGTATTCAGCTCTGAACCTGTTGAAGAGGATTTTTACAAACACATCTCTTATTCGATGAACTGCATTCTAACTCCTCATAATTCTGGAGTGACAACCGAGTCTAACGTCAGGGTTAGTCAATTCATTGCAGAAAAGACAATTAACTTTCTTCGGGGCTAGCTATCAGAGAGCGTTCTCTTAACTGCATCTTCCCATCCAGAGAGCTTCCTTTGTCTTTGGTCATTAGTCATCTTTGAATTAAATTGACTCTCTGACTGCCAAGTCTCAGAAAATTCATCCATCGACGGATAAAAACCAACCTGCATACCAGCTAAATATGCCGCCCCTAATGCAGTCGTTTCAAGATTCTTTGGCCTATCAACTGGAAGTTCAACTAGATCAGAAAGCATCTGCATTGTCCAGTTTGAAGCGGCCATTCCTCCATCCACTCTAATAGCACTGAGCTTACTTTCGCCCAAGTCTTTTGAAATTGCATTTAATAGATCAGAAGTTTGATAGCAGACAGACTCAAGTGCAGCCTTGGTGATTTCAGCTGGACCTGTATTGCGCGTCATTCCAAAAAGCGCACCCCGACAATCGGGATCCCAATAAGGGGCACCTAATCCTACAAACGCAGGAACAAGATAAACATGTTGAGACTCATCAGCCTGCTTAGCAAGTGTTTCAGATTGCTCAGCTGAATCAATGAATTTTAGACCATCGCGCAGCCATTGAACTGCAGCTCCAGCAATAAAAATTGACCCTTCAAGAGCGTAACAAGTTTTACCACTCACTTGGAAAGCCAGGGTGGTTAGTAATTTATTATTAGATTTCACTGGCTTAAAGCCAGTATTGATTAGAACAAAACAGCCGGTACCATAAGTGGACTTCACCATACCCGGTTGAAAACATGCCTGACCAACAAGAGCAGAAGGCTGATCACCAATTGATGCTGCGATTGTTATTTCTGAGCCAAAGATAGATTCATCAACTTTCCCAAAGTCAGCAGCATTATCATAAACTGCAGGAAGCATTGATGCAGGCACATTGAATAGGTCAAGCAACTCTTGATCCCAGCAGCCATCATGAATATTATATAAAAGGGTACGACAAGCATTAGTGGCGTCAGTTGAGTGCACTTTCTTATTGCTTAATCGCCACATAAGAAAGCTATCAATTGTTCCAAAAAGAAGTTGGCCTTGGTTAGCTTTTTCACGAGCACCCTCAACATTATCGAGAATCCAGGCAATTTTAGTAGCACAAAAATAAGGATCGAGAAGAAGTCCTGTTTTTTGGGTCACCAGATTCTCGTGACCAAGATCTTTTAAACTTTGACACTGATCAGAAGTTCTTCGATCTTGCCAAACAATGGCATTGTAAATTGACTTGCCAGTTTCTTTGTCCCACACAACTGTTGTCTCTCTTTGATTGGTGATGCCTATTGCTTCTATTTGATTTGGCTTAATTTTCGATTCTTTTATTGCACTCTTACAGCTCTCAAGTGTTGAAGTCCAAATTTCCTCGGGGTCATGCTCAACCCATCCAGAATCAGGAAAAAATTGCGTAAACTCTCTTTGCCCTATTGAAACAATTTCATAGTTTTCATCAAATATAACGCCTCTAGATGAGGTTGTTCCTTGATCAATTGATAATATATATTTTGTAATTTCTGACATTTTTTTATTTTTTTGATTTTTAGTAATATTTAAGTCTTCAAAAGGATTTTCCAAATAATGAGACTATGTTCTACTATTGAAAACTTAATAAAATGTAGTATACATTATCTGTTAAAATTTATTTAAAAATAGGCTTAAAAGTCTGATTATATAGAGTCATTCTAACTAAAACATATGATCCAATAAGTTATGCCAAATGAAAAAAGAGGAGATGGTACTGTAGGAAAGGCGATAGATGTGCTCAGTGAAGTTGCAGAGATTGGCTCTCCAGTAAGATTCTCCAGTCTACTTAAAACTAGTAAGTATCCTAAGGCTACCCTTTACAGACTTCTTCAGACATTACTAAATCAAGATATGCTCAGCTACAATGAAGAAGAGCAAACCTATAAGCTTGGACTTAAGCTTGTTAGGATGGCTCATTCCGCATGGCTTCAAAGCTCATTAGCCCCAGTAGCAGTTCCCTTTATTGACGATTTGTCTGCAAAAGTTGGAGAAACTGTCCACTTGGCAGAGCTCGATAATGGACAGGTCTTATATGTTGATAAACGAAATCCAGCCTCTCCAATAGAGATGTATTCTCAAGCTGGTAAAGTTGGGCCAGCATACTGCACAGGAGTCGGTAAAGCAATGATGGCTTTCTTAGATGAATCAGAATTAAATAAGGTCATATCTAAACAAGCATTTCATAAATATACTGAGCACACAATTACTTCTGCAAAAGCATTAAAGAAAGAGCTCGCCACCATAAAAAAAGAAGGAATTTCATTCGATCGACAGGAGCATGAGGAAAAAATTATTTGTATCTCTTCCCCTATTCTTACAACAAATGGTAAGGTGATTGGTGGTCTTTCTATTACAAGCTCTGTTGACATTCATAGCCTAAAAAGTCTTGAAAAATTTAAGCCTGAATTGCTCGAAACTTCACAGTTGATTGGAAAAGAAGCAGGGGCTTGGAGCTTTCCAGAAAAAAATTACTAATTAAATATTACTTGTTATGGCATCCTTAAATATATCCAATGCGACTAAAAAATATGATGATTTAGAGGTCATTCACGGTATTGACCTAGAGATTCAAGATGGAGAGTTTTGTGTCTTTGTTGGGCCATCGGGATGTGGAAAGTCGACTTTACTAAGAATGATATCTGGACTAGAAGAGGTTACCAGCGGACAAATTCATATTGGTGATAGAGATGTAACTACTATGCATCCTGCTGACAGGGGAATCGCAATGGTGTTTCAGTCCTATGCGCTATACCCACATATGACTGTGAGAGAGAACATGGGCTTTGGACTCAAAATGTCAAAAGTTCCTTCAAATGAAATTGATAAAAAAGTTAATGAAGCCGCTGAAATCCTGCATTTAGAAGAGTATCTGGACAGAAAACCAAAGACTCTTTCTGGAGGCCAAAGACAGAGAGTAGCAATTGGAAGATCGATTGTTAGAGGTCCAGAGGTTTTTCTATTTGATGAGCCTTTATCTAATCTTGATGCAGAGCTCAGAGTTGAGATGAGGGTGGAGATTTCTCGCCTTCACCGTGAACTGGGGACCACAATCATTTATGTGACTCATGATCAAGTCGAGGCAATGACCTTAGCAGATAAAATTGTCGTTCTAAAGGATGGGTTAATTCAACAAGTTGGAACACCATTGTCACTCTATGATGACCCAGAAAATGTTTTTGTAGCAGGATTTATTGGCTCACCGACCATCAATTTTGTTAGGGGTGATATTAATGGCTCTAAGCTTTCGATACCTAGCCTAAAAACTATCAAACTTGAGATTGATCAATCTATTGCTTCTTCTCACTCAGAACTACTCATTGGACTCAGACCTCAGCACTTAAGTCTTGTTGAGTCAGGCGATCTAGAGGTTGAATTTACTGAGGCCTTGGGAGATATATCCTACGTTTACCTTAAGACTGTAAATGGAGAACGAATTGTTGTTGAGTCGAGAGAAGAGAAATTGCCATCAACTGGAGCTTTAGTAGGTATTAAGGCTAAAGCCTCAAAAGCTTTATTTTTTGACCCTAAAACAGAGCTTAGAGTTAAATAAGCTAGATTGCTTCCCAAAAAACTCCTGAGGCTGGGATTTTGATTGAGCCTACCGTTGACTCCTCCTCACTAAAATTAAACCAAAAGCGATGAGTTGAGGTCTCTCTAATCCTGACACAATCATTCAGATGAGTAATACTGATCTCTTGATCAGCACATATATCAGTAAAAATACTTCTTAACGTATCTTGATCGGCCCAACCAGCGATATAAAGGTTTTTTTCATTTCCAATAATTGCTGGCCTGCCATCATCACAGAACTTAATCACATTATCAGAATCAACTAAGGTCTCCATCCACTTTTTAAAATAGCCTTGATCTTTGATGGGAATCTCTGCCTTAGGCCTTAGTGTTTCGACGCGAGCAACGGTTCCTTTAATACCTGGAACCACTGGTGGAAGATTTATTGGAATCGACATATCTAAAGTCTTTGAGCCAGTTCTGGGGCCTGAAATGATAACCCCATCAAATTCTTTAATGGCGCTCTCAAGCTGATCTCCAATATGCATTAAGCCTGGCAATAATAAAACTTTATAGTCACTCAAATCAATTGCATTGGGAGGTATTATGTCGATGGATAAACCTAACGATCTGAGAGCTCTGTAGTAGTCATATACCAACTCAAAATACGTAAAGTCTTTTCCTTGAGGCATGACCTCCCATGCCCAGCAGCTCTCATAGTCAAAAATCAGTGCTACTTTTGATTGAACTTGATCGATACTATCAAACTCTTTTAATTCTGAAAAGACCTGAGATGCTTCACTAAGTCCTGGGGCCTTAACTCCATCTGGCCTATTTAGTCCTGCATGCATTTGTTCTTGGGCAAACGGAGCCTGCCTCCATCTGAAATAACTGACAACTTCAGCACCATGGGCGATTGCCTCCCAAGTCCACAATCTTACTGCTCCATTTGCTGGCTCTGGGTTATAAGGTGCCCAATTGACTGGGCCGGGCTGCTGCTCCATTACCCACCAGCGGCCATTTCCAACTGAACGGTAAAGGTCATGATGAAATGACTGAAAATCTGGATCTCCAAAGCGCATAAATTTATTTTTAAAGCTATCACTTTGATTCGATCGATCCTCCAAAAATCCCAGAGGATAACTGTCCCAGCTCGCTATATCTAAATCCTTGCCAACCTCAAAATGATCAAAGTCAGTAATTCGACCCATATAGTTATGCATTAATGGTACTTGAGTATATTTTCTCAGAACTTGCGATTGGCTTCGATTGAACTTAATAACTTGATCAGAGCTGAACCGTTTGAAGTCAAGAGAATGTATTGGATTTGGATCAGTTACGGTTAGATTAGGTAGCTGGATTTGTTCAAAATCATTGTATTCCATCGACCAAAATACATTTTTCCAGGATTCATTGAGCTGCTCAATCGTTTTATACTTTTTCAAAGTCCATCTTCTAAAGGCTTTAAGAGCAGATCTACTATAGGATAGTGTGGTGTCATGACATCCATATTCGTTATCCAGCTGCCATGCTTTTATGAATGAATTATCCCCATATCGTTTTGCAATGATTTCTGAAATTCTTATTGCTTCCTCGAGGTACCCTTCATGTGAAAAGCAATAGTGCCTTCTCGATCCAGATTGACGAGCCCTACCATCAGCATCAACGATAAGCATATCTGGCCATTTATCAATGACCCATCGGGGCGGTGTTGCGGTAGGCGTGCTCATTACTATATTTAATCCAGCAGAACCCAAAATAGAAATTGCGCGATCAAGCCATTCGAAGTTATAAACACCCTCTTCGGGCTCAATTCGACTCCAAGCAAATTCTCCAATTCTTACCCATGCCAAGCCAGAGTTAATCATATCATCAGCATCTTTCTGCCACTGCTCTTCAGACCAGTGTTCGGGGTAATAACAGCTTCCTAGTTTTGGAGTCATAGTAATCTCACAATTCAACTTGATACTCAGCCAAACCGACTGCGTCAACTTCAAAATGAAACACTTTACCAGCCAAAGGCTGTACTATCAAATCCTCATCACTCAAAGTTTGGCTAGCAGTCGTTACAAAAATAGTATCAAATGATTTACCTCCAAACGCTGGGCAAGTCACCTGTGATGCAGGAAAGTTCTCCACTCTGTCTAACCATCCTTCCGGGCTATATCTAGCTATTCTAGATGCACCATATTGAGCATTCCATAGAAAACCCTCACTGTCGCAAACTGACCCATCTGGATGAAGGCCCTGTGCCTTCAAATCAATAAATATAATAGGTTCATTGATTGGCCAACCATTTTTCTGATCTAAATCTTGTCTCCAGATTTTCTCTTGTCTTGTGTCTGCAAAATAAACAAATTTTTTATCCGGTGAAAAGCAGATACTATTGGGAATCGTTAGCTCTTGATGCAGCTGTTCTAACTCACCCTTATAAAAACGATAAATTGAACCTGCTTCTTTTTCCGCATTAAGTCCCATTGTTCCAATCCAGAAGCCGCCCCAAGGATCAGCTCTTCCATCATTTGAACGTGTATGCGGCAAATCAGCCTCTAAATCAACTAAAACTGTCCTTTTATCTGATGTGAGCGATAGTTTTATGAGCGATGAAGCACTGGCTATGATTAGGTTTTCTTTATCGATCCAACCAGCGGCAGATACTGGTTCAGAAAAATTCCAAGCCTTCAGTTCGCTGTCCTTCCAGCAATACATCTTAAAGGCATTAATGTCGAACCAAAATAATGCCTCAAGTTTTGGGTGCCATAGAGGCCCCTCCCCTAAATCACAAGAATCTGCCGGCAAACACTCTTTAATCATTTATGGGCTTCATCATAAGATTGAACAATAAGCTTTGATTTACTGGCCACACTCTGAGAACTATCTCCAGCTTTGTAGATACCAGAACCTATTCCAAAACCGGTTGCACCAGAGCTTAACCATGATGAAAAGTTTTCTGGACCAACACCTCCAACCATATATAGAGGAATGTTTTGTGGCAAAACAGCCTTTAAGGCGGCCAAATTAGACTCACCCAAAAGACTTGCCGGAAAGAACTTTAATCCGTCAGCACCGCAATTTAAAGCTGAAAAGCACTCTGTCGGGGTAATGACTCCAGGAAAGCTTAACATGTTAGCTTGCTTAGTTGCTTCTACAACTTTCGAATCGAAATTTGGGGACACAATAAAATCAATGCCAATCTCCTCAAGGATCTTAACCTGATTAGTGTTAGTGACAGTTCCAGCACCTACAGAGATGAAATCTTTCATCTCATCATGAAGTAATTGAATACTATCAAAAACATCTGGGGAGTTCATTGGGACCTCTATTTGAGTGATTCCATTTTCTGCAATAGTGCGTGCTATTTCAAGTACCTCACTTGGCTTTACTCCTCTCAAAATAGCAATTATATTTCTAGTCATAAAGCCTCAATCAGAAACAAGATTTGTATAGGCAGAACTTAGCCCAGACAATGTGGCGGTTTCAAGACTGAACAATTGACTCTGGCCGCCAAGAACCTTCAATCCTTGATGGTAATTATTAGACAAGAGCTCTGACCCAATAAGAGTGACATTGTTGTCTTTCCAGTAACTTTGAGCCCCATTAAGCTCTACGCCTAAAAGAAGGCCTGATAGAGTTGATCTTGCCTGATCTCGATCCATGTTATTAACAATAGACTCAGCGCGCAATGAAAACAGGTTTGATGCAATTAAGCCTGGGTTATTAAATCCATCATGTATACCCTCTTCAAAGCTCTCTTGGTTCCATCCTTTAATTGAAGTTGAATGTCTTATCAGAGTATGGTTCGAGATAACACCAAAGAGTTCACCTGTCATAAAAGTTTTAAAACTGCTTATCTGTCCTTCTTGAATATTGACCCATTTTGCGTGAGTTCCTGGGAGACATACTACGCCTTTGAAGCCTTTGTTTTTATTAATGAATCCTGAAATTTGGGTTTCTTCACCCCTCATAATATCTGCGGGATAATTTTGCATGACACCAGGGACAAGATGCACGATGATTCTTTTGTCATGCGTGTTTGCCGTTGTCAGTTGGTTGTTGTCTATAGGTACACAGGGTGTTTTCAAGTAGGGAGTTTCAACCCAACCTTGCTTAGCTCCAACCATTCCACAAGCCATGACTGCAGTGACTTTAGTGTCATCTAGCCAGCTCTCAATAAGTCTCAATAAAACGGGTTCAAATTCATTTTGTTGGAGATCCTTCATGCCTTCGTTTGACTCTCTAAACGCTAGCACGTTATCTTTTTCTCCAATAGCCCAAGCACGCATATGGGTTGTACCCCAGTCAGCAGCAATCCATTTAGCTTTAATATCGTTCATCGTCCTATTACCCTGTAACTACAACGCCACCATCGACCACAAGCGCCTGACCGGTCACCATTCGTGATGCTTTTGATGCTAAAAAAAGAGTTGAGTCGATTAAGTCATTCGGCATTAAATGCTCCTTTAAAGACTGTTTTTGCATATGACTAGCAAGATCTTTGTCATTAGCCCAAAGTTTGAGTTGCCTGTCTGTTAAAACCCAACCAGGAACCAATGTATTAACCCTAATACCATCACCTCCAAGTTCACGGGCCAAGGCTCGAGTTAGACCAGTAATACCTGCCTTTGAGGCGACATAGGCGGGATAACCAGCATTACCCATCAGGTAGGATGCTGATGATAAGTTAATAATACTTCCTCCGCCGTGCTCTCTCATAGAAGGCGCTACAGCTTGAGCGGTAAAGAAATGAGGCTTTAGATTTATATTAATAGCTTGGTCCCACTCTTCTGGGGTTAATTTATCAAGGGTATGCCTTGAGTCATTCGCTGCATTATTAATGAGCACAGTGATTTCGCCATTTACCTTGATAGATTCTGAGATTGCAGACTTCAAATCATCTGTATTTGTAATATCACATTTAATAAATAATGGCTTATGTTTGTATTTTGAAGAGACGTGATCTAAAAAGTCATCGCAATCCGACCTCTGAACGAAAGTCACTTTTGCGCCCTGCGACAAAAAACCTTCGGTAATTGAGGCTCCAATTCCAGAACCTCCACCCGTAATAAATACAGAAGTATCCTCGAGGTCTTTAAAAGTTGCGTAATTATTCATTAGTGTGATTCTCGGTTAGGAAGGCGGGTATCTTTACCCACCAAAAAGTCTAAGTCTGCACCTTTATTAGCCTGCAAAACCGTTTCAATATAGAGCTTTGCGTATCCCCGCGAATAGTTCATTTCTGGTTGTTTTTTAGATTTGAGACGTTCCTTAATTTCCGAGTCAGAAACTAAAAGCTCTAGCACTCCATTATGGGCGTCAACTCGAATTCGATCACCAGTCTCAACAATCGAGATTGGACCACCAACGTTGGCCTCTGGAGCAACATGCAGAACTATAGTTCCAAATGCTGTTCCTGACATCCTTGCATCAGAAATACGAATCATATCTCTTACGCCTTGCTCAACGAGCACTTTGGGTATTGGCATATTGCCAACCTCTGGCATTCCTGGGTAGCCCTTGGGCCCGCATCCTTTTAAAACAAGAATGGTATCTTTGGTAACTGGCAAGTCAGGTTTGTCAATATTTTCTTTTAAATCCTCAATATCTTCAAAAACATAAGCAACTCCCTCATGATTTAATAGATCATCGGAAGCTGCAGCAGGTTTAATAATAGCTCCATTCGGTGCAAGATTACCCCTGAGCACTTTCAATCCAGCAGAAGGCTTAAGCGGTTTATCAATAGTCCTAATGACATCTTCATTCAGAATCTCTGCCTCATTGAAGTAATGCGTTATATCTTTATTTAATATTGTGTTTGCTGGCTTGATGAAGCCCTTAATTTGATCCATAACAGCTGGAATTCCGCCGGCATAACAAAAATCCTCCATCAAGAAATCTCCAGAAGGCATACAGTTGACCAGCAATGGAATGTCTCCAGCTTTATCAAAGTCCTCCAGATTCAGATCAATTTCTGATCTCCCGGCTAAGGCTAGCAAGTGAATAACTGAATTTGTTGAGCCACCAATTGCACTGTTCAGAGTGATCGCATTCTGAAAACTTTCTTTAGTAATGACTTTGGATAAATTGAGCTCTTCCTCAACCATCTCTACAATTCTTTTTCCTGACAAATGAGCAAGGGTCATTCGTCTTGCATCAACTGCAGGCAGAGTTGCATTTGTTGGTAAACTGAGCCCCATCCCCTCTACCAGACTTGCCATAGTTGAAGCCGTCCCCATAGTCATGCAAACGCCCGAGGATCTACTCATACCAGTTTCAGCTGTCATGAACTCTTTTAGAGTCATATCTCCAGCCCTAACCTCTTCTGAGAATCGCCAGACATCTGTTCCAGAGCCTATGTCTTGGCCTTTATATTTTCCATTAAGCATTGGGCCTGCGGAGACGACAATAGTTGGTAAATCAACACTAGCTGCACCCATAAGCTGGCCTGGGGTCGTTTTATCACAGCCACCCAAAAGAACAACTCCATCCATTCCATAAGCCCGAATACTCTCCTCAACATCCATTGACAAAAGGTTTCGAAAAAGCATTGCAGTTGGCTTCATTTGAGTTTCGCCTAGAGACATTACAGGAAACTCAAGTGGGACTCCTCCAGCCTCCCAAACACCCCTCTTGACTCCCTCAGCAAGATTCTTCAAGCCTGCATTACATGGAGTAAGCTCTGACCAAGTATTACAAATACCAATAATTGGTCGTCCATCAAACACATGTTCTGGAAGCCCTTGGCTTTTCATCCAGCTTCGATGAATGAAGCCATCTTTATCCATTTTTCCGTACCAGTTTGAAGATCGCCGGTTATTTGATTTACTCATGCTGCCTTGTCTCCCTCTATAACCATCATATTTGCTGGAAAAACTTTAGGTAATTGAAGACCTTGTGTCATTAGAAATTGTCCACTTAACATTAATTTTTTAGTCAATAAGCCTTCCTCTGACTTACCTAATGATTTGATTTCTTTTGTGTTGAGAAGAGAAATATTATACATCGACTTAGAGTCAAGCCCAGCTAGCACTAATGGTGCAGATGAACTAAGTTCTGAAGCAGCATTTTGCCCTGCAAAAACGACAAAATGATCACCTTTAGAATTTACTTGTATTTCGGCAATAACACTTTTATCTATGCAAGGCAACCTGAGAATATTTGCACTCATCATCCATTCTCGATTCTGCTTCCACCATAATGTTACAGATTTAAGAAGTTTTTTATCTTTAGAAGACAATTCTCTTGGATCCATCTCAAAACCCATATGTCTTTGAGCTGCTACCCATGCTCTGAAGGACATTGACAACTCTCGCCCAGATGTATGGCAGACTTTTGGACCCACATGGCTTCCGGTTACGGACAGCGGTAACCAAATAAGCGCCTCATGCTGAATACGTAATCTTTCTAAAGCATCATTACTATCGGACAACCAGACTCTTTGAGTATGCTCTAATATCCCATAATCGATCCTTCCACCGCCCGAAGAACAGGATTCAATTTCTAGGCCTGGATGGGCTTCTCTTAACCTGCCCAAAAGACTGTATAGAGCTCTCGTTTGTGATGCGTCTGGATAAGGCAGAACTCTATTATGATCCCATTTGACATATTCAATTGGATACTCATTCAATATTGAGTCGATACTTTCAAAAAGATATTCCTGTACTGCTTTTATAGAAATATCTAAAACGTACTGCCCTCTTCCTAGAGCTTGGCTTTCTTCTCCCATAATCCACTCTGGATGAGAGCGAAATAAATCACTATCTGGACTCACCATCTCAGGCTCAAACCATAGGCCAAATGTCATACCCGTGGAATGAATATGCTTCACTAATGGATGCATACCTTCTGGATATTTTTGGTCGTCAACAGACCAGTCTCCTAGACTTGTTTTGGCAGTATCTCTTCCCTTGAACCATCCATCATCTAGAACAAACCTTTCAGCACCAATTTCAGCAGCTATGGTTGCTATCTCTTTGAGTTCTTCAATGTTATGATCAAAATAAACCGCCTCCCAACAGTTATAGTGAACAGGCCTAATAGAATCTTTTGGAAGATCAACAAGAGAATTGGATACAAAGGCTCTGAATGTTCGACCTACACCACCTGCTCCATCTCCCGAATGAGTAATATAAAGTTTTGCAGTTTCAAAGCTTTTGCCAGGACTTAATTCACTATTCTCTGTGTGCCCAAATTGGATTTGCTTTCGTCCATCTTGGAGCTGCTCTGCAACCATGCGATGACCACCAGACCAGCCATAGTGAAAACCATAGCAGGAGCCTGAATTTTCAGAGCTTCCAGAAGTAGGAATCAATAGCCCTGGAAAATGAGCGTGGCTTGTGGTTCCTACCCTTGATTCTCTTAAGTGTGTTCCTGTGACCCATGGCGTTATCTGTCTTCGAAATTCGCCACCCCAGTGACCGCCATAGCCAACGATCTCATTGCTATTTTGTGAAGCCTCTATAACGGGTGCAGATAGCCACTCCATAATGATTGGACTCTTACTTTCAATCTTGGCCTCTAAGGCAAATACATCATGCTCTTCCATTGAGTCAATCTTAGCCGTATACGTTAATCCTAGTTCTTTGTCCTTATAGATTAAAGTTAGGGAGTTAGCGCTGACCTTGTCAGAATGAAAAACAAAACTAGAAGAGAGTAACTGACCATTAATATCCCTCATCTTAGATCCTAACTGTCCGGAAAAGTTAGCCGACTGTTCTGGCAAAATTGATAGCTCAGGGACTAAATCTATGAGGTTGTCTCCCCAGTCTTTTTTTGACGCCTCAATCATTTCATCTGGGCTTTCATGGCTTGGCAAACTCTTGCCCCAATATATAACACAGGGCAATCGATTGCCTGAAGATGACAACACCAATGATTGATTATTAGTATCAAGGCGCCATTGTTTTATCATTTGACAGCACCCAGAGTTAAACCAGCAATAAAGTGTTTTTGCATTAGGAAAAACATCAAAACTGGAGGAAGCGCAGCAATGATTGAACCGGCTGAAACCAAATGCTGGTTATAAACCCATTGCCCATTAAGTGAATTTAGTCCTGCAGTCACAGGCATAGCATCGGCACCTTGAGTCAAGACAATAGCCCAAAAATAATCATTCCAAATGAAAGTAAAAATTAATACCGATAGAGCAGCCATTGCTGGGCGCATTAAAGGAACCACAATGTACCAGAAAATCTTAAATTCTGAAACGCCTTCAACTCGAGCAGCCTCAATAAGCTCATAAGGCAATGCCCTTATAAAGTTTCGCATAAAAAAGGTACAGAAGCCAGTTTGAAAAGCAATATGAAAGACCACCAATCCCCAGACAGAGTTGTATAAGCCAAGAGAAAGTGAAAGGTCTCTTACTGGAACCATAAGTATCTGGAAGGGAATAAAGTTTCCTGCGACAAACATAAAAAACACAAACAGGTTCAGCTTGAATCGATAAACTCCCAAGGCAAAGCCAGTAAGACTTGACAACACAATGGCACCAATAACAGTAGGAATAGTAATCTTGAAGCTATTGAGTATGTAATAACCAAGCGGAGAATCCGTAAAAACTGCCGTATAGTTCTCCATAAAGTTAATTGAAGTTGGCATTCCCCAGTAGTTTCCTGAATTGATATCTGCTCCAGAACGAATTGAGGTTAAAGCCACCGCAAGGAGTGGAAGCAACCAAATAATAATTGAAATGGGAAGCGCTATCTTATAAAGGAGCTGGGTCGATGGTTTAGTTCTTTCAATTGGCGTAGGAAACATAATTAGCTACCTTTCTCATCTTGATAAAGTCTATACAGAATTGTTGCAATGTAAACCATCATTATTAATAATAGAACGACTGCAATAGCTGCACCATAACCCATCCGGAAACCATATTCTGAGAATGCTTTTTCGTACATATAATAGGCGAGCACGCGACTAGATCCCCAAGGACCACCCCCAGTCATAATGTCAATGAGATCAAAGGATCTCAAAGCGCCAATAATAGTTACAACGACTGCAATGAAAGTTGCAGGCTTGAGTTGAGGCAAGATCACATACCATAGCATTCTCCAACCTCTTGCATTGTCGATTCGACCTGCTTCAATTTGCTCTGGATCGACTGAGTTTAATCCAGTTAAATATAGAATCATGCAGTAAGCTGTTTGAGGCCATAAGCCTGCAGCAATAATGCCATAAGTGACATAATCTTCCTCAGCAAGAATGGCAATTGTATCAAAACCAAAAAACTCTAAAATGATGTTGAGTAGCCCATTAGAGGGGTCATAAAACCAGCTGAAAACCAGACCAACTACAACTTGAGATATAACAAAAGGAAAGAAAAATATAGACTTATAAATCCGTATCCCTCTGACTGTTTGATTAAGAAATAGTGCTGCAAAAAGTCCTGCTGGAACTGCTAAGAGATACAAAACAAGCCAGATAACATTATTTTTTAATGAAACAATGAAGTACTCATCATCCAAAAGTTCGATATAGTTTTCAGCACCGATATAGGTTTTTGCACCTAAACCATCCCACTGATAAAAACTTAAATTAATCGATTGAAAGATAGGAAAAATAACATAAAGAGAAAACATAAATATGCCAGGAGCCAAAAAAATCCATGGCGCTATCTTGAGTTGATTATTTTTCCAGTAAGAATACATACCTACTTAAGATTCTAAATTTTAAAATAAAAGTCCCGTGTCAAGAATACTTGAACACGGGACATAGTAAAACCTTATTGATTAATAAAGTTTTTGACGAGCTTTTTCTAGACGCTCTAGAATTTTCTCTAAACGCTCAGGCTTAACCATGAACTCTTGGAAAGCTTCCATACCAATTGAGGCCATTTCTGCTTTAGTGTCACGATCATAGAACTGAGCAACACCGCCAGGTGCATCATTATTAAGCATGCTGAATGCTTGGTTTAGGAACTTGTCATCTGTTACGCCTGCGCCAGCATTTGTAGGTAGTTGTCCAAGCGCTTTATTCCAAGCTGTCTGAACGTCAGGACGGGCAGCGTAAGCTAAGAAACGCTTAGCATCAGCAACGTTTTTAGCGCCAGCAGTTAAGTGGATTGTATCCGTAGGCGCTTCTTCAGCCATTGGAACTCCTGGAGTAATTGCAGGGAATTGGAATAATCCAAGTGAACTATCATCTAAACCTAGCTCCTTTAATGGAGCCACAGCAAAGTTACCCATTACATACATTGCAGCCTCACCATTAGCCATTGGAGCTAAAGCTTCTTGCCAGCTTAGTGCAGCATGATTCTCAAGGAAGAAACCGCCATCAATAAGCTGCTGATAGTTCGCCATTGTTGCGCGCACTCTGTCATCAGTCCATGCGATGTCACCACTTGTTAGAGCCATATGGAAGTCATAGCCATTTGTACGAAGGTTTAAGTAGTCAAATACACCACCTGCAGTCCAAAGATACTTAGTTCCAATTGTGATTGGAGTGATGCCGTTAGCTTTCAAAGTCTCACCCGCAGCAATAAACTCATCCCAATTTGTTGGAACTGAAATTCCTAGGTCTTCAAAGATATCTTGACGATAGTAAACACCCCAGTTGTAGTATGTATAAGGGATACCCCATTTCTTGCCATCCATAGTCATACCTGGAGCTGAAGAAGCCATCAATGAGTATAGACCTTGGTCAGCCCAAACATCATCAATTGGCGCAAATAAACCAGCTTCAACAAATGGAGCCATTCTATTTCCTGCATACCAGAATGCAATGTCTGGAGCATCAGCGCTAAGGAAGTTTCGAATTGCTGCCTTATATCCTTCATGATCAAAAAGGTTATAAACAACATCAACATCTGGGTTTTCAGCTTCGAATCCATCTATAACAGCCTGAAATGCAGCCTTTGGTGCCGGATCTGAAGTGTCACCATTAATGACAAGAGTTCCAGCAACAGCAGATGTACCAGCCAAGATTCCGGCAAGTGCAAGTGCTATTTGATTTTTAAATATTTTTTTCACTTTTTATCTCCTATTTTTTAAAAAAGTAAACTTCTTTTTGATTACATACTTTTGTGAAGAAATTCACTTAAATATGACAAATCAAGGGTAAGTATACATCAATATGTATTCATGTGAATAAATTTGTCCAACTATCAGTACAAGGTTCCATTATATGAAACTTAATTAAAAAATCATAGGAATTTCAATACTATCACGTTATCAAATACATAAACTATTAGAGTGTAAAATGTATGTATTCTTATTCAGGAGTGACGTTATGGGTATGCCAGGACCATTTGAACTAATCATTATCTTAGTGATTGTGCTTTTAATATTTGGTGGTAAAAGACTTAAAAACATTGGTAACGACCTTGGAGGTGCAATCAAGGGCTTTAGGTCTTCTATGAAAGAATCAGAATCAAAAGATAAAGAAGAGGTCATTGAGGCAAAAGTTGAGGCTGATGACGAAACGAATAAGAAATAAATTTCAATTCTAATTTAATAACTTTATGTTTGATTTTGGCCTCTGGGAAATTGCCATTATTGGCATCATCACTCTTATCGTCGTTGGCCCAGAGAAGATGCCAGCAATTGCCAGAAAGGCGGGTCTTTACTTTGGAAAGCTCAATAGGTTTTTCAATAAAGTAAAGTCAGACATTAATGAAGAGTTAAGAATGGATGAGATAAAAGATGAAATGTCCATGGATGAGGAAAAAATTATAATCTCTGAAGTTACTGAAGTTATTCAATCCAGCGCAGATTCTCTTAAGGAAGAAAATATTTTTTCTAATAAGAAGACAAAATAACTGATGGCTGATCAAAAGAATTCAATGGAGAAGCTTCCTTTAGTGCAGCACCTGATTGAGCTTAGACGGTCGCTACTTCGCTCTGTTATTGCAATTGTTGTCTTTTTTGTTATTCTGTTTCCTTTTGCTGACGAAGTCTATAATTTCATTGCAGCACCGATTGTTCAAGCAATTCCTGGATCAAATCTAATTGCTATTGGCGTCATCTCTCCCTTTCTAACGCCTCTAAAAATGTCCTTAATCTTAGCGATCTATATTGCTATGCCCTATCTTCTTTACCAGCTATGGATGTTTATAGCGCCAGCCCTTTATCGGCATGAAAAAAGATTGGTACTGCCTCTCATTGTTTCTTCAACACTTTTGTTTTATGCTGGATTAGTGTTTTCTTTCTATATAGTTTTTCCTGTTATTTTTGGATTTCTAGCTGGAGTGGGACCTGACTCAGTTAACTTTGCTCCTGATATTCAGTACTATTTAGATTTTATACTTAAAGTATCCTTTGCCTTTGGGGTGGCTTTTGAGGTTCCAGTTGTTACAATCCTTCTCATTATTTTTGGTGTGACTACCCCAAAGAAACTTAAGAAGAATCGATCCTACATTATTGTGGGATCATTTGTTATTGGAATGATTCTTACCCCTCCTGATGTCATATCACAATTTTTAATAGCCATACCCATTTGGCTTTTGTTCGAGACAGGACTAATATTTTCATCGTTTTTTAGAGTTCGTGAGAGTGACAAACAAAGAAGCGCAAAGAGCTCTGCGAATGATTGGACTTCCAAGTCTCATAATGACATGATGGACCGGGTAGAAAAAGAAATGAATGACAATGTTAAAAGTAATGACAAAATCAAATAATCTAAAAAGATTTGATAAAAAATAATCTCTACTCAAAAGATTATTTTAGAGCAAAAAAAACGCGCCAATAAGGCGCGTTTTTATTATTACTTATGGAATTTTAGTTTGGATATTGACTGTCAATACCTTCAACATAGAAATCCATTGTGAGTAGGTCAGGGAAGTTAGGTGGCGTTTCACCTTCTGCTAACCATGGGCTACCGTCTTGCTTATTGATTGGACCTGTAAATGGATGAATTGCTCCCATTGATAGATCGATAATGGCTTTCATTGCCTCATTCTTAACTTCAGTAGGCATATTATTGTTCATTGGTGCAAACTTAACCATACCCTGCTGAACACCAGCAAAAGTGTCAGAAGAAGACCAAGTTCCATCTCTTACAGCAGCAATTCTGTCTGCATAGTAAGGACCCCAATCATTAATAATTCCAGTTAACTGAGCGTTTGGACCCCATTCACGCATGTTTGAAGCCTGTCCAAATGCATAAATACCCTTCTCTTCAGCAACTGTCATTGCTGCAGTAGAGTCTGTGTGCTGCATTAATACATCAGCACCTTGAGCAATTAGAGCATTTGCAGCATCTGCCTCCTTACCAGGATCGTACCAAGAGTAAACCCAAACAACCTTAATCTGAACATCAGGATTTACTGACTTCGCAGCTAAAAACGCTGAGTTAATTCCACGGATTACCTCCGGAATTGGGAATGACGCAATATAACCGATAACATTGCTTTCTGTCATCCTTCCAGCAATCTTACCAATGACATGCCTTCCTTCATAAAATCTCGCTGAGTATACAGAAACGTTGTCTTCTAACATATATCCTGTAGCATGCTCAAACTTAACATCTGGATAACGCTTAGCAACTTTAACAGTTGGATTCATATAACCAAATGAAGTTGTGAAAACAATATCATTTTTTCGGGCAAGACTCGTAATAACTCTCTCAGAGTCAGAGTTTTCTGCAACATTTTCAATCGTTGTCATTATTACATCGTCACCCAACTTTTCCTTAGCATATTTAACGCCTTCATCATGCGCATAAGTCCATCCATGGTCACCAGTTGGACCAATATAAACAAACGCTGCTTTGACAGGATCAGCTGAGACATTACTAGTAAAAGCTAAAACCGTGCTTAAAACAGACAGTTTTAAAATACTAGAGAATCTACCTTTAGACATACTTCTCTCTCCTTTTTATTGTTGAACAAATTAACTTACTTTCTTACTTCCTAAAATACAATCACCTAACTAGGATGTTGAATGAAATATTCTACCCAAACAATTAGGGACTGTGCGATTTGTTTTATTTTTTAGTCTTATTCTTAAACTTACTAAAATGATGATGGTTGCAAGATACGGCAACATCGATAGATATTGAGCACTTATTCTAATATCGAAGCCTTGGGCATGAAGCTGAAGAACAGTGATTCCACCAAATAAAATTGCACCTAAAATAATTCTAAATGGTTGCCAAGAAGCAAAAACAACCAGTCCAAGTGCAATCCAGCCCCTTCCCGCTGTCATGTCTTCACCCCATATCGGGACTTGAACAAGCGACAAAAAAGCACCGCCAACACCAGCCATCGCACCGCCAAACAAAATAGCCATAAATCTATATCTAACTACGTTGTGACCAATTGCATGGGCCGCATCATGATTATCACCAATTGATCGCAAAATTAAACCCTGCTTTGTCCTAAAAAGAAACCACCAAACCAAGTACACCATCAAGAACGCTAAATAAACAAGCGGGTTCATAGAAAAAAGTAACGGACCAATAAAAGGAATGTCAGATAAAACAGGGATGTCTACGGCCTTAATTAAAACAATGGTTTCTTCTGTGTAACCCCGACCTGCAAATGCAGAAAAACCCAAACCAAAAAGGGTTAATGCAAGTCCAGTTGCAACCTGGTTCGTTAGCAAAAATTGGGTTAGAAAGGCAAAAATAGAGGAAATGGCCATGCCGCCTAGAAGAGCAGCTACAACAGCCAAAAATGGGTTTCCAGTATGAAACTGAACAATAAAGCCCAGCAATGCCCCAACAATCATCATGCCCTCAACGCCAAGATTTAGGACTCCTGAGCGCTCTACTAGAAGCTCACCAATTGCTGCAAAAATAAGTGGAGTGGAGGCAATACTTATTCCAATGATGATGTTTATAAATAAGCTTTCATTCATAATCTTTTAATTTTTAGTTTTATTTAATACCACTTTGTATTTGATTAATATGTCACATGCGAGAAAATAGAAAAGCAGCATGCCTTGGAAAATTTGGGTGATTGAACTCGGAAGATTGTACTCAATCTGGACTTCTTCACCTCCGACGTAGCTGAGCGCAATAAGTAGAGACGAAAACAGAATGCCGATTGGATGAAGTCGCGCTAAAAATGCAACAATGATTGCAGTAAACCCATAGAACTGCGGGAGCCCCGGGGTTAATTGGCCAGCCGGCCCAGACGCCTCAAAGAAGCCGGCCAATCCTGCCAATCCACCAGATATAAGCAAAGAATATAAAACTGTCTTATTGTCATTAAAGCCTGCGAATTTAGCTGCTCTAGGAGCGCTTCCTGAGATCTTGATCTGCATTCCAAACATATGTTTTTTAATGCCAAACCAGGCAACAAAAGAGATAATAATTGCAATAATAAACCCAACATGTAGACGAGTTCCTCCCCAAATTATGGGCAACATAGCACTGTCATGAAATATTCTGCTTTCTGGGAAGTTAAACCCTGCAGGATTTCTTAGAGGGCCTTGGAGCATCGCACTTAAGAACAACACAGCGACATAGGTCAACATTAAGGTAACTAATATTTCATTGACCTGATATCTTATTTTAAGAAAGGCGGCAATACTGGCATAAAGCATCCCACCAATAATTGCCGCTAAAGCCATTAAAGGTAGAAGCCAAAAGCCCTCAACATTATAGAAATAAAGGCCTACTGCACCGCCTGCAATTCCACCGATTACGTATTGGCCCTCAGCTCCAATATTCCATATTCCAGCTCTAAAGCCAATCGATAAACCGAGACCAATAATCATTAGTGGAGCCGCCTTTACTAATAGCTCTGGGAATAAGTAGGAGTCAGTAAGTGGGAGAACAAATAGCGTGAAAAAGACGCTTGAAACTTTGATATCATCCAAAATAAAGATAAAAATTATTAATGCTGATAACGCTGTTAGTGTCAGCGCAAGCAATGGAGACAATAAAATCATCGCTTTTGAATTTTCAACTCTTGGGATAAGTTTAATCATTATCTCTCTCCTCCCACCATGAGCTGAGAAATCTTCTCAAGCCCATTATTTTTCATATCAACAGCCTCTGAAAGTTTACCTTCTGACAGAACATGGATTTGTTCACACAAACTTAGAATTTCATCTAAATCTTGCGAAATTATCAAAATAGCTGAACCATTGTCTGCTAATGAGATTAAAGACTGATGAATGTTATTGGCTGATCCTGCATCCACACCCCAAGTAGGCTGGGAAACTATCAGTAGTTCAGGATTTCTAATCAGCTCCCTTCCCACCATAAATTTTTGTAAGTTTCCGCCAGAAAGAGATTTGGCCAACATTTTGCTTGAAGGCGTTTGAACATTGAAATCATCAATGACTTTCTTGGAAAAACTGGCGACACTGCTCCAATCAATGACTTCACTTTTGGTCATACCAGAGGAGTCTGGCCTGCTCAACAACATATTCTCATCAAGAGTCATATCAGGCACTGCACCATGACCTAACCGCTCCTCTGGAATGAAGAACATAGAAAGCTGTCTTCTTTCATGAGAACCTAATGAGCCCACATCTTGCTCATTAAATTTTAGAACGCCATCAGCCGAGGACTTTTCACCTATCAATAACTCCATCAGCTCATCTTGGCCGTTTCCTGCCACACCAGCAATACCAACAATGCTTCCTTGCCTAATAGTCAAATTAATGCTTTTTAAATCCACTCCATACAAATCGTCACTTTCTTGACTTAGATTATTGATAGAAAAGATCTCAGAGCCAATATTTATTTTACTTCTGGCTAACTCAGTGAGTTTTTTCCCAATCATCATTTCAGCCAATTCTTTTTGTGAGTGCTCTTGAGGCACGCAGCTTTGAACTAACTGTCCTCCTCTAAGGATTGTCGCTTCACTACAAATCTCTCGAACTTCTTCGAGCTTGTGAGAGATATAGAGAATAGAACACCCATCCTCAGCAAGCTTTTTAAGGGTTACAAACAAGTCAGAGACTTCCTGTGGGGTCAAAACTGAAGTGGGCTCATCCATAATTAATAATTTTGGATTTTGAAGTAAGCAGCGGATGATTTCTACCCTTTGTCTTGCACCAA
>CACDVH010000017.1 GCA_902556205.1 uncultured Gammaproteobacteria bacterium | reverse complement strand
TCACTCTGGAGTGACTTTATCATCTTCGATGGTTGGCTTTGTAATGGGCACCTTTCTTGGTATTGTGTTGTCTGTAGGTATTGTTTATGTGGCAGCACTGGATCGAACCTTAATGCCATGGATCATTGCATCACAAACTATTCCAATTCTTGCAATAGCTCCTATGATTGTTGTTGTGTTAGGTTCAATGGGTATTATTGGCTTAGTTCCAAAAGCAACGATCTCAACCTATCTTTGTTTTTTTCCTGTGGTTGTTGGTATGGTTAAAGGTTTAAGGTCACCAAGTATTATCTTGGTAGACCTTATGAGCAGTTATTCAGCATCAAAAGCAGAGGTTTTTTGGAAATTACGCCTTCCTGCATCGATTCCTTATTTATTTGCCAGTTTAAAAGTAGCTATTGCTCTGAGCGTTGTTGGGGCAATTGTAGCAGAGCTTCCTGCTGGTGCTCAAGGAGGTCTTGGTGCTCGCCTATTATCTGGCTCATATTATGGCCAAACGAATCTTATTTGGGCTGCTTTGATTACTGCTTCAGTGATTTCTGCAACCCTAGTGACTATCGTTGGAAGAATGGAGCGCGCAGTTAATAATCGTATGGGGCTGCAAATATGAATTTCCTGGCAATAATAAGTTCGCGTCCCTTAAGTGGATTGCTATGTCTTATTTTTTCAATCGCTTCATTTATTTGGTTACAGCTTGACGCAACTAATGTTTATGAGCTTAATCCTATTATTGTGCTGACTATTGCAACTGTCGGTTTATTATTTTTTATCATTCGTCAACAAGGATTGCTTCTTTTAGCAATTTGTTTTATAGCTTTATTTTCTGGGGCTTGGTCTGTATTAAATTTAATACACTCATTCGATCAAGGTGTTGTGATGGGTCTAGATGCTTGGTTTTTGGTAAGTGCATTGTGGTTTCTAACGTGGAATAACTTAGTTCAACTATCAGCTTTAGAGGCAAAAAATAAATTAATAACGTTTTCTCTTAATATAGTGATTCCCGTTTTATTTGGTGTATGGATATTTTTTCTATGGGAGGTTATTACTATAGGTATGTCCGTTCCACAGGTATTGTTACCTGCACCGAGTCTTATTTGGCAAGTATTTGA
Source organism: uncultured Gammaproteobacteria bacterium (assembly GCA_902556205.1). GTDB lineage: Bacteria > Pseudomonadota > Gammaproteobacteria > PS1 > Pseudothioglobaceae > Pseudothioglobus. The sequence continues at coordinate 33,242 of CACDVH010000017.1, read as the reverse complement.
TGGTTTTGGCGCAACTTTATTTGCAGATTTCTATCAAACTTTTGTTCGCTCTGCAATTCCTGGTTTTATTATGGGAAGTGGAACAGGATTTCTTGTTGCAATTGCAGCCGATAAAATTCCATTTTTAAGGCGTGGATTAATTCCAATTGGAAACTTCTTTAGCGCGATACCAATTATTGGAATGGCTCCAATAATGGTAATGTGGTTTGGATTTGATTGGCAGTCCAAAGCAGCTGTCGTTGCCATAATGACTTTTTTCCCAATGATGGTAAATACCTTAGGTGGTCTCAACGAGACTGATAGGATTGATCGAGATTTATTACACACTTATGCTTCGAGTTACTGGCGAGAACTTTTTAGTTTGCGTCTTCCAAATGCGATGCCATTTATTCTTAACGCATTGAAAATTAACTCAACTTTCGCTATGATTGGAGCTATAGTGGCAGAATTTTTTGGAACACCCATTGTAGGAATGGGATTTAGAATTTCGGCAGAAGTTGGCCGAATGAATATCGATATTGTATGGGCAACAATTGCGGTTGCTGCTGTTACTGGTTCGATGTTTTATGGAGTGTTTGCTCTTTTGGAAAGAAAATTAACTTTCTGGCATCCATCGATGCGAAAAAGTTAATTTAGAGTGAGTACTATTATTTTTAAAATAAAGGAGAAATGATGAAAATATATAAAAGTAAAACTATATTAGCTGCAATTTGCTCTACTATGCTTCTAGCTATGAGCTTTAATTCTCATGCAGGTGATAAATTTACCCTTCAAACGAAGTGGGTAACTCAGGCTCAATTTGCAGGCTATTATGTTGCATTGGAAAAAGGTTACTATGACGATGAAGGACTAGATGTAACGATTAAATCCGGTGGTCCAGATATTGCTCCTCCTCAAGTTATCGCTGGTGGTGGTGCAGATATTCTTATTGAATGGATGCCAGCAGCTTTGGCCTCTAGAGAAAAAGGACTTAATCTTGTCAACATAGCACAGCCATTTAAAAACTCTGGAATGATGCTTACATGTCGTAAAGATTCGGGCATAAGTTCGCCTTCTGACTTCTCAGATAAGACTCTAGGAGTTTGGTTCTATGGTAATGAGTATCCATTCCTGAGCTGGATGAGTAAGCTTAATATGGCGACTGATGGAAGTGCAGGTGGAGTGACAGTATTGAAGCAAGGCTGGGGAATAGAGCCTATTCTTCAAAAGCAAGCCGATTGCGTGTCAACCATGACTTACAATGAATATTGGCAAGTTATTGATGGCGGACTTTCAGCCGATGAGCTAGTTGTTTTCTCCTACGAAGACCAAGGTGTATCAACACTTGAAGATGGTTTATATGTATTAGAAGAAAATCTAAACGATGCTGCCTTTGTTGATAAAGCTGCGCGTTTCCTTCGTGCTAGTATGAAGGGTTGGGAGTGGGCTTCAAGTAATTCCGATGCTGCTGCCGATATCGTACTTGAATATGATATGAGTGGTGCTCAAACTGAAAAGCATCAACGTCGTATGATGGGCGAGGTTAATAAACTTACTGCAAATGGCGGTAAATTAAATGTTGACGATTACCAGCGTACTGTTGATACTTTGCTTGGTAGTGATTCTGATCCAGTAATTACTGGACAACCAGCTGGAGCTTGGACTCACGATGTCTGGAATGCTGCGTTTGGATCATAATATAAAATCTAATTTCTTGTAGGAGAATACTATGTCTGTACTAATTAAAAATGGAACAATTGTTAATGCTGATCAATCTTTCAGTGCCGATGTGCTATGTGCAGACGGCAAAATACAGGAAATTGGCAGTAATATCTCAGCGCCAAATGGCGCTGAGGTCATAGATGCTGCTGGGCAGTTTGTTATGCCTGGCGGTATCGACCCTCATACTCATATGCAATTACCTTTTATGGGTACTGTTGCGAGTGAAGATTTTTATACTGGAACTGCAGCAGGGCTTGCGGGTGGAACTACAATGATTATTGATTTTGTTATTCCTTCCCCTCAAACCAGTATTCTTGAGGCTTATCATCAATGGCGAGAGTGGGCTGAGAAATCAGTAGCTGACTATAGCTTTCATGTTGCCATTACATGGTGGGATGAAACTGTGCATGCTGATATGAAAACACTAGTTGAAAAACATGGTGTTAATAGTTTTAAGCACTTTATGGCATATAAGGGGGCAATAATGGCTCCTGATGAAATACTGGTTAATAGTTTCAACAGAGCATTAGAGTTGGGTGCAATGCCAACCGTTCATGCTGAAAATGGTGAAATGGTTGCGCAGCTTCAAAAGAAGATTTTTGATATGGGGATAACTGGACCAGAAGGACACCCGTTGTCTCGACCACCAGAAGTTGAGGCTGAGGCCGCAAATCGAGCTATTAGTATTGCTAATGTATATGGAGTCCCTTTATATATTGTGCATGTTTCTACTAAGCAGTCTTTAGAGGCAATTACTAGAGCACGAAATTCAGGTCAAAAAGTATTTGGTGAAGTTTTAGCCGGCCATTTACTTGTAGATGAGTCAGTTTACTTGGATAAAAATTTTGAGAGCGCTGCGGCTCATGTCATGAGTCCACCTTTTAGAGCAAAAGAACATCAGGATGCTTTATGGAAAGGGCTTTTATCTGGTAACTTGCAGACTACTGCGACTGACCACTGTTGTTTTTGTGCTGATCAAAAAGCAGCTGGTAAAGATGATTTTCGTATCACTCCTAATGGAACCGCTGGAGTAGAAAATCGAATGGAGGTGTTGTGGCATCATGGCGTTAACACAGGACTTTTTAATATGAATGAATTTGTTAAATTAACATCTACAAATGCAGCACAAATTTTTAATATTTATCCTAGAAAAGGTAGTATTTCAGTTGGTGCGGATGCAGATATTGTTGTATGGGATCCAGAGAAAACTAAGAAGATATCTGCTAAAACCCATCACCAAAATATTGACTTTAATATTTTTGAGGGCATGGAAGTCAAAGGCTGTGCCTCGCACACGATTAGTGCGGCAAAAATTGTCTATGCTAATGGTGAGCTTAAAGTTGAAAGAGGGGCTGGAAGATATGTTGATCGTCCTCCTTACTCTTCCTTTTATCAGGGTTTAGATGTTCAGGCAGAGAAAAATAAACCAAAAGCTGTGAAACGCTAAGATTTAATTAATTTTTAATTGTTTAACTACATATAAAACTTGACCAAATGGTCAAATATTTTTCGGAGGAAATATGAGTAATAACAAACTAAAAAGTGAGGGAGTGAATATTCAGTCACATCGCCTCAGTAAAAAAGAGATTGAAGATAATTTTTCAGATCTTCATGCTCCATTAACTCAAATAGAGGCATTAATTGAAGCTGATCGATGCTATTTCTGCTATGACGCTCCTTGCACAAAGGCTTGCCCATCAGATATTGATGTTCCAGGTTTTATACAAAGTATCAGGAGTGATAATTTAACGGGAGCAGCAGAGAAAATTTTATCTGAAAATATTTTTGGCGGGATGTGTGCTAGAGACTGCCCAACTGAGGAGTTGTGTCAGCAAGCATGTGTTCGAAATGATCATGAAGATAAGCCAGTTGAAATCGGATTATTGCAAAGATATGCAACAGATTCAGTATTAGATAATGGCGTAAAGTTATTTTCAAGAAAAAAAGATACTGGAAAGTCTATTGCGGTTGTTGGAGCAGGGCCTGCTGGAATATCTTGTGCGCATCGTCTATCAGTCTTGGGTCACAATATAACGGTATATGATGCTAAAGATAAATTAGGGGGTTTGAATGAGTATGGGATTGCAGCTTATAAATCTACTCATGATTTTGCACAACAAGAGCTTGATTACATTCTAGATATAGGTGGCATAAATATTGAAACTGGGATGGAGCTAGGAAAACAAATCACTCTTGACGATCTTCAAAAGCAATTCGATGCTGTATTTTTAGGGTGTGGCTTAGGTACGGTCAATCAACTAAATCTTGACAATGAAAATATTTCGGGCGTTATTGATGCGGTTGAGTATATAGCTAATTTGAGACAAACCAGCAATAAAGATGAACTTATGGTTGGGAAAAATATTGTTGTTGTTGGCGGAGGCATGACAGCAATAGACATTGCTGTTCAAAGCAAATTACTGGGTGCTGAGCAAGTTACTATTGCCTATAGAAGAGGTAAGAATGCAATGGCAGCGAGTGAATATGAGCAGGCTTTGGCAAAAAAGCATGATGTTCAAATTCAGTATCATTTATCACCTAAACAGCTGATATCTAATGAAAGTAATGTCTCTGCAATGGAATTTGACGTTATGAAATCACACAACGATGGAAGTATAAAGGCAACTGGAGAAAGCCTTACATTGAAAGCAGATGTTGTGTTTAAGGCAATTGGACAGAAATTGGTTACCGAGGGTTTGGCTGATAATAACTTAGAGCTAGAAAAAGGAAGAATAGTTGTTGATAAGAATCGTAAAACTTCATTAACTAAAGTTTGGGCTGGTGGAGATTGCATTCTTGATGGCGATAATCTAACAGTTTCAGCAGTTCAAGATGGCAAACTAGCAGCAATTTCAATAAACGAAACGCTAACGCAAGGAGCATAATATGGCAGATTTAACAAGTAATTTTTTGGGAATAAAGTCACCCAATCCTTTTTGGTTGGCTTCAGCTCCACCTACTGACAAGGCATATAATGTTAATCGTGCCTTTGAAGCAGGCTGGGGAGGGGTTTCATGGAAAACCTTGGGTGAAGATCCTCATATCGTTAATGTTAATGGCCCAAGATACAGCACAATGATGAGTAATGATCGTCGAGTCATTGGTTTTAATAACATTGAGTTAATTACGGATCGACCATTTCAAGTCAATCTTAAGGAGATGCGCCAAGTTAAAAGAGATTGGCCAGATAGAGCTTTAGTTGCATCTGTCATGTTTCCAATGAATGAGGAGTCCTGGGCAAAGCATATTCCTATTATCGAAGATACAGGTATTGATGGATTTGAGCTTAATTTTGGTTGTCCGCATGGTATGTCAGAGAGAGGAATGGGAGCAGCAGTTGGACAAGTCCCTGAATATATCAAGCAAGCAACTGAGTGGTGTAAAAAATATGCAACTGTTCCTGTCATTGTAAAACTTACCCCAAATATTACTGATGTCATCTACCCAGCTGAAGCATGTCTTGAAGGCGGTGCAGATGCAGTGTCATTAATCAATACCATAAATTCAATTATGAGGGTTGATTATGATAGTTTAACCATGTTTCCAACTACGGGTGGTATGGGCACACATGGAGGTTACTGCGGTGAGGCAGTCAAACCAATTGCACTCAATATGGTTGCAGAAATTGCGCGAAATGAAAAAACAAAAAATCTACCAATATCTGGTATTGGAGGTGTCACCACCTGGAAAGATGCAGTAGATTTCTTGGCACTAGGCGCCAGCAATGTGCAGGTTTGTACTGCCGCTATGGTCTATGGTTTTAAGATTGTTGAAGATATGAAAACTGGATTGAGTAACTTTTTAGATGAAAAAGGAATGAATTCAGTGGATGAGCTTATTGGTAAAGCAGTGCCATCGGTTACTGATTGGAAATTTTTAAATCTAAATCATGTTGATAAGGCAGTTATTGATCAAGAGAAGTGTATAAAATGTGGGCGATGCCATATTGTTTGTGAAGATACTTCCCATCAGGCAATTAACTATTCCAATGATGAAGGCAATAGAGTATTTACAGTCGATGATACTGAATGTGTTGGGTGTAATCTTTGTGTAAGTGTTTGCCCTATTGTTGATTGTATTACAATGGTTGCTATGGAAAGTGGCACGGATCCTAGAACGGGGAAAGTGATTACTTCAGAGCCTGCTGATTGGACCACTCATGAAAATAATCCTTTGAAAGTTTCATGAGTCAATGAAGGATAGTGAATGGGTAATTTAACTGATGCAGCTAAAGTACGTCGCAGTCCCCGGAGTAAGGAGACTATTCGCGAAGAAAATGAGCTGATTATTTTAGCTGCTGCAGAAAAAGTATTTGCAAAGCATGGCCTGAAAGGTTCCACTACAAAACAAATTGCAGATACTGCAAAACTCCCAAAATCAAACATTCATTATTATTTTTATACTAAATTGAATCTTTATCGATGTGTTCTCGAAAGTATATTGGTTGACTGGATGAAAGCTGCTGATACATTTAATACATTTGATGAGCCAAGGGAGGCCATTAGGTATTATGTTGGGGCTAAAATGGATTTGTCAAGGACGAGACCTTTTGGATCAAAAGTTTGGGCAAATGAGATTATAAGTGGAGCTCCTGAAATGGAAGAGATCTTATCCTCAAAATTAAAAAAATGGGTTGATTCTTGTGTTCAATCCATTAATAGATGGGTTGAGCTAGAAAAAATTGTTAATGTAGGGGATGCACATACCCTTCTTTATATGATTTGGGCGACTACTCAACACTACGCCGACTTTGATTATCAAGTCATGATTTTGAATAATGGAAAAAAACTAACAGATTCTGAGTTTGAAGAAAAAAAACAACAGGTCATAGATTTAGTTCTTCGCAGCGTAGGTTTGAATCCATAGTAAAAGTGTTAGGTCAATTGAGAGACTAAAAGTATGATGGAGAGTAGTGGAAAGAAATTTAGAAACTTAGTTAACGAAACTAAGCCATTGCAAATTGTGGGTACAGTTAACGCCTTCAGTGCAATTATGGCTGAAAAAGTTGGACACCAATCAATCTATTTGTCAGGTGGAGGGGTAGCTGCTTCCTCTCTTGGGGTTCCAGATCTTGGTATAACATCTCTAGCCGATGTTCTTGAAGATGCTAAAAGAATTACACAGGTTACTTCTCTACCGTTATTGGTAGATGCAGATACTGGCTGGGGAGGAGCATTTAATATTGCTCGTTGTGTTCAAGAAATGATAAAGAGCAATGTTGCAGCTATTCATATTGAAGATCAGGTGTCCCAAAAACGTTGTGGCCATCGCCCTAATAAGTCAATCGTGAGTACCAATGAAATGATTGATCGAATTAAAGCCGCAGTAGATGCTAAAACAGATTCAGATTTTGTCATTATGGCAAGAACTGATGCTTTGGCGATAGAGGGCATGCAATCAGCAATTGAAAAAGCTCAGGCATTCGCTGAAGCTGGTGCTGATATGATATTTCCTGAAGCATTAAATTCTATTGAGCAATATCGAGAGTTTTCTGATTCCTTAAGTGTACCAATTCTGGCAAATATTACCGAATTTGGTCAAACGCCATTGTTTAGCAAAGATGAGCTTTCAGAGGCTGGCGTTGATATGGTTCTCTATCCCCTTAGTGCCTTCAGAGCCATGAGCAATGCAGCTCTTAATGTCTATAGGCATATCTTAGAGGATGGTCATCAACATAATGTTTTAGATAACATGCAAACAAGGGAAGAGTTATATGATTTTCTTAACTATCATCAATATGAGCAACAGCTTGATAGGTTATTTAAAGAGGAGAATAAATAATGAGTGGAAAAAAAATGGGTGGTGCTGGCCTTAGAGGGCAAAGCGCTGGAGAGACTTCAATATGTACAGTGGGTGTAACGGGTTCTGGTCTGACTTATCGTGGTTATGATGTAGTTGATTTGGCGAAAAATACAACTTTTGAGGAGGTCGCTTTTCTTTTGTTGCATAAGAAATTACCTAACTCCCAAGAACTAAAAGAATATATAGAAAAACTCAAATCATTAAGAGGATTGCAGCCCGAAATAAGAAGTACACTTGAATGCATTCCTAAAACCGCTCACCCAATGGATGTTCTAAGGACAGGCTGTTCAGTTTTAGGTAATTTAGAGCAAGAAGAAAGTTTCTTGAATCAAACCGATCATGCTGATCGAATGTTAAGTGCTTTTCCATCAATATTAAGCTATTGGTATCAGTATTCGCATCATGGAAAGAGGATTGATACCGAAACTGATGATGACACAATCGGTGGTCATTTTTTACATCTTTTGCATGGTCAAAAGGCTAGCGAACTTCATAACCAAGTCATGAGTGTTTCTTTGATTTTATACGCTGAACATGAATTTAATGCCTCCACCTTTGCAGCAAGGGTTTGCGCTTCAACGCTATCAGATATTCATTCTGCCGTTACAAGCGCTATCGGAACCTTACGAGGCCCTCTACATGGAGGCGCTAACGAAGCAGCAAGTGCAATGTTATCCCAGTGGAATAATCCCGATATAGCAGAGGAGGAATTACTTAAAATGCTCTCGCAAAAACAACTTGTGATGGGTTTTGGACACGCTGTTTATACGGAGTCTGATCCACGCAATGAGATTATAAAAGAGTGGTCAAAAAAATTATCCATAGAGGTCAATGATAAGCACTTATATAATGTGTCAGAGAGAGTTGAGGCTGTGATGCGCAGAGAGAAAAATCTATTTGCTAATGCTGATTTTTATCACGCTTCAACTTATGAGTTCATGAAAATTCCAACCAAGCTTTTTACCCCAATATTTGTTCTCTCAAGAATAACGGGTTGGTGTGCTCATATTTTTGAACAAAGGGAAAACAATCGTATAATTAGACCAAACGCTGATTATATAGGGCCAAGTCTTCAGAAAGTCATACCAATAGAGCAAAGAGGATAACACATGAAAGCAGATAGAGTAATTGCAGATCAAGTTCTGCAAGATATAGCAGACTATGTAATTGACTACAAAGTTGAATCCGAGGAGGCTCTAAACACTGCTAGAAATTGCCTAATAGATACTATAGGGTGCGGTCTAATGGCTTTAAAATTTCCAAGCTGTACAAGACATCTAGGTCCAATAGTTCCTGGTACAACTGTAGAAAATGGTGCGAGAGTATTTGGAAGGTCATATGAGCTTGATCCTGTTAAGGCTGCTTGGGATATAGGAGCAATAGTTCGCTGGTTAGATTTTAACGATACTTGGTTGGCCGAAGAATGGGGCCATCCATCAGACAATTTAGGTGCCATTATGGCGCTCAGTGATTATATTTCGCGTGTGAATATTGCTAATCATAAATCACCATTAAATATTCAAGATGTTCTTGAATACATGGTGAAAGCTCATGAAATTCAAGGTATTCTTGCACTTGAAAATAGCTTTAATAAAGTGGGCTTGGATCATGTTTTACTTGTAAGAGTGGCGAGTACGGCCGTAGCAACTCATATGTTAGGTGGTAATCGAGACCAAATTATTGATGCATTATCTCAAGCCTGGGTTGATGGCTCCTCACTTCGAACCTATAGGCATGCGCCTAATGCAGGTTCAAGAAAATCATGGGCTGCAGGTGATGCAACATCGCGCGCAGTTCGCTTATCTATGATGACAATGAATGGTGAGATGGGATTACCTTCTGTTCTGAGCGCACCAGATTGGGGCTTCTATGATGTAAGTTTTAAAGGTAGAGAGTTTAGTTTTTCAAGGCAATATGGCTCCTATGTAATGGAGAATATTCTTTTCAAGATATCCTTTCCAGCTGAATTCCATGCGCAAACTGCGGTAGAGTGTGCAGTGTTACTTTATCCAGAAATTAAGGATAAGCTGTACAATATTGAAAAGATTGAGGTCACAACCCATGAATCAGCACTCAGAATTATTGACAAAACTGGTACCCTAGATAATCCTGCTGACCGTGATCATTGTATGCAATATATGCTTGCAGTCGCATTAATCAAAGGTGATTTGGTCGCTGACTTTTATGAAGATAGCTTTCATCAAGATAATCCTTTAATTGATGAGCTTCGTGATAAGATGTTTTTGATTGAAAATAAAAGATATTCAAAAGACTACCTAGCAGAAGATAAAAGATCTATTGCTAACGCAGTACAGATCTTCTTTAATGATGGAACTAAAACTCAGAAAGTTGAAGTAGAATACCCGATCGGGCATCGCCAGCGTCGTCAAGAGGGAATCCCACTATTAGAAATGAAATTTCTTAATAGCCTTAAAAATACTTACTCACCAGATCAAACTAACAAAATTTACTCATTATGTATCAATAATGAGACAATTAAAAACACAGCTGTCAATGAGTTTATGGACCTATTTGTCGTCAAAAATTAATCAGTCTTGAATGCTACTTTTAAATAATCAATTCTTTGATTGTATTAACTAAAGCACTATTTACTTGCCTTTTCCCAAGATCTTTCCTATTTTCATGACGTCTTTCACCGGGAAGACGTGTGCCCTCTATTTCATTGTATTTTTTTAGAAAATCTTCAGTCTGTGCAGAGGTATCTTTTCCAGAAATAATTTCTGGTGACATAGCAAGAATAAACTGACCTCCTTGAGCAGGACCTCCATCTCCATTGTCACGTTCCTTTGTTTCATAAGAGAAAGTTTCACCTACAAGTGGGCCTGATAATAATTCAATCATTAGTGCAATGACAGAACCTTTATGACCTCCAAAAGGGAGTAATACACCTTTATCAATTTCTGATGCATCAGTGGTCAATTCGCCTGATGGAGAAAGTCCAGTTCCTAGGGGGACTGAGTGTCCATCCCTAGCAGCAATTTGAATTTCTCCTTTTGCCATTGAAGCAGTGGCCATGTCAAAGACTATTGGATTCTTACCAGGTCTAGGCCAAGAGAATGCTATTGGATTTGTTCCAAATAATGCAGTTGTTCCTCCAGAAGGAGCAACTCCTGGCATATACGAAACAGATGTCAATCCAACAAGCCCCTGATCACTAATTGCCTCAACCTCAGGCCATAGTGCTGCAAAATGATGGCAGCGTTGAATCGATAATCCTGCAATTCCGAAAGCATTTGCTGCATTAATTAATTTTTCGATACCATATTTATGTGCAAGTGGTGCAAAACCATTTTGAGCATCACACCTTAATATTACAGGCGTAATCTCTTCAATTTCTGGCACAGCGGATCCATCTACTTTATTGCTTTGAAGGGCTTTAATATATCCAGGAATACGAAACAAACCATGAGAAACTGAGCCATCTCGTTCGGCATTAGTTACTGTTGACGCAACGGCATCAGCATTTTCTTCGTTTGCACCATTATTAATTAGGGCAGATTTAGCTAAATTAAAAATTTCATCAAGGCTAAGATCGGTTGTTTTTGAAGTCATTAAAATAATCCTCTTATTCGAAAAATTGCTTTCTAGGAAAGTTAATTGTTTAAAAGGATAAGTATAAGCAATTCATTAGCTAAGTATCAAAAAAATGATGATATGTTTTGGATAATTAAAAATCACAGCATAAAAATTTCAAGAATAACCATAGCCATGTTTAATCTGGTGAAACAAATGCTTTGTTTGAACTTTTTTTCCAAGAGGAAACCTTTCTATGACAGAATTTAGATTAATATAAATAGTTAATTTTTTATTATTCAATAATAGCTTTACCCTTGAAATAGTGTAAAAAATATATCTTGTAAATTAAATAATTATGGAGTAATAATGGCAAAAATTCATTGGCTTGGAACTGGACTTTCAGCAATTCCAGGCTTAAAGATGCTAATTGAGAATGGACACACAGTATTGGTTTACAACCGAACTGTTGAAAAAGCAATTAAAGCTTTATCTGACCTGAAAGGAGATTATCAGGTTTTTCCATTTTCACTTCATAGTGTTGAGGAAAATGTGGCTGCAGGGGATGTAGTTGTTTCGATGCTTCCGGGCAACTTTCATGTTCCTGTTGCAGAGCTTTGCCTTTCTCTCAATGCGCATTTCGTTTCAAGCTCATATATCTCAGATGAAATGAGAGCTTTGAATGATGCAGCAAAAGAAAAAAATTTGTGTTTTGTGAATGAGGTTGGGCTTGACCCCGGAATTGATCATAGCATGTCCCATGCCTTGGTAGATGAATACAAAAATTCACCTAAATTTTCTGCAGATAATGAACACTCCTTCCTGAGTTATTGTGGAGGTCTTAGTGATGTACCAAACGACTTTTGCTACAAGTTTAGCTGGTCTCCTCTGGGAGTTTTGAAGGCCTTGATGTCAACCTCTGTAAGTATTCGAAATGGAGATGTTTATACAGTGACAAAGCCCTGGGAGTCAGTAGAGCTTTATCCTCTCCCAATGCCGTGGGGAGAGGATGAATTTGAGGTTTATCCTAATCGTGATTCTCTTCCATTTATAGAGCAATACCAAATGGATGACGGACTCCAGATCAAGCAATTTGTAAGAGGAACCCTTAGATACAAAGGTTGGAAAAATGCATGGAGAGACATTTTTTCAGAAGTTGATACTTTGGATGCTTCTATTGCAGAGGCTCGCTTAAAAGAAATCAGTGATGATTTATGGGATAGATATTCATATACGGATGGAGAGGTTGATCGCGTTATTCTAACCGTTGAGTTAAAAGTTGAAAATGACACTGAGGTGGTGTGGCACAAGCAATACCTTATGGATACTCTTGGAAATGACAATGGAAGTGCTATGGCGCAGCTGGTTTCGTGTTCAGTTTCACTTGCAGTTGAGGCTGTTCTTGGGAATGAAATTTCCTCTGGAGTAACTGCTGCACCTCATCAGACTAAGCTAGTTAGTCGATGGTTAGATCAGGCTGAAGATATTAGCGATCACTTTGTCTTAATTGATCATTTGAATTAATCACTTTGTGAAGCAGATGCATCATAACTTTGATCAAGAAACTAAGGGTTGGGTTGACTTAATTCATCCTAGAGAGCCAAGTAAGAGACTGACTACTGATTTAGATGCTAGGTGGGTCATTATTGGTGCTGGATTTACAGGCCTCTCATGCGCTAGAAGACTAGCAGAGCTAAATCCTAATGAAAAAATTATTTTGTTAGAAGCAAGAGAGATTGGTCAAAATGCATCTGGAAGAAATTCAGGTTATGCTGTGGCCCATAGCCACTTTTCTGGAGGCTATCAAAAGAGTCAGCTAGAGCATTATCAAAGGATTGATCGTATTAATCAGACTGGCCTTAACTCTCTTAAATCTATTATTGAGAATAGTCAAATTGAATGCGACTATAAAGACTCAGGCATCTATCACATGGCTGCCGATAAAAACTCATCGGAGGAGTGTGAGCAGTTTGAAGATTATCTTCAAAAGAGAGAAATTGAGCATACAAATCTTTCAAAAGATCAGATCAATATGGAGCTTGGAACAAATTGGTACCTTAAGGGCGTAAAAGTTAAAAATGGAGCTCTAATTCAGCCTGCTAAATTAGTTTTTGGACTAGCTGATAGCCTTCCAAGTAATGTGGAGCTCTATGAAAATTCACCTGTTTTGCAGATTGATCAGGGTAGAGTCAACACAATCAAAACTCCCAGTTCAATCTTGAAGGCTGAGAATATTATTATGGCTTGTAACTATGAGCCTATTGCTAATGGCAAGCTCAAACAAAGAGTGGTTGGTGTTACCCTGTCAGGAAGTATTACTCGAGTTTTAAACCAGGAAGAGGTTGAACTGCTTGGTACTGAGCCATCTTGGGGTGTTTTGTCGCTTCATAGCGGCGGTGCAACTGTCAGACTTACTGAGGATAAAAGAATTTCAATAAGAAATACCGCTGAATACAGTAATCATCATCTATTAGATGATAAGCAGCTTAAGAATAGGCAAGAGATTCATCGTCAAGCATTTAACAATAGATTTCCTAAGTTAAGCCATGTAGATTTTGAGCATCTATACTCTGGTGTAGAGGGCGTAACTGCAAACAAAACTAATATCTTTAAAAAGTTATCAAATAATTTGTATTATGCTGGATGTTACAATGGCTCAGGTATCACTAAGGGTACTGCTTTTGGCCTTGCTATGGCTGATTATGCTTGTGGAAATGATGAAGGGCTGGTCCGTGACTGTCTTTCAATAGAAGAGGCCAAATGGCTCCCACCAAAGCCGATATTGGATTTAGGTGCATGGTATGTCACCAAACAAAGATTTAAAGGCGTTGGCAAGGACAGATAATTTCAGGGATCAAACCAGATGGTTTATTTTAGCTCCAAGCTCAATAAAACTGCCTTTAATTGTGCAAAACTTCTGATTATTGTTACTAGTTGGTTTTAAGGGGAGAGAGTCTTCATTTTCATTTGCAAAAGCCTCAGCTATGGATTTTCCGAAGTAAGTTCCAGGGCCTATTCCTCTTCCTGAGTAGCCAAAGATAGAATAGGCATTTTTTCCAAAACGATATATTTTGGGAATATGATCATCTGTCATTGAAATTTCACCACCCCAAAAATAATCAAAAGGAATATTTTTAAGAGAAGGGTACAAGGAGCAAGCCTTTCTTCTTGCCCAATTTGAATGAATTTTAGATATATTTTGGCCAAGATTCCCAATCCCTCCAATAATAAAGCGGTTATGCTTATCAATTCGAAAAGATGACATCACAGTTGCTGTATCCCAGCATCCATGACTTTTTGGCAAAATGCCTTTTATGATCTCTTTTGAAAGAGGCTGAGTCGCAGCTTGAAAATAATAAACAGGAGTATATTTTGACGATGGTATTCCTGAAACATTACTAAGATAAGCATTTGTAGCAATTAAAAGTTTCTTCGATTTAATTGATCCTTTGTCAGTATAAGTGATCCAAGAATCGTTTTGAAATTCAATTTTGGTTGCAAGAGATGATTCAAAAATATGAGCCCCCTTGGATTGGGCAACCCTCGCAAGACCTAAGCAATAGCTTAGTGGATTAATGGTTCCCGCATTTTCATTTAGAAGTGATCCATGAAATGAGGATGAACCAGTTGCTAACTCAGTTTCATTTTCGTCTAACAATTTTAGTTCAGCTCCTCGATCGGAAAGCTGGCGATGACGAATTTTAATGTCTTTCAAACCGTTTTGTGAATGCGCACAATGGAGCGTACCTGCACGATTAGCATTGCAGCTAATATTATTTTTATTGATTAGGTTGAACACAAGATCTGGCGCACTTGCGAGTGCCTCATTCAGCTTGACCCCGTCTTTTTTACCTAAAATTCCTTCCACTTTTTCTGGAGGTAGCCATAGGCCTGCATTCACTAAGCCAACATTTCGACCTGAGCCACCATATCCAATTTGTTGATCAATAAGAGATACTGAGAGACCATTTTCGGCGGCAGTTAATGCAGCAGAGCAGCCTGTATAGCCTCCACCTACAATAGTTATATCTGACTCCACAGTGCCTTCAAGCAACTTAAAGGTAGCTTTCTCTTCTGAGGTTTCTTGCCAAAGATTATTTTGTTTCATTACTAGATGAATCTTAAGAATTTATTCTATCGAATAAAAAAGACGCTAAAAAGCGCCTTTTTTTGATAGGCTAAACTCTTTTTTAAGGAAGAAGAGTTGCACCAGTCTCCATGCGTATGACTTGTCCATCCTTTATTTCATGAAAAGCAAGAACCGCCTCACGTGTTCCATCTGGAAAACTCATAACACCATGAGTCACCATAGCTTCGCTGCTTTCATATAGGCATCTAGATTCATGTGTGACGAAATCATCACTGTTCATCATAAATGTAAACATTTCCATTGCCTCTTCTTTATTTTTTTTCGAGTTGTCCAGGTGCATGATAAATTGATAATCATCATGAAGGGTTGCGGCATAAGCCTCCATATCATTAGCTTCTCTAGCTGCTTCTTGCGCTTCGTATACTGACATAATGTCTCCTTAAGTTAAGATGTTACAAAATAAATGATAATTACTACTAGTGGTATTAATGGTCTGATGGCATTTTTTACATCATGGTCAGCCCCATCAAAGGTTGGAAATACCTTTAAAACTTGTCCTCCATTAAAGATAACTGACATCGTGCAGAAAACAGCCATTACAGCTAATAATTCTTTTGTGCCAGTAAACCCACCTATCCCAAATAATGTGGCAATTAACATCAATACAACTCCGCACATTATAAATCCAGCAGGTTTCAATGCGTAACCCGCTTGTGGTGAATCCATTCGAAGAGACGACTCTGCAAATTTTTGTGAATTAAATGCTAATTGGATGGCAAAAAAGCCACCAAACAGAATTAAAAAAGCATGACAAAGAACTGGAATACTCATAAAAACTCCTCTTAGTTAGTAAATACTTGAAACATTTCAAGCGTAGTAAGTATACTGAATTTTTTTGTCATATAGTTGTAATACAAAAGAGAAATTATGGATATAACTAAAATACAAAGTCAGCTCAATAATTTTGCATCAGAAAGGGATTGGGAGCAGTTCCACACTCCAAAAAACTTAGCAATGGCACTCAGCGTAGAGGCTTCTGAACTTGTTGAAATTTTTCAGTGGCTTACCCCTGAAGAGTCAAATTCCCCAGATCAAAGACAGCTCGATTCAATTCGAAGTGAAGTGGCTGATATTGCCATGTACCTCATTCGCTTTTGTGGTGTTTTAGAGATTGATTTAGAGAGGGCAATCGAAGAGAAATTGATTCAAAATGGCAATAAATATCCTGTTGAATTATCTAAGGGGAGCGCAAAAAAATACAATCAGAGAGAGAATTAACTATAGCTCAACCTTGTAGCATTCGTATGGCTTTCCTGATGAAGGCTGAAGGTTAATATAATCATCAGCAAGAACTACAATTTCCTCAGAATTTTTTTCATTCAGTTTAAATTCATCTTGCAAACTAAAATACTCTTCAAGCCATGGATGGTTTCTATTTCTAACTTCAATGGTATTAATCATGCTGATTAAATTTTGACCTTCGATTTCCCAAACGCCAGACCCTAAAGCACTATAAAAAACCTTAACCTTATTTTCTTCCACGGGGAAATCAACAATAAGCTCACCAAAGCTATTCCAGGTTCCATCTTTCTTATATCGAATCATCTCAAAGGCTGAGTATCCAGGCCATACATCTTTGCATACCCAATTACCAAGGATCTCAGTTTCGTAAAAACGAGGAGACATTGCAGCTAGAGTTGTTGAACTGTAAATAATAATTAAGATTGCAGTAAGTAAGGATTTCATATTCGAAATTTTAGATGACCTTTTTACTAAAAAAATGAAGTATTCATGAATTTTAAGCGAATTTAGTTTCTATTCTTTAATTCGTCTCCCATCTTGATAATCTTATCACTGACTGTTTTTTTAAAAATGAATGGGAATAATCCATGGATCACTGCAATCATAAATAGTTGAAATAAACTTAAGCCATACTTCCATGCAATTATGAGGTGTTGAAGATAAGTTTCACCAACCTCATTAGGATGCTTGTTAAATAAATTGGTCATTGCAATTCTCTTTAAATGTTTAAAGTTTAAGCTCAGTATATACTCATATAAAAAATATGGTTATTGATTTATTATTATAATAAAATGACAATTTTATGTAGTTTGATCTAATAATGCCTAGAGTCCTTACTAAAGAACAGATTGAGCAATACTATGACCAGGGTTTTATTTCTCCGATTAGGGTCATTTCTGAGAAAGAAGCCTTGTCTATTAAGGATGAGTTAGAGCAAGTTGAAAAAGAGTTTCCACATGAGATAAATTCTGAAAGCAGAAACAATCTTCATCTTTCATTTGCTTTTTTAGATTCGCTCGCTCACAACACAATTATTGTTGATGCAATTGAAGATTTGATTGGGCCTAACATCTCACTTTGGGCATCTGTCATGTTTATTAAGGAGCCATCTTCCAAGCAATACGTAAGTTGGCACCAGGATGCAACCTACATGGGCCTAGATAGCTTAGACTTTCCAACTCCTTGGATTGCGCTCAGTCCAAGCAATAAAGAAACTGGATGCATGACAATGATTGCTGGAAGTCATAAAACAAATATTCAGACTCATGAAGATACGTTTGCTGAAAATAATATCTTGACCCGAGGCCAAGTGATTCAAGACGTTGATGAAAGTAAGGCTGTAGATCTTATTTTAAAGCCTGGAGAAATGTCAATACATCATGGCGCAGTTATTCATGGCTCCCAGCCTAATAATAGCAATCAAAGAAGAATTGGTTTTTCGCTTCAATCTTATATGCCAAATAATATTAAACAGATTGTGGGCAGGAATCTTTGGACTCACGTCAGAGGCCAAAAAAGACAGGATGGTGATGGTATATTCCTAGATCGACCCAGGTTTAATATGGATCCAAGAACAGTTGCACAAAGAAAGATTGCAAATGAAAACTTATCTGAAATACTCTATAAAGGAGCAAAAGAAAAACGTAATTACTAGTTATTTCTTTTAATCCACTCAATGATTTTTCGGACACCCTGAGCGGTTTTCGTCGGGCTCAAAATGTCACCAAGAACACCGTGTTTTGAAGGATCATCATTTGGTGAGAGTATTGGATTAAAAACTTCAACATTTCGCCCCATTTTAGAAATGACTTTTCGAGTGTCTTTGGCTGAGACGACTTTATCATTATCCGAAAACCAGAAGAGCATGGGCAGCTTAATATTTTTATGATTGGCTAAGCTTGCAGCCACCACAGAGTCCTTAACTGCAAAAAGAGCTTCTGTAGGATAGTGAGTAGTCCAGCATCTTTCATGCTCAGAATTTTTTGCAACAAAGGAGTGTTCTTTGCCTAAGATAAGAGGTATAAACCATTTAGCACCTGGCACCCTGAGAAAGTGACCTCTAAACGAGCTTGGTCCAAAATTGGGTGAAATATAAATAACTGACCTGACCTTTACCTGATCTTCTATGAGGGCATGAATCAGCGAACAGCCTGTGGATGAGCCAATAAGAACAACTTCATCACCAATCAATTCACCGACACTAATTGCCTCTTTGGTGTCTGAAATCCAGTTCTCAAATGTAGCATTACTCAGTTCTACTCCGTCTTGACCATGGCCAGTTAATCTTGTAAAGAATACATTTGCCTTTAAAGCCAGTCCAACCTGTTCGATGACTGGACTTAGTTCAGCTCTAGTGGCTGAAAATCCATGGATAAAAACTAGGCTTATAGGCGTTTTTTGATCAGCCTTATGAGCCCATAAAATTTTCTTTTCAATGTTAGGTCGAAGTTTATGGATCTTAGCTTCACTTAATGCAATGTATTTTTCAATAGAACTGATATTAAGCATTTCTCTTTTTTACTTTTTTAAATTTTTAACGAGATTAATTATAGCTTTATCTTTTTTAAAATGAATATTATTATGTATACAAAAAGAAAACAAATATAACTACATTAAGTATACAAAAAGTGTATACTGATTTCAGCAGTTCACTTAAATAATTTTTTGATGGGTAAATACGTTACAAAGAATCAGAAAGCAGATGAAAAACGTGTTGTGAGTGTCAGGATTCGGAGGCCAGTTTTTGAAGCGTTTAAGGGCGCTTCGATTGCTGCTAAGGATTTTGGCTACAGCATGTCTCTTTCTGTTGTCTTTGAGACTGCCATGGAAGATGCAATATCCGAGTTCAAGGAAATCAGTGGAATTGATTATAAGGATATAGCGAAATCGGACCTTGATAAGAAGTGGGAGAGTAAATACAAAACTTCAAAGAAAGTTCCAAAGGGTAAGTCTTAATTTCAGATTAAGATTTTTTTGTTATTTAGGAGTTAGATTAATGTCAGATACGAGTGTCGTAAGTAAGATTAAAGAGTTAAGAAAGGACTTAGATAAGGAAACAAATTTTTTACAACAACAGATGGAGCTTCCCCTTAATGGAAATAAAGAAAGGAATATTCAATCCGAAAACAATTCCATGCAGCTCAGTAAAGGGATTGCAATCTCCAAATGGGTTAGAAAAATTACCTCTCAATTTGAGTCGGTAGATCCTTTTTATAAATAGGAATATCTCTAAATATTGATTTGTTTTTTTGGCCAGCGCCAATTGATTAGCGTGCTGGCAACTCCAGCCATAATCAAGAGCCCACCAATAATCATAGATAAAGTGAGTTTTTCATCAAGAAGAGTTATTCCAGCAACAATTGAGGTGATTGGCAGTAGCATCAGAAATGGAGAAACTACGCTGACATCCACACTGCTCAATAGGTGATACCAAGCGCTGTATCCAACCACGGTCATAATGAGGGCAAGATAAAGAATAATCGACCAATCTACTAGACTGGCAGATGTAATCGCTTGCCATTGCCCATCCTCAATAATTAATGAACCGAGAAGCATTTGTGGAGTTGCCATAATTGCAACCCAGGCTAGAATAGTTATTCCAGATAGGTTTTTGAGTCTGCTAATCATAATTTGAGCAATAGCCCAGACAGCTGATCCTGCTACCAAAAGAACAACACTATTTAGATGTCCATCAAGCCTTGGTTCACCAGCAATTATAAGTACACCTATAAATGCAAGAGCCATACCTAAGGTCCTTGTTAATCCAAGTTTTTCTTTCAACAGTAGGGCACCCATTAGAGCCAGAATAGGACCCTCAAGCTGAACTAGAATTGCTGCAGTCGAGGCATCAATACCCTTTAATCCATTGTAAGTGAGACCATATTGAATGGTTGATCCTATGAGGGCTACAAGAAATATTTCTCTCATATGACCCCATGGTGGTTTTGTAAACCATACAAGAACGAGTCCGGCAATACCAAAACGTATTGACATAATCAGTAGTGCTGAAAACTGCTCCATACCAATCTTAGCAAGGGTAAAACCTAAGCCCCACGTAATTGGAACAATTAAAGCTAAAAGAATTTGCTTAGAATTCATAGCTAAAGAATAATATAAACAAAAAGGAGGTCAATTATGACCTCCTTTTAGGTTAAAAAAAATTTATCTTTTATTTGGATTTCATGAAAAATCCAACAGCAAATAGCGCTGTAACTAGTGTACTAACCCAGTCCATAGCGCCACCCGGAGCCATCCCTGAAATCAAGATTTGATATAGCTGCATAATTAAGAATAAAATTGCAATGGTGCCCAAAGATTTTGCCGCTACTTTTAGTTGATCTTCACTAGTCCAGTTAGGTATACCATATGCAAGAATAGCAAGACCCGCCATAGCTGTTCCAGTTGCCTGCGCGATAGCAACTAGCTCTGCGGAATATCCCCATTGGTATTGAGCAAATACCATGCCTGGAACAAAGATTAATTGAAGTGCCCATATTGCAGCAAAAGCTGCTTGAAGTCTAAAGATTAAAGATAAACTCATGTTAACTCTCCTATGTTAAAAAATAACGACACCTATAAAAGTGGTGGCGTTAATAAATTATACCCTGAATATTTAAAACAAAAAAAAGGGGTCATAATAGACCCCTATATCAACTGGAGAAAATTGCTATCTTGATTTCCAGTAGAAAAGAATAATGAATAAAATACCTAAGCCGATACCAAAGTACTGCATTCCTCCAGATGGAATGGCACCTGATGTAAGATGAAAGACCTGAAGTGCAACTGCAATAATTTGAAGAAGTATCAGAGTGATAGTTGCTTTCTTTAGTTGCTCCTCTGAAGTCCAGTTCGGTAGCATAATAAAAATCACAGCAATAAATAAGAAAGACACCGCTAAAAATTGAGACATCGTAATCATTGGAGAGGTAACCTCCCAGCCGTAAGAGGCTGCCATCATTTCACTACCAAACCACATTGATGCAGCCCATAAAAGACCCACCAATCCATTTAATCTATATACTAAAGTTAAAGTCATAATTTCTCCTATGATATTGAATTAAGTAGTTTTTTTAGACACAATTATTTTGTGGAATTACTATAAATTAAATCTTACCATAAACTTCAATAATTATCTTAAGACTAGATATTTTTTTCCAAGTACAATTGCTTGATGAAAAATTTAAACTCTAAAGTGAGTCAGCATTTTCCTTTGCCAGAATCAGAGGGTGGATGGCGGTTTTTAGATAAAGAAATAGATAAATCAGCTGCATCCAACATTAATTATGATCGGCTAAACCAGGCAATCGAAGAGTACAAGCTTTTCTTTGAAAATGTGGCCTCTGGGATCATTGTTATTAAAGATGGTCTTTTGGTGAAAGAGCATTACAGCTTCATGACACTCCCAGGAAGTCGATTCGATGTATGGTCTTGTACAAAGTCATTTACCGGTATTGCTTGGGGTCTGCTTTTAGAAGAAAGCAAAAATGGAACACTTCCTAATAATATTCAAGTTAATTTAGATAGCTTTGCGTACTCATTTCTGCCTGAATCTTTCAAGATAACTGATAAGCGAAAAGAAAAAATTACAATCGGCCATCTTCTGAGTATGACTTCTGGGATTCCGGGAGAAAATCAATTGGTATTTGGAATCCCGCCTAGAGATAATAATGGTCCATTTGAGCATGCACTTGGGTATCAAGAGAATCGATATGGCTACAAAACCGATAAGCTCGTTTTAAAGCCAGGCACTTTTTGGGACTATAGCGATCCTGCGATAGCTCATTTATCGATTCTTTTCAAAATTATCATGAGAAGAGAGATGCATGAATACATGCAAGATATAGTTTTCTCTAGGATTGGTATAGAGAATGCAAGTTGGGACGTTCATGGAGGAGGTCCATTCATAGGTCCTCATACCAGTGCCCACGTTGGTCTTCATATTTCGGCAAGAGAGCTAGCTAGGTTTGGCTACTTGTTGATGCAAAATGGTAAGTGGGGTGATGATCAAATTATCCCTAGCATTTGGGTTGATAAGGCAACCAAGCCTTCACAAACATTAAACCCAGAATATGGCTTCACGTTTTGGGTGAATACTCATGAAACGAGATGGCCAGGTCTTCCAAAAGATATGTTTTCACTTGAGGGTTACAACTCAAATAGATGTTATGTGATACCTTCAAAAGAGCTTGTTGTTGTTAGAGTAGGGTCAGGTCCAAATCAGTGGAATGAGCAGCTTTTTGTTCGTCAGATTTTAAAGGCAATTAACTGACTATAGATTCGCCGTCACTGACACGCGGAATAAAATTATTAAAATCTTGAAAAGGGTATATTTTCTTGTGACGTTTTTTATTTTCAATGCCCACTAAGTTTTGATTTACAGCTCCCTCAGTTAGTGCTAAAAATGATCTTGCAGAGAGCGATTGCAATTCGGGAGAGAGGTATCCTGACTTAACCACTAAAATTTTAAAGTTACTCAGATCTAGATTTAATTCAGTGAAGTCTTTGAGATTATGAAAAGGTCTTCTGGTTTTCGAGATCACTATGATAGTTTTAGAGACGCATACTACCGCGCAATGATTCTTAAAATAAACACTGTCAGCTTTAAGCTTTAATACTGGGCCGCCACCGCCAAAGGTGCCACCTATACTAAACTCATTCCCTTTCTTGAGCTCATCATAGGCAGATTTTGAGGCTATTCCAGCAAATAATGAATCATCATGATTATGTTTAAGAATTGCTTGCAATACATCGGCCCTATCACCTACACCTCCTGCTGTGGGGTTGTCACCGCTGTCAGCAATGATTGAAAACTCACTATTTAGCCAAAGTAAAGCTTCACCAATACTGCCTGTCTGCATGTCAGACTTTAAATCTTTTCTAGAGTTCCAATAGGTTTCAGCAATTGTTTTGCAGGCCCTCGCTCCAATTTTTTTGTTAGTGCAAGTGACAACTGACGAGGCAGTCGCTCTCTGAGTATCAGCCCAAACGTAGCCTACCAAAAGATTGCAATCAAGAATCTCTCTTTTTTCGTTAAATTGTTCAAGACTTTGATAAATTGTTTTACACGGCTCTACAAAAGTTGACGACATCTCTCCAGAAACCAAAACAGGAATTGAAGACCATATTACATCAGGGCGATAGTTCTCATTGATTGCACTAACCAGCATCGAAGCAGAGCGCCTGTATGTATCCTTGACATCAATATGAGGCGCAGTCTTAAAGGCGGCAAAAGCGTCAATATTTTTGATGATTTTATCAGTGACTTGGCCATGAAGATCAAAGCTAACTGAAATAAGGCAGTCTAAACCAACTGCCTCTCTAACTGCTCTTATCCATTCACCTTCAGGATCATCTATACCTTCAACATAGATAGCTCCGTGCATTAAGAGCAGAATACCATCAAGCTTTTCGTGTGCATTTATCTCAGTAATGAATAGATGTTTTATTTCATCGAAATACTCTCGATCAATTGGGCCTCCGGGAACCGATCTATTGAAGAATAATGGAGACACATTAATGCTATATTCTGAAAATGGAAAGTCAACGAGATCAAGAAGTTCTTGCCCACGAAGGGTTCTAAAGTCTTCCTGACTTTGAAATAACGGAGAATAACTACTGCATTCAGTGCTAATTCCACCAATGGCTATATTTTTTTTAGCCATCGCTCACCTAGATACTAGTTCCAGCCAGTGACTACCTTGACCTCAACAAACTCAGTAAAGCCATGTTCACCACCTTCTCGGCCAATCCCAGAGTGCTTGAATCCCCCAAATGGAGCTCCACTTGCAGCCCCTTTTCCATTGAGCTCTACGGTTCCTGAAAGGAGTTTCTTTGACATTCTCTTTGCTCTTCCCTGGTCCTGTGTTTGTACGTAGTTAGTTAATCCATAGGGCGTATCATTAGCGATTTCAATAGCCTCTTCTTCAGTATCAAAAGGGATGATTGAGAGAACTGGACCAAAAATTTCAGTTTGTGCAATCGTCATTTGATTATTGACATCTGCAAAAATTGTGGGCTTAATAAAATAACCAGTCTCGAGCCCTTCAGGCTTTCCAGTTCCTCCGGTCACCAGAGTTGCATTCTCGTCTATTCCAGCTTGAATTAAGGCTTGGATCTTATCGAACTGAAGTTTTGAGACAACGGGTCCAAGGTGTTTGCCCTCTTTAGAGGCTATATCTGTTTTAGTGGAAAGAGCTGTTTCTTTGGCAATTACAACAGCTTGGTCATAAATAGATCTCTCTACAAGCATTCTAGTTGGTGCGTTACAGGATTGACCTGTGTTATTGAAGCAGTGTCTTACACCTCGTTTAACCGCTTTTTCATCAGCATCAGCGAAGATAATGTTTGCACCTTTTCCGCCAAGCTCTAAACCAACCCTCTTAAAGTCGTCAGCCGCGTTGTGTGAGATCAGAGCGCCAGCTCTCGTTGAGCCCGTAAAAGAGACCATGTCAATATCAGGATGAGAGGTTAGCTGACTTCCAACTCCAGCACCATCGCCATTAACAAGGTTGAAAACACCAGCAGGACATCCAGCCTCTTCCAGCATCTCAGCAAACAACATTGAATCTAGAGGGGCAATTTCTGATGGTTTTAGTACCATAGTGCAACCAGCTGCAATAGCAGGAATTACCTTCAGCGCAACCTGGCTTATTGGCCAGTTCCATGGAGTAATGAGTGCACATACCCCTTTAGGTTCATAGATCAGTTGATTGTCTGAGTCATCAAGCTGCTCTTCAAATTCAAACTTTTTGAGTTGATTAAGAAAGTCCTCAATTGCATTTGTTCCAGAGGGCGCCTGAGCAGCCTTAGAAAAGTCTATTGGCGCTCCCATTTCAATCGAGATAACCTCAGCCATCTCATCCATTCTTCTTTGATAGATCGCATAAAGTCTTTCCAATAAGGCAACTCTGTCTTCTTTAGAGGAGTTTGACCACATAGGAAGTGCTGATCTTGCGGCAGAAACTGCTGCATCTGTATCTGCTTGAGAACCTAAAGAAATCATTGCGCATACCGATTCATCTGAGGGATTGATGACCTCAAAGTCATTTTTTTTAGAAGGATCAACCCATTGACCATTAATATAGAATTTTCTTTTATCAAGCATTGTATTTCTCCTTATCAAAAAGTAGAGGTTATATTAAGAAATTTTAGATGTCAAGAAAAAAAATTAATCAAATGATTGTTTACACGCTTGCTAATTTTTCAACTGAGAGTTTAATATTATCCATACTTGTAGCAAAAGATAATCTAACATAGCCAGGAGACCCAAAGGCTGATCCAGGAACCACTGCTAAGCTTAATTTCTCAAGACAATAAGTTGAGAACTCGACATCATCCTTTAGCCCTAACCTTTTAATTAAGCCATCTACCTTAGGGAAGGAATAGAAAGCACCTTTTGATCTGGGACACTCAATTCCATCTATTGCGTTAAGACTATCAACTAGAAAGTCATGGCGACGCTCAAAAGCCTCAACCATCATGGTGATAAATGACTGATCCCCAGTAATAGCTTCTAGTGCCGCCGCTTGAGAGATTGAGCTAGGGTTTGAAGTCGACTGGCCTTGAATTTTCTTCATGGCTTTGATGACTGACTCTGGACCCGCTGCATAACCAATTCTCCATCCAGTCATTGCATAGGCCTTAGAGACTCCATTCAATATAATAACGCGATCTTTTAGATTTGGACAAGCCATCGCAATGTTTACAAAGTCATCATCACCCCATCGGATATGCTCATAAATATCATCACTGATAGTCAGTACATGAGGATACTTCTCTAAAACCGAACCAAGCGCCGCAATCTCTGGCTTTGAGTAGACAGAGCCAGTAGGGTTTGACGGGCTATTTAATACCAAGAGTTTAGTGTTAGCCGAAATACTTGCTTCAAGCTGTTCAGGCGATATTTTAAAGTCTTGATCTATTCCGGTCTCAATAAAGACAGGAGTAGCATCAGCTAGAATGGCCATGTCAGGATAAGACACCCAGTACGGAGAAGGAATGATTACTTCATCGCCAGTATTTAATATCGCTTGACACAAATTATAAAAGACCTGTTTTCCACCACAAGAAACCATCACTTCATTAAGAGAATAGTCCAAACCATTTTCTCTTTTAAATTTTTCACAAATAGCTTTTTTAAGCTCTGGAGTACCGTCAGCAGCTGTGTATCGAGTTTCACCATTACCAATGGCTTTAATAGCAGCTTTTTGAATATTCGTTGGGGTATCAAAGTCAGGCTCTCCAGAACCCATAGACACAATTTGGATACCTTGCGATTTTAATTCTTTAGCTTTGTCGCTGACTGCCATGGTAGCAGATGGTTTAACTTTTTGAACTCGGTTTGATAAGATTGTTGACATTTACTGTACTCTTTAAATGGTTTAAAATTGAGGGTTTAATTTTAATGAAAAACTGCCAATCATGGCTAGAAAATTTCAGCTCAAATCAAATTTTTCACCCAAGGGTGATCAGCCTTCTGCAATTCAGAAATTACTAGATGGAATTGAGTCAGGCGAAAAATACCAAACCCTTGTTGGGGTGACAGGTTCAGGCAAAACTTTTACTTTAGCAAATGTCATAGAGAAGAGCCAAAGGCCGAGCCTTATCATGGCGCCTAATAAGACTTTAGCAGCTCAACTTTATAGTGAAATGAAGGAGTTTTTTCCCGAAAATGCTGTTGAATACTTTGTCTCCTATTACGATTACTATCAGCCTGAGGCATATGTCCCAGCCTCAGATACATACATTGAAAAAGATGCTTCAATTAATGAGCAGATTGAGCAGATGAGACTCTCGGCTACCAAGTCACTTATAGAGAGAAAAGACGTTATCATTATTGCCAGTGTTTCAGCAATCTACGGTCTTGGTGATCCTAAGAGCTATATGAAAATGCTGCTTCATTTAACAGTTGGTGAACTTACTAACCAAAGAGAAATTCTAGCGACGCTCTCCAAGATGCAATACACCCGAAATGATCTGACACTTATTAGGGGACATTTTAGAGTCAAGGGTGAGGTGATTGATATATTCCCCGCCGACTCAGATGAGAGGGCTGTTAGAATTGAGATGTTTGATGAAGAGGTTGAGAATCTTTCTTGGTTCGACCCTTTAACTGGAGAAAAGCTTAAATCTCTCCAGAGGATAACCATCTATCCAAAGACCCACTATGTCACTCCCGAATCCACAATCCAAAATATGCTTGATGATATTAAGGTTGAGCTCGGAGTTAGAAAAAAAGAGCTCCTCTCTCAAAACAAATTAGTGGAAGATCAGAGACTCTCTCAAAGAGTGGTTCAGGATATGGAAATGATGAGAGAGCTTGGTTACTGCTCGGGTATTGAAAACTATTCACGTTACCTCTCCGGGAGAAAACCTGGGGAGGCTCCGCCTACACTTTTTGATTATTTGCCAGATGACGCATTAGTTATTCTGGATGAGTCGCACGTTACCGTTAGTCAAATCGGTGCCATGTATAACGGAGATAGAGCCAGGAAGACAACGCTCGTTGACTTTGGTTTTCGTTTGCCCTCTGCACTTGATAACAGGCCGTTAAAGTTTGAAGAGTTTTCAGATAGGTTAAATCAATGCATATTGGTCTCTGCCACTCCAGCAAACTATGAGCTCGATGTTTCAACCGTTGTTGCTGAGCAGGTCGTAAGACCAACTGGTCTTTTAGATCCTGAAATTGATGTCAGGCCTGTAGAGACTCAAGTTGATGATCTATTATCTGAAATCAATAAGAGAGTAGCAATTAAGGAAAGAGTTCTTGTTACAACCCTAACAAAAAGAATGTCGGAACAGCTCAGTGAGTATTTGAATGATCATAATATCAAAGTAAGGTATCTTCACTCTGATGTTGATACAGTTGAGCGGGTTGAAATTATTCGAGATCTGAGACTAGGGGTATTTGATGTTTTGGTTGGAATTAACCTCTTAAGGGAGGGTCTTGATATTCCTGAGGTCTCATTAGTAGCCATATTAGATGCTGACAAAGAGGGGTTTTTAAGATCTGAGAGATCTCTCATCCAGACCATGGGAAGGGCGGCAAGAAACATTAATGGCAGCGTCATTCTCTATGCTGATAGAGTCACAAACTCCATGCAAAGGGCGATAGATGTCACCTCATCGAGAAGAGATAAACAGCAATCCTTTAATGAAAAACATGGGATAACCCCAAAAGGAGTTGTAAAACCGATTGTCGATATTTTAGATACCGATCTTTCTGCAGAAGATATTGAGGAGGCGGTGTCAGATAATGTTCAAGTTAAACTCTCGCCTGTTCAGCTTGCAAAAGAATTAAAAAGGCTTGAAAAAGAGATGTATAAATTTGCAGAAGAATTAAAATTTGAGCAGGCAGCAGATATTAGAAACCAAATTAAATTTTTGAAAGATGGACAATTTAAATAACACTACTCTAAATATTACAGAAATCTTCTATTCACTCCAAGGCGAGGCAAAGGAGGTCGGAATTCCAACGGTCTTTGTTCGATTGACGGGTTGTCCATTGAGGTGTAATTATTGTGACACTGCCTATGCTTTTAAAGGAAATAATCCGCTTTCGATTCAGCATATTTTGGATGAGGTTGCTCAATATAATGCTCAATATGTTTGTGTTACTGGAGGAGAGCCAATGGCTCAAAGCAACTGTTTAAAGCTCCTTGACTCTCTGATTGATGTCGGCTACAACGTATCCATGGAGACTAGTGGAAGTATTGATATAACTCCAGTTAATAGTAAAGTGTCAATTGTGATGGATATTAAAACGCCTTCCTCAACTGAAGTGCATCAAAATAGATATGAAAATCTTCCAATTTTAAAAAGTAAAGACCAGCTCAAGTTTGTCATAGCATCAAGATCTGATTTTGATTGGTGTAATGAGATATTAGATAATCATGAAGTAGAGTCTGAGATCTTATTCTCACCTGTCTATGAGAGCTTGAAGCCCGTTGAATTGGCTGACTGGATTCTAGAAAAAAAACTTAACGTAAGACTTCAAGTGCAGCTCCATAAGCTTCTCTGGGGTGACCAAAAGGGGAGATAGACAAATCTTTTTGTGATAATATTGAGTTTCATTAAATTAAATAACTGCCTTTATGAAAATTAATTTAGCCAATGTATTAGGTTCTTTTTTATTTATTATATTTTTATCCTCTTGTGCTCCTAGTGTGCTTGATGTAACTTTATATACAACAGATATTGAAGCTGCAAATGAAGGCGAAGTCTTTGAGGTGCCAGTCAGAGCATCTTTTACGATGTATAGTGACGATGATGGCGAGTTAGAGACTGCTAGTGCTATTGCTGAAAAATATCTTGCACCAGACTCTGTCTTCTCTCAGTCATCTGGGGATTGGGGAGAAACACTTGTTATCGAAACAACAATTCCAATTGGAACACTTAATAATCTTCAAAATTATCTGGCAAACAATAATAGAGTAGCTGTTCTTCTTATTGAGAATAATGGTGAGATTGAAGTCAGCTTAAATTCAACTGATTACGCTGATGCACTCAACAGTGAATTAAGTGATATAAACTTTATGCTTGGTTTTGAATTGCCAGGAGATGCTACTAATTTTAGAGTTATAAGTGACAACAGAAATAATGTCCAAGTTGATGCAACGGCTGTGTTTGTGTCTGAAAAACCATATCTTTACTTTTCTAAAATATTAGAGCGAAGAGATGAGGCTGAAATAGTGTTTAAGGGCACTTCTGGAAGCGTTTATAGCGAAATTAATCCTATAATTTACGTTAATTTTCAATAATAAGATTTAAGGTTAAAAATTTCCTTCCATTCGAGCCTTTGCTTTGTCGATAGCCACATGGTACTGAGGGTCTTCTAGTACATTCACTTCAACCAAATTCTGGGCTGTCTTCAGGAGTAATCGGCACTCCTCACTCAGATGCATTAAGTGGAGTGTTTTGCCAGCTTTCTGATAACGCTCTGCAAGTTTGTCAATTGCTTGGATTGCTGAATGATCAATGACTCGAGAGTCTTCAAAATCGATAAATACATTGTCTGGGTCTTCTTTTGGATTAAATATTGAATGGAAGGTATTGATTGATGCAAAAAATAAGGCGCCATGTAGTCTGTAGGTTTTTTTGCCTTCTGATTCGTATTCTTCAACTGAATGAATCTTTCCAGCTGACTCCCAAGCAAACGATAATGCCGACATAATTACTCCTGCAATAACTGCGAGCGCAAGATTATCAGTCAAAACTGTAATTACAGCGACTGCAATGCCAACCACAATATCTGGAAGTGGAACCTTGCCAAAAAGCCTCAGTGATCCCCATTCAAAGGTTCCGATAACAACCATCATCATGACTCCAATAAGAACAGCAACTGGAATCATTTCAATGTACTTTGAAAGATAAAGGATAAAGAATAACAGAACCAGTGAAGCAACAATGCCCGATAGCCTTCCCCTGCCTCCTGACTTAATATTAATGAGGCTTTGTCCTACCATTGCGCAGCCTCCCATTCCTCCAAATAAACCTGTCACTGTATTTGCAACGCCTTGACCTATGCACTCACGATTGGGCTGGCCAGTCGTCTCAGTTAAGTCATCAATCAGGTTTAGAGTTAATAAGCTTTCAATAAGGCCTACTAAGGCCATGACTATCGCATAAGGGAAGACAATGCTAAGCGTTTCAAAGTTTAAGGGAACGTCAGGAAAATGAAACGGAGGGAATACTCCTCCAATCGGTGCAATATCCCCTACTGTTCTTGTATCTAACCCAAGAAAGAGAACTGCTAGAGTTCCGATTACAATTGCAACCAAAGTTGAGGGTATTGCTCTTGTAAGCTTTGGTAAGAAATGAATAATAAGCATTGTGATAGCCACAATAATTAGCATCAAAGCAAGCGGACTACCTGTAATCCATTCACCCTCAACCTTAAACTGCTTAACCTGAGATAAAAAGATCACTATTGCAAGACCGTTTACAAAGCCAAGAAAGACTGGGTGAGGAACGAGTCGAATAAATTTACCCATTTTTAAAATGCCAAAGACTACTTGAATGATTCCAGTGAGCACAACTGCAGCAAACAAGTACTCAACCCCATGAATCGCAACCAAAGTTCCAATAACGACAGCAATAGCACCGGTCGCTCCAGAGATCATTCCAGGCCTGCCTCCTAAAATGGATGTAACAATTCCAATTGTAAAGGCTGCATAGAGCCCTACAAGCGGATTTAAACCTGCCAAAAGTGCAAAAGCAACAGCTTCTGGAACAAGAGCAAGTGCGACAGTAAGACCTGACAAAATATCATTTTTTGCGTTACTAGGCACGCGCTTATGAATGAGCTTAAACATTATTTCCTTTGGATTGAATTAAACTTACTGCTTAGAAGCAGGAACAGGGGGTGTGACTGACTCGACGTCAGCATTTTGAGCGCGATTCCTTAGAGCATGATCCATCAGGGTAACAGCTAGCATTGCCTCTGCAATTGGGGTCGCACGAATACCAACACAGGGATCATGCCTTCCAGTTGTGCTTATTTCAGTGGATTGACCTTTTGTATCGATACTCTCAGCTGGAAGTCGAATGCTGGAGGTTGGCTTCAAAGCAATTGAAATTAATAGATCTTGCCCAGAGCTTATACCTCCTAAAATTCCGCCAGAGTTGTTTGATTTAAAGCCCTCTGGAGTTATCAGATCTCTATGATCAGAACCTTTTTGGTTTACAACTTCAAATCCAGCTCCTATTTCAATACCTTTGACTGCATTGATACTCATCATTGCATGTGCAATATCCGCATCAAGCCTATCAAATATAGGCTCTCCTAGCCCAGTAATCATGTTACTAGCAACAATATTGATTCTTGCTCCGATAGAGTCACCTGACTTTCTAAGGTTATCCATATACTCTTCAAGCTCTGAAACTTTATTAGAGTCAGGACAAAAGAAGGGGTTATTGTGTACTTCACACCAGTCGAATTTTTCAAAAGAAATAGGCCCCAGTTGAGCTAAATAGCCACGAATTTGTATACCAAACTTTTCACTGAGGTATTTTTTTGCAATACCTCCAGCAGCAACTCTGATTGCAGTCTCTCTGGCTGAAGAGCGACCACCACCTCGGTAATCCCTAATTCCATATTTTTGTTGATAGCTAAAGTCAGCATGACCTGGCCTAAATGAATTAGCAATCTTAGTGTAGTCCCTTGGTCTTTGATCATTATTCTCAATCAGAAGTCCAATAGGAGTTCCTGTAGTTACCCCTCCAAAAGTTCCAGATACAATTTTCACTGCATCTGACTCGCGTCTTTGGGTGGTGTGTCTTGAGCTACCAGGTTTTCTCAAATCAAGATCACCTTGAAGATCTTCTTCACTAAGTTTCATGCCTGGAGGACATCCATCTACAATTCCTAGGAGCGCATCACCATGACTCTCTCCAGCAGTGGTTAAAGTAAATAGTTTTCCGAATGAGTTGCCTGACATTGAAGATTGATGTACTAATTTAGATGGCCCACATTATACCAGTGACAGATTTTAGATCTAATATTATTAAAACTTGGTTTTGAATAGCACAGATCTGCGAAAAACTAATAAAACTAGTTCACAAAGTCATCAAAGTAAAGGTAATGAACCCCTGGTTCAGCATCTAAGGTAGAGGCCATTTTTTTCGCTAACACTTGAGCGTTAATACTCCGATATTTTCTTGCAGAGCCAATACAAAAAATATCAAATATTTTGGCAACCTTCATCAAAATTTTCTCCGAAATTGCCCTATGTCTGCCACCATGACCAATTAAAAAACTGGGTCTAAATATATTAACGCTCTCAAAGCCGAGTTCAAGAATTGCATCTTCAAGTTC
>CACDVH010000016.1 GCA_902556205.1 uncultured Gammaproteobacteria bacterium | reverse complement strand
AAGCTATTTCTACTTGCTTGCTTACCTCGCCAGTAGAGGGGTTATAGACATTTTGAGTAGGATCGCCCATTGATACAATTTCACCATTAATAAGGTGCTTTATTACCTTCATTTCTTCATTCTCCTTTAATGTAGTTCTTTAATCGAGTCAGATATAGCTCCAACAACATCCTTTATTTGTTTTTCAGAAACAATAAAAGGCAAGCCTAATTGAATAGTGTCTCCACCATATCGAACATAAAATCCTTTATCCCAACATTTCATTGCAATTTGATAAGGCCTTAATGCGGGTTCATTTTTAGCAGACTCAATAGTAATACCGCCAGCCAATCCATAATTTCGAATATCTGCAACATACTGAAGGCCCTTGAGGCTATGAAGTTCTTTTTCAAATATTGGACTCATTTTTTTCACTCGCTCAACCAAGTTTTCATTTTGCAGTATATCTAAACTCGCAATTGAAGCGGCACACCCCACCGGATGAGCTGAATAGGTATACCCATGAAATAATTCAATCAAATAATTTGGGGCCGTAGTGTCCATAAATGTTTCATAAATATTATCATTAACAACTACACCGCCAACTGGCTGACTTCCATTGCTGACCTGTTTTGCAAAGGTCATTATATCAGGAGTAACCCCAAATGCCTCACCACCTGTCTTTGCTCCCATGCGGCCAAAAGCGGTTATAACTTCATCAAAAATTAATAGAATATCATTGGCATCACAGATTTTACGTAACTTTTCTAAATAACCTATTGGTGGAGGAAATACTCCAGCAGAGCCCGCCATTGGTTCAACAATAACGGCAGCAATATTAGAAGCGCCATGTAGTAATATTTTGCTTGATAGTTCGTCTGCTAAATGCTCTCCAGCTTTAGGTTGGCCTTTGCTGAAATGGTTTTCTGGGAGCCACGTTGCTGATAAATGATCAGCCTCAATACCTTGTCCAAACATTTCTCTATTTGGACCAATACCACCAACACTGATTCCTCCAAAATTGACGCCATGGTAGCCCTTGATTCTTCCAATTAAACGAGTTTTACCAGTTCTGCCTTTCTGTCTCCAGTAAGCTCGAGCAATTTTAAGTGCGCTGTCTACCGCCTCTGAGCCAGAACAGGTAAAAAAGACACGATCTAAACCTTTTGGAGTAAATTCAATTATTCTATTAGCCAACTCAAATGATTTTTCATGACCAAATTGAAATGCAGGAGAGTAATCCAATGTTTCAATTTGTTTACTGACAGCTTCAATAATTTCAGGACGTGAATGTCCGGCTCCACAAGTCCATAGGCCTGATAAGCCATCAAATATTTTTCTTCCTTTATCATCAGTGAAGTAAGTACCTTTTGCAGAAACTATAATCCGGGGGTTTGCTTTAAATTCTCTATTGCCACTATATGGCATCCAGTGCGCATCATA
This sequence comes from uncultured Gammaproteobacteria bacterium, assembly GCA_902556205.1. Classification (GTDB taxonomy): domain Bacteria; phylum Pseudomonadota; class Gammaproteobacteria; order PS1; family Pseudothioglobaceae; genus Pseudothioglobus. The sequence continues at coordinate 33,621 of CACDVH010000016.1, read as the reverse complement.
AAATTTAGAATTATTTTTTGTCATTTCCATACTCCTATCAACTAAGGATTAAAGCCATTAACATAGCAATATAGCTTATCAACTCGTTACTATGTTTTCATTATTAAAGGGTCCAATCTATAACATTTGTTTCTTTTTTTGTATCAAATAATAATTCGCTTTGATTAGGATTGGCCTTAGCAATAATTTGACCATTACGAATTACAAATAGACGCGCATTGGATAATCTGATTGCATCGATTGGGTTTTTGGCCTGGTGTACAACTAAATTAGCATCAGAGCCAACTTCAAGACCGTAATTATCTAGCTGCATTACTTTGGCGCCATTAGTGGTAATTGCTTGAAACATTTGATTCATTTCTTGAATGCCTGTCATTTGTCCAACATGAAGCCCCATATGAGCAACCTCTAACATATCATGTTTACCAAGACTGTACCAAGGATCCATAACGCAATCATGCCCAAAAGCAACATTAATATTATTTCTTAATAACTCCTTTACTCGAGTCATTCCTCTTCTCTTAGGATATTGATCATGTCGCCCTTGAAGGGTAATATTGATCAATGGATTAGCTACGACTTGTAAGTCAGCGTCTCTCATTAAGGGCATTAATTTACTGACGTAATAATTGTCCATTGAATGCATTGAGGTTAAGTGTGAACCAGCAACTCTTCCAAGAAGACCTAATCGTTGAGTTTCAAAAGCTAAAGTTTCTACATGTCTTGACATTGGATCATCAGACTCATCGCAATGCATATCAACTAGCAAGCCACGTTTTTCAGCAATTTCACACAACATCCTTATCGATTGAGCCCCCTCACTCATAGTCCTCTCAAAGTGTGGAATACCGCCAACCACATCTACCCCTTTTTCTAGGGCTCTATCCAAGTTTTGAATAGAATTTTTATAGCGTAAATATCCATTTTGGGGAAACGCTACAAGTTGAATTTCAATCCAATCCTGCATTTCTTTTTTTAATTCCAGTAGTGCTTCTACAGCTAACAAGCGATCATCGCTGATGTCCACATGGCTTCTAATTGCAAGACATCCATTTGCTATAGCCCAATGACATAGCTTTCTAGCTCGTTTTTTTATTAGCTCTAAAGTTAAATGGGGCTTAAGCTCGTCCCATAGCTGAATTCCCTCGAGTAATGTTCCACTCTCATTAAATCTAGGCTGACCAAGAGTCAGAGTAGCATCTAGATGGAAATGGCTATCTACATGGCTTGGTGAGACTAATTGGTCAGACGCATCAATTGTATGTGATGCATCACCATCAATGTTTCTATCAAGGGCTACTATTTTTTTATTTTGAATTGCAATATCAAAATTCTTTCGATCACCTGGAAGATTAGCGTTTTTAATCAGTAAGTCAAACATTAGATACGGTCTCCTTGTCTAAATGGAACAAGTAATGCTTTGGGATAGGCTGCTTTTCGAGCCACAAGCATCATCGCAAGTATACTAAGAAAGTATGGCATCATCGAAAATATTTGGTAAGGAATGACATCGGCGCCAATCAGTTGTGCCCTGACCTGGAGGGCTTCAAATAAAGCAAATAAAATTGCCCCTAAGAATGCTTTGCCTGGCCTCCAAGAGGCAAAAATTACAAGCGCAATACAGATCCAGCCCCGACCATTAATCATTCCAAAATAGAATGCATCAAATGCAGACATAGTTAAAAACGCTCCACCAATTGCCATCATGGCACTTCCAACCATTACTGCTCCAGTTCTTATTAGAAGAACGTTAATACCTTGTGCTTCATTGGCTACTGGATTCTCTCCTGCCATCCTAATTGTTAAACCAATAGGCATTTTATAAAGCACAAAGAACGTAACAATGACTAGTACATAGGATAAGTATGTCAATGCTGATTGGTGAAATAAGGCCTGTCCTAAGATTGGAATTGATGACAAGATTGGAACTTCAAATGCGCTAAATGGCACAATCTTTGGAGGTGTTGTACTGAATGGAATGAGTAAAGTGTAAGCATAGTAACTTATTGATGAGGCAAGCAAGGTAATTCCAATTCCACTCACGTGTTGTGACAAACCAAGATAGACGACCAGTATGCTATGAAGAAAACCAAAGATCATTCCAACAATTGCAGCAAATATAATCCCACCCCATAGATCTCCACCTTGATAAACCCATATCCAACCAGCCATTGCTCCAATTGTCATAATGCCTTCTATACCAAGATTTAATACACCTGCACGCTCACAAATTAACTCACCCAATGTAGCAAAAATTAATGGGGTTGCAATTCTGATTACGGCAGCCCATAAACTTGTTGTTAACATCATTTCAAATAATTCCATCATTATTATTTACCCCATACAATACGATAACGAGTCAACATTGCTCCGACTAGAACCGACAACAAAGATATAGCAACTAGAATATCTGCAATATAGTTTGGTATGTCAATTGTTCGACTCATTGCATCAGCACCGACATAAATTGAAGCTAAAAATATAGCTGAAATAATGACCCCTATTGGGTGCAGCTGAGCTAGCATTGCAACAGCTATACCTGTGTAACCAAAACCTGGAGACAAAGTTAGAGTCAAATAACCTTTTAATCCGGCTACCTCACTTACTCCAGCCATACCAGCTAAACCCCCACTAAAAAGGGCGACCATTAGTACTGACTTATTAATTGATATTCCATAAAAAGTTGAGGCTTGCTGATTATGACCAACTGCCCTAATTTCATAACCCCAAACGGTAAAGCGAAGAATAGCCCACATTAAAACTGACATTATCAAAGCAACGATTATTCCAAGGTGCAATCTACTTTTAGCGACAATGGTGGGAAGAACACCATTATCAATAATCCTAGCAGCCTGAGGCCACCCCATAGCCATAGGGTCTTTCCACGGACCTTCAAGCAACATATTTACAAATAGTAGAATTACAAAATTAAGCAAAAGGGTAGTGACTACTTCATCCACTTTCATATGGGTTTTTAGAACAACTGGCACTAATAGAATTAAACAGCCTGCTACTGCGCCAGCAATAAACAGCATGGGTATCATGATGGGCGCAGGAAGATCAATCACTCCTGTCCCAACTAGGGTAGCAGCCATAGCACCACAATATAATTGACCTTCTGCTCCAATATTCCAAAATTTTGCTCGAAATGCAACAGCAGCAGCTAAGCCAGTAAATATTAATGGGGTTGCCCTAGCTAAGGATTCTGTAATGGCAAAAGTTGAACCTAAAGAGCCCTTAATTAAAGCCGCATAAGCCTTAAATGGGGATTCTCCTGCCCAGAGTATAAAACAGGCTCCAATAATGAAAGCAACTCCAATAGAGAGAATTGGAAGTAATGCAATTAACCAAACAGGAGTATTGGTTCTAGTATTAATTCTCATAAACACTGTCCGTTTTCATTTCACCACTCATCATAAGACCTACTTCATTAATACTAACTTTATTCGAGTCAAACGGCCCTTGAATTTTTCCATCAAAAATCACTGCAATCCGATCAGACAACTCAAAAATCTCATCTAAATCTTCACTGATTAGAAGCACTCCAGCGCCTTTCGTTTTAGCATTTACTATTTGTTGCTGAACAAAACTTATAGCCCCTTCGTCTAGCCCCCTTGCTGGTTTATTTGCAATTATAAAGCGCGGATTATTTGATAAACTTCTTGCTAGAATTAACTTTTGAATATTTCCACCAGACAATAACCTGGTAGAAGCAAATGGTCCCTCACAGCGGATATCATATTCTTGTATTAATTTTTCGGCACTACTAACTGCTTGCTTTTTATCAATAAAGAATCTTGATTTCGCTTTAGTGCGTAACTCCTCTCCTAGGAAATTTTCCCATAATTCCATTTCACCTATAACGCCCTCTTTTGTTCGATCTTCTGGAATTCTGGCTACTCCAGATTCTGTAAGATAACAGGGGTCGTATTTACCTAAAACTTCACCAAATAGTTTTAACTCACCAGAGCTCGGAGACGCTAAACCCTGAAGGATTGAAGCGAGAGCAGTTTGACCATTGCCAGCAACACCGGCAAGACCAATAATTTCTTTTTCATGAATTGCAAGGTTTACATTGCTCAGAGATGCCGATCCTTCACTAGCATTCAAAGAAACATTTTCAAGCTCAACGACTGCTTTACCTTTTTTTAATTTTTCATAAGCCGGTCGAGTGACCTTACGACCAACCATCATTTCTGCAAGTGACTCCTTGCTAGCATTTTTAGTAGTAACTTCTCCTACTAATTTACCATGTCGAAGAACGACTATTCGATCACTAATTTCTAAAATTTCATGTAATTTATGAGATATAAACATGATTGAAAGACCAGCTTTTACCATCTCCTTAAGGACTCTGAAAAGCTGCTCACTTTCTTGGGGTGTTAGAACTGCAGTTGGCTCATCAAGTATCAAAATACTGGCATCACGATAGAGTGCTTTTATAATCTCAACTCGTTGTTTCTCGCCAACCGTTAAATCGGCTATCTTAGCATCTGGATCAATTATTAATCCAAAACGCTTTGATAATTCTTGAAGTTTCTTATAGGCTTGTTTTTTTTGGCTCCAAAGTCTAGTTAAAGGCTCAGTACCAAGGATAATATTCTCTAATACAGTAAGATTATCTGCTAAAGTAAAATGCTGATGGACCATTCCAATCCCAGCATCTAGAGAGGCTCTTGTTGATCCAGGAGTTAATTTCTTGCCCTCAACTTCAATAAATCCTTTGTCACTTACATAGTGTCCAAAGAGAATATTCATTAGCGTAGTCTTCCCTGCGCCATTTTCTCCTAATAAAGACAAAATTTCACCCTCACCAAGTGAGAGTGAAATATTGTCATTTGCTACAACAGATCCAAAACTCTTACAAATTTTGGAAAATTGTAACTTTTTCATCTGCTAATCTTAGTAAGTTGATTTTGGCTCGTCGTCATTAATTCCAACTACAAGACCACCACCTAAGATTTTTCTAGACATTGCTGCTACTTTAGTTTTAACATCACTATCAATCCTGCTGTCAAACTCATAGTATGGCGCTAAAGAAGCTCCACCTTTGTGCATCATTGTCCATTCTTTATAGTCCTCAGCTGCAAAAGTTCCAGCCTTAACTCTTGAGATAGCATGATCGATTGCATTTTCCATATGCCATAAAGCTGATGTGACAACAACATCTGTGCCATTTTCTTCTTTATTCATATCATTAACATTGCCAAACGCAAGTATGCCTTTCTCTCTCGCTGCATCAACTACACCAGCTCGCTCAGCATACAATACATCAACACCCGCCTCTATTTGAGCAAATGCTGCTTCTTTTGCTTTTGGTGGATCATACCAAGATCCAATAAAGCTAACTTTAAACTCAACGTCTGGATTAACCGACCTTGCGCCAGCCATAAATGCATGGAATAAGCGGTTTACTTCACCAATCGCATAGCCACCTACCATACCGATTTTATTGGTTTCTGTCATACCACCGGCAATAATCCCCATCAGATAGCAAGGCTCATGAATATAGTTATCAAATACTGAAAAATTACTACCGTGCTCTCCACCATAACCACTTCCAGGATCGCCCATTAAATAGGCTATGTTTGGATAGTCATCAGCTACCTTTCTAGCCTCAGCACTGATACCAAAAGCTTCACCAACTATAAGGTCTACTCCACTCTCAGAATACTCCCTAAGAACTCTCACATAGTCTGTATTTGAAACTTTCTCTGAGTTAACATAATCAATTTCACCTCTATCTGCTGCTGCCTGCAAAGCAAGATGCAATCTTGCATCCCATTTTTGCTGTAATGGCTGAGTATATACGCCTGCAACTTTGATTTTGTCTGCAAAAACTTGTCCAGACAAAAGAAAGCTAGATAATGTAATGATTAATAGTTTACTTAAACTTCCCATTTTCATTATTTACTCCTTTATTATTAAAAAATGTAACACAAACATTAATAAAAACTCCTCAAATGTTATTGTATTACCCTTCTCATTCAGCCTCAAAAATCCTTAAAAGGCTAAACAATTTCTCCTTTTACAAAATTCATATTCTGATTTAGTCAATTTAAAGACTAAAACTTCTTGACTGGATAGACAGGCTACATTTTTTTTTTAGACTTGTCAACTATAAAAATGAGACGAAATTTTAATAAGGGTCAAAATGGTATTTCTTTTAATAATTAAAGTTTTTTGAAATAAAAACTATTCAATTCTTTCAACAGCCATAGCAACACCCATCCCACCTCCAATGCACAGAGTTGCAAGGCCTTTATCTGCCTTATCTCTCTGCATCCCATGAAGAAGAGTTACCAGTATTCTGGCTCCTGAGGCGCCTATTGGATGACCCAGGGCAATAGCACCTCCAGTTACGTTAACTTTGGATTTATCCAGGCCAAGAACATCATTGACAGACATTGCTTGGGCTGCAAAAGCTTCATTAGCCTCTACTCGGTCTAACTCTGAGGCATTCCATCCAGCCTTTTCTAAACATTTGGAAGTTGCTGGTATTGGACCTGTCCCCATAATCTTTGGATCGACCCCTGCGCTCGCATAGGAGACAATTTTAGCCATTGGCTTAAGACCAAGTTCTTTGGCCTTTGATGCAGTCATGACCATGACTGCAGCAGCTCCATCATTAATGCCCGAAGCATTTCCAGCAGTCACTGTACCATCTTTTGTAAATGCCGGTCTGAGCTTTGCAAGTGAATCTTTAGTGGCGCCATGTCTTGGGTATTCGTCCGTATCAAAAACAACATCATCACCCCTTCTTTGAGGAATAGTGATTTCAGTTATTTCATCTCGGAAAAGATCTGAAATCTGTGCAGATTCAGTTTTCTGTTGAGAGGAGGCTGCAAATTCATCCTGACCCTCTCTTGAATAATCATACTTTGAAGCAATATTTTCAGCTGTAACCCCCATATGATAATCATTAAATGCACACCACAAACCATCTACAACCATAGTGTCAACCATCTCCCATGGGCCCATTTTTTTACCTTCTCTAGAGCGAGGTAAAACATGGCCAGAAAGACTCATATTTTCTTGACCGCCTGCAATAACTATTTCCGCATCCCCGCATGCAACTGCTTGAAACGCTAACTGAACTGCCTTTAATCCACTGCCACAAACCTTATTTATCGTCATTGCAGGTGTTACTTCAGCAAGACCCGCATCAATTGAAGCCTGACGAGCTGGATTTTGTCCACTTCCAGCAGTCAAAACCTGTCCAAGAATAACCTCATCAACTAGATTGCTATCCAATCCTGTCTTTCGAAGCAAAGAAGAAATTACAGCAGAGCCAAGTTTATGTGCAGGTATTGAGGAAAGAGAGCCTCCAAATGACCCAATGGCAGTTCGAGTTGCTGCAACAATAACTATTTCATGATTCATAATTAACATTGATTATTTATAATGCAATTATTATAGAGCTTGAAAAAATTAAATGCTCATATTCTCAGCGGAAAACTAATTGGGATTAGGTGTTTTGCTTTAATCTTGTTTCTAGCATTTCACCTGATGCAAACAATATTGGGTATGCAATAGATGATAAAAGACTATTAACTCTCTTATAGTCTCTTACAACATCAATATGCATTGAACTAGTTTCCAGACTGTCAGCTACTCCTTTACCTATTCGCTGCAAATGTTTAGAGACAGACCTCTTTTCAAGTTTATGAAGTTCTTGCTTCTTTTCATATAAAACTCTAGCTAGTTCACAATCATTTGATACGAATGTATTGATTGCTAGATCATAGTTAGCGCAGACTTCTTCATGAATTGAAATAATCTCACCAAAACCCTCTTTTGAAAAATGAATATGCTTTGCAATTTTTCTTCCAGAAAGCTCCATTAAACTGTTATTTACAATATCACCAATATGTTCCATATTCGTTGTAAAGTTAAGAATGTTTAATGCTTGCTGACTCTCTACTGGTGAAAGCTCTTCTTGTAATATTCTTGCAATGTAGAGCTTTATTCCGTCATAAAATTCATCAACGGTATCCTCTTTTTTTATAATTTCATCACGAAGGGCCTCATTATCATCTTTGAAAACCGCAAGTGAGGATACAACCATATTTTGTGAAACTTCTGCCATTCTTAAAGCCTCTCTTTTTGCATTGGCAAGAGATACTGCTGGCATAGAGAAATCATCTGCTTCAAGAATATTATGTTTATTTAATTGATCTTCATTTTTATTTTCAGAGAATAAACTCAAAGATAAAGTAAGAAACTGTTTTGAAAAGATAATGCCAATAATGGCTACAAATAAATTTAATGTTAGGTGATAAATAGCTGGAACTAATTCGAAAGAAATGTAAGCTAATGAGAAATTAGAAAATACGGAAACAAATGGATAAAAAAGAATGATGCAAAGCGACCTAACTAATAAATTTGCAATAATTGGATTTTTTTCCAATTCTGAGGATTTCCAACTTGAAATAAGAGGCAACATGCCACTTCCAAGATTAGCCCCTAGAACAAGATATAAACTCTCATTTATCCCAATCACACCAGTAGCTAAAAAGCTTACCGAAAGTAAAACTATAGCCAAGCTTGAATATGACAAATAGGTCAATACTAAAGCTAATATTACGAAGAATACTGGCTGATTTTTAAATACTTCCAGAAGAGATTTAAATTCCCTTAATTCTGCTAATTGTCCTGCAGTAATAGAAATTAATATTAGTGCTAGCAGAATTAAGCCAAGCCCACCAATTGCTCTGAAAACATTCTGACGTTTATTTTCTTTAGATGAAATAAAACCAAAAATACCCACAGCAAGAAGAAATGGCGCTAAAGTTGTGAATTTTTGTGAGGCAATAAGAACTGCAACAGAGGTTCCAATATCAGCACCCAGCATGGTGATAAATGCAGTTCCAACTCCAATGAGACTTTGACCTGCAAAAGAGGCAGAAATCAATACAGCTGCAGTACTGCTTTGCAACAGCGCTGCAACAATTAGTCCAGATAAAAATGCGGGAATTATTTTGCCCTCAGAGCGACGTGCAAATCTTTTGATATTTGTACCATATGAGCGCATAACCCCAGTTCGAACCATTCTAAGGCCCCACAAAAGTAAAGCTATCGATCCTAGGAGTTCTATAAGCAGCGTCATACTGTTTCAACCATTTTGTTTTTTAGTTCATCATTTTTTTTATGGCTATTGGCTTTAAAAAAATCATCCAGATATTGATTGAGATTTTTTATTTCATCCTTGGAAAAAGAGAGTCCAAGTTTAGATCTTCTGAATAAAATGTCATCAGAAGTTCGAGCCCACTCTTCTTGAATTAAATAGGCAACCTCTCTTTCATAAAGGCCTGAGCCAAAATGCTTTCCGAGCGAATCTATATGTTCTACATCGCCAAAAATATCAAAAGAAATAGTGCCATAAGAACGAACCACACGCTTAAGAGTCTCTTGAGTTAAAAATGGATATTTCGTTTGAAGTTTATTTTGCAAATCCAACTGGCCATCAACATCTATGTCTCCTCCGGGTAGGGAAGAACGGTTAGTCCAAGAATCGCCTTTACTTCCAAGAAACTCTTCGACGTTCTTAAGGATAGACTCTGATAGACGACGATAGGTTGTAATTTTTCCTCCAAAAATATTGATCATAAGGGATGATTCACTCTGCTCGGACTTGATTACATAGTCGCGAGTAGCTTCTTGAGCTGCGCTTGCACCATCGTCATAAAGAGGCCTTACTCCAGAATAACTCCAAACAATATCTTCAAGACTAATTTGTGAATTTAAATACTCATTAGCTGATTTACAGATATAAAGCTTCTCCTCTTCACTGATTTCAACATTTTCAGCTGATTGCCCATGGTCAATATCTGTCGTTCCAATCAGAGTATATTTATCTTCATAAGGAATCATAAAAAATATTCGATTATCATTGTTTTGGCATATGTAAGATCTGTCATGATCAAAAAGCTTGTTTACAACAATGTGACTACCTCTCACGAGTCGAACATTTTTTGAGTTATCCCTTTTAAAAGAGCTATTTAATAAATCATCAACCCACGGGCCAGAAGCATTAATAAAACACTTTGCCTTAAATATGTTCTGCTTCCCATCAATTGAATCAGTAGTTGTTATTGACCATAATCCATCTGACTTTTCAACTTTTGTGACTTTACAATAATTTTGTATTTTTGCACCTTTCAAAGACGCATCTACAGCATTTAATATAACTAATCTTGAGTCATCTACCCAGCAATCAGAATACTCATAACCAAACTTAAAATTACTCTTCAAAGGACTTCCAAGTTCACTCTTATTAAGTTTTACATAGCTAGTCCCTGGTAAAATTTTTCGAAAGCCTAAGTGATCATAAAGAAATAAGCCTAACCTTAAAAGCCATGCAGGCCTCATACCTTTTGAATGAGGCAGAATAAATCTCATTGGCCAAATGATATGAGGCGCCATTTTAAGAAGTACTTCTCGCTCCTTTAATGATTCTTGAACCAAGCGGAATTTATAGTGTTCAAGATATCTCAGACCACCATGAATTAGTTTTGTTGAATTAGATGATGTCCCAGAGGCAAAGTCATTCATCTCACACAAACAAACCGAATAACCTCTTCCTGCAGCATCTCGAGCTACGCCAATACCATTGATTCCCCCACCAGCAACAAAAACATCATAAATTTTTTCTGGATTTTGTGACATTAATTTTTATTGATTATGAGATCTGCAAGCTCTACAAATCCGTTTCCTGAATAATTTTGAGTAATATATTTTGGTGGGTTTTCGATACTATTTATTAGGTCAATTACATTAGCAACACCTACTGAGTTATTAAAAAAACCAAACATTGTTGAATCATTCGGAGAGTCTCCAATAAAGATAGCAGTATTCTGAATTTCAGCATCATTTAAACCAAAGCTTTCTTTTAGAATTTTTAAACTTGTAGAAAGTTTATTATGACTCCCAATCCAACAATTAACATGTATTGAGCTTATCTTAGCTACTGCGCCTTTTTGTTCTGCAATTTGAACAATTTCATCAATCTTATCTTGAGGCAGTTTAGGAACATCTTCGGCAAAATCAATTGCTAAGTCAGTAATACGATACTGCTGATCAGACGCTTCTGCAGTTCCAGGAACAGATTCGAGAATTGTATTTTTAATTTGATTAAGAACTATAAAGTTTTCTCTTCTTTCATCCTCTGTTTGACTATAAAAATTATTCATTTTTTTCTTTACATGGTCATAGCTAAAAAAGAAAGCTCCATTTTCTCCAACAACTCCATCTACTGGCCACATCCTAGCAATGTGATCACACCATCCTGCACATCGACCAGTTACTGGTATTACTTTATAACCATTATTAGACAATCTCTCCATAGCCTCATAAGCGTTACTCTTCAAAATTCCATCTGAGGTCAAAGTATCATCAATATCTGTCAGAATAAACTTGATATCCTTTAATTGGGATGAAGACATAGTAGACAAATTTTTCATTAAAACTCCTCAGAATTTAATATTGTGTAATCAGTTTTTCTAGAAACTACTTAACTATCAGGAAAAATAACTCTGTCCCTGTCATTAACGCGTCATATTTTTATTCTATACTTTTACTAGCTATATGAATATAATTATTTTCATATGAACATATATATGTTTATTTTAGCATGATATAGACTATTTTTAAGCTCAAAAATAGAAAAACATTCAAATGATTGATTTTTATTGTTCATTTTTATAATTTTATGTTAGACTTACAGTTCAAATGAACAATTTGGAGTTATAAATGGATTTAACTGCTAGACAAGCAGAGATTTCTGACCTATTACGTCAAGAAGAATTTATTACCGTTGAAAGCCTTGCGGATAAGTTTAATGTAACTACTCAAACTGTCAGAAGAGACATCAATGCTCTTTGTGATTACGGCCAAGCTAGGAGAAGGCATGGTGGAGTAGAACCATTGTCTACCGATGGTAATCTTGCCTATGGAACTAGACAAGTTCTTAATCGAGTTGCCAAGAGATCAATTGCAAAAGAGGTTGCCAAACAAATTCCTAACGGAAGCTCTATATCACTTGGTATCGGTACTACTCCAGAAATGGTAGTTCGGTCATTGTTAAAACACAAAAATTTAAAAATTTATACCAATAACTTAATTATTGCTCAAACTGCAAGCACGAACCCAAGTTTTGAAGTTTATTGCTCAGGCGGAAGAATAAGAAGTGGTGACTTTGATATGGTAGGAAGCCCAGTAGAAAACTTCTTTAACTCATACAAGACCGACTTTGGAATCTTTGGTGTTGCTGGAGTTGATCTGGATGGAGTATTACTTGACTTCTCAGATGAGGAAGTACAAATTAGAAGAGTCATTCTAGATAATTGTCGTGAAAGCCTTCTAGTTCTAGATCATGAGAAATTTGGTCGTGTTGCACACGTCCGTGGTGGTCAAATTCAAGAAGTCACGAAAGTTTTTTGTGATCAAAGCCTTCCATTTGAAATCACTCAAATTATTGATGATTCAGAGGCAGAATATGTAGTTTGTGATAAGGAGCTAATGTGAGTGCAATTGAAGTAAAAAATCTTTCAAGAAGTTATGGTGATATAGATGCGGTCAAAGATGTATCGTTCACTGTCCCAGAAAAGTCTTTTACTGTGCTTCTTGGTCCTTCTGGATGTGGTAAATCAACGATCCTTAAAATGTTGTCGGGACTTGAACAGGTCAGTCATGGCACTATTAATATCGGCGGAGCAGATGTGACTGAGGTAGAGGCCTCAAAAAGAGGCGTATCTATGGTGTTTCAGTCATATGCCTTATTTCCTCATTTGAATGTTAAAGAAAATATACAATTTGGCCTCAAAGTTCGCAAAGTTCCTGCTGAAGAACGAGAAAAAAAGGTGGCAGAAGCAGCTCAGGTTGTTGGCCTGAGTGAGTTACTTGATCGGAAGCCCGCAAATCTTTCAGGTGGTCAGCGACAAAGGGTTGCATTAGCGCGTTCTATTGTATCTGATCAGTCTGTATGCCTAATGGATGAGCCATTATCCAACCTAGATTCAAAACTGCGTGCAGAAATGCGAGATGAGATAAGAGACTTACAAAAAAGATTGGGATTAACTGTGGTTTATGTTACTCATGACCAGGTTGAAGCCATGTCTATGGCAGACCAAATTATTCTTCTTAAATTAGGAGAAATTGTTCAAGTTGGTGCGCCTGAGGAAATTTATAATTCACCAAATAGCGTCTTTAGTGCTCAATTCATTGGACTTCCGCCAATGAATATTTTAAATTTAAATGAAATAGATGTCTCAAGCTTAGATTCGAAAATCTATTCAGCAGTAGACTCCAATAAAAATATTAAAGATATTGGAGTTCGACCTGAGCACATAGTGTTCTCAAAAAAGGGCCTTCCAGTTGTGGTGAAAAGTATTGACTACTTCGGTGGTGAAACTGTTTTCAAACTGACTCATAAAGAAAAAGACTTTTTTCTTCGTGAGCCCAGGCAACCAAAAATTCAACTAGGGGATCAGTTAAACGTTAGCTGGAACTTGGATGATATGTATTTGTTTGATAAAAATGATCAGCGCTTAAAGTCGTAGGAGCGCCTATCAATAACAAATGTTTAACACTACGATTAAATAGGAGAAAGAAATGAAAAAAATGTTTACTAAAATTTCCTATTGCTTAACTGTTGCACTTGGTATATCTATGTTTTCAAGTGCGGCTATTGCAAAAACGGAATTAACAATGTACTACCCTATCGCTGTTGGCGGCAAACTAACCCAAGCCGTTGATTCGATAGTTGCAGACTTTATGGCAGAAAATCCTGACATTGAAGTTAATGCAATTTATTCTGGTAACTATGACGATACAAGAATTAAAGCTCTTGCAGCTCTTGAGAGTGGAAAGCCTGCTCAGTTATCAGTAATGTTCTCAATTGACGTTCATGAACTTCGTGAGCTTGATGCAATCATCCCTTTTGATGATGTTGTTTCAACAGCCGAAGAAAAAGCGTGGTTGAATTCTTTTTATCCATCACTTATGGAAAATGGAATTGCAGCTGGAAAAACTTGGGGTATCCCTTTCCAACGTTCAACTATTGTTATGTACTATAACAAAGACGCCTATCGTGAAGCTGGCCTAGACCCAGAAACACCGCCAGCAACTTGGGGTGGACTTATTGCTGCTGCAAAAGCATTAACTAAAGATGATGGCTCGCAGTGGGGTCTTATGATTCCATCTACAGGTTACCCATACTGGATGTTTGGTGCACTTGCTATGCAAAATGGTCAAACTCTAATGACCAGTGGTGACAAGACTAACTTCGATCATCCTGATGTAGTTGAAGCTTTAGAAGTATGGAAAGCTATGGGATCTGAGCACAAGATTATGCCTGAAGGCACAATCGAGTGGGGCACGCTTCGTCAAAACTTCTTAGAGGGCAAAACTGCAATGATGTGGCACTCTACTGGAAACTTAACTACTGTTAAGAACAATGCTAGCTTTGATTTTGGAGTAGCAATGCTTCCAGCTGGAAAGCGTCGTGGAACGCCTACAGGTGGTGGTAACTTCTACATGTTTAAAGATACTACTGCAGAAGAGCGTGAAGCATCTATGAAACTCATTAAGTTTATGACTTCACCTGAGCAATCAGCAGCTTGGTCAGTAGCTACTGGCTATATGGGTGTTAGTGCTGATGCATATGAGACTGATGCTTTATCGTCTTATGTAGCAGAGTTCCCACCAGCGGCAGTTGCTCGTGATCAACTAGCGTATGCTACAGCTGAGTTTTCAACTTACCAAACAAGTCGTGTTAAAAAAGGATTGAATGATGCAATCCAAGCTGCACTTGTAGGAAGTAAAACTCCAAAAGAAGCTCTTTCAGAGGCACAAGCCGCTGCTGAGCGTATTTTAAAACCTTATCGTTAATTCGGTAAATTGGCGGATGTTTAAGGACATCCGCCAATTATTTTTATTAGACTTCAAAAGTAATAATAATGAAAGATAGTACTCGTAATATTCAAGGTTGGCTGTTATTTACCCCTGCAGCAATATTACTTTTGGCGTTTACCCATTACCCTACCGTAACAACTTTTTTTCAAAGTTTATACACCAACAAATCAATTCTAAGGCCGAGAAGATTCTCTGGAGTTGAGGCCTATGAAAGCATGTTTAGTGACCCCATATTTTGGAAAGTTTTTGTCAACAATATGTGGCTTGCACTTGGAACTATCCCAACCTCTATAGGTATTGCAATCCTGATGGCTTTAATTGTTAACAAGGCCATTCCTGGAAGGGGATTTCTTAGAATGGCTTACTTCACGCCAACCATGCTTCCGATGATTGCAGTTGCTAATATTTGGCTGTTTTTCTACGCACCAGAAATTGGATTAATAGATAAAGTACTCGAAATATTTGGTTTTGAAGGTAATAACTGGTTAGGAAATCCATCAACCGTTCTTCCATCTATCATTGTGATGACTGTTTGGAAGGAGGCTGGCTTATTTATGGTTTTTTATTTAGCAGGCCTGCAAACCATTTCTCCTGAGCTCGAGGAAGCAGCAAAGTTAGAAGGCTCTTCTCGTTGGAATTATTTTTGGCGCATCCAGTTCCCTTTACTCCTTCCAACAACACTATTCGTTTTGATTAATGCCTTTCTTAATTCATTTAAGCTTGTTGATCATTTATTTGTCTTAACGAAGGGTGGACCAGATAATGCTAGTAATTTGATTCTTTACTATATTTATGAAACAGCTTTTTCATTTTTAGATATCTCTTATGCATCCGCTTTAACCATATTTTTATTGGCTCTACTTGCATTAACTGCATTAGCACAATTTTTCTTTTTAGATAGACGTACTCATTACCGATGACTTATAGAAATAGAATACAAACAAGTGTTGAGCTCATAGGCGCATATATCCTAGCTGGATTCTGGATTCTCCCTTTGCTGTATGCATTTTGGGCTGCGTTTCACTCTAGTAGTGATGCGCTGCATTTTGATATATTCTCGCCACTAACGCTTGATAATTTTCGTGAGGCATGGAGTCAAGCCCCTTTTGCAAGATTCAGCTTAAACACTTTTTTGCTGGTTTCATTCATATTGCCCGGTCAGCTCTTAATTTCAACATTAGCAGCGTATGCCTTTGTTCGTTTTAAGTTTACGGGAGCCAATGTTGCATTTGCTCTAGTACTGGTGCAATTAATGATAACGCCCGAAATATTAATCGTTCAAAACTATGTTACACTTTCAAAATTAAGCTTAGTGGATACAATTTCTGGCATGGGGCTACCTTACATTGCAAGTGCGTTTTGTATCTTTTTATTGCGTCAAGCATTTAAATCGATTCCAAAAGAATTAGAGGATGCAGCAGAGCTTGAAGGATGCGGCACTATGAGTATTCTTTGGAAAGTTTATGTTCCTCTTGCTACCCCAACCTATATTGCATTCTCCTTAGTGTCTGTGAGCCATCACTGGAACAACTTCTTATGGCCACTTATCATTTCAAATTCGGTTGAAACAAGACCACTTACTGTAGGCCTTGGTATTTTTGCTGCCCCAGAGTCTGGAGTTGAATGGTCAATCTTATCAGCCGCCACTCTTATGTCAGTTGCTCCCCTTCTGATTGCTTTCTTAATATTTCAAAAACAGTTTGTTCAGTCATTTATGCAAGCTGGAATCAAATGATTCAAGTTCTAAGCTGGAACATCCAAAATGGGGAGGGTGTTGATGGAGTGATCTCTCTAGAGAGAATTGCAGATACTATTTTTAGTATGTCTAATCCTGACGTTATTTGCCTTCAAGAGGTGTCTCGAAATTGCAAATTAAAAGATGGAACTCAGCCTGATCAATTGAATCAACTATCAAACATCTTTAAAGGTTATGAGCCATTTTTTGGTCCTGCATATGACGTTCTTAGGCCTGGTGAGAGTCAAAGAGAGCAGTTTGGAAACATCATACTTTCAAAATTACCAGTTCTATCTAGATTTAATCATATCTTGCCTCAGCCAACTGATAACAGTTTTAGGCATATGCCGAGACAGATCGCAGAGGTGAATGTTAAGACCCAGCAATTTACGGTATGTATTATGACTACTCACCTAGAGTATGGCTCCCAAGCTCAGCGCTTTGCGCAAGCTAAACGTATTCTAGATATCAAAGATGACATTGATCAATTATCTCTAAATCCTGCAACTGTTCAGGAGCCTGGGCCTTACGCTAAACTTGAAAGATCCAATAAGCTCATCCTATGCGGAGACTTTAACTTTGAGTCAAACTCTAGTGAATATGATCTTCTTACAAATGAAAGCCATAAACACGTGGCTCTTGTTGACTCCTGGAGTCACTTAAATCCAAACAAGGAACACGCACCAACCTGTGGAATTTTTGACAAAAAACAATGGCCTGACGGAGCTCATTGCAGAGACTTTGCTTTTGTAAGCTCGAACCTTAAAAACAATGTTGATAGTATGGTTGTTAATGAAGAGACCGATGCTTCTGATCATCAGCCGTTTGTGATATCTTTAAAGGACTATTAAAGATTAATTTTTAACTAATTTCTTTGCACGTTTATTCTTAAAGAAAGTTTTGTTTGCAATGTAGACTCTTTTACGAACCTCACAAAAAACAATGCTTTTATCTTTATTTGTGAGTTGGGTCGACTTAGTTATCTCAAACTCATTGTTATCATTCGCCTTCTGTTTTATCTCGCCCAGCTCTTCAAGGGTGTAAGTAAATTCTGCATAAAGATCTTCCTTTGCAGGCCTTCTAAAAAATATTTCAGCAGCCTTATCCCAGACAACATAATCATCTCCAATCAGATTCATTAGCTGCGTCATTGGAAAAGGGTCAACCGCCGAGAACATACTACCGCCAAAGATTGTATTGACATAATTTGCATTCTTATAGCTGTATGGTAATTTTATTTTAATCGTAAGGAAGTCTTTTGAAATGTAAGTTACCTTAGCTGAGGTCCTGCGATACATTGGAGACAAGTTAAATCCATACTTCATCACTGTCGATTTAGACATGAATCTTGAGGCTAACTTGGCAAGTTTTTGATAAGTAATCATTGATATGCTTATTTATCTACAAAAAAGACATCCGAAGATGCCTTTAATATTGAAAATTGGCTCCCTGACCTGGGCTCGAACCAGGGACAAACGGATTAACAGTCCGTTGCTCTACCAACTGAGCTATCAGGGAATAGCGAGAGATTATAACGAGCTATGAATTTTGAGTCAATCAAATCTTTGCTTTTATAGCATCTAAATATCTACAATGTGATTGAGTTAATTTATTGAGTTCTTTAATGCCTCTCCAAACTCAGAGCAAGAAAGTAAAGTGGCGTCATCAATTAGCCTTTCTAGGTCATATGTAACCGTCTTGTTTTGAATAGTTTTTGACATCGCATTTAGTATCAGATCAGCAGCCTCTGTCCAGCCCATATGTCTAAGCATCATTTCGGCAGATAGAATAAGTGAGGATGGATTTACCTTATCCATACCTGCATACCCAGGAGCAGTTCCGTGAGTCGCTTCAAAAACACCAACGCTATCAGAAAGGTTAGCTCCAGGTGCAATTCCAATTCCGCCAACCTGAGCCGCTAAAGCGTCAGAAATGTAATCTCCATTCAGATTCAAAGTGGCAATCACTGAGTACTCAGCTGGACGAAGCAGTATCTGTTGTAAAAAGGCATCAGCGATAGTGTCATTAATAGTTATTTCTGTTCCAGTTTTTGGATTCGTAAAGCTGCACCATGGACCACCATCAATCTCCTTGGCGCCAAACTCATCTTTGGCTAACTGATAGCCTGTGTCACGAAAAAGTCCCTCAGTAAACTTCATAATATTGCCCTTATGGACCAAAGTCACTGTAGGCTTATCATTATCTATTGCGTATTGAATTGCAGCTCTAACCAGTCTAGAAGTGCCCTCAGTAGAGACTGGCTTGATACCTATGCCTGATGTTTCAGGAAAACGGATCTTAGTTGCGCCCATCTCATCCTGCAGAAAATCGATTACTTTTTTTACTTCCTTTGACCCTTTTGGAAACTCTATACCAGCGTAGATATCTTCAGAGTTCTCTCTAAAGATAACCATGTCTACTTTTTCAGGATGCCTAACAGGGGATGGGGTGCCATCAAAATATTGAACAGGTCTTTGACAAATATAGAGATCAAGAATCTGTCTGATAGCAACATTTAGAGATCTCATGCCGCCGCCAACAGGGGTAGTTAAAGGACCCTTAATTGATACTGAAAACTCTTTAATTGCCTCGACTGTCTCTTCTGGTAAATATTCACCATAAATACTGTCCGCCTTCTCGCCCGCATAAATTTCCATCCAATGTATTTCTCTCTCACCGCCATAAGCCTTATTAACGGCAGTATTCACCACATCAAGCATGACAGGAGAAATATCAATTCCAATACCGTCTCCCTCTATGTAGGTAATGATCGGATTATTTGGAACATTGAGTTCATTGTTTTCAATTGTAATTGGGCTACCTGAGTCAGGAACAGTGATATTTTTATAGGTCATTTTTAATTTAATTAAGTTGATATTTCAAGACGCATTATTATACCGTCTTCTTTTAAAGAAAGTTGATTTGAGTTTTTCGTATAGTAATTTTTTCTGATAGAAATCTCTTCAAACCCAAGACTCAGATACAATGCGATAGCTGCAAAATTTCCCTTTCTTACCTCCAAGAATAAAGTTTTAATGTCTCTTTTCTTAAGGTTCATTGATAGGTGATCTATTAAGCTAGAGCCATAGCCTTTTCTTTTGAAATCTTTGTGAATAGATAAATTCAGAATATCAGCACTATCGAGTGATGGCATTGCAATAATATAGCCAATTATCTTGGACTGAACTAAAAGCAGATAGCCTAAGTTATTAGGATTAGAAATACCCTCAGAAAGCTGTTTTTTTGACCAAGGGTTTTTTGAACTCTCGAGCTCTAATTGAGCAACGCTATCGATTTCATCTAGAGTGATTTTTTTAAAGGAAGTACTGATAGGCTTTGTTGTCAGTTTCATTTTGGTAATAATAACCAATTTCATTAAACCTGGACTCTAGATCAGACACATCATCCACCTGAAGACCAATCAATACCCTTCCAAAATCAGCGCCATGGTTTCTATAGTGGAACAGAGAAATATTCCATTTTGTTTTTACTTTTTTAAGAAAGTTTAAAAGCGCTCCTGGCCTTTCAGGAAACTCAAAGCGGTATATGACTTCATTTTCTGCATTCGCATGCCCCCCAACCATATATCTGATGTGAGTTTTGGCCATCGAGTTATCACTCATATCGATCACCTCAAAGGATTGACTGAGTCTGGTTAAAAGTGCCTGCTTTTCAGTTTCTCCTTGGGTTAGCTTTATACCAACAAAAATATGCGCATCTTTCTTTGCAGCATAGCGATAGTTAAACTCAGTGATTGAGGCGTTGTCTAAGAGTTCACAGAACCTCAGAAAGCTTCCAGGCTCTTCAGGAATTGTCACAGCTATAATGGCCTCGGTAAGCTCTCCTAGGTCAGCGCGCTCTGCAATATATCTGAGCCTATCAAAGTTGACATTAGCGCCAGAAACTACTGAGACAAAATTTTTGCCTTGCAGACCATGCTCTAAGATATATTTTTTGACTCCTGCCGTTGATAGAGCCCCTGCAGGCTCAGAGACAGAACGAACATCTTCATAGATATCTTTGATCGCAGCACACATTTCATCATTACTCACCAGCACAACATCATCGACTGACTCCTTGGCAATTTCGAAAGGAAGCGCTCCAATTTGCTTCACTGCAACCCCATCAGCAAATCTTCCAACGTCATCCAATACAACTCTCTCGTTAGCTTCTAATGCCTTAAAAAGGGTTGGTGAATCCTCTGGCTCAACACCAATAACTTTGATATGGGGGGCATAATGCTTAATATAACTTGCCATCCCAGAAATTAAACCGCCGCCGCCAACAGGAGCGAAAACATAGTCAATGTCTTCAAGTTGAGATAGTATCTCTTTAGCAACTGTGGCTTGACCTGCAATAACCTCGAAATCATCGTATGGACTGATAAAACAGAGGTCTTGCTCTGATACTAACTTTTTAGCGTAATGAAAAGCATCATCATAAACGTCACCATGCAAAATAACCTCGGCACCGAGCTGCTCAACCGCTTGAACCTTAATTTTTGGAGTGCTTGTTGGCATAACAATGATTGCCTTGATATGAAGCTTACTTGCACCAAGGGCAACGCCTTGAGCATGATTGCCTGCAGAGGAGGCAATCACTCCTTTGCTTTTTTGCTCTTCACTCATTGAGCTCATCTTTTGATAGGCACCACGAAGCTTAAAAGAATGAATAACCTGATCATCTTCTCTCTTGAGATAGATTTGATTTTGAAATCTCTTTGATAGCTGAGAAGCAATCGAGAGTGCAGAGACTTTAGCTACATCATAAACTGCACTATTATCTGCTAAATTAATTAGTGCACTCATTTAGCTCCTTTATATTATTCTCAAATTTCATTGTATGATTAAATGACAAAAATCATTGCTATTTTAGGCAATTTTTGGTAAAAACTACATTTTTTTAATAAACTAACTCTAATGATAGATCCAAACTTTGATGAAATTCCTGCCTACATCGCAAAAAAAGGTGAGGAGTTCATGTCAGCCGGACAACTTAAGCACTTTATACACAAGCTTAATGTTTGGAGAGATCAGTTAGTTTCTGAGGCAGAATCAACCATTAACCATATCCAAGAAGACTCGACTCCGGTTGCTGATATTAATGACAGAGCGACAATCGAAGAGGAGTTCGCGCTCGAGCTCAGAACAAGGGATCGTGAGAGAAAACTTATCAATAAGATTGATAAGACGCTTCACTTGATTGATATGGGTGATTACGGTTACTGTAAAACTTGCGGGATTGAGATTGCACTTAACCGCCTTGAAGCCCGTCCAACTGCAGACCAGTGCATTGACTGTAAAACTGTAGAAGAGCGAAAAGAAATCTAATTTTTTAAAATTACTCTTATCAGAAATGCTGATAAGATGATCTTGGTCCGCTAAATCCGATAACTTCTAGTTCCTTTTGGCTATTTATCGTTCCAATCCTTGTGACTCTAGTCTCTAAATTCTCTGCGAGTGCTGATATTTTGTCTCTCATTGATTTGCCCGCTGTAAAACAAAGCTCATAGTCATCCCCTCCGCACAGTGGCATTGACCAATCATTTGTATCTTTCACATAATGGTTGACTGAATCACCCAGTGGTAGCTTATTAGTATCGATTGTTGCGCCAACATTTGAGGCTCTTAATATATGAGATAGATCCTGCTCAAGACCATCAGAAACATCAATACAAGCGCTTGCTAGATTTCTTAGGGCTGAGCCCAACTCTAATCGAGGAATCGGTTTATTGAGGCTGTTAAGCTCATTCTGAGAAGGCTTATCTCCTTCCTTAATTTTTTTGAGGCATAAAGCTGCAGACCCAAGATCTCCCGTTACATAGATGTCATCACCCTCCCTTGCACCAGACCTCTTAATAGAACTACCTATTTCTATTGAGCCCATCATTGTAATCGTAATGTTTAAGGGTCCTTTTGTAGTGTCACCGCCAATCAAATTGACATGAAACAATTTGGAAGACTCTTTGAGTGAAGATGAAAATTGTTCTAGCCACTTTTTGTCAAGCTTAGGAAGTGTTAATGAAAGAGTGAAACATTTTGCGATAGCTCCCATTGCAGCTATGTCGCTTAAATTAACTGCTAAAGATTTATAAGCAATGTCACTGGGTGAGGCGTCTTTAAAGAAATGGATACCTTCGACAAGGGTGTCAGTGGAAGTAACTAGTTGGCGTCCTGGATTGAGATTGAAAAGTGCTGCATCATCACCAACCCCTAACTCAATACTTGGGTCAGTTATCTCCCAATTGAAGTAACTTTGAATTAAATCAAACTCATTCATCTTAATTAAGCGCTGAGCCCTTTGAAGTGAGATTGAATGGACTCTGACAAAGCTTGAAGATCATAGCCTCCCTCCAAAAAAGAGATCACCCTTCCTTTGGAGTGGCGATTCGCAATATCAACAATGTCGTGAGTCATTGTAAAGTAGTCTTCAGAGTTTAAATTAATTGTAGCCAGTGGATCTCTTTTGTGGGCATCAAAGCCAGCTGAGATAATAATGACTTCGGGCTCAAAACTCTCAACATTGAGTAGAATCTTTTCATTAAAGATTCGTAAAAATTCTTCACTAGTAGTGCCCGCCTCGATAGGCGCGTTGAAGATGTTTCCAACTCCAGTCTCAGCCTCTAAGCCTGTTCCAGGGAATAATGGATGTTGATGAATTGAAGCGTAGAGCACCGAACTATCATCATAAAAAATCTCTTGGGTACCATTGCCGTGGTGCACGTCAAAGTCAATGATTGCTATTTTTTTTATGTCATAGCTCGACTGTAAATAACGCGCTGCAACGGCCGCATTGTTTAAAAAACAAAAACCATTGACTCTGGAGGTCTCAGCGTGATGTCCCGGCGGCCTGACCGCACAAAAAACCCTCTTAAAGCTTCCATCCATAATGTCTTTTGAAGCACTTATTCCAGAGCCACAAGCTCTGAGAATTGCCTCCTTCGAATCGGGACACAGAAGTGTATCTGCATAGGGCTCTTTTTCAACACCAACAAGGCCTTTACTGGGTATCATTTCAAAAATCTCTTCAAGATAGGACTGAGGATGTACTAAATTAATGTCCTTGTACTGAGCTTTTGGAGCTTCATTTAATTCAATAGAGAGATCATCAATCCTTTGGATTGAATCAAGAATAGATTCTAGGCGCTCTTTTCGCTCAGGATGGCCCTCACCATTTTCTTTTGAGAGGCATGCAGAATGAGAATAAACCCTGATATTTTCCATTCTTCCCCTTAAATTAGTCAAGCATTAGAATGCTAGAGAGCTACATGTATGCGTTTTCTTTATAAGAGTGGTCAGTTGCATCAAGGACAGCAGAAATTTCTGGATATAAGCCTTTGAGTTGCTTTTCAACACCATCTTTAAGAGTCATATTAACCGAACTGCAGCCTTGGCATCCCCCACCAAAGTTGAGAACAACTTCTTTCTTTTTAGTAATTTCAACAAGATCAACAAATCCACCATGAGAGGCAAGACTAGGATTGACTTCAGTGACAATTGTGAAAAGCACTTTTTCTTCTAGCGGTGCATCATCCTTTGGCGCTTCACCCTTGGCATTGGGAGCTGTAATCGTTAATTTTTTATTAGTCCCATCAACCTTTAGAGCAACATGCGAGTCACTCAGATAGTGATTATTGGACTCATCGATAAAAGCACTGAACCCAACAAAAGGGAACTCTTGATAGGTTTCAGGGAGGTCACTTTTAATACAAAAGTTAAATGTTACTGTTGCAACTGGAGTCCCAGGTTTTTCAACATCTACCTTCAGACCAAGATCTTTTTCGTCCTGCTGCTCAAAAAGGTCAGCAACATAAATTTCTGCTTCTTCGGTAATACTAAACATTCGTTCTCCTAAATACTAGATTATCAATCAGGCGAGTTCCAGCAAGCCTTATTGCAGATATTATAATAATTTCTGTGGTTTTAGTCTCGATTTGTGTAAGGTTATTTGCATCTAAAACTTCTAAATATTCAACTTCAAAGCTTTGACTGAGCATTTTGATTGCATCTTTTTTAGCATCAGTTAGTGAATTTCTAATCAATATTGAATCCCTGACGTCACATAAGACTCTATAAAATTGGGGTGCCCGCTCTCGATCTAAAACACTCAAATATTGATTTCTGGTACTCATTGCCAATCCATCTTTCTCCCTTTGAGTCGGCATAGATTCAATTGTTAAATTTAAATTGAGATTCTTAACTAATGATTTAATGATGAGCAGCTGCTGAAAGTCTTTTTCACCAAAGATGGCATAGTTAGGCTTAACAATTTCAAAAAACCGTTTAACTACTTGTGCAACGCCGTCAAAATGAGTAGGCCGAAAAGCACCACAGAGTATCTTGCCAATAGCCCCAACCTTGTAATCAGATGATGTTCCGTGCGGGTATATTTCCTCTTTGGAAGGAAGAAATAATGCTTCAACATTTTTTGACTGTAATAGTAACTTGTCTGATTCAAAGGTATTTGGATAATCATCAAAGTCCTCACCTCTTGCAAACTGAGTGGGATTGACAAAGATGCTAACGATAACTATCTCAGCAAGGCTTTTGGCTTTATCAACTAACGAAAGATGTCCATCATGAAGGCCACCCATGGTTGGAACCAGAGCAATATTTTTGCCGTTCTCTCGTATGCTATCTAAATAGATCTCAAGGTCTTTCTGCGTTTTATAGATGTGCATCAATAACTCTCACTTTCAGAAGGAAAAGCCCCTTCTTTAACCTCCGCAACAAATGACTCAACTGCATCAGAAATGGAGATTTGATTGTTAAGAAAATTCCTTACAAACCTTGGCTGCTTGCCAGTAGTAATTCCTAACATATCGTAACTGACTAGCACCTGCCCGTCGCAATGAACTCCAGCCCCGATACCGATAGTTGGTATGGTCAATTTCTCACTGATCGTTTTTGCTAAATCACTCGGAATACATTCGAGCACCAAGACACTCACTCCTAAAGACTCTAGGAGTAGTGCATTATTTAAAATTGTCTGGGCAGAACTGTGATCTCTACCTTGAACCCTGTAATCATCTGATTTGATTACTAGCTGAGGCTGAAGGCCCAAATGACCACAAATATTAATGTTGTTTGAGATTAAAGTTTTAATCACATCTGAATGCTCACTCCCGCCTTCAATCTTAACCATTCTTGCCCCAGCTTCTATCAATAATTTTGCATTTTTAAGAGCATCATCAGGACTATCATAGCTTGCAAAAGGCATGTCAGCAATTACGAGCGCATTACTACTAGAATCAGAAACTATAGAGGTATGATAAATCATATCATTGATTGAAACTGATCGCGTATTCTCTCCTCCTTGGACAACCATTCCAAGAGAGTCACCAATTAATATCGCATCAACGCCTGACTGGTCAAGGATTTTAGCCATTGATGCATCATAGGCTGTCAGGCAGGTAATTTTTTGGCCCCGTTCTTTAAATAAACTTAACTCCGAATGCTTCATATTTTTTTTACATCAAGTTTGTTAATTCTGTCTATTAATTTTTTAACCGGTCCTAAAAGGGGTACATTTATTTCTTTGTCTATTTCATGCAAAGGAACCATCACAAAGGGTCTATCGATCATTTCAGGGTGAGGGATAGATAATCGATCACTCGATATAACCTGTTGCTCATAGAGCAGTATATCTAAATCAATTGTTCTTGAACCCCATTTTACCTTCCTAATTCTTTTCTGATTGTCCTCAATGGACTGACAAATATCTAACAAATCAATAGCACTTAGGTTAGTATTTATTTTACATACTGCATTGACATAGTTAGGGCCAGGCATATCCAGAAGCGGTTTTGATTCATATAAACTGGATACAATTAATATTTCTATTCCATCAGAATCACTCAGAGCTCTGAGGGCATTTTCAATTTGTGCCCTTGGGTTCTTGAGATTTGAGCCTAAGCCAATATATGCTAACAATGAATTAATGTTCCTATATATTCGCCCTGATAAATTCTGGTTAAAACATCTTTTTCTCTGCCCCAAGCAATATTTGAGATGGTTTTAGACTCTGCAGCCTGTTTTGCCGCCATCACCTTTGAGTGCATTCCACCTGAACCTAATGCTCCCCCTGTTTTTCCTGCAACTTTCTCGAGATTCTCATCATTAAAATGAATTTTGTTTATTAATTTGGCGTCATTGTTTTTTCTAGGATCATCATCAAAAACGCCATGCTGATCTGTCAAAATGATGAGTTTTTCAGCGCTTAAGAAATTAGCGACTAAGGCTGCCAAAGTATCATTATCTCCAAACTTAATCTCCTCAGTTGCAACTGTATCATTTTCATTAATGACCGGAACTATTCCGAACTCCAGCAAGTTGCCAAGAGTAGCTGAAATATTCTCAAAATGCTTTGAATTCAATAAATTATCACGAGTCAAAAGCACCTGTGCAGTTTGCACTTTAT
Source organism: uncultured Gammaproteobacteria bacterium (assembly GCA_902556205.1). Lineage (GTDB taxonomy): Bacteria > Pseudomonadota > Gammaproteobacteria > PS1 > Pseudothioglobaceae > Pseudothioglobus. Next base: position 6,554 of record CACDVH010000016.1, on the reverse strand, counting down.
GCTTTGCAAATAAATATTCATAGGCCTGGACCAATCCCATTTGTCCAACAGCAGCAGCAGCTTGAAGTTTATGAATATCGCTAGGCTTTTCTTTCCATCCCAAACGCTTCATACCCTCTACAATTGATCCACTTGAAACCAGAACGACATCAATTCCATGAGATTGCAACTCAACAATCTGCTCCACCCACTGGGATATTAGGCCCTTGTCGATTCCCTTACCGTTATTCGTTAAGAGGGCTGAACCAATTTTTACAACCCAACACTTATTCTTCATCTTTTTGCTCTATTAAGTCATACAAACCAAAAATCAAGGACTTGCAGCCCATTCCATTTAAAGCAGATATGTTAAACGCATTTCCTTTATATTTGACCTTTTTAAGAAAATCTTTGATGGTTTTGTCTCTTTTACTCTCTTCAATTAAGTCAATTTTATTGATAGCAACATACCTAGGTTTTTTGTATAGCTCTTCATCAAATTTCTTTAACTCAGACTCAATCGTCAAATAATTACTCGCAGGGTCAGAGCCATCAGAAGGCAATATATCAACAACGTGTAAAAGCGCTCTGGCTCTTGAAAGGTGTTTAAGAAATTCAAATCCAAGGCCTACCCCTTCACTTGCTTTTTCGAGTAAACCTGGAATATCTGCCATCACAAAATGGTTGCTTCCTGCCTTAACAACGCCGAGACTTGGGTGCAAGGTTGTAAATGGATAGTCGGCAACCTTGGGGCGAGCGCCTGAGATCTGCCTTATCAGGCTTGATTTGCCTGCATTAGGCATACCCAGAAGTCCCACATCAGCCATAATATTTAACTCTAAGGCAACCTCTCTTGACTCTCCTGGAGTTCCAGGTGAAGTTTGTCTTGGTGCTCGATTGACCGATGATTTAAATCTAGCATTACCCAGTCCATGAAAGCCGCCCTTGGCAACCAGTAAGCTTTGCTCATGCAGAGTTATCTCTCCAATCACCTCATCTGTTGCCAGATCAATGATCTTAGTACCTAAAGGGACCTCAACATAGAGGTCATCAGCCGATTTTCCTCTTCTGTCCCTTCCCATTCCAGGCTGACCATTCTTGGCTCTGTACAATCGATTGTATCGAAACTCGCTAAGCGTATTCAGTCCTTCTTGACCCCGGAAGTATACACTCCCACCGTCTCCCCCATCTCCACCATCTGGTCCACCATCTGGTATGTATTTTTCCCGACGAAAACTGAGGCACCCTGCCCCTCCTTTTCCAGCCTCAACAACAACGCTCGCAGAATCAACAAATTTCATAATTTTTAAAATAATAAAAAAATTCTAGACAAGATCATAGTAACGAAACATTCAAAGAAAAATAGATGTGATGAAAGTTATACGATAAAGCTATAATATCAGCGAACTATTATACCTTTTTTGCCTTTCATAAGCCCTTTAGAACAGAATTGAAGGATTTAACTATATGAGAAATCAAAAATATTATCTGATCAAATTACTTAATGAATAGATTACTATACTCTTTGATCATTTGGCTCAGTATTCCATTTGCACTCTTAAAGATAATCTTAAAAGACTTTCATGACCCCTCATGGAAGCTAAAGCTTAAAAATCAGTTAGGACTCATCAAAAAAATATCCGGCAGAGTGATCTGGATTCATAGCGTCTCAGTAGGAGAGTTTAATGCCTCAAAACCTCTAATTGATAACCTTCTTAGTCAGTATCCAAATCATAAAATAGTCATTACTTCGACAACAATGACAGGCGCTTTAGCTGTTAAAAGTTATTACAAAGACAACGTCGTTCACTACTTTTTTCCTTTTGATGCAAAGATAATAATTAATTCCTTTCTTGGTAAAATTAAACCTGAAATTTGTATTTTGATGGAGACTGAGATATGGCCAAACTTAATATATATACTCAATAAAAAAAATATAGCTGTAGCCCTTATCAACGCCCGTTTATCAGAAAAATCATTCCATAAATATCAAAGATTTTCCAAAAAACTTGTCAGAGAGACTCTTAGAAAGCTTACTGTTATTTGTTCGCAAAACAACTTTTCTTCAGATCGATTCATCACTCTTGGGGCAAAAAAAGAAAGCTTGCTTACAACTGGTAGCTTAAAGTTTGACAGCACTGATTCAGTTGATACAAATTTAATCAACACCTTGAGGCAAATGGTAGGTGAAAGATCCGTGACAGTTTTTGCGAGCACGAGGGAGGGTGAAGAACAACTAATTATTGAGAGCTATCTTCAGTTTAAGGATCTCTTGAATACTCTTCTTGTAATTATTCCAAGACACCCTGAAAGGTTTGATGAAGCCTTCAAAATTGCCAAGAATGCTGGTTTTAATGTCCAAAGAAGGTCAAGGATTGATAAATGCGCTGTGGATACTGATATTCTGATTGGAGATAGTATGGGAGAGATGATGGCTTACTACTCCATCTCTGACATTGCCTTTATTGGTGGAAGCCTGACCGATAATGGTAGTCAAAATATGCTGGAAGCCGCCTCTTTATCCAAACCAATTGTTTTTGGTCCAAGCACCTATAACTTTGAAGAGATTTCAAAGCAGCTCTTAGATAATGATGCATCCATTCAAGTGTCTAACGCAGATGAACTTATACAGACAATCTCTGAACTACTAATGAATGAACCAAGAAGGAATAAGCTTGGCTCAAACGCAAGGAAAACTTTTGAGGATAATCAAGGCGCAGTCCACAAAGCTATGATGGCTTTAAAGCCATTCATTAAAACTTAGAGGCTTGCCTAAGCGCCTTCTTTAAGATAAATCTCACTATCATTTTTCAGAAACTCTTCAGACTTTTTGTCCATCTCGACTTGAATTTCTTGAATCTTTTCAACGGCATCACTATCAAGGCCTTTGATGTCTTGAGAGATTTTCATAGAACAGAACTTAGGACCGCACATCGAACAAAAGTGCGCCGTTTTAGCTGCTTGTTTTGGCAGCGTTTCGTCATGAAAGCTTCTTGCAGTATCAGGGTCCAATGCAAGATTGAATTGATCTTCCCACCTGAACTCAAATCTTGCCTTTGAAAGTGCATTATCTCGAATCTGTGCTCCTGGGTGTCCCTTTGCAAGGTCAGCTGCGTGAGCAGCAATCTTGTAGGTAATAATTCCAGTTTTAACATCGTCCTGGTTAGGCAAACCAAGATGCTCCTTAGGAGTCACATAACAGAGCATTGCACAGCCGTACCAACCTATCTGAGCTGCACCTATCGCTGAAGTAATATGGTCATATCCTGGAGCAATATCTGTTGTAAGAGGCCCTAAAGTATAGAAAGGCGCCTCACCACACTCTTCTAGCTGCTTTTCCATGTTGTCCTTAATCATGTGCATTGGCACGTGTCCAGGACCCTCAATAAAGGTTTGAACGTCATGCTTCCAAGCTATTTTTGTAAGTTCACCCAAAGTCTCGAGCTCTCCATACTGGGCTGCATCATTGGCATCGGCAATTGAGCCTGGTCTAAGTCCATCTCCAAGTGAGAATGTCACATCATATGCCTTCATAATCTCACAAATATCTTCAAAATGAGTATAGAGAAAGCTCTCCGTGTGGTGTGCAAGACACCACTTAGCCATAATTGAGCCACCCCTAGAAACTATTCCCGTAACCCTATCCATAGTGAGTGGGACATATTTAAGCCTGACTCCGGCATGGATGGTAAAGTAATCAACGCCCTGCTCAGCCTGCTCAATCAGAGTGTCTCTAAAAACCTCCCATGTCAAATCTTCTGCAACACCTTTAACCTTTTCAAGAGCCTGATAAATGGGAACGGTTCCAACTGGGACTGGAGAGTTTCGAATAATCCACTCCCTTGTCTCATGAATATTTTTTCCAGTAGAGAGGTCCATGATAGTATCAGCACCCCAACGAACCCCCCAGACCATTTTTCCGACCTCTTCATCAATTGAAGATCCGAGAGCTGAATTACCAATATTTCCATTAATCTTGACCAGAAAATTCCTTCCAATAATCATTGGCTCTGTTTCAGGATGGTTAATGTTGTTTGGAATGACTGCACGACCTCGAGCGACCTCATCTCTGACGAATTCTGGTGTGATAATTTTTGGTGTTGCAGCCCCAAAACTCTCGCCGTGGTGTTGTCCAATTTGATCTCGATACTCCTGCCAGAGACAGTTCTCTCTAATCGCAATATATTCCATTTCAGGGGTAATGATGCCTTGTTTTGCATAATGCATCTGAGTCACATTTTTACCTTTTTTAGCCTTTCTTGGGGCTTTCAAATGCTCAAACCTAAGCTCATCTAGCTCTTTATTATTTAATCTTTCATTTGAAAATGTTGAGCTGACTCCACCCAGTATATCTGTATCTCCTCTCTCCTCAATCCAGTTACTTCGAATCGAATCAATCCCTTTTCTGTAGCTAATTGTTTTATTAGGATCTGTGTATGGACCTGAAGTATCATAGACATGAACTGGATCATTTTTTTCAGCCAGATCACCAATCGTGTCAGTGAGTTCTATTCGCCTCATTGGAACCAAAATATCGTCCCTCGAACCTGTCGCATATACCTTTGTTGAATTCGGGAAAGGCTCTATAAATGCCTTGTTAACGCTTGATAAACTTGTAAGTGTGTCGGATGATTGCTTCATTATTGTATAATTTGGTTAATGTTACTTTAGGAATCAAAATGTCCATTTTAACTCATCGACCAAGAAGATTGAGAAAACAAAAATTTAATCGTTCCTTGGTGCGAGAAAACTCTTTGAGTGCTAGTGATTTAATTTATCCTTTATTTGTAATTGAGGGTGAAAACAAAAGAGAAATAATTGAATCCATGCCAGGAATTGAGAGGGTCAGTATTGATCAACTTCTAGTTGAGGCGAAAGAAGTTATGGATTTAAAAATTCAAGCCATAGCTCTCTTTCCTGTTATCAGCTCAGATAAAAAAACAGAGGAAGCTGAGGAGGCTTACAATCCTGATGGCCTGGTCCAAAGAGCAGTCAGAGCTCTTAAAAGGAGTCTTCCTGAGCTAGCGGTGATTACTGATGTTGCACTGGATCCCTTTACAAGTCATGGTCAGGATGGTTTGATTGACTCTGATGGATACGTCTTAAATGACCAGACAGTGGATGTCCTCATCAAGCAATCCATTTCTCATGCTGAAGCGGGGGCAGACATTGTTGCGCCCTCTGATATGATGGATGGAAGAATTGGAGCAATAAGAAATGCTCTAGAAGACTCTGGATTTATTCACACTAACATCTTGTCCTACTCCGCAAAATATGCCTCTTCATTCTATGGCCCCTTTAGGGAGGCAGTTGGATCTTCAGGTAATCTTGGAAAATCTGACAAAAAAACCTATCAAATGGATCCTGGGAACTCAAATGAAGCGATTCGAGAAGTGGAGCTAGATATAAGTGAGGGTGCAGATATGGTTATGATTAAGCCTGGATTGCCCTACCTTGATATTGTTTCCAATGTTAAACAAGTTTTTGGTGTGCCAACTTTTGCGTATCACGTGAGTGGGGAATATGCTATGCTAAAAGCTGCTAGCCAAAATAACTGGATTGATGAAAAATCTACCGTACTTGAAACTCTCCTATGCTTTAAGAGGGCTGGAGCCGACGCTATACTCACTTACTACGCTAAAGATGCAGCTAAATGGATAAAGGAATTGTGATAAAAAAATTAAAATGAATCAAAAAATTGCCTTCTATTTAATTTCGATTGTCCTTGTTTTCTTAATTGGTTATTCCTATTCTCAATACAACGCTGAACCTCCAGAACCTATCATCATTAACCTAGATAATTCAGATGAGATTAAACAATACAAAGCTGATATTTCGAGCCTCAAACTTCAGCTTGATGAGCTTGATACCCAACTAATCAATACACTTGATAAGCTCAAGAAGACTAGCAAAAAACTTCTAATCTCTTCCAGTAAAGAAAAGATTCTGGAGGATGAAATTAATTTAATTCAAAAAAATCTTACTGAATTAGAATCTAGGCTAATTCAAAGTGATTCAACAATTTCAATGAACGATAAGGAAATTAATTCTTTGAGAGAGCAGTTACAAAATTCTTTAATTGAGCTTGAGTTGAGTCAATTTGAAATCGAGCTTCTCGAAGAACAGCTTTAAATATTTTTCTCAAGAATAATAATTGACAAAACCCTCTAGACTCTCTCTAGTTGTTCTATAGGAATTAACGATGTGTTTTTTATCTTCATAACCTATTGCTAAACCGCATAGAACAAGCTTGTCTTTATACTCTGGCAACTCTTTCCTGACAATATCAGGATACTCTCCTAGTGCTGCCTGTGGACAAGTTGCAAGGCCATACTCTAAAGCTGAGAGCATAATGGATTGAATAAACATGCCATAATCCATAAATGAACCTTTCTCCATTGTCTTATCAATAAAAAAAAGAAGGATAGCTGGCGCATTAAAAGCGTGATAATTTAGTGCCCATTGATTGATTTGTTTTTCCTTATCCTCCCGCTCAATCTCTAGGGTTGAGTAAAGTAGTAAGCCGCATTCCTTTCTTCTTTCTTTGTATTCATTTTTCCATTCCACGGGATAAT
>CACDVH010000015.1 GCA_902556205.1 uncultured Gammaproteobacteria bacterium | reverse complement strand
TTGAGTTTAATGACGGCATATTTGAAGCATGCTCTTATTTCAAACTACTAGGATATAAAATTATTATTATTACAAATCAATCAGGGATTGCTCGAGGCTATTTTAATGAAAATGACTATCACAACCTTACCGACTGGATGTTAGAGCAATTCAAAAACAAAGATTTAGAAATTTTAGATATTTTTTATTGTCCACATGGTCCAGAATCAAACTGTGATTGTAGAAAACCAAAACCAGGTATGTTTATTGCAGCCAAAAATAAACATAATATTAATATTAAAGATTCTTGGATGATTGGTGACAGCGAGAGAGACATTACTGCAGCTTCCCTAGCTGGAATAACAAATACAATACTAATTAGAAGTGATCATAAAGTTGATGAGCAAAATTCAATAGCAAAATATCATCTCAATTCAATGAATGATATTAGGAAGTTAGTTAAATTCTAATTCTTCAAAACAGCAATTCTTTAGCTTTAAAGAGTATATTTTCAACTTCAATATTCCTGATTGAATAGTCATTCTTATCAATCTTTTTTGGATTGATATTAGAATCAGACTCGATTGTTATGTTAATTTCTGTTTCTAATGTATTCCTATATCCTGGTGTTGATCCAAATAAGGTAATCGATGGAATATTCAATGCCCATGCAATATGAGTTGGACCTGTATCTGGACCTATCACGAGATCAAGTTGTGAAATTAATGAAGTTAAATTTTCTATGGAAAGTTTTGGAAATATTTTGACATCGGGCGCATGCTTTTTAATATCATTGGCTAACAATTCTTCATCACTACTACCCCAAATGACAAAATAATTTGCATCTAACAAGTGAACTAATTTAGCAAAACTTTTTGCTGGATACCTTTTGGATGGATGAGATGCTCCAGGTATTAATAGGATGTTTTTTTTTGATTCTATACCCATAAAATTTAACTCTTTCACATTTGAATATATGAAAGGGACTTTGTTGTAAATTTGTTGTTTTTCAATAGTAAAACCCAAAGCAAATTCAATCAGCGCTATGTTTCTCATGATTACATTTTTTTCATAGGGGCAATTTAACTTTTTGCTGTAGAAATTTGAGGCAAGTTTCTCTCTAGTAGAAAATTTATCAAAACCTACAATTTGCTTTGAGGGTAATAATTTTGAAATTATTGCAGACTTCATTAAGCCTTGCATATCAATTACTAAATCATATAGATTATGATGACGTAACTTATTTAGGTCTTTTAAAAGTGTCAAAATAGACTTATTCTTCTTAGCATCTCTAATTTTGACGACATGAAGCTTGTTTATATGCGGATTAAATTTAAGAAGATCTTTAAACTTCTCTTCTACAATCCAATCTATTGAAATTTTGTGATTGAACTTTTTAATATATTGCAGAACAATCATTGCATGAACGATGTCACCCATTGCTGAAAGTTTCACTATAGCTATTCTCATAAAAACTATTTTACAATGTCATAGTGTTTTGAAGCACTACATATTAATTTTGACATTTAATGATATAATTTGTTCACCCTAATTACGGTCAATTCATGTAACTATGAACTCTAAAAATACTGTTGATAAACCAACCAATTTTATTCGCAATATAATAGATGAAGACCTCCTGAATGGTAAATATAATAAAGTAATTACCCGCTTCCCCCCAGAGCCCAATGGCTATCTACATATTGGTCACGCAAAATCTATTTGTCTTAACTTTGGAACTGCTCTGAACTATGATGGATATTGTAATTTAAGATTTGATGACACAAACCCTTTAAAAGAAGATATTGAGTATGTTAATTCTATAAAAAACGATGTTAAGTGGCTTGGCTATAACTGGAATGAGGAAATTAAATTTAGCTCTAACTACTTTCAGAAGTTTTATGAGTGTGCTCTCGAACTCATCAAGAAAGAATTAGCCTATGTGTGCTTCCTAAGCTCAGATGAAACCCGTGAATTTCGAGGCACTCTAAAAAAACCAGGCAAGGATAGTCCATACAGAAATTCAACAGTTCAAGAAAACCTTAATCTTTTTAAAAAAATGAAAGAAGGTGAATTCAAAGAAGGAAAGTGCGTTCTTAGAGCAAAAATTGATATGAAATCAAGCTTTATGTGTATGCGAGATCCAACTTTATATCGTATTCGATTTGAAACACATCATCAAACTGAAGATGATTGGTGTATTTATCCAATGTATGACTTTGCACATTGTATTAGTGATGCTGTTGAAGGAGTTTCCCACTCCATTTGTACTTTAGAGTTTCAAGATAATCGAAGAATTTATGATTGGATACTAAAAAATCTAGATGAATTCAATAAGCCAGATAGACCTTATCAATATGAGTTTTCTAGATTGAACCTTGAATACGCAACAACCTCTAAAAGAAAATTAAAGCTTCTAGTGGATGAAAAGCTTGTATCTGGTTGGGATGATCCTAGAATGCCAACAATTTCTGGGCTTCGAAGGAGAGGTTATACTGCAACATCAATCAGAGACTTTTCAGAAAGAGTTGGTGTCTCTAAAGTGAATAGTCTCACAGATATTTCTATATTAGAATCTTCGATTAGAGATGATTTAAATACAAATGCCCCTAGGACAATGGCAGTTATTGATGCAGTTAAGATTGTTATTGAAAATTATCCTGAAGATAAAATTGAATTACTTAAAGCCCCTAACCATCCTCAAAATAATGAAATGGGCTATAGAGAGATATACTTTAGTAAAGAAATTTATATTGATAAAGCTGACTTTCAAGAAATTGCTCCAAACAACAAATTCAAAAGACTAGCAATTAATAAAGAGGTCCGATTACGAAATGCATACATTATAAAAGCAACCCGAATTGAAAAAAACAAAGAAGGTAATATTAAAACTATCTTTTGCAAATATGATCCTGAGACCTTGGGTAGAAATCCTACTGATGGCAGGAAAGTAAAAGGAGTAATTCACTTTGTGGAGTCTTCTAGAGCAATTCAAGCAGAATTCAATATTTATGATCGCCTATTCATAGATAGGAATCCTTCTAAATTTGAAGATATTTCATCAATAATTAATCCAGATTCACTAATCATTAAATATGGCTATGTTGAGCCCAATCTCAAAAATGCTGAAGTAGAAAAGGCATATCAATTTGAACGTGAAGGCTACTTTTGCAGAGATAGATCTGATAAAAGTCTGATCTTTAACAAAACGGTAGGTTTAAGAGACACCTGGAATCAATAGTTTATATTTTCCAACCAATTAGACAGTTGATTAACTTCAGAGTATTTTGTTAAATCAATTTGCAGAGGTGTCACAGATACATAATTGTTAGAAATTGCATGGAAATCAGTTCCCTCAACATTATCAGACTCTTTACCATTTTCTCCAATCCAATAAAGTGATGGATCTTTTGAGTCTTGAATACTAGGTGCTGACTTATGGCGACTTCCTAAGCGAGTACTCTTAATTCCTAAAATCTCATCCATTGGAACATCAGGCACATTCACATTGATAATAGTATTATTAGATAATGGGGCTTTTTCAATTTTTTCAACAAGAATCTTAGCAATATTTCCGGCAGTATCAAAGTGATTACAATCCCAACTAGCCAATGACATGGCAATAGATGGAAGGCCCAAAAACCTCCCTTCAATTGCCCCAGCTACTGTGCCAGAATAAATAACATCATCGCCTAAATTCGCTCCAAAATTAATTCCAGTCACTACTAGATCAACTGATTCTTTGATAAAACCACATAAAGCTAGATGGACACAGTCGCTAGGGGTAGCATCAATTGCATATATATTTTTTTCAATTTGAATTGGTTTTAAAGGTTTTCCTATAGTGAGTGAGCTACTAGCGGCTGACTTATTTTCACTCGGCGCAACAACAATTACTTCAGCAATTTCACTTAATGACTTAGCAAGGTGAATTATTCCATCGGCATTATAGCCATCATCATTACTTATAAGGATTCTCATCTAAGAGATATTTAGAGTAACTTTATCTTTTTTAACGCCAACTTTAACAGTTCCACCATTACTTAGCTTCCCAAAAAGAAGCTCATCAGCAAGGGGTTTGCGAATTTCTTTTTCAATCAATCTAAACATTGGCCTTGCACCCATATTTGAGTCATAGCCATTTTCAGCAAACCATTTGCGAGCGTTATCTGAAACAATAAGTGAAACGTTCTTTTGCTCAAGAACATCTTCAAGCTCAAAAATAAATTTATTTACAACGTAAACTACGACCTCTTCACTCAATGAATTAAAGTAGATAATTTCTGAAAGTCTATTTCTAAATTCAGGGGTAAAGGTTTTTTTGAGTTCGCCCTCATAGTCTAGGGAATGATCTTGCTCATTGAAACCGATTGACGCTCTCTGAACACTTTGAGCGCCAACATTTGAAGTCATTACAAGAATAACATTTCTAAAGTCAACCTCTCTTCCATTTGCGTCAGTTAAAACCCCATGATCCATAACTTGAAGGAGCAGATTAAAAACATCAGGATGTGCTTTCTCAATTTCATCTAGTAACAAAACAGCATATGGATTACTATTAACAGATTCTGTTAAAAGCCCACCTTCGTCATAACCAACATACCCAGGAGGAGAGCCAATTAGCTTTGAAATTGAATGCCTTTCCATATACTCTGACATATCAAAGCGCAATAACTTTACGCCCATAATTCTTGATAGCTGCTTGCAAATCTCAGTTTTTCCTACTCCAGTAGGGCCAGCAAAGAGAAATGAGCCCATTGGTTGTTCAGCTGGCGAAAGACCAGATCTTGACAACTTGATGGCTGTAGATAATGAATAAACAGCACTATCTTGACCAAAAACGCCAAGCTTTAGATCATTTTCTAGATTTTTAAGCTGAGACTTGTCATCACTACTCACTTGTCTAGATGGAATTCTTGCAAGTTTAGCAACAATATTCTCAATATCCGAAACACCAATATTAATTTTGCGTTTTGATTTAGGCATTATCTGTTGAAGTGCTCCAACCTCATCCATAACATCTATTGCCTTATCTGGCAACCGCCTATCACCAATATGACGATGAGTTAATTCAGCAGCTGAAGCTAGGGCTGCAGATGAAAATTTAACCTTATGATGAGATTGATAATATTTCTTTAGCCCATGAAGGATTTTTATTGTATCTTCAACCGATGGCTCTTCAATATCAATTTTTTGGAATCGTCTTGTTAGAGCATGATCTTTTTCAAAAACTTTCCTAAACTCATCATAAGTTGTAGATCCAATACATTTTAAAGAACCATCAGCCAAAGCTGGCTTTAATAGGTTTGATGCATCTAGCGAACCACCAGAAACACTTCCAGCTCCAATTAATGTATGTATTTCATCTATAAAAAGAACAGCATGTTTATCTTTTTCAAGATCTGTTAGAACAGACTTAAGACGTTTTTCAAAATCTCCTCTGTATTTCGTTCCTGCAATTAATACACCAACATCTAATGAATAAATAGTAGTTTTTTTGAGAACATCGGGCACTTGACCATCAACTATTCTTTTTGCAAGGCCTTGGGCAATTGCAGTTTTTCCAACTCCCGCTTGGCCAACAAATAATGGATTATTTTTTCGACGTCTTGATAAAACCTGCACTGTTCGAAGAACCTCTTCTTCTCTTCCTAAAAGAGGATCGATTTCTCCCTTTCTAGCTTTCTCACAAAGATTACTGGTATAGGTATCAAGTGAGGAAGGTTTAGTTGATTTTTCACCATCAACTTTTTTAGTCTCCTCAGCTGGTGAATCCGCCAACTGAGATGAGATGCCTTCCATAACATCAAGCCTAGAGATGTTGTTTAGCTTGAGCATGTAAACAGCATGAGACTCTTTCTCTGAAAAAATACTGACAAAAACATTCATGGCATTTACAGAGTTTTTTTGTGCAGACTGTGCTTGATAGACACTTCGCTGGAGAACTCTTTGGAATCCAACTGTTGGAACAATATCTATCTCTGCATCTTCAGAAATTATTGGTGTATGTGAATCAATATATTGCTCGAGCTCAGCTCTCAGTTCATCAATATTAACTCTCTTGCCTCTTAAAAAAGCTATAACCTCATCCATATTTAGGAGAGCCAATAATAAGTGTTCAACAGTTACAAACTCAAGGCGACGATTTCTTGCCTCAGTCATTACCATATTAATTTCTTGTTGTAATCCTTGCTCAATCATAAAATTTCATTTCTTTAAATATTTTTCTTTAGCTTAATTTTAACATTACTAAATGAGCTATTAATCAAAAAAAAATGGAATTTACGTGAATGGATTAGATCTTAAATAAGTCTCAATCTACTCTCAAAGTCTTCACGATTATGGTACCCGCCGCAAAGTTGGCGATAACCTGTTAAGGATGCTCTTGCATGAAGCACTCTCCAATTATCGAATGTCAAAACTGTCCCTGGCTCGAGCATAAACTCAAATTGTCGGCTTTTATTATTCGCTAAATTATGAAAAATCTTATAAGCTTCATAAAATTGACTCATCATTTTATTATCAAGCCTAAAAGGCGCTCTATCGTGATTATTAAAACTCACCTGAATTACTTTACCTTTATCATTTAATCTAAATAAGGGGCGCATTGCTTCAAGATATGTATCAGTTTTGATATATCTTCCAGGAATATTAATGCTAGATAAAATCCTAAAAGACTCCGGATATTCTTTTCTCATTGTTTCAGCAATAGCAAGGCCGTCTACTAGTTGATTTTCTCCACCCACTGAATCCTTCTTTAAGCAATGAAGGGTTTGAAGTCCAGGAGCATCATGCACATAAGTGCCATCCGTATGTGGTTCAATTGCTAGTGATGTAAAGGCTGTATCATCCGGGTTATCAAGTTTATTATCCCAGACTGAAAAACCACCAAAAATGGAGTTTCTTACATAAGCCATTCGCTCCATTAAATCTTTTGTAGCCTCAGACGAAGCCGGAGCTTCAGAAACTAAAACAAATCCATTTTCTTGAATGTACATAAGCCATTTTTTCAAACCTTTATCACTCATAAATTCATCATAAGTCATCTTTGGAAAGGTTTTTATTTCACTGGGGTAATTCCAACATGTATCATTATTCAAAGCCTGGGCATTAGGATTACTGGTTTTTGCCATCGATTTAAGAAGATTGAATGAAACTGAGCTTTCTGTTAAATCCGCCCATCTAACAACAACTTTTTTTGAATTTTGATCAACAACTGTTTCGATTACAGAATCTTGGGGCGTCTCAGTAAACACGTCAATTTGCCTCTGCTTTGAATCAGGGTGAAGATCTTTTTCATTCTCGCTATGGTCTCTTATCCATAGCCAGGGAAAAATCTCAAAAGAGCCATCATTCCAAATTATGTTTAATCCATCATTTTGGGGATTTAATGATTTAATCGACATGATAATAACTCCTAGTTTACTGTGAACTAACTTCCCTCAACACTGACATTAATGGCTGGTCATTTTTACGAGAATATTCTATTACCTGTGAAACTTTTGTTTGTGCCACATCGTATGAATATGTTCCACAAACTGCTTCACCATCAATATGGATTTTAAGCATAATTGCTTCAGCTGCAATGAATTCTTTATGAAAAAATCTCCTTAAGACATCAACAACAAAATCCATAGAAGTATAGTCATCATTTAACAAAAGTACTTCAAATTTATTAGGTATTTTGAGTTTTTTGTTTGGCAGTTTTTGATTTAACTTTTAACATCAACTTAATTTATTGATTTAGTAATTAACACTACAGTTGCAATAATTATTACTAAAAGAGGGAAGGAAAAAGAACTAAGAAATGGGCTAAATTCAAAACTCAAAGACATTGCTCCTCCGATTCGTGAAATTAATTCGAATGATAATGCAATAGCCACGCCAAAAAATATCTTTCTACCTAAGGTTGCATCTCGATTAGAACCAAAAATAAAGAGCATAGCTAATAAAATCATTGCAATAAGTGAAATTGGTTTGACAAGTCTATTATATAACTCCACTTCAAAGGCTCCAGCTCTCAATTTATTGTTAGTTAAAAACTGTATCTGTTTTATTATTGTGTATGTAGAAAGATCTTTTGGTTCTTTTTTCAGACTTGCGATTAGATCCTGATCAAAAGCCACACTCTTATCGTATGAATTATGCTCTTTTAACCCAATTTTTTCAAAAGAATTATTGGTTGTGATTGAGTAAATATCTGTTTCATTAAGGCTAAGTGATTGACCATCAAAATTCGCGCTTTCTGAATTAATAATGCTTTTAATCTTATTGGACTTATTTACCTCAAAAATAGTAATTCCACTAAAAAAGCTTCCATCAATATTATTTTCAACATTAATAAAATTATCACCATCTCTAATCCAAAAACTACCTTGATTATTGGATAAACTAGTTTGACCCAAAGCACTTGCTCTCTCACTTTCCGCATATTTAGTCATTACTGGTGCAAAAACCTCACCAATTAATATTAATAAAAATACAAAGACAAGTGCATTTTTAACTGTAAGCCAAATAGTTCTTAATACCGATAAACCTGATACTCTAAAAATAAGAAGTTGCCCAGTTGAAGCAAGGTGCCCCATCCCTAGTATACACCCAAGTAAAATTACTGCTGAAGATTGATCATAAGCAACCTCTGGAATAAGCAATACGATAAATTTTATAGACTCAAGAATGGTGTAATTTGAAGTTCCAACTGAATTTAATTCGGATAAGAAATTAAAAAAACTATAAATGCTCAGCCAAACAAGCATAACAACTAGTGAATACATTAATAGTGTTTTAGCAATATAACGGTCTCTGATTTTCATTAAAATAACATATTGTAATTATTCATTTCAAAACACATTTTTCCATATGTCTAATATTCATCATCATAAGATTTTGATTCTTGATTTCGGCTCTCAATATACTCAACTTATAGCAAGAAGAGTCAGAGAGATTGGTGTTTATTGTGAACTTGTTCCATATGATGTAAATATCCATTTTATTAAAAATTTTAATCCAGGTGGAATTATTCTCTCCGGGGGGCCTGATACGGTAAGTGAAGAGACCTCTTCAAAGGCCCCACAAATTGTATTTGAACTTGATGTTCCCATCTTAGGTATTTGTTATGGGATGCAAACTATGGCGGTCCAGCTCGGTGGAGATGCGAATATTGCTAATAAATCTGAATTTGGTTTTGCTCAAATTCGTGCCAGAAATCACTCTAAACTCTTAGATGAAATTTTTGATGAGATAAACTCTGATGGATATGGAATTTTGGATGTTTGGATGAGTCATGGTATTGAGGTGTCAAAATTACCGCCAGGTTTTGAATTAATTGCATCAACAGATAATTGCCCAATTGCAGGGTTTGCAAATAAGAATAAACATTACTACGGCCTTCAGTTTCACCCAGAAGTAACTCATACCAAACAAGGAGTAAAAATTCTAGAAAGATTTATTACTGATATTTGCAATTGTGAACTTGCTTGGACTACTGAAAACATAATTGAGGATTTAATTCAAAAAATAAAGCTACAGGTTGGTAAACAAAAAGTTCTCTTAGGCCTTTCTGGCGGGGTTGATTCTTCAGTAGTTGCAGTTCTGTTGGAGAAAGCAGTTGGTAATCAATTGACTTGCGTGTTTGTAGATAATGGACTTCTAAGACTTAATGAGGGTAATGAAGTAATGAAAACTTTTAGTGAGAATCTTGGAGTTAGAGTTATCAGGTCAGATGCTCAGCAATATTTTTTCAATAAACTTTCAAATGAGAGTGATCCAGAACTTAAAAGAAAAATTATTGGCAATGCATTTATAGAAATTTTCGATCAAGAGGCCATTAAACTAAAAGATATTAAATTTTTAGCTCAAGGAACTATTTATCCTGATGTTATTGAATCTGCTGGAGCTGCTTCAGGCAAAGCTAAGGTAATAAAATCTCACCATAATGTAGGTGGCCTTCCAGAAGATATGAAATTTGATTTGGTAGAGCCTCTCAAAGAACTTTTCAAAGATGAAGTCAGAGAAATTGGAGTTAAACTTGGACTCCCTAAAAAAATGTTGTATCGTCACCCATTTCCTGGTCCTGGTCTAGGTGTAAGAATTCTAGGCCCCGTAAAAGAAGAATTCGCAGAAATATTGAGACTTGCTGATCAGATTTTCATAGAAGAGCTAAATAACTTTAATTTATATGACTCAGTGAATCAAGCTTTTGCTGTTTTTCTCCCAGTCAAATCCGTTGGAGTTACTGGAGATGAAAGAAGATATGACTATGTAATTGCATTAAGAGCAGTCGAGACTATAGATTTTATGACTGCCAGGTGGGCAAGACTTCCTTATGACTTTTTGGATCATGTGTCTAATCGAATCATGAATGAAATTTCCCGAGTCTCAAGAGTTGTTTATGATATCTCAGGAAAACCGCCCGCTACAATTGAGTGGGAGTAAAAGTCTATTAATAAAAATGACTTATAACTTTATTATCATTGAGTGGGATTAATTATATTCATACTTTTAAAAAACTTTTCTTGACCTAATGTTTTCAGCATTTTTTACTGGTTTTTTTCTTGGACTTTCATTAATTGTAGCAATTGGTTCACAAAATGCATTCGTCCTAAGGCAAGGAATTCTTAAACAGCAAATCTTTTATATTGCTCTTTTTTGTTCAATCTCTGACGCCTTATTAATTATTCTTGGAGTTGCAGGGATTTCATATTTCTTTAATGATTTTATTAATGAATACTCTAAAGTAATTTTTGGTTTTGCGGCACTTTGGCTATTCAGTTATGGAACCTTTAGACTCAAGGCAGCATTCAAAGCTAACTCAGAGATTATTGAAAACAATTTAGAACCAAGTAGTCTTTTAAATGCTTTATCAATTGCAGCTATTTTTACTTTTGCTAATCCTCATGTCTATCTTGATACTATGATTCTGATTGGATCCATCTCTCAACAGTTCGTAGATTTAAATAGAGTATATTTTGCATTTGGTGCCTGCATTGCTAGTTTTGTTTGGTTTTTTGGAATTGCTTATGGTGCTAGATTACTTGCTCCCATAATGCAAAATCCTACATATTGGCGAATCCTTGACACATTTATTGCATCAATTATGTTTATTATCGCTTTTAATCTAGCCTTTCAAGGTGGTTGGTTTTAATCTCTACTATTGTTAAAATGAATTTATGACTAAAGATGAACAATGGATGAAAATTGCTATTGAGGAAGCTCATTTAGCAATCGATGAAAATGAAATACCTGTTGGCGCGGTTCTTGTTCAAGATAATAAATTAATTGCACAAGCTCATAATCGACCAATAAAAAATAATGATCCAACTGCACATGCTGAAATTGAGCTTCTTAGAAAAGCTGGTACAAGATTACAGAACTACAGGTTGCCAAAAACAACATTATATGTAACTTTAGAACCCTGTTCAATGTGCTTTGGAGCAATGATTCATGCTCGCATTGAAAGAGTAGTTTTTGGAGCTTCAGATTTTAAAAGTGGAGTTTGTGGATCAATTATTGACTTCTCATCAGAACCAATATTTAATCATCAAATTTTAGTCAGTGGGGGAATTCTAGAACTCGAATGCAAGAATATGTTGCAATCATTTTTTAAAATACGGAGAAAATAAACTATCTTTTAGAGTCATAATGATTCTTATTTATAATTAAATTATATATAAAATATATTCTTAGAATTAAGTAGTCGAATTACAAAAAGACCAAAATTTATAATGAAACTTGTCTAAGGGAAAACACAATGAACAATGATATTTTAAATAATGGCCATTATGCCAATGATGAAATTAACCTTGTGCAGCTTGCTAGATCACTAAAAGGGAGATTCCGTTTTATTTTTGGGCTTACTTCTATTGTTAGCCTTATAGCGATTGCCTATGTTTTGGTTCAAGCCAATCAAGTTGTTCAATATAGAATAGAGACATCTTTAATAAAACCGAGTGAAACTTCTATTCTTAAACTGAATAAATCTCTATTACTAAGCGAAACAAAGAATTCTATTTACACTCGATTTTTAAATTTAGTTGGCTCAAAGTCATTTCAAAAAAGTGTGCTCCTTGAAGGGGATTATGTCAATAAATTGAATGAGACGAATGAGCCAATTGAAGATGTTGATGATTATGTCTCAAGAATACTTAATTCAACTCAATTGTCCATATTTGAAATTGATTCAAAGGGTAATAGTAATAGTAATAGTAATTATCAGGAATTTACCAAAATTGAGTTACCATACATTCTCTCAATTGAAGGAGAAAATTTTGATGTGCTCTCTGAGTATCTCGATGAACTTATCGCAAAAGCAAACAGAGAGACAGTTCTTAATGCTCTTAATCTAGAGAAGCAGAAGATTGCAAATCGTTTAGAACAAATTACGCTTGAAAAAAATATGCTCTTAGCCCAAGCTAAAAAAGACCGCCTGTCACAAATTCAAAGAATTAAAGAGGAAGATGCTCAAAAAATAAGGGAGCTTAATCACCTCATTGGAAGAGCTCAGTTTAAAGCAAAAGAAGAGCGAATGAATGCTATTCAGACACTGACTGCTGCTGCCAAATTAGCAGGCTCTTTGGGCATTATTGACAACAACCTAGGAAAAATTAATGAGAGTAATAATGACATTAATTTGAATATTGCAATTAATGAAGATGATGATTTACCAGAGTGGTATTTATTTGGTGAAAAAGCACTATTAGAAAGAGTTGAATTACTGAAAAGTCGAACCAATGATGACCCTTTTATCCCTGAGCTAGTTAGCCTCAAAAATCAAATCAATGAAATTCAAAATAATCATTTATTGAAAACACTTGAAGAGCGAAAAGATGACGCCCCTTTTATTAATGCTATCAATGAAGCTGGTGAGGAAAAAAATATAATTAACAAACTTGATTTAGAGGCTAACACTCTTAAATCCATTAGCATGGATATTACAACTATTAATGCAGTGCAAGTTCAACAAAACGCCTCTGCTAAGCCTATCCCAATTAATTTAAGACCTAGTTTAATTATTGTATTTGCTTTATTTGGTGGTCTTATAATTAGTATTATTCTTGCTCTATTGATGAATCTTTTTCGAGAAATAAAAACCTAGCAATAAATATTTAAAAACTTATTAAGGTATTCAATTGCTTAGTAAAAAGAATTTATGGGGTTAACATCCCACCATTTACATGAATTGTTTGCCCAGTAATATATGATCCTCCACTACCGGCTAGAAATAAAACTGCATCTGCAACCTCTTGTACTGTCCCTAATCTTCCCATAGGTATTTGAGAGGCTAAGCCTTCTTTTTGCTCTTCGGGAAGGCTATCAGTCATATCTGTAACTATAAATCCTGGTGCAACTGCATTAACTGTAATACCTCTTATGCCAACTTCTCTAGCAAGAGACTTTGTAAAACCTATAATTCCTGCTTTAGATGCTGCATAGTTTGATTGACCAGCATTCCCCATTACTCCAACGACCGAGGTTATTGAAATAATTCTGCCTGAGCGTTTCTTAATCATTCCACGAAGTACTGATTTTGACATCTTATAAATAGAAGAGAGATTAGTATTAATAATATCTTCCCACTCATCCTCTTTCATTCTTAAAAGAATGTTGTCGCTTGTGATTCCTGCATTATTAACTAGTATATCAATTGATCCAAAATCTTTTTTTATACTCTCCCCAAGACTAGATATTTGATCATTATCTGTAACATCAAGCACAATGCCCTTTCCTGAAATTTCATTATCAAATAGCATTTTAGAAATATTATCTGCGCCTACCTCAGAAGTAGCTGTTCCGATTAAAGTTGCGCCTGAACTCCCTAAAGTTAATGCGATTGCTTTACCAATTCCTCTTGAAGCGCCAGTAACAAGAACTATTTTTCCGTCAAGCATTAGATATATCCTTAATTGTTGATTTTAGTGCATTTACATCTATTATAGCTGAAGCACTCAGTGATTTATCTATACGCCTTGTAAGACCTGCTAAAACTTTCCCAGGTCCGACCTCAATGAGTTTTTCAGCACCAAACTTTTTCATCTTTATAACTGAAGATGTCCAAAGAACAGGTTTATAAAGCTGTTTAACTAACTTAGATTTAATTTCTTCACTTGTATTTGAATAGTCAGCATCAACATTGTGAATCACTTTTAAATCACTCATTCCAAATTCAATTTTATTCACTGACTCTTTATATTCATTTGCGGCCTCCTTCATTAAAGAACAGTGAGATGGAACGCTTACTGGCAAGACTAAAGCTCTTTTTGCTCCAGCCTCCTTTAATAGCTCACATGCATAGGCTACAGCTTCTTTTTCACCGGCAATCACAACTTGCCCTGGAGAATTAAAATTAACAGCTTCCACAACGCCTTTCTGACTAGCTTTATTGCATTCTTCAGTAATTAAATCATCTTCTAGTCCAAGTATGGCAGCCATTGAGCCTGTTCCACTTGGCACTGCTGCTTGCATCAACTCGCCTCTTTTTCTAACTAATCTTATAGCGTCAAAAAAATTCATAGAGCTTGATGCGACCAGGGCAGTGTATTCTCCCAAACTATGACCGGCCATTGAAATAGGAGAAAGAGAAGTCTCTTCAGATAATACTTTAAAGGTAGCATATCCCGCAGCAAGCATAATAGGCTGGGTGTTTTCAGTAAGATTAAGCGCCTCTTGATTTTCGTTAACAATCTTCCAAAGATCAACGCTAACAGCATCACTTGCTTCTTGGAAGATTTCACTAACAATAGAAAAATTTTGATTTAAATCATCCATCATCCCAAGAGATTGGGACCCTTGACCGGGGAATACAATTGAATATTTCATATTAGAATTAATTATAGAAGGAATAATAATAAAAAAGCGCCTATAGGCGCTTTTTCAGAGAAATTAAATGCTTTTTTTAAGCAGTTTGAATTGAAACATATTGGCGATTAAACTTACCTTTCTTTTCAAATTGTACTTTACCATCTACAATAGCAAATAAAGTGTCGTCTTTACCTTTCTTGACATTCGTGCCGGGATGAAATTTGGTGCCTCTTTGACGAACAAGAATATTTCCAGCTAGTACAGACTGGCCCCCAAAGCGCTTAACACCTAGTCTTTTAGATACCGAATCTCTGCCGTTATTAGTACTACCGCCTGCTTTTTTATGTGCCATAGATAACTCCTTATGCCTTAATTTTACCGATCTGAACTTCTGTAAACAACTGACGATGTCCTTGTTGCTTCATAGAGTGCTTACGGCGTTTGAATTTAAGAATATGTACTTTTTTACCTTTACCTTGAGAAATCACTTTAGCCTCAACGCTTGCCTTAGCAACAAGTGGTGATCCAACTTGAACCTTATCTCCATCAGCAACCATTAGTACTTCATTAAATGTGACTTTTTTACCAGGCTCAACTTCAAGCTTCTCTATCTTAAGCATTTCACCTTCGGAAACTCTGTACTGCTTTCCACCTGTTTTAATTACTGCGTACATAACAAATCCTAATCTGTTTGCAAAAAAAAGAGTGAATTATACTTGAACACTCCTCTTAATGAAAGTAGTGTGAATGAAATAAGTTATAATTCTATCTTTTTAATTAACAGAGATTACACATGATTATTTTAGATACCAATATGGGTGAAATTCACATTACTGTAGATGCTGAAAAAGCTCCAATTACTGCAAAAAACTTCACTGATTATGTGAAAGAAGGTTTTTTTGATGGCACTATTTTTCACAGGGTTATTCCAAACTTTATGATTCAAGGTGGGGGTATGACAGAGGATATGCAACAAAAAACAACTAAAGCAACTATTGAAAATGAAGCTAAAAATGGCTTAAAAAATGTCAAATATAGTGTTGCAATGGCCAGAACAATGGCACCTCACTCTGCAAGCTCACAATTTTTTATTAATACCAATGATAATCAATTTTTAGATTTCCCGGGTCAAGATGGTTGGGGTTATTGTGTGTTTGGTGAGGTTGTTGCTGGTCAAGAAATAGTGGATAAAATTGAAAAAGTTGAAACCATCAATCTTGGTGGTCATGCAGACGTTCCAGGAAAGACTGTAATCATCAATAAGGCATCTATTAGTGAATAAATATTTTTTATTAGAATTGCTCTAATATTTGCCTATGCTGACATCGTTAATCATCTCTGATCTTCATCTAACGAATGTCGAAGAAGATAAAATTGATTTTTTTGCTAAATTTTGCAAAAAATACGCATCAAATGCTGATCAATTATTTATTCTAGGTGACCTTTTCAATACCTGGATTGGAGATGATGTATCGCTTTTAAGTTACAAAGCAATTATTGACATTCTCAAAGACTTAAGTCGAAACACAAAAGTTTTTGTCATGGTGGGTAATCGTGATTTTCTGCTTTCAAAGCAATTTGAGTCAGAATCAGGCTGCAAACTAATTAGTGAGCCTTTCCTCCTTCAGCATAACTCAGATAAATTTTTGCTAATACATGGTGATAGTCTCTGCACAGATGATGTTAACTACCAGAAATTAAAAAGAATTTTGAGAAATCCAATTACTCAGTTCATATTTTTAAAATTATCAAAAAAAATTCGACTTCAGTTAACTGGGCAACTTCGAAAGAAAAGTATCGAGGCACAGAGGTATAAAACTGAGGAGTTAATGGATGTAAATCAAGAAACTACTGATTTATTAATGTCAAACTATTCAGGCTTTGACCTGATTCATGGACATACTCATAGGCAAAAAACGCACATTGGAGAAAAATATACAAGGCATGTTCTTGGTGACTGGTCAAGCACTAAAGGCAATGCAATAAAGATCGCAGATAAACTAGAGTGGCTTGTAATCAATTGATCTTTCAACTAGGTCGATTGAACTCACCTTTAACTTGATTTTCTCATCCAATTTAGGCTTTGTTTTGAATTTAACTTGAGTGATGATGGCAAACTCAGGGATCATCAATAAAGCTTTATTTCCATTTATTTCAACTACTATGCCATGCCCTTCCCAACTTCTGTTCTGCTTAAAATACAGACATCTAAAGTGATCAATACTTTGACGAATTGCTTTGTTCGTTTTTGATATTGAAGAATTAATTACTTTAATTCTGCTTTTAATTTCATCTTCATTCAAAAGTTCAAGACCTGCTAAATAATTAACGAGTTGCTGCTGAACAAGTAAATCTAGATAGCGCCTCATAGGACTTGTAACCCTAATGTAGGCCTCCAGACCCAAACCAGCATGCATGGATGGTTTAACTGATAACTTAGAACGACTAAAACCCTTTGCAGCCTCAAAGGCCTTAGATAATGAGAGATTATGAATATTCTCAATAATTTCATCAGAAAACTTTCCTGATGCTTGTGATAAATACGGCATTGAAATATTGTTTTCAATTGAATACTGGGCAATGACACGTCCTGCTAAAACCATCATTTCTGATACCATCTCTCTGCTTTCACTGTTAAGCTGAGGCAAAACTAAGACTTTTTGATCTTTAACCTTAATATCAGTTTTGGGCAAGTCTAGTCTTATTGCACCATTGCTATCTCTATACTTTTTATGATCTTTAGCAATTTTGTTAAGCATTGATAGGGAGATATTTTCATGTAAAGATTTATCAGCTTCCTCGTAGCTCATTTTTGTAACCTTGATTTGACTCAAATATATTTTAATATCACTGATTTCAGAATCATTCATTATAAATCCAACTGAGACTGCATTAGATATCTCGCCTATACCTAGTGAGCAAACATCAGAAATTTTGGGCGGAAGCATATGCAGAATCTGATCAGGAAGATAGAGGTTTGACGCTCTTTTTTGGGCATATAAATCAAGAACACTATTAATATCAACGTAGCTTGCAACATCGGCAATGTGTACCCAAACTCGATCGCCTTCAATACTGATTGCGTCATCGGCATCGCTAGAGCCGGTGTTATCAATTGCAAAACAGTGAAGGTGTGTTAGATCTTTCCTATCTATTGATTCTTCATTGAAATCTAAATCTTGATCAGAATAGATTTTGTTTCTTTTTGGATATGGATTATTAAAGTCTGACCAGTATTTGATTTTAATAAGCAGTCGATGAGCATTTTCTGGAGTGTTTTCAATCGACAATGCACTCATCGCTTTGGAGTGTTTTGATTGATTAAAGGCAACCTGCTCTATTTCATGAATCCATTGAATATCATGATTTTCATAAGAGTCTTTTTTTAAATGATCAACACATCTTTGAAGGCTTTCTTCCTCTGAAGCCTTTTCTTGTCTACTTAATCTGATAGCTTGAATTTGATCTAAGGGTCTTAAGGCTAAAACATTTTTATTCCAATAAAAATACAACCCATCTTCTGACATTAAGTAAACAAACCAGGCATTTTGGCTTGTGAAGTCATCAAAAAGCCATTCTGTTAGCTCCTTAAGTGTCAAAGATTCATCATCAAAGTCATTTAGAATTGAAGTATCAACCTCTGGGCAACTGTTATGAACTGATGAAAACTCTGGATGTATGAATCGGAAATCCTTCTCTCTTACTTTTTGTTTTCTACCATCTGAAAAACTAATCTCATACTTATGGGTCGTAGAAGAAACAACCTTAGCAGGTCTTCCTTTATATGCAACGAGCGCACCTATTATTGACAAGGCTCTCTCCAATTTTATGAAATCGATCTAATAAAGAATAATGCTAGCTATCCGTTTGTTTCTCTTTGATATGCTTACTTAGCATTAAAACAGTAATCACAATTAATACTAAAGTCAGGCCAAGCGTTCCAAATAATTTAAAGTTTACCCAAGCTTCCTCTGAGCTCTGGGCAGCAATACAAAGACTTTCAATCGGGCTTTGACTACAATCAAAGTTAGCTAAATCTATTTTTGGATCAATCTGGACTCCTCCATTCAAAAATTCACTTCTTGCACTCAAAGCAATATTGACAAAAAAGGCATTAATTCCTGCAATAATAATAAACCCAAGACTCCAAAACCAAGTCAAGTTCACCCAAGTTGTTCTAGGCAACTGAAGCTCCTTACCCATCATTCTCTCCAGCAAGGTCTTGCTTCCAACG
The DNA here is from genome assembly GCA_902556205.1 of uncultured Gammaproteobacteria bacterium. GTDB lineage: Bacteria > Pseudomonadota > Gammaproteobacteria > PS1 > Pseudothioglobaceae > Pseudothioglobus. The sequence continues at coordinate 18,373 of CACDVH010000015.1, read as the reverse complement.
AAATTGCTTCCAATGAGCACAGCCGCAAAGATAACATACAAAACGCTCACCTTCCACATGACAAATGCAGGATCCCTAAGGATGATACTAATTCCTCCAAACACCACCAGAAGAGCAAATGTGAGAACCTGAGAAGTAACAAATTTTCCGGTGCTTACTCTCGAGTACATTATTTGTACAAAGGTTGAGGCAATCATTGCGTAGATTGCTGCATAAAGGCCATAGTACTTATAGACTATGAAAAATAAAATGATAGGGCCAAAATCCAAAAGAAACTTCATAATAATCTACTCCACATGTGCTTTAGAACAATAATTTTTACCGTTTTTTACAATAACATCAGACTCAGGAACATGAGTGTCACAGACTTCACAAGCAATCATTTTTTGACCCTTTCCATTCTTTGAAACTGAAGGATTATTCTGCTTAAACCTCTTCATAAGACTAAACCCAATCCAACCTAAAAGCAGAACTAGAATTAATTTAATAAACAAAGCTATACCTTAATATTTTTAATATCTTAAGATTAAATTTTACATAATAATTGAGGCGCATTATAAAAGGCTTAAGGTGGCTCTCAATTAAATATTAGAGACTCAATTAAATCATCTATACTAATTGTTCATTTTATTGTTTTAATATTTGAATACATGAATAGTGAAACTATCATCAGTTCGACAGGTGCAAAATTAAATGTCTATAGTCTTCTGCCAACCAAAGATGTTAAGGCAATCATTCATATAGCTCATGGAATGGTGGAACATGCAAATAGATACTCAAGATTTGCTAATGAATTATGTAAGTCTGGTTATGCAGTTTATAGTCATGACATAAGAGGTCACGGACATACAAAAGCTCAAGATGCGCCTCAAGGAGTCTTCGCAAAATCAAATGGTTTTCAAGCTATTCTAAAAGATCAAAATGAAGTCATAAAGCTTGCAAAAGAAAGGCATCCAAACATACCCATAATCTGTTTTGGCCACTCTCTTGGCTCAATCATTAATTTAAACTTTGCTTTGCGATACCCTGAAATGGTCAACGCTCTTGCCTGCTGGAATAGTGGAATTGAAACAGGGATACTGCCCCGAGCTTCTCGAATGATTCTATATATCGAATCATTCTTTAGGAATCCGAATTTCCCCAGCCTCATTGCCTGGAAACTTTCATTTGGGGCCTGGAATTCAAAGTTCAGGCCTAACCGAACTGATTTTGATTGGCTCTCACAAGATGAAAACGAAGTCGATCTTTATGTCAACGATTCACTTTGTGGATTTGAAGCTTCCATATCGATGTGGAGAGATATCTTAGAAGGTGTTTTTTTTGCTGGGAATAAAAAAAATTTAATGAAACTAGAAAAAACACTTCCAATTCATATTATTGGTGGTGCTAATGACCCTTGCACGAATCAGGGAAAAGATATGGAAAAATTAGCGCTCAAACTCAAAAATAATGGACTATCTGATGTTACTTGTGACATTTTAGAAGCTACTCGACATGAAAGTCTTAATGAAGTGAATAGAAATCAGACAACAAAAAAATTTATTGAATGGCTGGATTCAAGATTTTAATTTTAGAGTTTTCAGAATCGATAATTGATAAAAAAAATAATATCGATAGTATATAATTTGCCGTTCTCCAAGCATCTCTGCCCGGGTGGTGAAATTGGTAGACACACAGGACTTAAAATCCTGCGGAGGTTAAACTCCGTGCCGGTTCGATTCCGGCCCCGGGCACCATTTACAACTACAATATTTTTCCAGGGTTCATTATATTTTTTGAATCCAAAGTTTTTTTTATGAGCTGCATTAATGCAATTTCTGATTGAGAGCTGTACTTCGTTAACTCACTCTTTTTTGCCAAACCTATCCCATGTTCTGCACTATAGCTTCCATCGAGCTCCATAGTTATATCATAAACTGATGTTTTAATTTTTTCTCTTAGATTATAAAACTCATTTGAAGATAGCTCTTGAGAATTAAATAAATAATAATGTAAATTTCCATCACCAATATGCCCAAAGATATATGCTTTTGAATTAATGAGAATTTCAGGACATTTATTTTCAGCTTTTTCAATCAAGTCATTAAGTTGAGGTATGGGTACAGAAATATCGAAAGTAACAAAATCACCATTATTTTTTAGCAAGTCAGGCAATGATTCTCGCAAATTCCAGAACTGAGCTGATTGACTTTCATTTGTGGCAACAATAGCATCAATAATATCGCCGCGCCGAATAGAGCTTGCAATAGCATCCTCAAGAATTGACATTAAATTTTCATTTTTTCGACTTGATGAAAGCTCAACTAAAGCATAGTGGCTGTATTTATCACTAAAAAGATCACGAATATCTAACCTGTTTAATAGTAAATCAATACAATTCCTATCCATATATTCAAATGCAGTAATACTATCCCCAGTTTTTTCTCTGAGATTTGCTAAAACTGTAACTGTAGAGTGAATATTTTTAAGGGCAATAATCGATGAAACCTTATTTTTTTGGAATTGGAAATAACTTAACAACTGCCTTAGTGATTATTCCTAAGGTTCCTTCTGAACCCATGAATAATTGCTTTAGATCATAACCCGTATTGTCTTTTCTTAATCTTTTAAGACTATTGATTATCGAGCCATCAGCCAGAACTACCTCTAGCCCAAGAACAAGTTCTTTAGCATTACCGTAGCGAAGTACGCCAGTTCCACCGGCATTAGTTGAAAGATTTCCACCAATTTGACAGGAGCCTTCAGCTGCAAGACTTAATGGAAATATTCGATTAACATTTAGCGCTTCATCTTGGATGTTAGAAAGAATACATCCAGCCTCAACTGTCATTGTGTAATTCACTGGATCAATATCCAAAATATTATTCATTTTTTCCAGAGAAATAACTACCTCATCTCTCTCATTACTAGGAACACTTCCACCAACGAGTCCTGTATTCCCTCCTTGAGGAACAACTGAAAGACTGTTTTCGTTACAAACTAACAATATATCCGAAACCATTTTTGAACTAGTTGGTTTTAAAATTAATGGAGACTGGCCACTAAAATGATTTCGCCAGTCACTCAGATAGGCCCCCATATCTTGAACATCATCAATAAAGTTATTTGAGCCAACAATAGATTTAAGCTCTTGCAGGACTTTAGTTAAATCTGAATTTTTATTCATTTGATTGTGATTAAAAAGAATACAAGAATTTTATAACTTTAATAATTCTAGCTTAAAGCAATCGTAATATAAAATTTTTAGAAATTGTTTTCTAAAAGTCCTTATAAATTATGTTAGTATTTCATTGTTAACAATTATTGTTAGCAATTTATAAACAACAAAAGGGGAATGAATATGAGTAATGTAGAAACTCAAGATTCAGAGTTGATTTATGAGTTAGAGGCAAATCCGCCAAACGCTGAAAAATTCTTTGCTGCACTGCAACACGTGCTGGCAAGCTTTGTTGGCGTCATAACTCCGACTTTGATTATTGGAGGTGCTTTAGGCCTAGGTGAGCAAATCCCATACTTAATAAGTATGGCACTTATGGTATCAGGTGTTGGCACAATCATTCAAGCAAAAAAACCGATGAATGTGGGTGCTGGAATGATTTGCGTTCAAGGAACAAGTTTTGCTTTTTTAAGCTCCGTTCTTGCTGCAGGCTTTTTAGCTAAAGCCGCAGGAGGTGGGCCTGAAGAAATCTTAGCAATGATTATGGGTGTCTGTTTCTTGGGTGCGTTTATCGAAATTGGGCTGAGTCAATTTCTACCTCAACTTAGAAAACTAATAACGCCAATAGTTACAGGAACTGTTATAACCATTATTGGAATTAGCTTGATTAAGGTTGGTTTAACTGATCTTGGTGGTGGACAGTGGTTATTGGATAATAAACCAGAGTTTTGGGGCTCACTATCTAAAATTGCTCTTGGATTCATAGTGATGATTTCAATCATCATCTTGAATCGCTCTAGTAATCAATGGATTAGATTGTCATCAATTGTTATTGGCCTTGTCATTGGATTTGTTGTTGCTCTAGTCATGGGTGAGGTAAATACAAGTCAAGTTTTTGCTGTCCAAGAGTCAATCAGCATACCCATACCTTTTCGATATGGTTTTGATTTTGATATTATTGCCTTTATCCCAATTGCTTTAATTTACGTCATCACTGCAATTGAATCTTCAGGAGATATTACTGCAAACTGCATGATCTCTAAGCAGGATGTAAAAGGTGAAGGATACATAAATCGCATTAAAAATGGAGTTCTTGGCGATGGAGTAAACTCTGCAATCGCAGCTGTATTTAATACTTTCCCAAATACCACTTTTAGTCAAAATAATGGTGTCATTCAGCTCACGGGAATTGCTAGTCGTCATGTTGGTGTGTGGATTGGAGGAATACTTATTGTGATGGGACTATTTCCTCATATTGGCTCTCTACTAAGAGCACTCCCTGCCTCTGTACTTGGAGGAGCAACTATTGTGATGTTTGGTACAGTTGCAATTGCAGGCATCAAAATCCTTTCAACTGTCAACATGAACCGTCGAAATATGCTAATCCTAGCTGTTTCTTTCGGCATGGGTCTTGGCGTACTTCTTGTTCCTCAATTTGCAGGCGCTTTAGCCAGCAACATTGGAGGCACATTTGGCAAGCTTATGGGCAGTATTTTCAGTTCAGCAATTACAACAGGTGGACTGACTGTTTTAATCTTAAGTGCCATTATGGGTGAAAAGCAAGAAGACTAACTTTACACCTCAAAAATCAGGGCGGTTAATCCGCCCTTTTTTATTATTTTATTTAATAATAGTTCTAAATTAATTTCAAAATAATTGCTCAACATCTACCAAAAAATAACATTAAATTTGTTCCAATATTAGAAACATTCACTCTAATCAATATGGTATATTTCGTCTAAATAGTAGAGAGTTTTGTTAAATTTAGCTCAATTATTCCTTTACAATAAGCTGTTATTAAAGTAAATTTGTATTTTGAGTTTGATGTAGTTTCAATCCTCAACAACATAGAAATAGGTGGTTAATTTCATCTAAGAATTTTTTTTTTTGAAAAATGTTTATTTATGAGTAATGCACAACCGTTAGTAAAGTTTGAAAATGTTCAAAAAAGTTATGATGGTGAAGTTCTTGTTGTCAAAGATTTCAACTTAGATGTTGATAAAGGTGAGTTTGTTACTATGCTTGGACCTTCAGGCTCTGGAAAGACAACCTGTCTGATGATGCTTGCTGGATTTGAACCAACAACAAATGGAACAATCTATCTAAAAGATAAACCCATTAACAATGTACCGCCTCACAAGAGAGGAATTGGGATGGTATTCCAGAATTATGCACTTTTTCCTCATATGACTGTTGCTGAGAATCTAGCTTTTCCATTGGAAGTTCGCAAAATGGGTAAATCTGAGAGGGAAGCAAAGGTCAATAGAGCGCTAGACATGGTTCAACTTGGAGAATTTGGTAACAGACGGCCAATGCAATTATCTGGTGGTCAGCAACAAAGGGTCGCAGTCGCCCGATCTTTGGTATTCGACCCCGATTTAGTTTTAATGGACGAGCCTCTTGGTGCACTTGATAAAAACTTGAGGGAACAGATGCAATATGAAATCAAACATTTGCACGAAGAGTTAGGATTAACAGTCGTTTATGTTACTCATGATCAGACTGAGGCGCTTACGATGTCAAATCGAATAGCTGTTTTTGATGATGGTGTTGTTCAGCAGTGCGCATCTCCCGAAAACCTTTATGAAAAACCTGAGAATGCATTCGTTGCAAACTTTATTGGTGAAAATAATCGCCTCATGGGCACTGTTGAATCAATCGATGGTGAAAAAGCAACAGTAAAAACTGATTCAGGTGATATAGTTGTAGCCTCAAAGGTTAATGTCAATAAGGCTGGTGAACGTGCTACATTATCACTCAGACCTGAGAGAATTATGGTTTCACCTTCAAAAGGTAAAACACCTAATACGTATTCAGCCAAGGTAGAAGAGCTAATCTATCATGGCGACCACATTCGCACGCGCTTTAACGTGTGTGGACACGACGATTTTATCGTCAAAATTCCAAATTCAATTGGTAATGTCAGCCTTAAAGAGGGCAAGGAAGTAAATATCGGTTGGATGTCGGAGGACTGTCTAGCTCTTGATGGATAGAGTCTAGACTTAATTTAAGGAGAAATATAAATGAAAAATGTAATAACAAAAACTCTGGTAGCTAGTGCTATTTCAACAGCAATGTTGGCTGGCGCTGCGCAAGCATCAGTAACTTTGGTTTCTTGGGGTGGTGGCTACTCAGCTTCCCAACAGAAGGCCTACATCGACACTTACTCAAGTGGAGATGTTAATATGATCAGTTACAATGGCGGTCTAGGTGAGGTTCGTGCACAAGTTGAGTCTGGCAATGTTGTATGGGATATCGTTGACGTACTTCCATCACAAGCTAGAACAGGTTGTGATGAAGGTTTATTTGAAGAGCTAGATCGAAGCATCTTCCTTCCTGCGCCTGATGGAACTCCAATGGACGAAGACCTAATGGTTGATGTTCCTAATGACTGTGTTGTTCCGCAAATTTGGTGGTCATACGTACCATTCCATAAAGCAGACACATTTTCAGGCGACCAACCATCAACAATCCAAGACTTTTTTGATGTAGAAAAGTTCCCAGGAAAGCGTGGTGTTCATACTTGGGCAAATGCTATTGTTGAAATGGCATTATATGCCGATGGCGTAGCTATTCCTGATATCTATGATGTGTTGAGCACTCAAGAAGGACAAGATCGTGCTTTTGCTAAGCTTGATACAATTAAAGATCACGTAGTGTTTTGGTCTTCAGGTGCAAAACCACTTGACCTTGTAAACTCAGGTGAGGTTTCTATGTCACTAGCCTATAACGGTCGTATCGGTGGCGCTGTTCTTAATGATGGTGCTGACTATGTTACTGTATGGGATGGACAAGTTCTTGAAGAGGAATGGTTAGTTTTAATGGCTGGAGCTCCAAACAGAGCTGCTGCTCTTCACTTCTTAGTCCATGCTTCAAGCACTCAAGCTCAAGCGGATCAAGCAAAATGGATCAACTATGGCCCTATGCGCCCATCTGCACTTCCTATCATGGAAGCAGGCGAGCCATGGTTTAATACTGGTGTAAACATCATGGAGCATATGCCTAATACAGATGAGCATATGAAAGGTGGTATCCTAGCTGATCCAGACTGGTGGGCAGATAATGGTCAAGCAGTAAATGATCGTTACGCAGCTTGGATGGCACAGTAAAAAGCTGAGAAAAAACGAGCTTATTTGTTATTAATCTCGTTTAACAAAACAGGTCGGTATTTCTACCGGCCTGTTTTCAACTCCTAAATTAACTTTTTTTTAATATTGAAATTGTATGAGTGTGTCTTCCAACATAGATTCTAAAGGTCAACTTCTGACCAATGACGGCGTTCCACTCAAAGAAAGCCTAAAGAAATCACTTCGCCGAACTAAAATTCGCTCATTTCTTCTACTTTTAGCGCCCCTTCTATTCTTATTAATTATGTTTGTAACGCCAATCGGCTCTCTCCTATCTAGGAGTGTTGATGATACAAGTATAAACGTTGTACTACCTCAAACATTTGCTCAGTATGAACTATGGGAAGACAAGTCCCAAATTCCTAGTGAAGAAATGTTTGCTGCAGTTATTAATGACATTAGATCTACTCACAAAATGGAAAACAGCGAAGGGAAAAACATTGGTAAAAATTTACTCGGTAAAGCTGGCACAAGGATGACCTATGAGTACTCTGGCTGGAGAAGTCTATTATTAAAAACTGTCAAATCAGCGACTAAAGTAAACAAAAGATCTAAAGAAGAAGTCAAGCCCTACACATGGGAAGCGCCCTATAAGGAAAAGATGATTAAGAGAGATAAGCGTTGGGGAAAGGTTGAGTTCTGGCAGTCATTAGGTGCGATGAAAGACCCCTATACAATGGGTTATTATCTCAATGCAGTAGACTTAAGGTACGACGCAAATAAAAATATCATTGAAAAGAAAGAGCACTTAAAAATTTATAAAACGATTTGGATGAGAACGCTCCAAGTGAGCTTAATGGTGACAATTTTCTGTTTATTACTTGCTTATCCGGTCTCCTATTTACTAGCAACACTCCCAATGCGAACATCAAACTTGTTGATGATATGTGTTTTGATGCCTTTCTGGACATCACTCCTTGTTCGAATTGTTGCTTGGATGATTATGCTTCAGCAAAACGGAGTTGTGAATGACACTTTGGTCAGTATTCTTCCTTGCTTTGAAGGTATGGTCAATCTGCCATTTTTTGGAGAGACAAACCTTGATCTCTGCTTTAGTGACGAAGATCGAATTCCTATGATGTATAACTTTACAGGCACCATTATTGTTATGACCCAGGTCCTGCTGCCATTTATGATTCTGCCAATCTACAGCGTCATGAGAGGTATACCGCCTAGCTATATGAAAGCCGCTCAAAACCTTGGCGCTACTCCAACAAGAGCATTTATTCGTGTTTATATGCCCCAATCAGTGCCTGGTATTGGTGCTGGATGCATACTAGTATTTATTGTAGCCATTGGCTACTATATCACTCCAGAGTTAGTTGGAGGTAAAGATGGCCTCATGATTGGTAACTTTGTTGCACGTGAAATGCAACAAACCTTAAATTGGGGTCTTGCAGCAGCGATGGGAGCCATTCTTCTCTCTGCAGTTCTGATTCTTTATTGGGCTTATGATCGACTCATAGGAATTGATAACTTGAAAATGGGCTAACTATGAAATTTCCTTCTTATACAACTCCTCGAGAAAAGCTTTGGTTCTATACTTACAGGACATTTTGTGGGCTCGTACTATTTTTCCTTGTAGCGCCTCTTATTGTTGTAATTCCTCTCTCATTTACGAATTCTGTTTTTCTACAATTCATACCTGAGATGAAAATCTTTAGCTTTGATACTTGGTCCTTTAACTTTGATGGTTATGGTACACGATGGTATAAAGAGCTACTTGGTATTTGTACTGCAAATTCTGGCACAACTGTGTGTACAGATAGGTGGATGATTGGCATTAAAAATAGTGCGTTGATTGCCGTCTTTGCAACTTTCTTTGCTAGTGTTTTAGGAACGCTTGCTGCATTAGGTTTGTCAAATCGACATATGCCTTTTAATCGCCTAATAATGGCGCTTATGATCTCACCAATGATTGTTCCGCTTATTATTACTGCTGCAGGTATGTTCTTCTTTTTTGCCAAAGTAAATCTGGTGGCTACTCTTCCAGGATTAATCATCGCACATACAATTCTAGGGATACCTTTCGTCGTTATAACAGTTACCGCTTCTCTTGCTGGTTTTGATAATAATCTTCTTCGAGCTGGAGCAACTTTAGGGGGCTCTCCACTAAGAAATTTTTTAAAAATACAAGCACCTCTCATTGCACCTGGCGTTATCTCAGGCGCTTTGTTTGCCTTCATTACTTCATTCGATGAAGTTGTGATTGTTCTTTTTGTTGGTGGTCCAGAGCAATACACACTCCCAAGACAGATGTGGTCTGGTATTCGTAATGAAATCAGTCCTACAATTCTAGCTGCAGCAACCATTCTAGTAATATTCTCTATATTACTTCTGACAACACTTGAGATGCTTCGTCGCAGAGCTGAAAAAATTCGCGGGATTACTCCTCATTAAATTAACCGACTTGCATTAATAATTCATTTTTAATGTATAGTTTCTAGATGAGTTCAAAGCCTAAAAATTCAAATAGGGAAAGGCTTCTTGCCTTAATTGCCTGTCTTTTAATTACTTTCTGTATGGGCACTGTTCACGCCTTCAGCACTCTCATTCAAAACATTGAAATTCAAACTGGTGTCGGCCGAATGGCGTCTAGTTTGGTTTACTCTATTGCACTGGTTAATGTCACTTTAGCAGTATTTTTTGGTCATATTCTTTATCGTAAATTCTCACCCAATCTTCTAATCTTGTTGATTATGATATTACCCATCATTGGTCTTTTTTTCTCAAGTTCGCAGAGCTGGCTTGGCTGGATAGTTGGTTACGGCTTTCTTTTTGGACTCTCCAGCGGCCTAGGTTATGGCCTCTCACTCTTTATCGTTTCATCCATAACTGAGAGGGATAATCTTGGATATGCACTTGGACTTGTAACCGCCTCCTATGCATTTGGCGCAGTTGCATTTTCAATGCTATACCCATTTTTATTCAGCTATTTTGGATTTATCAAAGGCTATATCATTGGCCTCGCATCTCTTTCATCAATAGTCATGATTGGTCTGGCTTGCTATAAATTCTCTAATGTGCGTATCAAAAAAGAGTTACAAGCTGACGCACCCATTCAATCTAGAAATTCAAAAATTATTCCACTTTGGTTAGGTTATTTTTTAGGAGTTTTTGCAGGACTGATGGCAATTGGACATGCAGTTCCACTGATCATTTCTTTTGGTGGATCAACACTAATAGCCATCTCTTCAATTACTCTGATGACTCTAGGAAGTGCATTCGCTGGAATTTATGCAGGCTGGCTTGTGGACCGATATGGTTGTAAACGACCTCTTCTTATTATATTGCTCATTAATTGTTTAGCTCTTATAGGTCTTTCAACAATTACAAATGTTCACCTTTTAATTTTTTTGCTAGTGACTATCGCATCCATCTATGGAGCTGTAATAGCAATCTACCCAACACTTGTAAATCATTTGGTAGGTAAAGACCTATCAGCAAAAATCTATGGTCGAGTTTTTACTGCCTGGGGAGCAGCGGGTCTCATCTCGCCCTCTCTAGCAGGATGGCTATTCGAGAAGAATAATAGCTATGACTCTTCAATTCTATTAGCTGTATCTTTATCAGTTATTGCAGTCCTTATTATTTGGAAAATGAAATACACTATCAAATAATAGATAAAAAGAGTTCTCCAAAAAATGAATCCCTAATATAATTAAACTAATTTACTTCAATATTTTAATGTTATGAAAAAACATATTATTTCAACTGATAAAGCCCCTGCTGCGATCGGTATTTACTCGCAAGCAGTTGCTGTAAACGGTGGAACAACAATTTATCTTTCGGGACAAATTCCTCTTATTCCAGAGACAATGGAAATTGTTGAAGGAGGCATTGAAGAACAAATTCATCAAGTGTTTAAGAATCTTAAGGCCTTATGTGAAGGATCAAAAGGCAATTTAAGTGACATAGTTAAATTGAACATTTTTTTAACAGATCTAAGTAACTTTGCAGCATTGAATGAGATTATGGCAACTTATTTCTCTGAACCTTATCCTGCAAGAGCAGCAATTGGAGTAAAAGAGCTCCCGAAAGGGGTTGGCGTAGAAATGGATGGTGTTATGGTAATTAGTTCGGACTCTTACAGCTTCTAAATTTATGCCTTCAATCTCTGATCCAATCATCTCGATTAAAGGATTAGGGAAGAAAACCTCTGACAGATTAAATCAGCTAGGAATCCACACCCTAGAACACTTGGTTTTTCATCTGCCCACTAGGTATCAAGACAAAACATCAATTACCCCCCTTTCAGATGCGGGTATTCATGATGAGATTTTAATTGAAGCAACTATCGACAGAATTGAAGTCATTCCCTCAAGACAAAGACAATTGCTATGTTATTTATCTGACAACCAAAACCATAGAATCCTATTGCGTTTTTTTCATTTTAATCAATATCAAAAACAAGCTCTTATAAGAGGTGAGACAATGCAGTGCTTTGGAGAAATTAAGATTGGTCGTAAGGGTCTTGAGATGCATCATCCTGAATATCGAATTATTACTCAAAACCAGAGTCCGCTCCTAGAGCCAACCCTCACTCCAATCTATCCTCTGTGCTCTGGCATCAGTCAAAATAAAATAAAACAATGGGTTAATTACTCTCTTGAGGTGCTAAAAATTAGCAAACTTGATGATTATTTTGAAAAAATAACCCAGCAATCTATGCCGAGCCTTAAAAGCTCATTAATGCTACTTCATCATCCAGAAAAAGATGAAGATTTATCCAAAATTGAGTCCTTTAAACATATCTCACAGCAAAGATTGATTATTGAGGAACTGGCCACTCACCGGCTTAGTCTATTGAAAACTAAAAAAGCCCGAAAAGGTAAAAAAACTAATGCATTCATACTTAATAACACTTTGAGTGATAAGCTCTTGAACTCAATTGATTTCAACTTAACTAATGCGCAGTCTCGATGCATCAAAGAAATTAATGATGATTTAGCGAGTTCAGAGCCAATGCTTAGACTTCTTCAGGGAGATGTTGGATCAGGAAAAACCATTGTTGCAGTTTTTGCTCTCATTCAAGCGGTTGAGAATAACTTTCAGGCTGCAATTATGGCTCCTACTGAAATTCTGGCCCGGCAACATCTTCAAAATTTTACTCAATACCTTGAGTCCTTAAATATTCAAATTGCATACCTCTCGGGATCTCAAAATACCCAAGAAAGAAGAGAGCAGTTAAGCCTTATAGAGAGTGGTAAGGCAAAAGTTGTAATTGGAACCCATGCGCTTTTCCAAGACAGTGTCAACTTTAAAGATTTGTCTCTAGTCATCATTGATGAACAGCATAAATTTGGTGTTCATCAGAGGCTATCCCTTACAAAAAAAGCCAATAATACCCCGCACCAACTCGTCATGACTGCAACACCAATACCCAGATCATTAACAATGAGCGCCTATGCTGATCTTGATACCTCTATCATAGATGAATTACCTCCAGGGCGTCAGGCAGTTGAAACCATTGCATTAAGTAATTTGAGAAGAGATGAGCTAATCAGTAAGATGAGAAAAATTTCAAATGAGGGGCGGCAAATTTATTGGGTTTGTACCCTTATTGAGGAGTCAGAAGCCCTCAGAGCAGAGTCGGCAGAAAAAACCTTCAAATACCTCAAAGACCATCTTAAGGATTTAACAGTAGTCATGATTCATGGAAGGCTTACAAAGGTCGAGAAAGAAAGCATTATGAAAGATTTTGAAAATGGACGAATTAATCTGCTAGTTGCAACAACTGTCATAGAGGTTGGAGTAAATGTACCTAACGCAAGTCTGATGATTGTTGAAAATGCAGAGCGTCTGGGTTTAGCTCAGCTTCATCAGCTCAGAGGACGTGTTGGAAGAGGCTCTGAGAAGAGTATCTGTATTCTCATGTATCAATCACCTCTGAGTGACTATGCCAAAGAGAGACTTGACATTCTCAGACAGAGCAATGATGGCTTTATGATTGCCCAAAAAGATCTAGAGCTTCGAGGCCCAGGAGAGATATTAGGTACGCAACAAACAGGCATAGCCTCTATGAAAATTGCCAATATTGTTAGAGATGCCTATCTCCTCAAAGAGGCGGGATACTATTCTTCAAAAATGCTCGAGGCAAGGCTAGAGAGTCAAAATGCCTTAATCAATCGATGGATAGATGAAGAAAAAACCCATTATTTTGATGCGTAACTTTTTTTGAATTTAAAAAAACATAGATTCTTGTAAAATATAGCGCTTATGTTTAATCCAGACAAATTTAATTGGCGAGTCTATCATTCAAAGGAGAAAATACCAACTCATGTTAGTATTTGGCTCCTAGATAGTATGTCTTTAACTCACAAACTTAAAGTGAAATATGAAGACTTTGAAGTGAACGTGCTCTCACAAAAAGAAAGCTTGCCCTATCATTGCGAATATGAACTTTTAAGCTCAACTCAAAACCAAGGAATTATAGTTAGGGAAGTTGAACTTCTAGGGAATCAAAAGCCTGTAGTTAATGCTCGCTCACTCATTCCACTAACCGAGGATACAACTGATATTTTAAAAATAGGGTCTAGACCTCTTGGAGAAATTTTATTTGATGACCCTGAAATAAAGCGTGGTCATCTAGAGGTAGGAAGCTTTCAGAATTCGTGGGCAAGACGCTCTACGTTTACTGTAGGTAAGACTAATCTTCTCGTTACTGAGATATTTTTGGAGTCACTATATGCGTGACAACTTATTTAATAAACAAAGTGATATCGCTGATTTTAGATTTGATCAAGATGTTGTCAAAGTTTTTGATGACATGGTCAGAAGATCAGTTCCAGGATATGACTCCATGATCCAAATGATTGGCCTAATTGCTAGAATGTATGGCCAAGATAATACTAACTATTATGATCTTGGGTCATCCACTGGTGCCATAACACTTTCAATAGCACTGAACAATAAAAGCAAGAATAATCAGTTTTTTGCCATTGATAACTCTAAGAAAATGGTTGAACAGTGTGAAAAAAATCTTCATAATAAAGTAGATAATTTACAAGCAATATGTGATGACATAAACCAAGTTAAAATTAACAGCGCGTCGATTGTGGTTTTGAATTTGACACTTCAGTTTATTGATGTCAATCTTCGCTCAAATCTCATAAAAAAAATTTATGATGGCCTTGAATCAGGTGGTATTCTCATCATAAGTGAAAAGATTCACTTTGACGATGCAGTAACGCAAAATCAGATTACAAAACTCCATATGGATTTTAAGAAAGAGAACGGATATAGTGAACTTGAAATTGCAAACAAACGCCAAGCAATCGAAAACGTTCTCATTACTGAGACAAAAGAACAACACCTAAACCGTTTACGTGATTGTGGCTTTGTTGAGACCAGCTGCTTCTTTCAGTGCCTCAACTTTGTTTCTTTTTTATCTGTAAAATAAACTTAGATTTTTTCGCCTTCAGGCTGGGTTCAATATGTTACTAATGATTGACAACTATGACTCATTTACCTATAACTTAGTTCAATATTTTGGTGAACTAGGTCAAGAGGTTATTGTTCATAGAAATGACCAAATCACGGTTCCAGAGATAAAAAAGCTAAATCCTAAATATATTGTTATTTCTCCAGGTCCATGCACTCCAAATGAAGCTGGAATTTCACTAGAGCTTATAGACAAATTAGCAGGTCAATTTCCCATACTAGGGGTCTGCCTCGGTTTTCAGGCCATTGTACAGTCCTTTGGTGGGAGTATTATAGGTGCTCAAAAAATTATGCATGGAAAAGTTTCTCCCGTCCATCACACCTCTAAAAGCGTTTTCAAAGGCCTCAAGAATCCCCTCAATGCAACTCGTTACCACTCCCTAGTCGCTGAAAAGGAATCATTGCCTGAATGCTTTGAGATGACAGCGTGGACTAATACAGAGTCTGGTGAATTAGAAGAAATCATGGGGGTTCGTCACAAGACTCATCCCATTGAAGGGGTTCAATTTCATCCAGAGTCAATTTTGACTGAGCATGGGCACCAAATGCTTGATACTTTTTTACAGGACAATAAATAATTATGGAATTCATTCAATTTTTACAAGGCGAGCTATTACTTACTGGAACATTATTTGCTCTAATCATTTTATTAATCGTCAACCTTTATAGTGAAAAGTACAGAAAATATCAAGTGGTTGATACCAATGGTGCGGTTTCTCTAATGGATGATGATGAACTCCTTATCATAGATGTTCGAGAGGAAAAAGAGAGGAAGGCTGGATTTCTTTCTAATGATCTCAACATTCCAATGGGTCAAGTAAAAGCAAAGATGGATACACTGGACAAATCTAAAAATATTCTTGTGTATTGCAAAAGTGGAACAAGGTCTGATCGAATTGCAGACATTCTTTCAAAAAATGATTTTCAAAAAGTATCTAGCTTAAAGGGTGGATTTAATGCCTGGCTGAAGGCTGATCTCCCGATACAAAGATAAGAAAATGAACAATTCCCTTACTATCATTGGAGCAGGCGCATGGGGAAGCGCGCTAGCGATTGCTCTCAGTGATAAGTTTGATACTATTTATGTAGTTACGAAAGATAAAAAGAACACTGAAACTCTTGGTAATCAGCACCCAGCTCTCTCAAAGTCATTCAGCAACAATATAAAGCTTGATTCGAGCTATACAGTCATTCAAAAATCAATGGCTGTTCTTATTGCTACTCCCAGCTCTTGCTTCTCTGATGTGCTCAATATCATTAAAGATGATATAGGTCAAATTCCACTGGCATGGGTTTCAAAAGGCTTTGACCCATTGAGTGGAAACCTCCTTCATGAAACCTTTAGTAAGCTAATGAATAGCCACTTTCCTTGCGTTATCTCTGGCCCCACTTTTGCAGCTGAAATTGTGGAACAAAAGCCGGCAGCTATTGTTGTGGCATCTGAGGATAAAAAGACGCGAGAATTTTGGTCAGACATCATTCAGACTAAAACGCTTCGTGCTTACACAAATTCGGATATTGTTGGAGTTCAAGTTGGCGGAGCCGTTAAAAATGTTCTTGCTATAGCAGCAGGAATTGCTAGTGGACTGGGTTTTGGTGCGAATACTCAGGCTGCTTTAATTACCAGAGGGCTTGCTGAAATGACCAGACTTGGGGTTGCCTTAGGAGCAGATAAATTAACATTTCAAGGGCTATCTGGAATTGGTGATCTAGTCCTCACCTGCTCTGACGACTTGTCAAGAAACAGGCGCTTTGGAAAGGAGCTTGCTAAAAATGTCGCTTCAGATATGGCATTGAAGAATATTAATGCAACTGTTGAGGGCTATAAAGCACTGGAGTTGGTCCTTAAGTTGGCACAAAAATTCGAGGTAGAAATGCCAATATGCGAACATGTGTTTCAAGTTACTCAAGGTAAGATTTCTCCTAAGGATGCGGTTACTGAACTGCTCTTAAGAAAGCCAAGTGATGAGTAAATAATTTTTAGATACATTTTCACTCATCGATATGAGCTTAAATAGTAGACAAGCTAGTGCTTCTGAAAAAATTCAAAAACAGGATTTAAGAATCCTTCTTAAATTATCGCCCTTCATAAAACCTTATAAAAGAATTGCAACGATTGCCTTGATTGCAATCATTGTTACTTCTCTATCTTTTCTCCTTTTTGGTCAAGGCATCAAATTATTCATAGATGAAGGTATATACACTCTTCAGAATAACCAATTGATCATCATTGCAATTGTTTTAATCACTTTAGTAATTGGCACTTTCTTTAGATTCTATTTTGTATCATGGATTGGAGAGAGAGTTAGTAATGATGTGCGTTTAGCAGTATTCAATCACCTTTTAACACTCCATCCGCATTACTTTGAGATAAATCGTAGTGGAGAAATCAATGCTCGATTGACAACAGATACTACATTGTTGCAGTCCATTTTTGGATTTTCAATCTCGATGGCCTTAAGTAGCGTCCTTTTGTTCCTGGGCGGATTAGTAATGATGCTCATTACTAATTTAAAGCTGGCATTAATTGTCCTTGTTACAGTGCCAATCATTCTTCTTCCAATGGCCATCTATGGTCGTCGATTGAGAGCTCTGTCGCGCAAGAGCCAAGATACTGTTGCAGACATCGGCACTTATGCAGGTGAGATTGTTCAAAATATTAAAGTAGTTCAAAGCTTCACTCGTGAGCCTGAAGAATCCATAGCATTCAAAAATGAGGTTGAAAAAGCTTTCAGCGCTGCAAAGAGAAGAATTATGCAGAGCTCATTGCTTATTGCTGCAGCTATGATTCTCGTGTTTACAGGACTTGGCGCAATGATTTGGTTTGGCGCCAAAGATGTGACGAACGGTGACATCTCAGCTGGTGAACTAGCCTCCTTTGTTTTTTACGCAATAATGGTGGCAAGATCAGTTGCAGTTATCTCTGAAATCTATGGCCAGCTTCAAAGGGCAGCAGGAGCAACGGAAAGACTCCTAGAATTGCTCTCTGAAGAGTCAGAAATTCAGCCTCCCACTCAAGCCATAGACTTGCCAGATGGGCCTCTATCTTTGGACTTTAACAACGTCAGCTTTAGTTATCCATCTAGACCCCAGGAAAAAGCACTGGAGGAAATAAGTTTCAAGGTTGGTGAGGGGGAAACTGTAGCCATTGTTGGGCTATCTGGTTCTGGAAAAACAACAGTATTCGAGTTAATTCAAAGGTTTTATGACCCATCCAACGGCAGTATTGAAGTCGGAGATTTAGATATTATGAGTCTTGATCCGGTGAACCTCAGAACAAATATTGGAGTGGTCCCGCAACAGCCAACCCTATTTTCAGCAGATGTATCTCATAATATTAGCTATGGTGACCCTCATGCAAATGCTGAGCAGATTAAATCTGCAGCTAAGGAGGCATTTGCGTTAGATTTCATAGAGAAACTTCCCGATGGCTTTGATAGTTACTTGGGGGAGCAAGGCGTAAGATTGTCTGGTGGGCAGCGTCAACGCATAGCAATTGCTCGTGCCATTCTTAAAGATCCTTCGATACTACTTTTAGATGAAGCAACAAGCGCATTAGACGCAAACAGCGAACAAAAAGTTCAAGAAGCTTTGAAAAGATTAATGCAGGGACGAACAACGCTCATCATTGCTCACAGACTTGCTA
>CACDVH010000014.1 GCA_902556205.1 uncultured Gammaproteobacteria bacterium | reverse complement strand
TTGTTACTGTGTCTAATTTTTAAATAAATTATGATTTTCTTCAAACAAACTGTATTTTTTTAAACATCATATGATTATAATTGTCTTATGAGTGAATTAATGTACTATGACCTTAAGGAAACAGATAGTCTTGCACACAGCACTGCAGTTCAGGTGTCACGTGAAATAGGTCGTAGAATTGTATCAGGTAACTATAAGCCAGGCGACTTAATAGAAGATGAGGTGTCGTTAAGTGAGCGCTTTAGTGTAAGTCGATCTGTTGTTAGAGATGCAGTCAAGATTCTTGTTGGTAAGGGCTTATTAGAAGTAAGAAGGGGTATTGGAACACGTGTTCAAGAAAGGACAAAATGGGGTTTATTAGATAATGATGTATTGGCATGGCATTTATCATCTCCTCCTGATCGTGAGTTTCTAAGACAATTAATGGAGGTGCGACTAATAATTGAGCCTAAAGCTGCTCGTTGGGCTTGCGAACATGGAAGAGATAAACAGTTAGCAGAAATTGAAATAGCACAAATACGTATGGAAGAAGAACAATCTTCAATTGAGGACTTTGTGATCTCTGATGCTTTATTTCATAGGGCAATATTTCGAGCTTCAAATAATGAAATCATACGGGCAATGGAGGGGCTAATTTTTTCGGCCCTACTCAGTTTAATTAGACTAACAAATAAAGATCCTCGCAAAAACAAAGATTCAATTTTATTCCACAGAAAAGTAGCTGATTCTATTATTAAAAGAGATGCTGATAAGGCTGAAATAATGATGGAAAGTCTATTGAGTGATGCAGGCCATCGATTAAAAAAGCAAATTAATACCTCAAAAAAATAATTTATATAACCCTCGCTGTTATTTTCGCAGTTAAGGACTTCTTCTGTATCCTGCAGACTTTAATACCACATTCAACTATATGCATGATGTTAGCAATGCATATTGACTCTTAATTCTATATAAAGAGAATATTTCTAATAAATTACTTGATTATTCAAACATCATATGTTTTAATACATAATACTTTATAAAACATCATTTATTTCTACATGCAAATTACCGCAATTAAAAGTCACGTTTTATCTTATAAATTGGATGATGAAATTGGTTATTCACAAGCTTACTATAATCAACGTACAGTGCATCTGGTAGAAATCTCCACCGATGAAGGTTTAACAGGATGGGGGGAATGCTTTGGTCCTGGCAATATAGCCAAAGCCAATAAGGCTATTATTGAGATGGTTATCCAGCCAATGTTGTTGGGTAGAAATCCATTAGAAAGAGAAGTTATTTGGCATAAAATCTATAATAATCTTCGTGACCATGGTCAAAAAGGTATGCCAATTCAAGCATTGTCTGGGGTTGATATTGCTTTGTGGGATTTAGCTGGAAAGATTTCCAACCAACCTCTGTACGAACTCTTAGGTGGCAAGTTTCGTGATCAGATTCCTGTATATGGTTACGGCATGATGCTTCGTCCGGGAAGTCTGGATAATCAATTAGGAATTATCAAGAATGAGGCAGCTGCAATTCAAGATGCAGGATTTTTAGCCACTAAAATGAAAGTTGGTCTCGGTGTAAAAAATGATATTCAACTAGTCCAAGAACTTCGCAGAACGGTAGGTAAAGACTATCAAATCATGGTAGATGCTAATCATTGTTATACAGTTGGAGATGCATTATATGTTGGTCATGCACTTGACGAACTAGACGTTTACTGGTTTGAAGAGCCGGTAGCACCAGAAGATTATAATGGTTATAGCAAATTACGAAAACAGATAAAAACCAATATTGCTGGTGGTGAAGCAGAGTTTACCCGATGGGGTTGGCGCCATTTGTTTGACAACGCTTGTATTGATATAGCTCAACCAGAAGTATGCTCAATGGGAGGCATCTCAGAATACTTAAAAGTTTTATCTATGGCACATACTAACTTTGTGCCGGTAGTAAATCATGTATGGGGATCGGCACTATCTATTGCCACTAATTTACATCTATTGGCTGCTATGCCTCCAGTTCCAGGAGGTTTATTCCCCCGTGAACCAATGTTAGAGTTTGATACAACAAAAAACTTATTTGTAGATGACTTACTTATTGAGCCATTAGATATAGAGATTCAAATTTCCAAAAATAAAGGTTTTGTCAAAATTCCTGACGGACCTGGTTTGGGAGTTGAACCGAACTTGGAATGGATTAATTCATTTCGGGGGTAAATCCTGTATTGGATTCGTCCATTGCAGGCTTAAATATAATAATAGGAGGTATAAAAATGAAATCGAGTAAATATACAAAATTTCTTTCTGTTGTAATTATTGCAACTGCTGGATTAATGAATACTAGTATTTCATATGCTGGTGACATGGTTACTCTTTTGCTTCCGGAAAATGTTAATCCTAGATGGGAAAGTCAAGACGCAGCATTTTTCGTAAAGCATATGCAAGAAATGGCACCCAATATTGAAGTACAAGTAGTAAATGCTAATAATGATACAGCAACTCAACAACGTCAAGCAGAGCAGGCTTTATCAAAAGGAGCAAAAGTCCTTGTGGTTATTCCAATTGATGGAGAAGCAGCAGCAATAATTGCTGATATGGGTGCTGAAGAAGGAGTTCCAGTCATTGCATATGACCGTATGATTCAGTCAGAAAATACTAGTTTTTGGGTTCAAGCTGATCTTAGAGCCTCAGGTCGAGCACAAGCAGCACATATTGTTGCAAACACTCAACCTGGTGATGTTTTAGTGATGCTTAAAGGCTCACCTACTGATCCTAATGCACCTACAATTGCAGATGGTCAAATGGATGTTCTTGGGTCTTTATTCCAATCTGGTGAACGTATTCTTGGTTATGAAAATTGGACGCAAGGTTGGGATCCAGCCGTAGCAAGACAATCAATGGACCAGGCGCTTACTAAATTGAATAATAATGTACAAGGTGTTGTTTCATCTAATGACGGTAATGCGGGAGCTGCAGTTGCATCTCTAGCAGAACAAGGCATGGCAGGACAAGTTCCTGTTAGTGGTTTAGACTGTACAGTTGCAGCATTACAAATGATGTTAACCGGTGAAATGACTCAAAGTGTTTGGAGAGACTTTAATCTGATGATGTTATCAACTGCTCAAGCTACTATAGCTCTTGTTAATGGTGATTCATTAGATGGAATCGTAGTTGGCACTTCACCAGCGAACTCTGCTGGTAAAGAAGTTCCGATGGTGCCGGTTGGTTTCTATAATGCTGTCGGCGACGAAGGTGTTGCTTATGTAATTGAGAATGATTCATCCATTACTAAGGACGATGTTTGTAAAGGTGCTGCAGCTGATACACCTTTTTGTAGTGGCTAGTATTTCTTTTAAAGAAGTATAATTGAAGTAAACATATCAAGCCAGGGAGAAATCCCTGGCTTATTCAAAATCATTTAAGTTTTTTCAAAATCATTTAAGTTTTTTCAAAAGGGTTGAAAATCCTTTTAGACATTAAGGCATTTCCGAGTATTTATGAAAAAGAATAATATTAACCTGATGAAAAATCCCTCGTCTGAACAAACTAACCCAATTCATTTCAGTGCTCAAGGCATTGTTAAGAAATTCGGTGGTATTGATGCATTGAATGATGTTAGTTTTGAACTAAGACGAGGTGAAGTAATGGGCTTAGTGGGAGACAATGGCGCAGGAAAATCAACATTAATGAAAGCTATTTCAGGCGCACAGTTATGCGATAGTGGTGCTTTCTTTATTGATGGAAAAGAAGTTAAGATTGATTCACCTCATGACGCTTCAAGCAAGGGAATACAAATAGTATATCAAGACTTAGCACTATGTGAAAATTTGGATGTAACTGCAAATCTGTTTTTGGGAAATGAAATTCGATACTTAGATAATTTAAAGATTATTCCTAGAGCATTAAGACCTCTTAACCATCTATCTATGGAAGAGCAAACAAAAGAAGCTCTTAGAAAATTAAAAGTTAAAACAATTACCTCAATGAGAACAAAAATTGGTTTTCTCTCAGGTGGACAGCGCCAATCAATTGCTATTGCTAGAGCAATTAAGTCTGATTCCACAATAGTCCTACTGGACGAACCAACTGCAGCTTTGGGTGTCTCTCAAACTAAAGAGGTATTGGAACTAGTTAAAAGTTTAAGAGAGACTAATCATGCTGTGGTTCTTATCTCTCATAACTTAAACAATATATTTGAAGTATGTGACCGTATAACTATTATGCGACAAGGAGAAAACATTGGTGTATTTGATACCATAAATACAGCACCTGATCAAATTGTCAGTTATATAACAAGGGGTAAGTGATGCTTAAAAATATGCAAGAAAAAATTGG
Organism: uncultured Gammaproteobacteria bacterium; assembly: GCA_902556205.1. Lineage (GTDB taxonomy): Bacteria > Pseudomonadota > Gammaproteobacteria > PS1 > Pseudothioglobaceae > Pseudothioglobus. Next base: position 33,495 of record CACDVH010000014.1, on the reverse strand, counting down.
CTATTTGAGAGAAACTCAACTTGGAAGCTTTATACCTGTGTTATTAGCTCTAATTGCTATCTGGGTATATTTTGGGATCGTAGAACCAGTTTTTTTAAGCCCACGGAATTTTTATTTTTTATTTATGCAAAGTGCAGTTGTGGGAACTTTAGCAGTTGGAGTAACTCTTGTTTTATTAATGGGAGATATTGATTTATCTATTGCTACTGTTGCAGGTGTTTGTGCAGCAATTGTTGCAGTACTCTCTACGAATATGGGTGTGTCTGCCCCTATTGCTTGTTTAGTAGGATTGGGCGCAGGTGCTTTATTAGGTGGAATTATGGGGACAGTTATAGCTTATTTTCGAGTCCCATCCTTTGTGGTTACTTTAGCAGGACTACTTGGGTTCCAAGGTTTAATGATGAAAATCTTAGGTATTCACGGTGCAATAAATGTTCGTGATCCATTTATTCGTGGCCTTACTACAACCACACTTCCTGACAGTATAGGATTAATATTGGCCGCCATAGGTATTATCATTTTTGGATTAACCATCTGGAAAAGTAGGAGAGCTAGAAATGCAAAAAATTTAGATAATGAATTATTATATTTATCGATTATTAAATTTGTATTTTTCTCAACTTTAGTTCTCACAGCGACCTTAATTCTTAATGCTTATAGAGGTGTGCCAGTAACAATTATCATTCTATTAAGCATCACAGGATTTCTTGGATGGTTAACTACTTCGACTTCCTATGGAAGAGCCATTTTTGCAGTTGGAGGTAATTTAGAATCAGCTAGACGAGTCGGTATATCCATTGAGTATATGCGTATTTCTGCATTCGCACTTGTTGGCTTTATGGCCGCTGTTGGTGGAATTATTGGTGCATCAAGATATGCTTCTGTATCGTTTAATGCATTTGCAGGAGGACCCTTGTTGCTTGAAGCAATTGGGGCAGCAGTAATAGGAGGAACCTCTTTATTTGGCGGAAGAGGAAGTGTTTGGAACGCCATACTAGGTGCTTTAGTTATTGGATCTCTTGGCAATGGACTGGATTTAGCAGGTGCACAAGCTGCTGATAAATTAATGTTTTCTGGGGCTATACTTCTAATTGCTGTCACTCTAGATGCTTTAACACGCGGTGGTACATCAAGAAAATAATCTTAAAAGGAGAAAGAATGAAATATTTTTCAATTGCGAACAGTGACAAAAAAATATCAACTATTGGATTAGGAACGATGATTTTTCATCCAGACTCAAAAGATAGAGATTTTTCTATATTAAATGAATTCATTAAGCAAGGCGGTACTTTTATTGATACTGCAGAAGTCTATGGCTCAATAGAAGAACATGGATATTCAGAAATGGTTGTTGGAGATTGGTTTGAGGAGAATCCTGGAGTTAGGGATAAGGTTTTTATTGTTAGCAAAGGACTAATTCCTGGGTATTGCGCACCAATACATCCTGGTGGCGCAAAAATTAATCCAGAGTATATTCATAAAGCTATTGATGGTTCTCTTAAAAGAATGAAAACGAAATATTTGGATTTATGGATGTTTCACCGTGATGATCCTAATCAAGATGTTGGCCCCTTGGTCGATGCCTTGGATGAAGAGGTAAAAGCTGGACGTATACTTGGATATGGAGCATCAAATTGGAGTGTAAAGAGAATTCAAAAGGCCATTGATTATGCAAAAAATAATCAAAAGACTCCAATGCAAGGATCAAGTCCACATTTTTCACTGGCTTTAGCAAATGAACCATATTGGCCTGACACCGTTGTAACAGATCAAAATGATAAAAATTGGTTCGAAAAAAATAATTTTTTACTTGTGGCTTGGTCATCATTAGGTCGAGGTTTCTTTGCAAGAGGGAGTAAAAATTTCAAGGATGACTCTGATTTAGTAAGAGTTTTTTATTCTGAAGATAACTTTGAAAGAAAAGACAGAGCTATTTCGCTTGCTAAGACAAAAGGAGTATCTGTTTATGAAGTTGCTATAGCTTATGTTATTAATCAAAAATTCCCAGTAGTTGCATTAGTTGGAGCAGAGTCTCCCGAAGAAGTAATAACCAACACTAGAGCAGGCTCTCTTACACTCAGCCCTGAAGAAATAGATTGGTTGAGTTTAATCAAATAATTAACTAATAGTAATGGGAGATTGATATGCTTGAAAAAAAAATGTACATAGATGGAAATCTTGTTGGCAACTCAAAACAATTTGATGTTTGTTGCCCTGCAACTAATAAAAGAATTGGATCTGTAGCTTGGGCGAGTGAGAAAGAAACTCATCAGGCACTAGAATCTGCAAATAAAGCTTTTGATAGCTGGTCCAATACACCAGTTCAAGAAAGAATTGACTGGATGATCAAACTTCGTGATGAGGTAATTGCTAATGAAGATCATCTTCGCACATGTATTCATTTAGAAATGGGTAAGCCCTGGAATGCGACCCAAGAAGATATTGATTCATTAGTTAATAGTCTTACTTTTTATTCTGAAGAAATAATAAAACGAGAGCCAGAATTACTCCCTGATAAAGATGGGACACATTCGCACATATTAAAAGAAGAATCTGTAGGAGTTGTTGTAGCATTTATTGCCTGGAATTTTCCATTATTAAATTTAGCTTTTAAAATTGGACCAGCAATGGCAACGGGCTGCCCAATTATTATTAAACCTTCTTATAAATCGCCTCTTTCAGCTTATGCAATTGGAGAGTTATGTGTCAAAATCGGTCTACCTAAAGGTGCTGTGAATATTATTTGTGGAGACGATGAAGTAGTGGGAGATACACTATCATCATCATCAATTCCTTCGTTGCTTACTTTGATTGGATCAATTAATACTGGTAAGCATATTATGAAAATGGGAGCATCAAGTATTAAAAGATATTCTATGGAATTGGGTGGTAATGCCCCAGTAATAGTTTTTGATGATGCAAATCTAGAATTGGCTGCAGATATTATTACAGCCTTAAAGTTTGGCAATTCTGGACAAATATGCGTAACACCTAACAGAATTTTTGCTGCAGATAGTATTAAAGAAAAACTAGTTAACTTGATAGTTGAACGTGCAAAAAATATAACCATTGGCCACAATAAAGATATGGATATTGATATGGGACCACTTATTGATGCCGCCGCTTTTTCAAGAGTAAATGAACTTGTAAAAGATGCTATTCAAAATGGTGCAAATTTGTTATATGGTGGGGGAAAACCAAATAAATTTACAGATGATGGTTATTTTTATGAGCCCACAGTTATTGATAATGTTAGCCCATCCATGCGTGTTTTCAAAGAAGAGATCTTTGGTCCTGTTATAAGTATTTGTAATTTTAATAATAATGATGAGGTCCTTAATGAGGCTAATAATACTGATGCAGGATTAACTGCTTATATTTTTACTGATGATCAAACTATTGCTGATAATTGCGCCAATAAGTTGCGATTTGGAGAAATTCAAATCAATGGTGTTAAATATGGAATTGATTTACCACATATTGGTATTAAGCAATCTGGAATTGGTTGCGACTGTTCTCATCTAGCCCTTAATGATTATCTAGTGACAAAAAGAGTGACTCAATCCCTATCCTAGTTAATCTGTTATGAGTCAAAGTATATTTTGGATTGGAGTTGACTGGGGGATTACTCATCTAAGGTGTTATGCTTTAGATGAAGAGGGTAATTTACTTGATAGTGCTTCATCTAAAGATGGCATTAGTAAAATTAAAGATGCAAAATTTGAAGAAGCCTTATTGACAGTTATTGATCCGTGGCTAGAGTCAGGGAAAGTCACTCCAATATTGGCTTGTGGTATGGTTGGCTCCAGAAATGGATGGATTGAAACGCCTTTTCAAAAAACGCCTTGCAAACCTTGTGATTTTGAGCAGTTTGTCAAAATTACTGGTAATGATTCAAGAATAAAGATTTATGTTATTCCAGGTGTGGCTAATCTCAAACAAATAGATTTGATGCGCAGCGAAGAAACTCAATTGGCAGGGTTACTATGCAATATGGATTCTGCTATTGTTTGCCTTCCTGGTACTCATAGCAAGTGGGTTCAAATTAAAGATGGAAGAATTGAAAAATTCAGTACTTTTATTACTGGTGAGTTATTCGATTTAATTAGCAATAAATCAATGATTCGTTACAGTGTTAACAAAGATGGTTGGGACAATAATGCTTTTACTGAAGGTGTGCTTTCTGGTTTCAAGACACCTGAACTTCTATCAAATAGTTTTTTTAAGCTGAGAGCAGATGACCTAATGAATAGTATTGATCGAGCGTTTCTCCGGAGTAAACTATCAGGTTTAATTATTGGTTTAGAATTAGGAGGTGCCAAAGAATACTTGAAACAGCAGAATGTTCAACTAATAGGTGAACCAGTTCTCAATAATTTGTATTCCATTGCTTTAAATTTGTTGAAGGTAGAAACCTCTACTCACAGTGCAAGTCAGATTACACTTTCAGGCTTGAAATACGCCTTCAATTCGATGCAAAAAAATTTGAAATCAGTATAAAAGGACAATAATGGATAACCTTATCGCAATACTTAGGGGCATTCACCCAAATGAAGTGCTTGCTGTAACTGAGGTACTTATTGAGTGTGATATTCGATCAATAGAAGTCACAATGAACTCGCCTGAGGTATTGACGTCGATTGAATTGATGACAAAGGAATTTGGTCAACAGGCAACTATTGGGGCGGGTACAGTCACGAAAATTACTGAGGTTGAAGATGTGGCTAGTGCAGGTGGTAAATTCATAGTATCTCCTAATTGTAATGAAACCATAATTCGCCAAACTAAAGCACTTCAATTAAGCTCTTATCCAGGGGTGTTCACAGCTACTGAGTGTTTTTCTGCCTTATCTGCTGGTGCTGATGCTTTAAAGGTTTTCCCAGCTTCATTAATAGGACCCCAGGGTATTAAAGAACTTAAAGTTGTATTACCTATGGGAACAGCCTTATTTGCTGTTGGTGGTATTTCTTTTGAAAATATAAATATCTGGAAGGATGCTGGGGTCTTTGGCTTCGGTGTTGGTTCAAATTTGTATAAGCAAGGTAAATCAATTAATGATATTAGAACTAGTGCTCTTCAATTGAAAAAAATTATATAACAGCCAATAAGCAAAGTTTTGATTAATGAAATCATATCAGTTCTCCTCGGGGGGGTCTTTGGGCCCCCTCTCTACCTCACACATCAAACGAAGCTTGGACCCTTCTTTTAAGCTTTTTAAAATAAAGCTAAAGTTTATTTTTCGTTGGATTAGCAGGCTGATCATTTGTATGGCAGTGAACTCCTCCGCCAGCCGCCCAAGAACTTAACATTTCAATTAAATATACATCACGATTTGGAAAGTAATTTTCGATACGAGATTTAGCTGAGATATCAGTTTCAGGATTCCCAAAACCAGGCACAATTACAAATCCGTTACCAACTAACCAGTTCATGTAATTTGTATCAAATTTTTGATCATTATATTTTACTAAACCCTCAATAGGCTCTCTTATTACTTTAAGCCCTGCCTTCTCAATTGCCTTTGCTGCATTATCATAAATTTCAGCATCTTTACTATCTGGTCGACATAAAGAGTGAGATGTACATTGAACTACAACAACAGTTCCTACTCCTATAAATCGGGCGATGCCATCAATGTGTCCTTTGGTAAGGTCTCCATCTGGAATACCCTCAATGAAAATAACATTTGTTACACCAAAGTTCTTCTTCAGATCACTTTCTGCCTGTTGTTTGTTGTAGTTCAAATTTCGACTTGGATCACCTATAGCGCTCCAATTTGTAATAACTGTATCTAATCCGTTAAACTCTAGGTTGCCACGTTCATGTACTATATTTATGTGATCAACAGGCATATCAAGTATCGCTCCAACTTTGTCTGGGACCATGTTGTCTAAACTAAAAGGAATGTCTGAGCCAAAAGCACCACCCCATGCATTAAATTCCCAATTTTGAATTCTTAACTCATTATCTTCTAAAACATAAATAGGCCCATTATCTCTCATCCAAGCATTGTCATTAGGCACTGCGTGCCATTGGATATTAGTATTTTGAGAGTCTGCTCCTATGTTATTTATCGCTTTACGTGCCTCTACATAAATTTTTTCAGAATTGTATAAAATGTGCAGTTTTTCATAACGAGAAATAATCGCAGATATCTTTGCAAAGGTTGGTTCGTATTCTTTTTCCCAATATCCAGGCCATTGAATCCAAATTGCTTCTTGAGTCTCCCATTCAGCTGGAACACGTTTTGTTGTCTTGTTAACTTCATTTGCAAGAGTATTAACCCCAATCACTGAAAGTAAAAATACTATTGAGATAGACCAAATTTTATTTTTTTTTATTGTTGTATTTCTGTTGTCCATTTTTCCCATTTTAAATAAAGAAAGAATGTTAACTAACACATCAAACGAAATTTAGACCTTAGTTCAAAATTAACTTCACGTAATCTTTTTTTAAAGAACGTCTAAACTCCACTTTAAAGATTTGTATTTATTCTAGAATTGCATTTCTTTTATTAACTTGGGAATGACGAAATGAAAAAAATACTTTCTATAACTTTTATGATTTTATTTTTGCCTTCTATGGCTTTTGCTGGGGCATGTCCAATGCTAAAGTCAGAAGTTGAAGATAAAATTGCAATGTTAGACCAAACAAAGCACGCAACTTTAATTAGTTTTGCTCTTATGCTTCACGAGCAAGGTGTCAAAGCGCATGACTCTGGTGACCATGGTTTGTCAGAAGACTTGCTTAATGGTGCTTTAAGATTACTGGATGTCTAATACATAAATAATTTGATAACTGTGCCTTAAATTATTAAGGCACATTTTTTAAACTTCTAGGGCATCGAGGAGCCCCCTTTAAATCCTCATTTATATACTCTATCCCCCATGCAAAATGAAGTTTGGACTTTAGTTCTAATTGACTTATAATCCATTTATGAGATTGCTCACTTTAGTACTAACAGGATTTCTTTTGGCAACGCTTATTCAATTATGGTGGATGGGAGTATGAAAAAACTACTCCTACTTCTATAAGTGATTAAAAACGATGAACAGGATAAAAGTATTGTGTCTGTTGTTAACTTTGTTAATGTTTCCAGGCATGAGTTATTCAAGCATGAAAATAGATTTAGAAGATTATATTAATTCATTTTCATGGGACAGAAGAATAGTTCTCTTTATTGCAAAAGATATTCATTTTATTAATGAAACTGACGATTTTTTTAAAACAAATAGCTGTGAAAATGAGGAAAGAAGTTTGACTTACATCAGAATTGTTGGAGATGATATAGATAAATTCACTATTCCAGAAAGATATAAGAATAAACATGGACTTTGGTTAATTGGTTATGATGGTGAAGATAAATCATATTCAAATGACACCTCATTACTAAAAGAAATTCACAATATTATTGATACAATGCCAATAAGAAAAAGTGAAATGACTGACCAAAAAGAAAAATGTAATTAAGGTCTTATTATAGGATTACTTTCACACTTTTCATTCTATTCTGTAGTGAGATTATTAAGCCTCATTTGAGTTTATGTGGGAAGATGGTATAAGCAAAACAATTGAAAGTAAATGATATGAAAAAACTACTTGAACGAATAAAGCTTTGTAAGTTGCCACCTCCTCAAAGACGGAGTCTGCCTTTCGAATGCTACTGGGAGGACTCAATCTTGACCCAAGAGCAAGAGCGTATTTTTTCTAATCAGTGGCTTGGGTTGGGCAGGTCCGATAGGCTAGAAAATCCAGGAGAATATGAGGTATTTGAGCTTTGTGGCCAGGCCTTAGTTTTGATACGTGATCAAGACAAAGAACTGAGGCTTTATGCAAATACTTGCCGCCATAGAGGCGCAAAACTATTGGATGGAAGTGGTCAATGTCAAGCTATCAGCTGCCCTTTTCATGGGTGGACATACTCACTAGATGGCAATTTAAAGTTTGCTAAAACAATGGAAGAAAACCCCAGTTTTGATTTTGCAGAGCATTCTTTAATTGAGTACAAATTAAAAGAATTGCAGGGTTTTTTATTTGTTTTTCTGGGAAATAAGCCAACAGATTTATCTAATCAACTTGGTAATTTTTCTGAATTACATCAGCCTTGGTCTATGAATGAATTAGTTACAACTAGGCGTGCAACTTTTGAGGTGCAGTGTAATTGGAAAGCCTTTTTAGATGTTTTTAATGAATACTACCATTTGAATAATGTACATCCAACTAGTATCGATAATCTTTATAACAAGCCTGAAGAAGCTGATAAAACAATGGGAGATTTTGCAAGTCAATTTGGATTTACCACAGGCACAGGGGCACTTTTAGAGGCGGATCAAATTAATGCTTTACCGATAATGGAAAATTTAGAGGCTCCCTGGAGCCTTGGAGCTAGATACAGCTGGATTTTTCCAAATATGACTTTTGCAGCAAGTCAAGAAGCAATTTGGGTCTATGAAGCAAGCCCAATTACGTCGATGAGTTGTTGTGTTAGGCAGAGTATTTGTTTTCCAAAAAATACAACAACACTTCCTGGTTTTAAAGAAAAGTCCCAAGCATATTATCAGCGACTTGATGATGCGTTAGACGAAGATATTTTCGCACTTGAAAATCAACAGAAGGGCCTCAATAAGTCCACTTCTCTTCAGGGTCAATTCTCAACATTAATGGAGGCAAATGTTGCAGCTTTTTCTGAATGGTATGCCAATAAAATAATATAAGAGGTTTGGACCTGAGTCAAAACTACCTTATACTGAAATTATGGGATATCTAGTCAAAATGATTCTACTTACATTCGTATTCGTAATGGTCGGAATGTATATGGGTTGGATAGTTATTTAAGAAACGTTAGTTTCTCAAATAACTTATTTCAACCTGATAGCAAATTGAGATTTATTTGGTTTCCCAGACAGCTTCCTTAATGGCGGGAATCAGAATCGAAGGTGTAGGCCAATCTTCACAATGTTGATAGCGGTGAGCAAGGCGAATTATGCCTGATTGATCAACGACAAATTCACCAGGCAGCTGCCATGGACTATCTACTAATCCGCCATCTGTTCCATGACGCGACTTCTGCAATTCTGCCCCAGTCTCATAATCGATATGAAGATACTCATCAGGTGCGTCATAGACTATTTGAGAAGGCTTACCTTCTAATAGGTCATAGGCCTCATAGACACTAAAGGTTGGGTCACATAAGACAGGGCAAGGTAAGCTGTTTCTTTGACTGTATTCTTTTGAGCGCTCAGGCTCACCTTGACCAATCACGACTACGGAAGCACCCAGCTTAATGTAATCGGCATATTCATTTTTCAGACTATTGGCGCGATCAACCCCGCAACTACAACCATAGTGCCTCCAGAACATAATTAAGGCTGGGCCATTACTCCAAAAATCACCCAAATGAACTGATTTTCCTGATGTATCTCGCAATTTAAAATCAGGCGCTAAGTCCCCAACTTGAAGTGGCACTTTGTCCCATCGAAGTCGAGTTGGACCTTTCTTCCATAGGTCAAGCCACTCTTTTTCTGCAGATTCAATTTGATTATCAACTATTGATTTCATATTTACCCCTTAATATTAATCATAACATTTTATTATAGCCCAGAAAAATTGATCTCTTGGCTAATAAAACGAATATGAGATTCTTTATCTAAACTACTTCTAATCTTCATCTAATAATAATTGTGCTTATTTAAAATTTCATTTCTTGTAATAATTAACTAATAATAAAAGATTTATGGAAACTAAATTAGTCTTATGGATAACTGCTTGTATGGCATTTATGCTCAGTTTTATGTACGTGACAGTGAGTTTTATAGGTAGTTTTATTCAATATTAAATTTTAAGGATTTAACCAATGACACTAGCAAAATACAATACTAAAAATGGCTCGCCAAACGATAGGCGAAAGACAAAGAGAGCACTAGAGGTAGAATTTAAAGAGCTTCGAGACATGGAATTAATGATGGATAGCCATTTAAAAGATGCCTATCTTGATAATATCTCATTTCTTAAGGAGGAGGTAAGAGGAAATGAGAGTATTTAAAAACGCATTGACTGTTGTGGGCTATTTGTTTCTGACAATATTTATGTATGTAGCAATAACAAATATTTAATTAGATTTATTTCTCACCATGAATGTCTTAATCACAACGATTATTCCAATTATGACAATGAGATAGGTAAGACTTGACATTATCCATTTAAACGAGTTAATCCCCGATCCAATAGAAATGAGTGATTGTGATATTGAGCCAAAAGCTACATAGCTTTCTATCATAAGCAGCTCAGAAAAGTTCTCTGACCAGTCTGCAACCATTCCAAGTGTAGGCACAATTAACAATATTTTCTTATTTAGCAGATATAAAATCCATGAGCCATACATCAAGGTATAAATCATGGCAAAAATTATATCCCACACTTTCAGAAACTGGCTATAGCAAAGGAGCTGCTCTTGGTTTCTAGCTGCAAAGAAATCTAGAACCATCTCTAGGGTATAAGAAAAAGATAAACCTAGGGAGTTTGACCCGCTATCCAGCCTAAAACAGCCAGATGCTGCATTTAACACAAGGGATATATAGAGGATAAATGCTAGAGTAGAGCCTAGGGCAAAATATAGGATAGATTTATTTTTTGGGTTAATAACTTTATTACTCATTGCTACCCACTTTTCATGATTTTTTAAAAATTTACTTTGCTTAAACTGGGATAAATATACACTATCTCAATCGAGTTTATTTTTACTTTTTTTACCATTTATCAATGAGTTTCTCTTTATGAAAACAACTCCTAATCTTCATTTAAGGTGAGGTATCTAGCCATATAATATGATGATGAAAAAATTATTAATCGTCTTAACTTTCTTAGGCATGTGTTCAGCTTCATATGCAGATACTTTTGATGACTGGTCGAATGAAGACCTCTGTAGATGGGTAGATGCCCTTCAAGTTCCTGATCCAATATTAATGGAAATTGAAATCAGAGATTTACTGTGCCTGGTCAATCCTGAAATCATCGAAGTCTCAATTAAGGAGCCTGTTTCTTCAGAACACGGAACATTGTTTCCCTCACCTTCTACTAATAAAAACACTAATAAACACAACGGAAGCGGCATAAGATTTATTTTCAATTACAAGGTCAAACTTTAAATAAAGCCATGAGTGGTCAAAGAAGATTTTTAAAGGTTTGGGCAAGAACAGTTGGCATGCCAATCGGCCTCAATGATGAGGATAAGCCTGAGTTTTTACCCATTGCCCAAACAGATGTGAAGAAAGCGCTCCTCTTTAGAACGTTTTGGATTGTTCTGCACGTCGTTACATGCCTACTTATTATCGCTGGAAATGGCAGAGTGCTATCGTGGTGGTAAACGAATGAAAAAAATAGTAATTTTGTTTTTTGTAGTTCTTGCTTCATTAGCTACTTATGCCCAAGATAATCTTCAGTTTCCAATTGAGCCAACTATGGCAAAAGAATGGAAATATCTAAGCGATCAGGTAATGGGTGGTGTCTCGGAGGGAGCTACTACATTGCTGCAGGATGGAGATAGGTTTTATTTGAGACTAACTGGGGACGTCAGCACAAGGAATAATGGAGGGTTTGTACAATTTAGATCAAAAATATCACTATTCAATAAACCAGAGATGTTCCAGTTGATCCATAAAGCTGATAAAGACGGTGAAGGTCTTGAGGGGGTTAGGCTAAATGTCAGGGGTAATGGTGAGACCTACCATGTCATGATTCGAACTTATTTCACTTGGTCACCGAGTGACTATTATTACCACACATTTGACACAAGTCCCAACTGGCAGCAAGTGGATTTGCCGTTCAAAAAATTTAAGAGTTCAAAATACAGAGAGCGAGGTTTAGAAGTTGATCAAATAAGAGACTTCGCTGTCGTTGCTTATGGTCGAGATTTTCAGTCTGATGTTTCAGTCTCTGAGATTAGTTTTTATTAATCACAAGTTAAGCAAAAAATTACTCACCAAGCTCAAGGGAAATTATTAGACTTCTTTTTCTTTTCTTTGATCCAACGAACCCTTTTTCGCCATAGTTTATAAGAACTCGGTTTGAGGTTTGCCTGCATAATGCGTTTAACTTCAGGCTCTTTGATTCCTATCTCTCTTTCAATATCTGAGAAAGTGACATCATCGCTCCATGCCATCTCTATGACCTCGTTTATATTAATCATATTGCATTATCTTTATTCATTAGTATTGGCCTTCCATCAGGGGTGTTCAAGGGGATAATTTGTCCATTGTATTTAGCACAAAGAGTGGGACTATTCTGTTTGTTGTCTCCAAGATTGACCTCAAGATCGACTAATACCAACTCAGCGTCTAATAACTCTAGTATTTTCATTACTCCTCCTTAAATGTTTTAATTTCGATTGCTTGATCTGGTTCGATATTATTAATAGCAGAATCAATTAAATCGCATTCTTGCGTATAAATCTTATCATCATTGGTGTGACTGAGTAGATCAGGCGATGTTAAGACGACTTGATCCTTAAGTGGATATGATGATGCATAGTTGATGTATTTTTGAATGTCTTCAAAGGGGCTAGATGTTTTAATAAGATTTCTTTTTGAGAGCTCTGAAGCTAGATAATGTAGCGAGGTCCAAGACATGCCATCTGCGAGCTCCCAAGTATAATCAAATGTGCCTTTGATGTATCCAACTTCCAATAATGAGCTGAAAAGTTTATAGGCAAATCCCTCACCAAAAGGACTCTCTTTACTATTTCTAATGATCGGCACCCTGTCCTCTATATAGTGATTCTTATAAGCCCATTCATTAAACTTTATTGATGAGAGTCTGTCGCTAAAATCTGAGGGCTGACCTCTTGTGGCTAGTCTTTCAATAAGGATATACTCCTCTTTCTGCTTCAGATACCATTCAAGATGTCCATAACCATCATTGGAATATAAGTTGCTGTTGATAATGAGATTATTTCCTTGGTAGTCTTGATACTCGATGCTATCTGTTTCAAACAATCTCTCACTAAGACTAAAGTTTTCAAAACCTGTTGTGCCTTGTACTGATGGGCTCAATCCAAGAAGTACAAAGAGCGCCTCCTCTATTCTCGTGGTTTGTGTTTGAGAGACTCTCCTCATATCAAAGCGCTCTCTCTCTAATTTATTGAGCCTAAATTGCCATGTTTGATAGTACTTATTCCAGACCTTGCAAAAAGATGAAAATGATTTGTCCATCTCATAGGATGCCCAAGTTCCGCTCTGCTCATTGTCTCTATTTCCTTCGATTGATGGAAGCGCTGTTATTGACTCATACTGAATCGATACGCTCTTAGGATTGTAAAAACAGTGATATTCTGAAATTTCAATCCATCCATGTTGCAAGTAGATTTCTCTCCACTTTTCAAAAGATATATTATTCTTTTGAATTTCACCAAATGCTCTCTTATTTGATTTCTCTTCCCAGTAATCAGCAATATCTTTGACTAGTTTAAGCTCATCCCTAAGCTCTTTTATGGTTGCATGAGTGGGTGCACGAGTAACGGTTAGTTTCATTTCACCATTAAACTTTTTGCGTGAGATATCAATCATGAAATAATCAGTTCATTTAAACAACACCTAATTTACATCTAAAACTCAAAAAAATAGCATATATTTGATGTTTTTTTTGTCAATATTTATTTCTCGTGAAAAAGCTACAGTTCATTATTCTTGCTTCATTCTTCATAACTCCTTCATTCGCAGGATATTTTGATGATTGGTCCAATAATGATTTATGTGGGTGGATGAACTCCTCATCTGTCCCACAAAATATTCAAACAGAGGTAGCGAATAGAGGGTTGCTATGTTATGCAGGTTTGGAAGTTGATGAATTGCCAATTGTTAAATCGAATAATGGGCAATATGGGACTAGCTTTCCTTCACCAGACCCTGATTTGATTGAGAAGCTGCATTCTAAGCATAAGCTCGGACCTAAGTCAAAAATGGGCGGTTATTAGAGTATAGATTTTTAAATTGTATTAATTCTTAAAACTATTCTCTGAGTCTAAATGGTGGATATTCATCCGTAGTTAATAAAAGTGCGAATGCACTCACCCTGAGCGTCCATCTTAAGAAACCTTCAACAAAGTTAAAGATTCCTTTTGGGTATTTGCCTGTAAACAAGATGGCAAATAATGCCACAATCGTTGAGAGCACAACTCCGATAAAAAGAACGGTAAGGACAATAATGTGAGGGATCACCAGTATCCATTTAACAAGTGGCATCCATCTCTTTAAATCATTTTTAACATCAGGGTAAGGGATATTAATTTGAACTGACTGATCATGATCCGTTGATGGGTACTCATCTCTCATGAGAAAAACATACGCTGCAATTCTGTAGGCAAATTTAGTGATACCAATATTCCAATCAAACCACCACCTTGGGTATTTTTCTTTAAGGAGTATCATCATGGCAATAGCTAATGACAAAGCTTCAGCATAGGTTGAGATAAGAGCCAGAATAATGACAATTGGAATAACGAGAATCAGCCTAAAGATTGCGGTAAGGCGATTTGAGGATTCTGAGTAGTCAATTTTTAGCTTTACTGGATATTCTTTCATGCTTATTTAATCCTTTTTATTTAAAAAACTCCAAATAGATGATGTAACCCAATATTGTTAACCAGATTAAACCTACTTGATCACTGATTTTCTTAGAGTTTTGCTTAAGTTTTTCTAAGCTATCATCAATACTACTCATTTGATCTAATAATTGATTATTTTCATTCGTCATTTTGATCTCTTTTAAAGGTTTCGTTAAATATGGCATCTACCCTTCTATTAAATTCATCTTGAGTGTAGAGATCTATAAATAACCCCTGTACATACTCCTTAAATTTTCGAGTTTTTTCTTGATGTTTGATAAGCTCCTCTTGAGTATCTTTTATTTTTGGGTCTAGCTCTGATATTTCCATTACTTCCTCCTGAAAAAATTACTGGTTTATAAAAAAAACATCTTGTATCTCCATATCAAATGCCAGCGCTATCTTAAACGCTAGATCTAATGATGGTGTGTATTTATATTTTTCAATTGCAACGATGGTCTGTCTAGAAACACCGACTTCTTCTGCAAGCTGCTGCTGAGTCATCTCATCGTTATTGAACCTGAGTTTCCTCACCGCATTTTCTATATGAATCTTTTTCTTAAACATTGTTATCTATAAAGATAAATCTTTAATAAAAGACTAAAAATACTCGCAATAAATCCTGAAAAAGTAATAGCAATAAGACCTGTGGTTATATTAAGATTAAACCATCCTAATAAGACAAAAGTAGTTACAATCGATATCCCAAAAATAGCACTACTGAGCTGCAAAGCATAAAGTTCATAAATTTTATCTCTTTCATCCTCAATATTTTCTTCGTACTGTCCAGTTAAGATTGACGAGAGAATATTGAAAATGATGTGAAGAGCAATAATTAAAATAATGCTGATTCCAATTCCTTGGGCCAGTACTTTTGAAACTGACTGTATTGACATTGTTAAGGCATCAAGTAAGTTAAGCCACATCCAAGTCATCGCAATTAATGCGCCAGCAATCTCGGCTAAAGTGTTTCTTATTTTTATATTCATTGGGTAAATTAAATAATTCTTTTATATGTAAAGTATACCATACATAATGTAATAAATATTTAACTTAGTGTAAAAAAATATATACATAAATCTCAATTATTTGAAATAAATTTAGATATAGTTCCTAGTGACATATAATTATTTTCTAATGAAAATATTTCTTGCTCTCTCACTCGCCATAACCCTAAAAACTGCTGCTGCCTCACTTGAGGTTAGCAGTTTTAGTCATGACCAGATTTGTATGATGGCAAAGGACCCTCCACTTTCTGCGCAAGTTACTTATGAAATAAATAAAAGGAAAATTAGTTGTAACGATGGAATTCTAGTTAATGAATCAGAAATATCAATTAATAAAAACTCTGCTAGGTTACTTAAATTTAAAAAGTGGAATAAGGCGCTAAGAGGCAAGGGGCCAATTTATTCCACGCGTTCAGGCACTAATCTAAAAATTGATACTTTTGGCGATGAAAAATCAATCACAATCGATAAGGCTTTTTAAACAACTACAGTTTAGTCAATTAGACATAATAAATAATTAACAGTAAAATATTCCCATTATGCCAAGGGGTCAAAAATCATTTCAGCATTTAAATAAATCACATGTTAACGATGATGAAATTTATATGATGGTGATGCTCTACACCTATCAACACAAAAGTTTAGAATATTTGTCGCGCAAATTTAATATTAGCTCTTCAGTAGCTAAGGAAATTATTATTCGAAGTCGATATGGTGGGACCTGCGGCTAGCCAGCTAAACGCAAAGTTAATCTTTATTTAAAGAACTCTTAATCTACATTCAATCTTCATTTCAGGATACTAGAATAGAACCCATGAAAATTAAATATACAGTATTGATTGCATTAACTGCTCTCTCACTCGGCGCTAATGCAGATCTTAAAAGAGCAATAGCCTTTGATCAGGCGGGTGAGTATGAAAAATCTGCTAAAGAGCTTTATAAAATAAGCCAACTCGCAACCAGGGGCCATCCTAGAGCAATGTATGAATTTGGCACGATGTATATGAAAGAGGGTATGTGGGTAGTTCAGAGTGACGAGGCTGGTTTTGATTGGTGGCTTAAATCAGCAAACCTTGGTTATGCGCCTGCACAGTTCTCGATTGGTGCCTCCTACATCGGTGGGATTGGTGTTAATAAGGATCTTGGGGAGGCAAAAAAATGGTTAGAAAAAGTCATGAATAGTACCTACGAAAAATACAGTAAGGTTGCAAAAGAGTTATATACCTTAAATGAATTAGACAAAATTTAAACGATTTAATAAGCCAAAGTGAGATTGGCTTGAAAGACCTACAGCAAGAACTCTCACATCAAAGCTATTAAGACGCGTCGGCTTTGAAAGTCTTGTTGTAAATTATCTTAGTAGAATCCAACTCCTTTTAAATCTAAAGCCTTAAGTTGAATGGCAGGGAGTGTTCCCACAAAAAAAAGTAGAATATTAGAAAATTGCTTTAGGAGAAAGTAATTTTAAATTTGCCCCTGCCATAGAATCAGTATACTAAATTTAAATGTCATAATGAGCTTAATTATTGAAAATTTCTAAATCCATTTTGAGCGTTAATTGAGAATGTATGGTATATTGAAATTTCATACAATAATAAGGGGACACTATGAGTTTATCTTTGATCTTTAGACTTCAAGCTGCTTTATTTGCTTTTTTTGGAGCTATGATGTTACTTGCTCCAGGTGCGTTAATGGGAAGCTTCAATGTGGAAGCCAGTGCTATTGCAGAGGACATAATGAGAGGCATGTCATTAATGGCTTTGGGTATGGCCTATATTAGTTGGCAAATGCCTAGCTGGGCTAGTGAAAATATCAAGTCAGTTGGCATGTTTTTCGCCATACTGCATGCAATCTGGGTGCCTTTAACTTTATTTCAAATAAGTACGGGTGCATTTCCAGCAGGTGCGGCTAACGTCATTGGCAATATAGCCCCTGATGTTGTTTTAGCTATTTTATTTTATTGGAAATCTAGATAAAATTTAAAGAGTAAATAAGACTAAGGCCCTAACATTTAGGGCCTTTTTGATTGTAAAACGAGAAAACCCTTTAAGTTTTATTTCGTCTACACCTTTCACTGCAATATAGTACATTCTCCCAGTCCTTTCGCCATTTCTTTCTCCAGGTGAAGGGCTTGCCACAAGTTTTGCACATTTTTTCAGGTTTCATCTTATATTTCATGAGTTTGAAATATAATTCTACTATGAAAGTAAAATTCATAGTTGCCTTAGCCATTATTCTAGTTTCTGGCACATCCAGCTCTACTGTTAATGATGCATTTCTTGCCAATACTAAGGACGTTGTTCTGATGGAGTTTTCTGATGGGAGTCTATACAGGGGGCAGGCAGGAGAATGCGTCATTGATCTTGATGTGACAACTTGCATGCATGGAAAAGGAATTTATACCTTTAAGGCTGGCTCAAAATATATGGGCGATTTTTTAAATAATAAACCCAATGGAAAAGGGTTATTTAGACATGCTGATGGACAAAGCTTTGAAGGTGACTTTTATGATGGAATGATTGAAGGCCGTGGAGTTATGATTTATCCAAATGGTCTAAGGTACGAAGGCAGCTATAAAAAGAATAAACGTGAAGGTTTTGGCATTATGACATTCAAAGATGCGGGTATGTATCAGCAAAATAGTCGTTATGAAGGATCATGGAAAAATGACATGGCGAATGGCCCTGGTTTTTTTAGTTATGTTGATGGGCAGACCTATACTGGAAACTTTGTAAACGGGATTATGACAGGTCAGGGAGTTATGGTCTATCCTGATGGTAGGAGATATGAGGGTGAGTTTCTCAATAACCAGCGCAATGGCTATGGAGTTATGGTTTATCAGGACGGTGCTAAGTATCAGGAAGGGAGTCGTTATGAAGGTGAGTGGTTAAATGACATGCGACATGGCAATGGCCAGATGATCTATTTAAATGATGGACGACGATTAAGAGGGCTATTTAAAGAGAATGTTTTTGTTGGAAGTTAGTACCAATAAAACTATTAGCTGAAATAAAAAAGCCCTCAATAAAGAGGGCTTTTAATAGCTTAAATCAGGAAACTATTAGGCTTCTGATTCTTTAACAGCAACATTCCAAATGATCAAACCAAATAAGATTTTGTTAACAAAATCTGCAAGGTTATATACGATATTCAGAGTGCCGTTGTCTACGGAGCCCATCATGTAGCCGAAAATGTATCCTAGTGGATAGATTGCCCAGCCAACGAGGACGATTAGTCTAAGCGCATTGAAAGCTGCTTTTACACCTGCATTAGCTTCTGCGGCTTTACTTGCCTCTCCACCAAAGATTTCCCAGATGATAACAGCCCAACCAATCATACCTATAATGAATCCTAGGCTAGCTGACATGACGCCTGCTTCACCAAGGTAACCACCAATTAGCATAACTAGGGTACCTATGAGTAGTCTCCAGAATGAACTTGAAGAGACTGCAGCACCAACCGCCTTAAGAATAATAAAGAATTCAATCATCAATAGAGGCACTGTAATTAACCAGTCGATGTATCTGTAGACAATTGGAGACTGAGCCTCACCAGCGATAAGCGAAGCAACCCAGTAGTCTCTCATGTAGAGATAATGAACACCCGCAACTAATGTCACTAGTCCAGCAACAGTCATTGAAAGTCTCCACTCTTTCTTTACTGCCATTCCTTCATAAAAAAAGAATACAGTTGCAGCAACCATTGCTACTGAGACAATCCAGAAAGATACGCCGACAAAGTCGCCGTCTTGTAAAAAATATTCCATGTATAACTCCTTAACTAAAAAGATATAAAATTAAATATTACATGTAGCCCCTTTTTCTACAATTTCGGATTATACCTAGAAAAAACTAATATAAAAATACGTACTAAAACTATGGTTTTTATTGGAATTTATTCAATTAAAAGATATTTAATTTCCTGCGTATAATCCATTTCTAATAAGTAATTGAAATTATTAGAAAAATTAAATTTGGAGTCTTAAAATGCAACTAAAGCTAATCTATTTTGATCAACCTTTCTGGCGTGCTGAGATAGCAAGATTATGCCTATTTATCTCAGATATTGAGTTTGAGGATTATAGAATTACGAGTGAAGATCTTAATGATATTAAAGAAAATGGAGAGTTAAGTGATGGGACCGTCATCCCTTTTAGGCAGTTACCCGTTCTCGTAATTGAAGGCCAAAGTATTGCACAAACTGGAGCTATAGCAAGAATTTGTGGACAGATAGCTGATATGTACCCTAACGATATGATTGAAGCCGGAAAGGTGGATCAAGTTATTGATACAGTAACAGATATTAATGTACTCATAAATCCCTCTATGAATGAAAGCAATCCAGACATTAAAAAACAAATGCGACATGATCTGAGTAATGATGCCTTGCCAAAATATTTTAGTTATCTAGAGAAAATTTTAGAGGCAAACGATTCGGGATGGTTTGTGGGTGATGAGATGACCGTTGCTGATATCGCTGTTTGGAGTATGCTTGGGTGGATTGCACAAGGGGTTCTTGATGACATACCTAGTAATCTACCAAAGACTTTTGAAAGGCTTACCAGTTTATATAATGAGATTAGTAACATACCTAAAGTTCAGGAGTGGAAAAGACAAACCTATGCTTATGATGAATCCTCAACTGGGGAATATAACTATCATGTTCCCAACTCAATTTAGCTATTAATTTTATTTGTTGTGAAGCGTGTATTTTTCAAAGCCTATATTGCCTGACCAGCGCCATGCAGTGAAGACGAACGAGCTAGTGGTTATGGATGTATGAAGAATATTGGAGGGATGAAAGATGTATGTATTTGGCCCTAGTATTCTTGACTCAGTGAGTTTAGTTTCCCATGAAGCCTCTCCATTAAAAATAAAAAAAGTTTCCTCAGCTTCGTGCTGTCTTGGGCCATAGACTATCCCTTTGTTCTGAAGCCATAGCCCAACACGAACAGTCTCATTAAAAAACATGCCGTCAGGTCCAACTAGTTCAGCCATCGGCATTCGATTTGCCAAATCATCAGGTATTCTTCCCTCTCTAAGATCTGAGCCACCCCACTTAATATAGGGAGATGCTTTTAAAACAAGTCTATTTAAAATGTGAGCTTGAAAGTTGAGACTAGAGTTCACTTCATGTAAAAATGGATTGGTATATTTTTCAGGCTGCTTTATTTTATGACTAGCATTAATCAGTGCTTCTGCCGCCTGAGCACCGCCTTCACGGCCCTCTGAATCAAAAATTTCTGCCAGGGCCAAATATAGGTTTTTCAATGGCTCCATTTAAACTAAGCGGTTATTTTTGTTAGATACTTTATGAACTGCCAAAGATTTTTTTCAATAGGATGGAAAGTCCCTTGGGGTAATCGATTGGACTGGCTCCCCTGATAGAGTCTCTCAACGAGAGACCTATCCTCTTCATTTGCTCTATTCATATAATCTATTTTTTCCTTAACCCATTTATCATAATCTTCCTCAGCAATATCATTGAGTATTTCTGGAGGTACAGCTACTCCCCAAGTTGCTTCAAAGCCACCAACTCCTTTAGGCATGACTGAAACCCACCAGAGGTAATCTGGCATGAGAGTTACTAAGTGATTTGGAAAGATGCAAAAATCAACCATTGTGCGACGCCACTTTCCTTGGAGGTTTGTATTGAGTTCATGAGCCGCACCTGAACCCTTGTCTGATTCTTGAGGAGCAAAGTGATAGCAGAAATGATTACTATCCTCACCGCATTCATAATCTTTGATTTGTTTCTTATGACCTGCAAACGTCTTTGGATGAGCAATCGGTACATGGTAGCTTTCTGTAAAGTTTTCGATAAGATTTTTCCAGTTCGCATTCCAGCTCATACGTTCTCTAATTACTGTTTTATAACGAGCCATATCGTATTGGCCAACAATATTTTTTCTGAGCCTGTCTAGCGATCTAGCTATACTCTTTTTTGGTTTTTTTGAGAGAGTTACATAAATAAATCCCTCCCAGATTTCCGTATGAAGCCTTTCCAATTTATGTTTATTCGTAATAAAGTTTGATTTCATTTCCATAAATGGGGCGTGTTTTAATTGACCATCTAGTCCATAGGTCCAAGCATGATTTGGACAGGTGAAAGCAAAGGCGTGGCCTGATCTTTCTTTTGATAGGCAGGTAAAGCGATGGGCACAGGCATTAATAAAACTTATAATTTCACCAGAATCTTGCCTAACAACAAGCACAGAAGTCCCAGCAATCTGGTGGGTAAGGAAGTCACCAGCAGATTGAATTTCATCACATCGACCAATGCAAATCCATTCCTGATTGAAAATTCGATCCTGCTCATGGTTATAGAAATTAATCGAGTGATTAATAACAGGAGGGATTGGAGATGCTAGTTCAAATGATTTAAATGAACAATCTTTAAGCATCTTGAGAGAGACCTCAAGAGGTGCATTGGTGTGTGTATTTAGGCCAGGCTCTATCTTCATGAAAAAATTGTATCATGAAAGAAATCTCTGTCAATAAGACAGAATATTAGTTTACAAAGAAAAAGTTTTAACTATCCCAAACAGCAAATGACTTACCTTGATTATTAAATTCATAACCAATAAACGCATCATCACTGATGACCTCTCCATCATGTCCGGGTGAAATAGAGTATACATCACCAGCGCTAATGGTCATTTCTGTTCCGTCATCGTGAGTCACTCTCATACTGCCTTGGATGCAAGCTCCTAAATGACCGGCTTGACAGCTTTCACCTCCAACATGCGGTTTGATGCATTCAGACCAAGTCCACCCAGGCTGAGCAGTTACCCTAACTGCTTTAATCGTTCCAAACTCAAGTATTTCTGCTCGAGTTTTGTCCGGTGCTACCAAGTCGTCAGGTTTATCAAATGATTTTTTTACTAAGTTTGCCATATTACCTCCTTTTTTTTATCATATACTTATGATAACTTTAACATAACAACGGCAATATGAAAAAAATATTAGCTTTAATTATTCTCTCAGTTTCGGGTCTAAGTTTTGCTGATGGAAATAATGATTGGCAGAAAATTGATGAGAATATTATCAAATTAAACTCATTAAATGCTTGCCAGGGCTGTCTTTTAAGAAAGGCAAATTTTGTTGGAGCAGACTTTAATGATGCTGTGCTTTCGGGTGCTGACTTTATATCGGCCGACCTTTCGAATTCTAATTTTTATAATGCAGATTTGGAGGGCTCCAGTTTTTTTGGCGCCGAAATGAATGGATCAAATCTAGAAAATGCTAATCTTTTTGGCTCTAATCTATTTGCAGTTAATTTATATGGCGCAAACCTATCGGGTGCAAATCTAACAGAAGCGGATTTGACCCTTGCAAATTTAAGTGGTGTTAATTTTGCTCAAGCTAATCTGACTAATGCTAATTTGAGAGGTGCAAACTTGACTAATGCAATTTTAAGTGGCGCTTTTCTATGCAACACTCTAATGCCTTGGGGCATTGACAACTCATCGTGCCAGTAAAAGTTTATTGAACCTATTGAAGAGATTTAGAATCATTTAGGTATGGAAGTTTTTTTCTTACCAAGCTGATTTGGTCGGTATCGATCTTTGCAGCGATTAGTTTTTCACCGATATTTGCGTTCGCAAGATCTAAACCGTCAGGCCCAATAATTTTGCTTTCACCCATAAAGTTAATTCCATTTAAATCGCCTGTTGAGTTGGCGTATGCTACAAATATTCCATTTTCAAAAGCCCTCGTTCTGCAATTGAAAAGTGCTGCTGCTGGCCAGAGAGATGACTGTCCAGTTGGGGCAATAATTAACTCAACACCCTGAAGAGCTAGCTCTCTAATGAGCTCGGGAAACTCTAGTTCATAGCAAATAACGATGGCTGATTTAATTCCTTTTATTGAGAATATTGAGCTCTCTTTACCAGGTGTAAAAATTTTCGATTCTTCTGCGGTTGGCGGCAGAAGTTTTTTACGATGATTGGCCATGGAAAGACCATCATTACTGAAGAGTTGAGCAGAGTTGAAAAGTTGATTATTATCCATTTCAGGATATCCATAAATAATCGCTGTACTAAATTTCTTAGCTAGATTACTTATTTTTTTTGCGAATTCACCGTCATGATTCTCACTGTATTCATTGATTTTTTTATGGCTTCCATATCCAGAAATAAAGAGTTCAGGACAGATAACTAAATCTAAATTATTACTATTACTTAAATGAGCTTCTAGTCTTTGAATTTTATCTAATGGATGTTCATCCTGCATTTCATATTGGAAAATACCGAGACTAAGTTTCATTTTTTAGCTCCATTAGTACGAACTTTTTTTATCCATTTATAGGGTCTTAACACAATCCAGTATAACCATACTGGGGTGCTGACAATATAAAAGATATGCCAATATACATTGAACAAATCAAACCACCCAAGAATAATTTGATTATTTAGTTTTGAATAGGTTGTTGCAATAAAGAACGAAAATAAAAGCCAACCACAACTTAAATAAAAACCGATTCTTGTTTTTAAAGAGAACTTAAACATAACAAATAAATATACTTTATAAGGCCTAACATAACTATAATTTACCTTCTAAATTTATAGGAACAATCGATGATTAAAACAGTTCAAATTTCTGAAAAAGAAGCCTGGGATTTAGCTTTTAATGCCCTTGTCAATAATAAGACGACTGAAGATAATGCAAAAGAGGTGGCTGATGCACTTATCAGCGCTGAGTTTGATGGACAGTCAGGTCATGGACTGTCAAGAATACCCTCTTATGTAGAGCAACTGACATCAGGAAAGGTTAATGGAAATGAAGCGCCTTCAATCCTCAGTTCTAAGGGAAGTGTGATAAGGATTGATGCTAACAATGGCTTTGCATATCCCGCAATATCTTTGGCGCTCAAAGAGATCACTTCAACCTGTAAGAAATTTGGTATTGCAGCTGCAAGTATTTCTCGCTCTCATCACTTTGGTCAGGCAGGAAGACATGTTGAAATATTAGCTGAGAATGGACTCATTGGTCTAATGTTTGGTAATACGCCTCAGGCTATTCCGCCATGGGGAGGGACAAAAGCTTTATTTGGAACTAATCCAATTGCTTTTTCAACGCCTCGCGACAATGAGCCGCCGATAGTTATTGATATGAGTTTAAGTAAGGTTGCTCGTGGAAAGGTCATGGTTGCTAATCAGCAAAATGAAAAAATTCCTGAGGGCTGGGCCATTGATAGTGATGGCAAGCCAACTACTGATCCAAAGAAGGCATTAGCTGGAGCCATGCTCCCAATAGGAGACGCAAAAGGAAGTGCTCTTGCCTTAATGGTAGAAATATTAGCAGCAGGCTTAACTGGGTCAAACTTTGGTTTTGAAGCTAGCTCATTTCTAAATGCTGATGGAGATGCGCCTGGAGTTGGACAACTTATCATAGCAATTGATCCTAGTTTTTTTTCAGGTGATAGTTTCTCAGAAAGAACTGAAACTATTGTTGAATCTATTCTTGAGCAGCCGTCAACAAGACTCCCTGGCAACAAGAGGCTAGAGAAAAGAAAGCTGCGTGATAGCTCACACAGCATAACTATTTCAAAAGAGTTATTTGAAAAGATTAGCCAACTTACTTAAATAGCTTATCTTTACAGGTCTATATGGACTATATATATCTATATGAATTGATATATAATAGCTTTTTTTGAATATTGAAGGCTGACTTGAATATGAAGATTTATAGTTCTAACCTATCTAAAATTTTACTGAGCTCAATACTTACAATGTCATTGGGTGTATCACTCAATGCAAGTGCTGATGACTCTGAGCAAATCAAGTCTTCTCTTATGAGTAGAATGACTAGTTCAACGAGCTCATTTATCTCGTCAGGTATTGGAGCACTATTAAGCCCCAATTTTGATACCGTTGAGGTAAGTACCAATCTAAAATCGGGTGATTCAACAGTCGATATTGGTGTTCTTAAAGCTTACGGAGATAACCCGAACTCGTTTCTTTTTAATCAAATCAATCTTAATCGATACGATGATCGCACGACATTGAATCTTGGGGTAGGCTTCAGAAGGCTTAATCAAGATGAGACTTGGATGACTGGTGTGAACGCATTTTATGACCATGAATTTCCAGATGATCACAAGCGCAATGGTGTTGGATTTGAGGTAGTGAGCTCTGTTCTAGAGTCTAGGGTGAATATTTATAATGGAACGACTGGATACATCAAAGACAAGAGTGGAACTGACTCAAAAGCCTTAGATGGGAGAGATATGGGCTTCAAGGTTGCCCTTCCATATATGCCAGGTATGAAGTTTGGAATGAATGCATTTTCATGGAAAGGTATTGATGGTATGAAAGATAAAAAGGGCAGAAAATATACCCTTGGTGGAAACCTATCTGACAACCTGACACTGAACTACATTCGAACTGACTACAAAGATGCAGCCACTAAAGATACTGACAGCATAGCTCTAAATTACACTTGGAGCTTTGGTCAGACTGAAGCGAAACCAAAATTATTTGAGTTCTCAAGCTCAGCTTATGAGCTAACCAAACTGGGCAATGAGAGATACGCACTCGTGAAGCGTGAGAATCGCATTGTTAAGAAAAAGTCTGGCGTATTAACGGTTGCAGGATACTAATATGAAAACATTAAACTTAAATAAAATATTACTATTAATTAGCTTATTTCTAATATCAGCTGTTTTTACAACGGCAGCGGATGCAAGCTGTAGGTATACAGATGCTGGATTGCTCGATGTTGCAGTAGATGGATCAGGTAATTCTGATGCACCTGTTTATGAAACTGCTTACAGTCAGAGATCTGATCAATGTAGTGATACACCAGATGAATATGAGATAACTTTTTATAAGTTAGGACTTTGTACTGCAACAACAGCTGCGAATGACTTGAGTTCATGTCAATATATTGTTGATAATGCTGCAGGTGTGACCCACGCAATTATTGCAGGAACTTCAGGGGCAATGGCGATTCCAGAATTTTCGATTGATAATGGAACATATACCCATATGCTGGTCTTGGTAAGTAATAAGCTTGGAATTAAGCATTCATTTACAGCTACTAATAGTCTTACTGGCGCTAGTTCCAGTGCCGGCACTACTTGTTGGACATCCGTTGCTGGTCCAAGTGCATACACTAATGAACAATTCACTTCTCCTCATGGAGCAACTACTGCTGATGGTGCACAATTAATTTCTTGTGGAGCTGCATCTGCAAGTGCACCTGTTTTTTCCTATGAGGTTATTAATAAATTAACGGGTGAGGAGTGCTCTGATAGTTGGGTTGCTAATGGAGACTATTCTAATTTTGGAACCGTTGGAAATGGCACTGCTGAAGTTTCTCTACTTAAGACAGATAATTCATTTGCTACCGCATGTACAGATGCAGCAAGAATTCTTTGGACTACAACGCTTACAACACCTTATGTTGTTACAGAGAACTCAACGTTTCAGCTCAATATGAAAACAACAGATTCGGTGTCAGTTGATTTTAGTAATGACGAGAATGATAATAACATCATAAAGATGGGTGCAGACCCAATTCAATTGTACTTAACAGTCACAGAGTAAACACCTATAGCGGTCTATTTAGCTTAAGCTGGAACGGCCGCCATCAACACCAATGATTTGACCTGTAATCCAAGAACTTTCACCGCTCAAAAGAAATTTAGCGAGAGCAGCAGAATCACTGCCCTTACCAAGTCTTTTGAGAGGATGTGCTTTAGCCAGAGCTTCAGCTACGACCTCACTCTTAAGCATTGACTGAGATATCTTAGAATCTGTAAGGCTCGGAGCAATGCAGTTTACTCGAATAGTTGGAGCAAGTTCTGCAGCAAGAGTGACTGTTAGTCCCTCAATGGCAGCTTTAGCAGATGCAATAATGGTGTGATTAGTAAAGCCTTTTTGTGCAGCTACGGATGAGAACAACACAATTGATCCGTTATTCTTTTTTAGTTCATCTTGAAAGCCTTGGATAGCCTCAATTGCTGAGTAAAGGTTAAGCTTCATGCATTGGTTCATGTCAGACTCTGTAACCCTTTTTAGAGGTTTCAAATCAATCGAGCCGATACAATAAGTCAGTCCTTTGACATTAGAGTCAGCCATATCTGATTTTATTTGATCGACGAATCCATCCTCTAGTACATCAGCTACGGTGCAACTAAAGCCTAGTTTCTCGGAAAGGGTTTTTAGCTCTTCCTCGTTTCTTGAAATAAGATGAACATCTTGATTAGATTCCTTGAGTTGAAGAGCCAAACTAGAGCCTATAGATCCAGTGGCGCCAAAAATTAGATATTTATCAGACATAGGTTTTATTATTATTAGTCAATATCCCAATTTTACTTACTGCTTGCCAATGAAGATGTAATTTAGGTGTGATTTAAGTGTTTATTTTGTTTATACTTTAACGTTTGTTTATTCGTACCCCTATTTAAATTTATGAAAAAAATACTCCCTATCTTAATACTTTTAGTTGGATTTGTAACGCCAACATATGCAGAAAAAGAGGTTGCGGATAGAGCCATTAGATGCTCTGCACTTATTTATATTCAGCTCACAAGGCCTGAAATGGCAGGCCTCACTGCGGGTGAGGCGCTGATGAATAGAATCTATGCCTATCATATGATTGATGATAATAAAGAGATGGAGATGACTAATGGGCAAATCACTGCAGCTCAAACAGATGCTATAACAAAGTTAACTCAAGAATATATTCAAGGTGCTAACCTTGCTGAGGAATATAGAGGCTGTGTTTATTGGATGACTGATGTTGCAAAATTTATCAACATTAGTGAGTATGTCTCTCAAGACAATCAAATCGGCGAAGCTGAAGAGATGGCATTATTTTTGTCCGCCCCAAAAGAAACCTCTGTTACAATCTTTAAAAATCCAATTGAAACATGGGAGCAGCAAGTTGACTTAGGTTTTGGGGCATGGTCTTCACAGGAGTTAGAGGTGCCTTATAAGAAGGCTATTCTTATGAGAATTAGTGAAAAGTTTGAGTAAATTTTTGAAGAAAATTAATGGATAAGAAAACAAGAGATAACTCAGCCATGATGAATGGCCTTTATTGGTGGGGCGTTCCTACTTTGTTTCGATGTCCACATCAGCCTGAAACTGACGGCTGTGATATTGCACTTGTTGGTGTTCCTCATAGTACTGGAAATGGAACAACGCAGCGCGATCAGCATCTAGGCCCACGTGCAGTTAGAAATATTTCAGCCCAGGGCAGACGAGGCCACTTAAGGTTTGGAATCTCTCCATGGGAGATGTGCGAGATTCGAGATTTTGGGGATGTTCCGCTTCCTGAAGCTAATAATAATGAGCAGTGTATAGAGCGTATTACTGAGTTTTATGATGTGATTGCTGAGTCTGGTGTTCGACCTGTTTCCATTGGAGGAGATCACTCGATCACTGGAGGCATTCTGCAGGCAATTGCAGGCCCCAAGTCTAAACTCACTAATGGTGAAAAGGCAGTACTTGTTCATTTTGATGCTCATACTGATGCCTTTCATCAGCTCGATCATTTCCTAGGTGCTGTTAAATCAGCAGCTCACTGGGCAAGTTATTTGGTGAGGGATGGTTTCGTTGATGCATCAAAAAGTATTCAGGTTGGCATTAGAGGAAATACAAGAACACTTGACTGGCTTGACTCAAGTTACGAACTTGGCTACGAAATCATTACCAAGGATCAATATGATGAATATGGTGTTGAGAAATGCATTGAGATGATTCAAGAGCGTGTTGGCGATGCGCCAATCTACATTACATTTGATTTAGATTGTTTAGACGTTACTGTGGCTCCTGGAGTCTCGAATCTAGAGCCAGCCATTGAGGGATTCAAGATGCCGGATGTTCTCTCCATGTTGCAAGGACTTAGGGGAAAGAATGTTATCGGCGGTGACGTTGTATGTCTTATGCCAACCGTTGACTCTCCAAATCAAATTACCGCTCATGTTGCAAATTCGATTATGTTCGAGATCGTTTGCTTGATAGCTGATAATGTAGGCAAAAAACCTTAATTCTTCGAGTTTTTCAAATGGATATCGAGCGCCTTTGTTGAAATCAAAGTTTCGAGTAAAGCAAATAATAAAGAGCCTGAGAGCATCAAAAGTCCGAAGCCAAAAATGTAGTTTCCAAGAATGTATAACTTTAGGTAGACCAAAATAATTGTCATCAGGTTAAAGATAAAACTCACAACACCAAAGACCTGCATCCTCCTGATATAAATAACACGTTTTTCAAGGATCTTGATTTGCTCGTCTGCATGCTTTGTTTTAGATTCATTACTGCCTTTGGTTGTCATTGCTCGAATCAATACACTTAGGGAGTGGAGTCGATTCGTATAAGCAACAAACAATAATGAAATGGCAGGAAAGAGAAGTGCGGGAGTTGTAATATCCATAGACTTATATTTTAATAAGTAATGAGAAATTATTAAGTCTTTTTAAACCTTTTATGAAATGAGGCCGCAGCTCTGATTGGCTGGAACTGCAACTTTGATTTTTTTTGGTAAGCCCAAGTCAAGACTATTGACATTGTTAATAAAATCCTGCTCATCAAATGATTCTTTGATCATTGAATTGAATTTTTTCTCTTCACCAATTGTGCTCACCGAGAGGCCATTGTAGTCATGAGCTGGATAGACTTCAGTTGTATCTGGAAGTTTAAAGAGTTTTTGAATGGAATCATAAAGAGATTCAGCAGAACCACCCTGGAAATCACATCTTCCAGTACTCCTAATAAAAAGCGCATCACCAGTTAATAGTTTATTTTCTATAAGGTAAGACATACATCCAACTGTGTGGCCCGGTGTTTCAATTGTTGTGATTTGATATTTTCCAATATTGAGGATATGACCCTCACTGACCATAATATCTGAGCAAGCCTCTGCATCAACATTTTCCATCCCAATTACTATTCTTGCATCTGGATAGTATTTTTTAAGTGGGCAGGCACTCGTGATATGATCAGCATGTATGTGAGTTTCAATAATGAATTTCAGGTCTAGATCCAGTTCTTTTAACAAAGCTGTATCCCTCTCAATCATGATATCTACTGCATCAACAATAGCTGCCTCTTTAGATTCACTATCGGCAATCAAATAGGTATAGGTGCAGCTCTCTCTTTCAAATAATTGTTTAAAGATAAGGCTCAATCTTAATACTCCTTTAGAACTTAGAAAAATTATAACTCAATTATTAACAGTTGTATTCAGACTTCATTTTTTCAGTTTGAATATAGTATTCATATAGTTTGAGGTCTGCAGCAGCAAGCTTATCTAGAATGACAGTGACATTTTCATGATTTTGAAGAGCACTGCCAGGACAAAATGCAGATAGTGGGCCCTCAATGACTTCAGCCACTGCTTTGCTTTTATGTTTGCCAAGACCAATCAAAAGAATATTCTTGGCCTCCATTATCGTTCCAATACCCATGGTTATAGCTAAAGACGGTTGTCTTTCATTGGGGTCAAAAAAACGTGCATTTTTTGAGAGCGTATTTTTCGTAAGTGTTTTAACTCTTGTTCTGGATTGCAAGCTCGAAGTAGGTTCATTAAAACCAATGTGCCCATTCGATCCAACCCCTAAGAGCTGAAGACCAATGCCTCCATGTTTAGCTATATTAGCTTCATAGTTTGAGCTAGCTGAGTCAAAGTTTTCATCAAAACACTCAGGAATAAATGCATTATTCTGATTAATATCGATATGATCAAAAAGTTCTTTTTTCATATAGTTTCGATAGCTTTGATTATGATTTGGTGGCAAGCCAACGTATTCATCTAGATTAAAAGTTACCAAATTCTTAAAGCTGAGCCTACCTTCCTTATGCCTTTTAATCAAAGCTTTATAGGTTAAAAGAACTGAGCTGCCTGTAGCCAAACCAACAACTGGATTTTTATTATTATTCATGTAATCTGCAATAAATTGACCTGCAAAATTACTGGCCTCAGCCTCGGTTGGAAGTATGACTACTCTCATGATTTCATCCGTTCTATTTGATTGCCTGCTAACCAGACATTTTGGATTTTAAAATCAGAGTCAAAGTGAACAAGGTCTGCTCTGTAACCTTTTTTGATTTGACCGAGATAGTCAGATACCCCTAGATATTCAGCTGGATAAAGTGTTGCCATTGAGATTGCACTCTCTAGAGGAATATTGCATTTCTGATAAGCATTTTTTATGGCATCAATTTGCGTGATAGAAGAGCCTGCAAGTTTGCCCTCAGAGTTAATAATTCGACCTTTAGATTCACTCACTACTTCATCATAAAGCTCAAAAGAGGGCTCGCCATGGTTTATGGTTGCCATAGAATCTGAAACAAAAAACAGTTTACCTTCAGGCTTTTGTTTATACGATAAATTAATTAAGGATGGATGCACATGGTGTAAGTCGACAATAATACTAGCCCACACTTCATCAAAATCTAATGCAGAGCCAACAACTCCAGGCTCTCTTGCAGAAATTTGACCCATTGCATTAAATAAATGTGTAAAGCCATCTAGCCCATACTTAATAGACTCTTCAAGTTGATCATAGTTTGCATCTGTATGGCCAGCTAAGATTTTAAATCCTAATGACTTAAGACTCTTAAGTTGTTTAATAGAAATACATTCAGGCGCTAGTGTCAACATCACAGGAAACTCATTCAACGTTTCAAATAGACTCATATAGGTGGCATTTATAGTATTGATGTATTGCTTTTGGTGAACCCCACGATATTTAACATTAAAAAATGGACCCTCTATATGAACGCCCAGCAGAGATTTATTGTTATGAATCTCATTTGAAATGATGTCTGTGCATTCTTGAAGCACATTGAGTGAGTCACTAATCACGGTAGGCATAATGCTAGTTGTGCCAAAATGTTGATGCGCACTTATTATTGTATTTAGGCTTTCTTTATCTGGTGAGTTATTAAATAGCTTTCCTCCTCCACCATTCACCTGAAGGTCGATAAAGCCAGGGGAGAGAATGCCACCATTTAAATTTTGAGTTTCAAAATCCTGTGGAATCTGAGATTCATCAACTATCTCAACAATTTCTTCATTTTCAAATAACAGTGCTTTATTATCAGCAAATTCTTTGCCTGAAAAAATTCGTGCCCCTGTCAGTGCTTTTTTCATCCAAGTTCCACCACATAATCATATCGATCACCTCGATAGTAAGATTGAGTATATTCCACTACCTTTCCGTTAGAATCTTTTCCTCGTCTCTCAACAAACAAAACAGCACTCCCTGGAGCAACTTCAAGTTTATCTGCAAGATTATCATCGGCTATGATGGCATGAATATTTTGTTTTGCTGTTACAGGGTTCATATTTTTAGCTTCTAGTAATTCATAAAGAGAATTATCTAGTGCTGATGTTATGGAAATGATAGAGGCAGGAATAACTGCTATTTCATAGAGTAGTGGCTCATTCACTAAATAGCGAACCCGATTAAGTCTATGAACTAAATCACCTTCATTTAAATTCAGAATTAAAGCCTCCTTCGGTGAAGCCTTTCCCTCTTCCCTTAGAACAACTCTTGAGTATGACTCCAAACCCCTCTTTTTCATATCCGCTGTGAAACTGTTTAAAGATGAAAGGTTTTTATGAAGAACTAGATCAACATTTTCAGAGACCACAGTTCCAGCTCCTTGTCTTTTTACAAGCAATCCAATTTCAACAAGCTGATCAATAGCTTTACGAACAGTAATTCTAGACATTTTTAGTCTAGTAGCCAGATCCCTCTCTGGAATGAGCGCATCACCAGGACTTAAGAGACCTTCCTGAATAGCGTTATTGAGTGATCGAGATAATTGTTTATATAAAGATTCAGTGCTATCACTTGATGGCTTTAAAAAATCAATTAAATTGTCAGTGGTGGCCATAAGCTCTTAAGTTGCTAATATACAAAAGAAAGTTATAA
>CACDVH010000013.1 GCA_902556205.1 uncultured Gammaproteobacteria bacterium | reverse complement strand
GACCTCTTCCTTACCAAGGAAGTGCTCTACCGACTGAGCTAGGTGAGCACGTTCCTAACCACATGGAGCGGGTGATGGGAATCGAACCCACCTCATTAGCTTGGAAGGCTAAGGTAATACCAATATACGACACCCGCAATTTCCTTTTTTTCTCTGGTGGAGGGAGTTGGATTCGAACCAACGTACTCAGAGAGAACGGATTTACAGTCCGTCGCCTTTAACCACTCGGCCACCCCTCCAAAAAAACAATCAGACATTATCCCATAACTATTTACTCATAGCAAGGATTAAATAAGCTAAAAATGAGGTTTAAAAATGTTTATTTAAGGCGTGATACACCGCTTTTAATTTCAGCATCATAAATTGCCTCTGGGATGAGCTCAATGAGTCTTTTTAGTTTATGAACTCTTCACCGATTTTTATATCGGACCTAAGAGTTTCTAGTGCATCATCAAGTTTAGTCTGCTCAAAATCTGAAAGACTGCCATAATTGAGTATTTGTTCTACACCATTTTTACCCAAAAGAACGGGCTGTGCAAAAAATCTAGCTAACTCTCCAGAACCCTCAACATAAGTACACTCAACGATATCTTTTTCACCATTTAAAGCTCTGACCAAAGAGAGACCAAACTTAGCAGCTGCCTGGCCCATAGATAAAGTAGCTGAACCTCCTCCAGCCTTAGCCTCAACAACCTCAGTACCTGCATTCTGAATACGTTTTGTCATTGCCGCTGCATCTTCATCACTGAATTCATATCCAGACTGTGATAAGAGTGGAAGAATAGTGATTCCAGAATGTCCACCAATAACTGGAACACTGACCTCTCTAGGATCTTTATCAAATATTTCAGCTACAAAAGTACTTGAGCGAATTACATCAAGAGTAGTGACTCCAAATAATCTTGAAGGATCATAAACACCTTTTTTCTTTAAAACTTCAGCGGCAATTGCAACAGTTGTATTAACGGGGTTAGTAATAATACCGATCATAGCCTTTGGGCAATTATCTGCACAAGAAGAAACTAAGTTTTCGACGATTCCAGCATTAATATTAAAGAGATCCGAACGATCCATGCCTGGTTTACGAGCCATGCCAGCAGAAATAAGAACAACATCTGCATTTATCAATGCAGGGGAAGGATCTTCTCCTGCAAAACCCTCGACTTTAACTGGAGTTGGAATATGACTTAAGTCTGCAGCCACACCGGGAGTTACTGGTGCAATATCATATAAGGACAATTCTGTTCCCGCCGGTAATTCTGTTTTTAGTAAAAGGCCAAGTGCTTGGCCAATTCCGCCTGCTGCTCCCAATACAACTACTTTCATTGATTCTCCCTATTAATAAATTAAATACGTTTATAAGATTTTATTCATTGCAGCAATGTTGCTAACTGAGATTTCTTTCGGACAAACGGTTTCACAATGACGGTGATTCGAACAACTTCCAAAACCTTCTTGCTCCATTTGATTAATCATTCTCTCGGCACGCTTTGTACTTTCAATTTTTCCTTGAGGTAGTCGCTGAAAATGATTTATTTTTGCAGCCACAAATAATGAAGCTGATGCATTCGGACATACCGCAACGCATGCACCGCAGCCAATACAAATCGCTGAATCAAAAGCACAGTCAGCATCATCCTTGTTAACCAGCTGAGAATTAGCCTCAGGAGCAGAGCCCACTGAAGTAGAGATAAAACCACCCGATTGAATAATTCTGTCAAACGCCTCTCTCTTAACTGCCAAATCCTTAACAATCGGAAAACTTTTAGCGCGCCATGGTTCAATCCATAGCTCAGATTGATCAGCGTAATCTCTCATATAAAGCTGACACGTTGTTGTAGCTTTCTTTTCACCATGTGGGTGCCCGTTTATAACTAACGAACAAGTGCCGCAAATCCCCTCTCGGCAGTCATAATCAAATACAACACAGTCCTCACCCTTTTCAATGAGATCCTCATTTAATTGATCGAGCATTTCGAGAAAAGAAGTGTCACTGTCGATATCGTTGACATGGTATGTGACAAACTGCCCATTAGACTCAGTATTTTTTTGGCGCCAGATGTGCAATGTAAAATTCATTTATAGTCCCTGTAGGTAGGTTTAATAAACTCAAAATCAAGATTCTCTTTATGAAGAGTGGGTTTATTATCATTAAACTCCCAGGCTGCAACATAGCCAAAATTTTCATCATCTCTCATTGCATCACCACTCTCTGCGAGATACTCAAGCCTAGCATGTGCCCCACAAGATTCTTCTCTGTCAAGTGCATCAACACACATTAAATGACCTAACTCAATAAAATCAGCTACTCTGCCAGCCTTTTCAAGAGTCTGGTTAAAGTCCTTATCATTTCCAGTTACTTTGATGTTATTCCAAAAATCAATCTTTATCTGTTCGATAGATTTGATTGCCTTTTTGAGGGAATCCTTATCTCTTGCCATGCCACATGAAGTCCACAAAATACTGCCTATTTTTCTATGAAAATAGTCTGGAGAGTGCTTTGGATCGGGAGCGTTCATGAGCCTTTCAATTCGATTTTTTACGGACTCAACCGAAGATATAACTTCAGGGTGATCATGTGTAATTTCTTCAAATGTTCCTTTTGCAAGATAGTTAGCAACCGTCTGTGGTGCGACGAAATATCCATCTGCCAAGCCCTGCATTAGAGCTGATGCTCCAAGTCTGTTGGCTCCATGATCAGAAAAGTTTGCTTCTCCACAGGCAAATAATCCATCAATTGTTGTCATTAAGTTGTAATCAACCCAAAGTCCGCCCATAGTATAGTGGGGTGCAGGATAGATTTTCATAGGCACCTCATAAGGATTCTCTCCTGTGATACTCTCGTACATATCGAAAAGGTTTCCATATTTTTCTTTAACTTTTTCACTTCCAATTTTTTGAATAACTGAAGAAAAGTCTAAGTAGACACCAAGTCGCTGATTGTTGACAACTGAGCCAACACCACGCCCCTCATCACAGATGCCTTTAAGTGCTCTTGAGGCTATATCCCGTGGGACGAGGTTTGCAAAAGCAGGATACATTCGCTCAAGGAAATAATCTCTATCTTCTTCTTGAATATCATTAGGATTCTTGTCACAATCCTCAATATTTTTTGGCGCCCAAATACGGCCATCATTTCGAAGAGATTCACTCATTAAAGTTAATTTTGACTGGCTATCACCTGTTGGTGGAACGCAAGTTGGATGAATTTGTGTAAAACTTGGGTTAGCAAAGTAAGCTCCATTTTTATGGGCTCTCCAGGTTGCTGATGTATTACATCCTTTGGCATTCGTTGATAGATAGTAAGCGTTACTGTAACCTCCAGTGCACATCACAACGCAATCAGCGAGATGCGAAGAGATCTCTCCTGTAATTAAATCCCTCACAACAATGCCTCTAGCTTTACCATCAATAATGATCACCTCGAGCATTTCACACCTCGACTTGTGGCTGACTTTTCCAGATGCGATTTCCTTACTCATTGAACTGTATGCTCCCAGAAGAAGCTGTTGTCCAGTTTGTCCTCTTGCATAGAAGGTACGAGATACCTGAGTTCCTCCAAAAGACCTGTTAGCTAAATACCCGCTATACTCTCTAGCAAACGGAACACCTTGAGACACTGCTTGATCAATAATGTTACAACTAAGCTGGGCTAAACGGTAGATATTAGATTCTCTTGCACGAAAATCACCGCCCTTGATCGTGTCGTAAAAGAGTCTCCATGTGCTGTCACCATCATTTTGATAATTCTTGCTAGCATTGACACCACCTTGTGCGGCAATGGAGTGGGCTCTTCTTGGACTATCATTATAACAAAATGACTGGACGTTATATCCAGCCTCCCCTAAAGTGGCACAAAGCGAAGCCCCAGCTAAACCCGTACCTATAACTATGATGTTGTATTTCTTTCTGTTTTGAGGAGCGATGAGTGAAAGATCGAACTTGTGTTTCTCCCATCGATTCTCTAAGGGTCCAGTTGGAACGTTTGAGTCAAGATTATGCATATAAAACTCCTAAGGGAATTGAAACATAACCTGCCATCATCAGAACTACAAGAATGAGAGCTACTCCCTTGTGCTGTTTGCTTGAGATACCTAAAGTTTGAAGAACATTAGTTAGGCCATGGTGCAAATGGGTTGAAATTGCTACCATCCCGAGTCCATAGATTCCCCACATGATAGGTCTCTTAAAAATATTTTGAATTTCTGAGTATAAATCAACTGTGTTTGTTGAAAACATTTGAAAAGTATGCGTTAGTATGAAAATTAGAATTATAGAGGCACCAGACCATGCGACAATTCTTGGAATAGCTCTAGGATAAGGCTTTTTATACCGATCACCCGAACTAACATTATTCGAGAGCTGCCTAGTAATTGCAACATAAACATGAAAAGAAAGAGTCACTATTAACAGCGAAGCCAAAATGGGATAAAAAATGGAATTATTAAACCAAACATAAAAATCAGTAAATGCCTGCTCACCCGAATGGAAAGTCAAAGCCGCTAAAAGATAGAAGACTAAGAAAAAAAACCAAAACAATCCAGCAACTGCCATCATTTTCTTAAGACTGACTGTACGATTATTAGTAAAATTCATCGAATTCTTGACATAGTTGAGGACTTTTCAATTTTTTATGATAGCTCTTATTGTTTACCGAATAACAATTTAACCTTCTGATAGGTAAGTATTATATTTTATAAGATGGTGAATTTTAGTCTTTAATTATGTTTTTTAAATGAAGAATTCATTTTATTTAATCAAAATTTCATATCTTGAATTTTTGTCTATTTAATTCAAATATCTAAATAACTATCTAATGAATCATCTAAAGCCTCAAGCCATGGTGTATGGTGAGGTGGGGACTGAGTACCAGTCATTAAAGAGGCATGGGATTTATCTCTAAAAGTCATAATGCCGTCTTTTTTATTATGCTTCCAGTCCATAAAAGTTCTATTGACGCCCTCAATATCGAAATTAGGATAATCAGTTTCATCAATTAGCATCTGAGTATATGCGCCTTGAAAGTCAATTGCATAGGCAGCATCATCTTGTGCTGTCTCCCTCTGATGCCACTCAAGAGTATGAGCTTGCATTTCATTGAAAGAAGGCAAATTGATTTTATTTAAAATCACATCTCTTGCATACCAAGCTTGGGCATCGAACATATTGAATGTATACCATTGGTCCTGCATCCCCAGATACATCAGCTTAGGATTCTGCTCCCAAACGACTCCTTTATAGAGTCCAAGGGGGTAGAGAATATTATTGGTTTTCAATCTTAAAGAGTCCGGAAGGAAAGGGAAGTGGTGAAGGTAGCCTGTACACAGAATAATTGAGTCCACATCTTTTGACGTTCCATCTGCAAAAAAAGCAGTGTTCCCCTCAACTCTCTCTAGCGCAGGTTTTTCCTCCCAATTCTCTGGCCATCCAAATCCCATTGGTGCAGTTCTATAACTACTGGTTATAGATTTAGCTCCATATTTATAACATTGAGATCCAATGTCCTCAGCTGAGTAGCTACTGCCAATTACCAAAATATCTTGATTCTTAAATTCTAGTGCATCCCTGAAATCATGAGCATGCAAAATTCTGCCATTAAAATGACTAAAACCCTCATAGTTAGGAACATTAGGAGTCGAAAAATGTCCGCTCGCTACAATTACGTAATCGAATTTTTCAGAGTAGGTTTCATCATCAATATGATTACAAACTGTAACAGTAAATTCTTCACCTGACTCATCATAGTCAACATTTCGAACTGATGAGTTGAAACGAATCATCTCTCGGACTTTTGCTTTTTCAACTCTGCCCTGAATGTAGTCAAATAAAACTTCTCGTGGAGGAAAAGATGCAATTGGATGACCGAAATGCTCTTCAAAATAATAGTCAGCAAACTCTAAGCACTCCTTAGGGCCGTTTGACCACAAGTATCTGTACATACTGCTATGAGCAATTTCTCCATGCTCATCAAGGCCAGTTCTCCAGCTATAGTTCCATAATCCACCCCAATTATCTTGCTTCTCAAAACAAACAATTTCTGGGATTATTTCGCCCTTTTCTTCAGCAGATCTAAAAGCTCTGAGTTGGGCTAGACCACTTGGGCCTGCTCCAATTATTGCAACTCTCATGTTCATTTATTCTCCTTTTGAATGATCCCAGTAATTAACCTTCAAAATCTAAGGTTTTTACAAGAATTTTATATCAGCATTTGTAGTCATTCTAGATAAATTTAATAAAATTCCTGAATTTTCAAAAAAAATAAGAAGAAACTATAAAGTGGAAAATATTGGTAAATAATGGTATAAAATGGGTTTATGTATCGTGGAATTCATCTACTATCTATTGACTCAAAAGGCAGATTAAAGATACCTGCACGTCATCTTGAGCAAGTCAATAAAAATTCTTCTGGAAAAATGGTTTTGAGCGTTCACCCCGATGATTCATGTTTAGTTCTTTATTCTTTAAAAGACTGGGAAAAGCTTGAACTTAAGATTGGATCTCTTCCCTCTTTGAATATTCATACTAAGAAGCTAGCAAGAAAACTCATAGGTCATGCATGTGAATGTGATCTCGATAAGTTTGGAAGAATTCTTATTCCTAGCTCTCATATTAAGTATGCAAATCTAGTGAATAAAGCTATTCTTAGTGGTCAAGGTAAGAGCTTCGAAATTTGGGATGAAAGGACATGGAAAGATCAAATTGAAAAGCTGGATAGGCTCAGTAGTGAAGAAGAGATTCCTCAACAAGTCTTGTCTCTTTCACTTTAGTTTAATGTTATTGTGTATGAAGGATGCATGACAAAACTAAATCAGATCGTCATGATTCAGTACTTTTTGACGAAGCGATTAATGCTTTAAGTATCACATCAAATGGTATTTATGTTGATGCTACTCTAGGGCGTGGTGGTCATACCCAAGGGATTCTTGATAGTCTTGGGAAATCAGGAAAAGTCATAGGTTTTGATCAGGACCTTGATGCAATAAAATATGCAGAAAAAAATCTCATTGACTCTCGATTAACTTTAATCCATAGTAACTTTTCTCGGCTCAACAATCAACTTGAACAATTAAACTTAATGGGTGAAGTCGATGGAATCCTCTTGGACCTTGGCATCTCCTCTCCTCAAATAGATAATCCAGAAAGAGGATTTAGCTTTAACAAAGATGGAGCACTGGACATGCGAATGGATCAGTCCCAAAAAATGACAGCTGCGCTTTGGCTTAGAGAAAGCAGTGAAAAGGAGATTGCTGATGCATTGTATCAATTTGGTGAAGAAAAGAGAAGTCGGATTATTGCATCCACAATTAAGGAATACCAAAAAAACAAAAGTATTGACTCAACCCTAGAGCTTGCAGAACTTATTAAAACTTTGGTTAAGCCAGGTAAAAATAAACACCCAGCAACTCGCTCCTTCCAAGCAATAAGAATAGCAATCAATGATGAACTCAAAATGCTTTCGGAGACTCTGGATCAGAGTATTAATGCACTGAAAAAGAATGGCAGACTTGCAGTCATTACTTTTCATTCAATTGAGGATAGAATCGTCAAACAATTTATTCACAAACATACTCGACCAAAACAACTGCCAAAAGGCCTGCCTATTATTTCTAATAATAGTCATCACCTCCCGCTTAAAGATCTTGGAAAAATAAAACCTTCAAGCGATGAGGTGAGGATAAATCGAAGATCGAGAAGTGCAATACTCAGAATAGTCGAAAAATGCTAGTCATATTGCAAAAAAAGGTAGTCATTAATTTTATTTTAATCATTTCTATCATTATTGTATCAATACTCAGTATTCATTGGCACCACGAAATGTACTTGCTTCATAGAGAAGAAAAAACTCTTAAATCAGAAAATGAAAAAATAAACGCTTTAAATAGGCAGCTCTTGATGGAGTATTCAGAAATTCAAAGTGGAGTCAATGTGTATCAAAAATCTAAGGATGAGTTATTGATGTTTGTGCCTCTTGAGTCTGAATGGGAGGATGTCAGTATATGAGAATTGCTCGAGTTCAGGGCTATAGAAATAGACAGGCATTGGTCAAAGTTTGCTTTACATTGATAGTATTGATATTCACTTATCGGGCTTTTACTGTGAGTGATATTCAAGCCAATGATATTACACTAAAAACAAAAGCATCGAAAAATTCAGAATTTTCTTTAGTGGATAAATCTATGAGAGGAAATATTCTTGATAGAAATGACAATCTACTGGCAATTAATCTGATTCATAAACAAATCAATCTTGATCCAATGATCATTCAAGATGAATACATTGATTTACTGGCTGATGCATTAGAGATACCTATTCAAGATTTTAGAGATCAAATTGATAATAAGAGGGCTAAAGATAGGAAGTACTTCATAGTTAAAGATAAGCTAAAAGTGAATGATCCTATTTTAAAAAGTATTTCTGAG
Source organism: uncultured Gammaproteobacteria bacterium (assembly GCA_902556205.1). Classification (GTDB taxonomy): domain Bacteria; phylum Pseudomonadota; class Gammaproteobacteria; order PS1; family Pseudothioglobaceae; genus Pseudothioglobus. Next base: position 30,278 of record CACDVH010000013.1, on the reverse strand, counting down.
CTTAAGAAAAAGAGATCTAAAGTTTGCTTCAATGAAGTCAAGATTCCATCTCTTAGCTTAGTTGACAAAGCAAAAAAAGTTATAGGAATGAAACCAACAACCAGAGATAGCTTTGAAGTCATTAAATGCTCTAGACAGAAAATTGCTGGCGTTGCAATTGAATCGAGTGGGTTTCGTTACTATCCAAAGAAAGACTCTATTGCTCCGTTAATAGGAAAATTGAATTCTGAGAATATTGGCGTCTTTGGAGTTGAAGCTGAATATGATCGATATCTAGCTGGAGTGAATGGTGTTAAAAGGATTGCGGATAATAAGGATAACTCAAATATTTATTACGATGCTGAAATCATAAAAAATTTTGAAGCAGGTGAAAATCTTGCTCTTACAATCGATTCGGATATTCAATTTCATGTTTTTAATGCCATCAAAGAGCAGGCTGAATTCCATGAAGCCGACTCTGCTGCTGCTATAGTTCTTTCTCCAAACGGAGAAATCTTGGCTCTTGCCAACTACCCTTCAACAGATCCTAATGACCTAGAGAGTTTCAGTGCTGATGATTACAGAAATCGAGTTTTGTCAGATAAAACAGAACCAGGCTCAACTATGAAGCCTTTCACTATGTTGTTAGCTCTTGACAAAGGAATCATTACGGCAACGGATGATGAGTTAATTGACGTCACTAAAAGAGTGGCCAATATTAAGCCAGATGATAAATTTTTTCAGATGACAATACAAAGAATTCTCGAAAAATCTCATAATCTTGGAACCGTGATGGTAGCTGAAAATATTGAAAATGAAGACTTTTACAATACCTGGGAAAAACTAGGTTTCGGTAGATCCTTAGGAATTATGCCTGGAGCTGAAAATCAAGGAGAATTGAGGCACTTCAGTAGCTGGAGAGAGAGCGACAAGAGATCACTCTCATTTGGTCATGGCCCTATGACAACAAACCTCGCGCAACTTGCTAGAGCATACCTAATCTTTGCTAATGAAGGCGCTATACCCTCACTTAAATTAATTAAGGCAGAGAATAATAATGAATCATTTGAACAGGTTTTTACGCCGGAGTCTACTAAAAGAATCTCTGAAATACTTGATTCTGTTGCCTCAGATAATGGCTCCGGATATCGTGCTGTTATTGATGGATATTCAGTTGCTGGAAAAACAGGTACAGCAGAAATGGTGATAGATGGCCAATACAGTAAAGACGGGGCAAAGCGAACTTATTTTGTTGGTTATTCTCCAGCAGAAAAGCCAAAATATATTATGGCAGTTCGACTGGATTATCCAAAAAAATGTTTTGTTTCTTGGGATCCGACTTTAAGAAATCGTTGTGAAGGTTCAAATTCAGCTTCCATGGCTTTCCAAAAGGCAATGCAGAGAATTTTAATTAATGATTCAGAAATAAATTCTCAGATAGATAGCTAGGATGTTTTTTTCTGTTTTTCAGTTTTTATCTTACTTTTCATAATGCTTCTCATTACAGCTTTTTCTTCGTCATGTGTTTTTGCAGAGAGTATTGAGGCTTTTGTTGACTTTCTTTCATAATATTTTTCTGCTGCAGTCAATGAATAACCGAACTCTTCCTTGGCCTCAAATTCACTCAGAAATGGCTTCAAAATACTCAACTCTTGTAAACGCAGATATACTCTCTCCTTAGATTTATAGGGCTCTAATAAGGCCTCTTTTGAAAGATCTGACTCGACTTGGACATGTCTAATTAGCTCTAATAAAACTTCAGACTTGGGAAGTTTTCTGACTCTTTCTTCAATGACACTCGATGTCTCAGGGTCATTTACAATTGATGGATAAGTTAAAACACAAGATATCATTCTTGACATCAAACTCTTCATACTTGAATTGCTTTTATTACTTATCATTTGGTTCGTTGGCTGAGGACTCAATTGCTTTGGCTCAGCTTGATAAGTATTGGAAAACTGGACATTTTGAGTTATGTTTTGCTCCACAGCTTTTTCTACTTGAATAATATTTTGGCCAATCGTATTCGCAATCCCTTCTATTAATTGTTGTCGATATATTGAATAATTAACCATATTGATCAAAGACGCTGACTTTTCCAAAAATAAGGTTTTGCCTTCAATCGTATCAAATGGAACCTCTCCCTTAATATGATTAATCAGAAAACTTGAAAGTGTTTGCGCACCTTCAATTCTCTTGCTGAATGCTTTTGAGGACTCCCTATTGATGAGGGTGTCAGGATCTTCTCCTTCAGGCAAAATGAGAAACTTAATAATTAGTCCTGAAGTTATAGAGGGCAATGATGTTTTGAGCGCTTTCCATGCTGCGTCCCTACCTGCCTTATCACCATCAAAACAAAAAACAATGGTTTCAGCAGAGCGAGATAAAATTTGCAAATGAGCCGGAGTTGTCGCCGTCCCTAGAGTTGCAACAACATTGGTAATCCCTTGTTGGTGAAGAGCAATAACGTCCATATAGCCCTCAACAACAAGAATTGAGTCAATTCTCCGACTGTATTTGCGGCAATGGTAAAGGCCATATAATTCCTTTGATTTAGAGAATAGAGGAGTTTCTGGAGAATTTAAATACTTGGGGTTATCCTTACTCGATAAAACTCGCCCTCCAAATCCAATCACAGAGCCTTTTGAATTATGAATAGGAAACATAAGCCGATCTCTGAAGCGATCGTAATAATCATCTTTTTTATCTTTTTTTGGAACAATCATTCCCATTGAGAGAAGATCTTGAATAGACTCCTCTTTCTCAGAAAATTCATCAAAAAGATTAGTCCAGCCAGGTGGAGCAAATCCTAACTCAAATCTTTTAGCGATAGTCCCGCTAATTCCTCTTTTTTTTGCATAACTAACAACCTTATTCTTTGCTGATGAGCTCTTAAGTTGGTTTTGATAAAAATTATTAAGCTCTGACATGATTTGGTTGTATCTCTTGAAGCGTTTATCGATTGGTTTAGCAGTTTGATCATAAACGACTGAGACTCCTGATTCTCCAGCAACTGTTTCAATAGCCTCAACAAAAGATAGGTGGTCATACTTCATAACAAAATCAATAACGCCTCCACTTTCACCACAGCCAAAACAGTGATAAATTTGTTTAGTTGGGACTACAGTAAAGGAGGGAGTCTTCTCTTCATGAAATGGGCAACAAGCCTTAAAATCTTTTCCAGCTTTTTTTAAAGCTACGCGCTTATTTATTAGACCAACAATATCTACTCTATTGGGCAAATCATTGATAAAATCTCTGTCAATAAATGGCATAATTTACAGCTTAGTCTTTAGTTTAGTTTTCTTTTTATTTTAATGTTAAACACCGAATTCATTCACCCTAAATTCATACCAACCTGGATTCTAATCTTATTCATGCGTATAGGTGTTTTGATTCCATTCAATGTTCAGGTTATGATTGGGAAATCAATAGGAAGAATGCTTTATCCATTCATGCATAAGCTTAGATCAACTGCCTACTCCAATATCTCTCATTGCTTTCCTCAAAAAAAACAAAAGCAGGTAAATCTCCTTGTAAAAAGACACTTTGAAGCGATAGGTGTGAGCTTTTTTGAAACCGCGAATGCTTATTACGGTAGTGACAATAAAATAAGAAAGCTTCTAACGATCACAAATGACAAGATCTTTAAAGATGCTCTTAGGGAAGAAGGCGGAATTATAATCCTTTGTTCTCATTTTATGCCTCTCATGCTGGGGAGTCGAGCACTGCTCCTAAATCATAGGATTGCAAACGTATACAGACCCCAAAATAATAAGTTATTTGACAAGATCATGGTTAAAGGATACAAAAAAAATGGAGCCGTAATGATCAAGAGTACCGATACAAGATCTATTATTAAAGCAATCAATAATAGCCTTCCAATTTGGTATGCTCCAGATCAGGATCTAGGCAAAAACAATAGTGTCTTTGCGCCATTTTTTGGAATCGAAACGGCAACTGCAGTAGCGACTGCTAGACTCGCAAAAAATAATAAAACTAGGGTGATACCCTATAGCTTTATTCGAACTAAGAAGGGTTATTCAATGTCATTTGAAAAACCAATTTTGAATTATCCTACCTCTGATCCAGTGCATGATGCAACGGTTGTCAATAAAATTCTTGAAAAGCAAATCAGTAAATCCCCCGAACAATATTTGTGGATTCATCGTCGCTTTAAAACAAGACCCAATGATGAGAAAAACTTTTATAAATATAATTAATATTATTTGATTAGAAATACAACATTTTAAAAAATAGAGTATAATTCACCACTTAATTTTTGATACATGAACTATGAATATGTCAATTGATACACAAGCTATTATTAAAGAATACCAAAAAGACCCTACTGATACTGGGTCTGTTGATGTGCAAGTTGCGCTTCTTACAGCTAGAATAAGGCATTTAACTGAGCATTTTAAGACTCACAAGAAAGACCACCACTCTAGAAGAGGGCTTTTAAGACTTGTTTCTCAACGTAAAAAATTACTTGCATATATCAAGAACAATGATCTTTCAGCCTACGCTAATTTGATTTCGCGTTTAGGCCTAAGAAAGTAAATATTTTTATGAGACAAAATTAAAGCCCCTATTTTGGGGCTTTTTTATTACTTGTCGCATTAAAATAGAGTCATGGAATTATCTGCACACTACCAAAAAATATCTGAGCTTACAGAGCGTCTTAGTGTTTTATCTGATCACCTTGAGCTTGAAGAGAAACAAGATCGACTTGAAGAAGTTCAGCTGGAGTTAGAAAACCCAGATGTTTGGTCAAATCCTGAAAAAGCTCAATCCTTAGGCAAAGAGAAGGTTCAGCTTGATAATTTATGTGAAACATTTTCAAAGTCAAATAGTATCTTAAGTGATGCTAAAGAGCTTTTAGAAATGGCTGAAAGCGAAAATGATGTTGATACAGTGAATGGGCTATTAACAGACTTAGAAAAGACAGAGAATTTAATTTCAAAATATGAGTTTGAAAGAATGTTCAGTGGGGAGATGGATCGAAACTCTGCTTATCTTGATATTCAGTCAGGCTCTGGGGGGACTGAAGCTCAAGATTGGGCTGAAATGATTTTGAGAATGTATTTAAGATGGGGAGATAAACACAACTTTAATGTGAAATTAATGGAAGTTTCAGCGGGTGATGTTGCTGGCATAAAGTCCGCAACAATTCATTTTGATGGGGAATATGCATTTGGTTGGCTTAGGAGTGAGATAGGTATCCATAGACTTGTTAGAAAATCTCCATACAACGCTAATGGCAAAAGGCATACATCATTTTCATCAGTTTTTGTATCGCCTGAGATTGATGATAATATTGAAATTGTAATTGACCCATCTGAACTTCGAATTGATACCTATCGAGCTTCTGGTGCAGGGGGTCAGCACGTTAATAAAACTGAATCTGCTGTGCGCATAACTCATTTACCGACTTCAACTGTTGTCCAATGCCAAGATGGACGATCTCAGCATGCAAATAAGGATCAGGCAATGAAACAATTAAAGTCAAAACTTTATGAACTTGAAATGCAAAAAAGGAACTCTGAGAAGCAAGATGTCGAAGATTTAAAATCAGATATTGGATGGGGTCACCAGATACGATCATATGTTTTAGATCAATCTAGAATTAAAGATTTGAGAACTGGCATTGAGAGTAGTAACACCCAAGATGTTCTAGATGGAAACTTAGATCAATTTATTGTTGCCAGCCTCAAAGCTGGACTCTAATTAAATACTATCAATTCCCCCAGAATCCAACTGTAAAATTAAATTAAAAAATAAATAACTAAAAATGAAACCTCAAGATACCATTCAATTTAATGAAAAGGGCCTAGTTCCTGTAATCACTCAGGACTATTCTTCAAATGAAATCCTTATGATGGCATGGATGAATAAAGAAGCCTTGGATTTAAGTATTGAGACAAAAAAAGCTGTATATTTCTCAAGATCAAGAAAAAAGCTTTGGTTTAAAGGTGAAGAGTCAGGCAACTACCAAGACATTATCGAAATTTTTACAGATTGTGATCAGGACGTTGTCCTAATTAAAGTTAATCAAAATGGTGGGATTGCTTGCCATACAGGAAGAGCCAGATGCTTCTTTAACAAACTAGATGATAACGAATGGAAAGTCATTTCCAATGTAATTAAAGATCCAAAAGATATTTATGGATAGTATTTTAAATAAACTGGAGAAAATTTTAGAAGAAAGAAAATCTGCTTCCAGTGATCAATCCTACGTCTCTTCTCTATACAGCAAAGGGGCAAGTTCAATTTTAGAAAAGATTAGTGAAGAGTCTGAAGAGGTCATTAATGCAGTTAATGAGGAAGGAAGAAAAGAGGTGATTCATGAAGTAGCCGACTTATGGTTTCATCTATTAGTTCTTCTTCGCCATGAGAATATTCAAATTGAAGAGATTGAGGCCGAACTAGCTAGACGATTTGGAGTTTCTGGACATGATGAAAAAACCTCGAGAAAAAACTCATAAATTTCTTATCCTAAGAGTTCAAAAGCACTAATAATGCCATCAGCAACTTCTGAAATTCGCTTATTTTTGTCCATTGCCATTTTTCTAAGAGACTGATAAGCCTCATCCTCAGTAATTTTTTTATGTTTCATCAGAAGGCCTTTAGCTTTTTCAATTGATTTACGCTCAGCCAGCTGACTTCTTGTAGCGTCTAGCTCATCTTTTAAAGCCTGAAACTCTCTGAAACGAGCAATAGCAACGTCAATAATTGGCTGAACTCTTTTTTCTTCTAGTCCATCAACAATGTAAGCATTGACTCCTGACTTGATTGCCGTTCCAGCCATATCCTCTTCTGATGACTCCGTAAACATAACAATTGGCTTAGGTTTTGTTTTATTGACATCCCTTAAATTCGCAAAAACAGCTTCATCAGGAATATCTGCATTGACAATCACCACATCTGCATGGGTAATTTCATTACTGTTTGCAAGATTTTCGCTCTCTTCTAAACGGCTTATTACCTCATGACCCTTGTCTTGAAGAGCGCGTCTTAAAATAGCAGAACGGCCCATATTTTCGTCAACAAGTATAATTTTGAGAGCTGACTGATTCATTGAATTTTTTTTCATAGTTAAATAATATTAGTAGCAACAATAATATACCCGATAAGCAAAGAATTTAGCGCTGGTTTCAAGGTACATTAATATGAGAGTTAATTAAAAACTATAGCTGGTGGAAAATTAGGAGAGAAACCACCAGCCAAGTCATTCTTTATCCATTTCATCAAATTGCACAAAAATGGATGGCATCAACTTGAAAATTGATGCCATTTATTTATTTCGTTACAAACTCTGGGTAAGCCTCCATTCCACATTCAGAAATGTCAACTCCAGACTCTTCTTCGTCATCCGATACGCGAATCCCAATTAGAGATTTTAGTGCAAGCCAAACTAACATTGAAGCAACAAATACCCACACAAAGATTGTTAAGGCTCCAACTATTTGTCCAGAAAATGAGACATCGGCATTAGTCAATGGCACTGCTAAGAGACCCCATAAACCGACAACACCATGCACTGAAATAGCACCAACAGGATCATCTATCTTAAGTTTACGATCCAGCCAAACAATAGATAGAACAACGATTACACCACCAACTGCTCCAATCAAAGCAGCAGCCAAAGTACTCGGCGTATCAGGTCCTGCAGTAATAGCAACCAGGCCTGCTAATGCACCATTTAATGTCATAGTTAAGTCTGCCTTACCAAACCACAGTTTAGCAAAAACTAGTGCGGCAATTACGCCTCCAGCAGCCGCAGCATTTGTATTAACAAAAACCATAGCTACTGCATCAGCACTCTCTTTACTTGCCATTGCTAGAACTGATCCACCATTAAATCCAAACCAACCCAACCATAGGATAAACGTTCCTAATGTAGCTAATGGGAGATTTGCACCCAAGATTGGTTTTGAGTTGCCATCCTTGTCATATTTTCCTTTTCTAGGGCCAAGGATCATTACGCCAGCAATTGCCGCTGCAGCTCCAGCCATATGAACAATTCCAGATCCTGCAAAGTCATAAAAACCAAAGTCTCCTAGGTTGTAAAGACCAAAAACATCATTACCGCCCCAAGTCCAAGAGCCCTCAAGAGGATAAATAATGGTGGTAAAGATTACTGCGAAAGCAAAAAAAGTAAATAATTTCATTCTCTCAGCTACCGCACCAGAAACAATTGACATTGCTGTTGCAACAAAGACCACCTGAAAGTAGAAGTCAGAAGCATTTGAATAGGTCTCACCTTGTCCACTAATCCCCGAAAGGAATGCTCCGCCGCCATACATCAAGTCATAACCATAGACCATGTACATAGTGCAAGCAATAGCAAAAAGACCAATATTTTTAGTGAGTATTTCAGCGGTATTTTTGCTCCTTACCAATCCAGCTTCTAGCATTGAAAAGCCAGCTGCCATCCACATCACAAGTGCGCCCATTACTAAAAAGTAAAAAGTATCAATTGCATACTGTAATTCTAATATTTGATTTTCCATTTCCTACTCCTATAGTGCCTCTGGACCAGACTCGCCCGTACGAATACGAACAACCTGTTCTAGACTTGTAACAAAAATTTTGCCATCGCCGATCTTTCCACCATTAATTTTGCAAGCAGAACTGATGGTTTCAATGACTTCATCAACTTGCTCATCGGTAATCGCAATTTCTAATTTAACTTTAGGTAGGAACTCAACCACATACTCTGCACCTCTGTAGAGCTCAGTGTGACCTTTTTGTCTTCCAAACCCCTTTACTTCTGTAACAGAAACACCATTAATATCAATTTCTGAAAGAACTTGTCTCACGCTATCCAGTCTTTTTGGCTGAATGTAAGCTGTTATCATTTTCATATTATTACTCCAATGTTATAAACAAAGAAGCCCGCTACCTTCAAGAAAGTAGCGGGCTTCTATACCAGTTCAGCTCATCTTTAAACTGACGAAAAAAAACGCTTACCTGGGGAAATTCCCAAATAAACGTCAATGTCTTTACTTAAAACCAACTTCGGATTTAAGTTGAAGTAATTATATATAAAAAAATTCTATGTATTCAGTTTTTTTAAATATTCAGACTCAGTCATGATTTCAATGCTGTGCTTTTTTGCATCATTCATTTTGGATTGACCAACATTTTCACCAATAATTAGAAAATCAGTTTTTGAGCTAACGCTCTTAGCAACAGAAATACCAAGCATTTTAGCTTGCTTTTCAAGATCAGAACGTGAATGACTCATGGCACCTGTAAAAACAATTTTTTTATTTTGAAATGGGTTATCACTAAAATTTTTATCATTCTTCAATGGAGTTTTTTCTAATTCAAAGCCGTCTTTTATCAACGCTTGATACTGTTCTTTAATAGAGGCTAAGCCTTCAAAAATTTGATCAGCAGTAAGCTCTGCGAAACCATCAATACTTGAGATATCTTCTGCTGTTAATTCAAAAATTTCTCCAATAGAATAATTTTTTAATAAATTTTCACAGTTACCCATTCCAAGCCTCTGTACACCAAAAGCAGCCAAAAAACGCCAATCTTCGATACTCTCTTGGCGCGACCTATTGAGTTGTTCAATGAGATTTTTTGAGGTTTTCTCCCCAAATCCCATTTCCATTATATGATCTATCTCTAGAAGATAAATATCACTAACTTGACGAATACCATTTTCATATAGCTTTTTGATAGTTGCCTGTCCAAAGCCATCGTTATTAGCTAGAATTTTAAAAAAATATATCATTTTCCCAATAACTTGATCTGGACAAAAATTAACGTTAGGACACATAAGGAAGTCTGAGTCCCAAGCTAAATCAGAATCACAACTAGGGCAATTAGAAGGAATCTCAACTTTTGCCTTTTTTAAGACTTTATTGATTTTCGGTATGACCATACCACTTCGCGTTAACTCTACTATGCTTCCAGCGCCAAGGCCTTGCTCTTTAACCAATCCATAATGATGGCCAGTAGCTCTATAAATAGTTGCGCCGCTCAATTGGGTTGGCTCTAACTCCGCAACGGGAGTAATTTTTCCAGTTCTTCCAACTTGTGATGTGATTGAAATAACCCTCACCTGAGCTTTTTCTTTATTTTCTTTGTAAGCAATTTGCCAGCGATGGAATTTTCGATTTGACCCCATATGAATTTTTAAATCTGGATTGACTACTTCAAAAACCACTCCATCAATATCAAAATCTACGCCATGTTCTAATTCAACGACTATTTCAGCAAACTGATTACTAAACTCCTTTATAGAGCCCTGCCAAAATGGAAGCTGTTTAAAGGGAACAAATAAAGCAGCCTTGGCGTTTATTGCATCATTTGCAAAGTGATCTAACTCTTTTTCCTTGATCAAACTTGCTTGAAAGTTTCTTGGATACTCAAAATGACTACTTAAATGACTTTCAAAATAACTTCTCTTAACGACTATCTCACCAGGGCCTTGACCTCTCTCACTGTCATTTAAAATTCCAAGGCCCCTTTCAAAGACTCTTGAAATATCACTTCCCTTGTTTCCATCCCCACGAGTGTAGAGTTTCACTCCATCATCATAACCCGCAAAACCATCAAGCTTGGCAGTTCCTTTAATTACAATATCATCTAATGAAAATGTAATTTCATCAGAAAACTTAGAAATTCTCTCTAACCATTTCTCGACTTCGAACCATGTATAGGCTTTATCAGTTGAAAGCATTTTCTCAGGAAGTCTAATTTTCTCTTCTGAAAAGCCTTCAATCTCAGTCTCAACTTGTTTTAAAAAAGGATGATTAGGTAATCTTTTAACTAGTTCAGAAATGAAAATAAAGTCATAATTTTCATCAGTGATGATGGGAGAACCAGCCCTATATCTTTGGTTTGCTATATTACAAAATTCAACTAAATCATCATCTGATAAATCATTGACCAAGGTAACGTCATTAGATATGTCTTGAATTTGTTTTTCTGTAAGCATGATTATTACAATCGAGCTTTTGTTAAAAAAAATTAAAACTTAGAAGCAATTTGATCAAAGAGCTCTGCACTGTAACTTATGGTTTTCTCGTTATTTTCTTCACTGAGATCAACAAATATTACTCTAGATTGAGAATTGACATCTTCTTTAAGGATTAATTGATACGTTTTTGTAATTGAGACTGTTGAAAGAAGTTTTGAGAAAAAGCCCTTGTTTGGAGTTACATTGATAAAGTAACTACCTTGAATCTGATCACGATCCTCAATATCAACACTTAGTTCATCAAGAGCCCATCCAAGAAGCTTCCATGATTCCTTTTTATCGTAAGGAAAAATTAAGGTTGCATAACCTGTTTCAGAGAGTTCAACTGTTAGTTTTGTTATATTTTCAGTAGTATTTGACTGAATTTTAGAAATTGCATCTGAGCGGTCACTTCCTAAAAAAACCATTAACTTAAGAAGCATCTCTGTTTCAAGTTCGACATCTTTTTCCCTTGGCTGCCAAACTCTAGTTGCACCACTCACGACTTCTCCTATTGAGCTCAGTGTCAAATAAACTTCAGACTTCATTGGATTATCTGTTGGCTCGATTCGTATTCTATATTTATCGGCAATAGGTAATCCATATTGAGTTTTTAATGCCTTAGACAGTGCAGTGCGTATTGCACCTAATGACTTATCTGGAACTTGTGTCTCGATTTCTAAGTAATCAGTCTCAATTAGTCCAATTTTTTGATTTTCTTTCTCTATCTTGAAGCCATAAGAGCGAAAAAATTCTTTTGATAGTGCCCAAACATCGCTTGGAGGAATTTCAACTAAAAGCCAGCGACGATATTTATCTCTCTGAATCTCTATATTTTGCACTCTCTGTATAACTTGATTATCGTCTGCAATCTCCTCAACTTCGGTTAAAGCTTGAAGGGTGCTTGGTTCAGTAAGATCTGGAGGAATAATAAGAGAGTCAACTTTTTCATCAGCCTGATAATTTAGATTTCGACTACCCAATCCAATATCCTTTATTGGATCACTGACTTTTGAGCAACTAACTAATAATAAACTAATTAAGGCAATATTAATAAAATTTACAATCTTCATAATAGGTTTAATTCCTTTAAATCATTCTCTATGACTAGCCTGAATTCACTTGACAACTCAAGAAGTGGTAGCCTTATTCCTTTTGAACACAGCCCCATTTTATGAAGAGCCCATTTAACCGGAATGGGATTAGACTCAAGAAACAAATTCTGATGAAGATTTGTCAACTCTTTATTAGCCTGCCTTGCTACTTCAGCATTACCTGCAATAGCTGTCATGTAAACTTTTTGAAGCTCCTTGGGCGTCACATTGGCGGTAACAGAGATACCGCCATGTCCCCCTAAAAGAAGAAAATCTAGTGCAGTTGCATCATCCCCAGTAAGCAGTAGAAAATCTTCTGGACAGCTTTTGACAAGCTCTCTAATTATTGTAAGATCTCCAGTCGCATCTTTAATACCAATTATATTTGAAATTTCTGAAAGCCTAGCAGTTGTTTCTACAGACATATTTACTGCTGTCCTTCCAGGAACATTATATAAAATTTGATCAATATCAACGCTATCAGCAATCAGCTTGAAGTGATGGAACAAACCTTCCTGCGTTGGTTTATTATAGTATGGCGTGACAAGTAGGCAAGCATCAGCACCAAGATTTTTGGCCTCTTGGGTCAGCTCAATAGCCTCCGAAGTTGAATTGGCTCCTGTTCCTGCAATGATTGGAATTCTTCTTGCTGCATACTGAATTGTATGTTTAATGATCTTAAGGTGCTCTTTAACACCAACAGTTGCTGACTCACCCGTTGTACCCACTGAAACAATGGAACTCGTTCCAGCATCAATATGAAAATCTATGAGGTTATTTAAAGCATCATAATCAACCGCTCCATCATCAAACATCGGAGTTATTAATGCAACATTTGAGCCTTTATAAGAGTATTTAATTGTCATAGATTGTTTATTTAAAATGTTGTTAAATTATATACGATTGGCCTTTCAATAACAATTCATGAGGTTGTTTAATCAAGTAATTAGCTGGATAAAATATCAGGTCTCTTCTGCTTTGTTTTTTTAATTGCCTGCTCACGTCGCCAAGCATCGATTTTGGCTTGATTTCCACTTAATAATACCTCAGGCACAGATTCACCATCAATGCTCTCCGGCCTTGTATAGTGTGGATGATCTAGCAAATCGACTGCAAAAGAGTCATCGAGTGAGTCTTTATTGCCTAGAACGTTATCTATTCTCCTACTGACTGCATCAATTAAAACCATAGATGCCAATTCTCCCCCACTAATGACGTAATCACCAATTGAAACTTCGTAGTCAATATCATTTTCAATCACGCGCTCATCTATCCCTTCATAGCGCCCACAAAGAAGGGTCAATGATTCAAATTTTGAAAACTTTTCAACTAGTTTTTGATTTAGGGGCTCCCCCTGAGGTGATAGATAAATGACCTTTGTTTCAGGCTCTAATTCTTTTATTTTTGCAAGGCAATCCCTTATTGGCTTGACCTGCATGACCATCCCAGCACCGCCACCATAGGGTTTATCATCTACATTTTTATATTTGTTACTACTATAGTCTCTCAGTTGCCATTCCCTTATCGAAATGATTGAATTTTTGAGCGCTCTTGAGATTACCCCCTCTTCTTTGATAGCTGAAAACATTTCAGGGAAGAGTGTAATGATATCAAATTTCATTTTAAGAAATTAGACTAGTATCCTGGTTAAAACTTTAGTATAAATGCTACTTAAATCTTCGAGGTCTTTAACTAGAATAGACTCATTTATCTGGTGAATAGTTGCATTTACAGGGCCAAGCTCAACGACCTGAGTTCCCTCTTTGGCAATAAACCTACCATCTGAAGTTCCGCCAGATGTTGACAGTTCTGGGGTAATATCTTTGGTTTCTTCAATTGCACTGACGCATGCTGAAACCAAATCACCCACAGGAGTTAAAAATGGATTGCCTGAATGATGCCAATCTAGCGTGTAATCAATTTTATGATCATCTAAAATTTCATGAACCTTGGCCATCAATTCTTCTTTTGTAGTTTCTGTTGAGTAGCGAAAGTTGAACATGACTTTAGCCTCACCAGGAACAACATTTGTCACACCGCCGCCGGAATGAAAATTGGAAATTTGAAACGAGGTTGCTGGAAAATACTCATTACCACTATCCCACTCTTGAAGACATAGATCATTCAGCGCTGGAGCAATAAAGTGAATTGGATTTTTAGCTAAATGAGGATAAGCGACATGACCCTGCTGACCGTTAACATTTATCACTCCGTTTAATGAGCCTCTTCTACCATTTTTTATAACATCCCCAGTAATTGAGGTGGACGAAGGTTCGCCAAGCAAACAATAATCAATTTTTGTATCATTTTCATCTAGATAATCCATCACTTTTACTGTTCCATTGATCGCGACTCCCTCTTCATCAGATGTGATAAGGAAAGCGATAGTTCCATTATGATTCGGATTATCTTGAACAAAATTTTCGGTTGCGGTTACCATGGATGCCAGGCCACCCTTCATGTCAGCTGCGCCACGACCATATAAATAATCACCCTTAATAGTGGGCTCAAATGGTACAGTATTCCAAGCATCTTCATTTCCAGCTGGAACCACATCAGTGTGCCCTGCAAAGGCGAAAATAGGCCCACTATTTCCGCGCGTAGCCCAAAAGTTATCAACGTCACCGAACTTAAGTGGGTGAATCTCAAATCCAATTTTTTTAAGTCGCTCAATCATGATTGACTGACAACCATTATCATCAGGAGTAACTGATGCTTGACTTATGAGAGATTTTGCTAGTTCTAATGTATTATTCATGGCGGTTATTTTACTTGTAAATTCATTACGGTATCTAAAGCCTCTTCGATTATATTTCTATCTGGATGATCAGGTGGCATAAAATAAAGCGCTTTCTCCCATAACTCAATAGCACCCTTAAGATCTCCCTCATGAGCAGCAACAATACCTGAAAAATATAGAACTTGCTCGGATTGAGGATCGAGATTAAATGCCTCTTCAATAAGTTCTTTAGATTTTCCATCGAATTGCCCTTCCTGTTTTGCTGCAATGGCACTTGCGTACTGAAGTAATAGGTCAATATCTGATGAGTTAATTTGGTATGCCCTTTCAAAAGTCTCAATTGAATCATCTACGTTTCCTATTCCAATCTGAGCTAAGCCCATCATCTTTAAGGCTTGGAAATCATCTGGGTTTTCTTCTAAAAAGGTTTGAAGTTTTTCGATACTCTCACTCATACTCATTGGCTCAGATAAAACTTGATTACTTGGAAGAAACTTTGGTGACAACTGGAAATATATGGCTATTGATAAAGCGCTCAATAATATAAATATTGCAATAGACCAATTCATTGGTTTTATTTCAATGCTATGTGAACTCTTATCCTTTAACTCATTAGCTAGAGTATTAATGATTTCTGATTCTGCAACTTGGAACTGCTCATCATCAATGAGCCCTTGATTGATATCAAAAGCCAACTCCTCTTGCCTCTGCTTATTAATTGCAATATTGGACTCATCATCACTTAAGCCTGACTTGACTGGCCTGTAAAGAAACCATGCAAAAAATAAGCATGAAAAAATAAGCATAATCAGGAGTTGCCAGGAAATAATCATGACTTAACTCTCACAAGATATCTGCGATCCACAGCAGCCAAAAGGGCGCCTAAAGCAATCATTAGTCCTCCAAGCCATATCCAGCGAACCAGTGGCTTATAGTAGATCCTAACGCTCCAAGCCCCTCCCTCTAAACTCTCTCCCAGTGCAACGTATAGATCACGTGCTATTGAAGGGTCAATTGAAGCCTCTGTCATAGGCATTCCAGTTTGGTATAAACGCTTCTCTGGGTTAAGTTGAGTCACTTTCTTATTGTTTTTAAATACGCTAATATCTCCAATGAATCCAGAATAATTATCTTTCGCGTGGGGGCTTACACCATTAAAAACAAAATCATATCCAGCAATTGTTTGTGTTTCTCCGACAGTCATTTTGATGTCTTTTTCAATTCCTAGCTGAGTCGTCACAGTTGCTCCCAGAATGAACACGGCGATTCCAAGATGGGCAATAACCATACCAAGAAATGCCATTGTAACTTTAGATTTTGCTTTTAACCGTTTAAGAAATAGAACCATGACATGGATTACCACCCAAATAAAAAGCCCTATCGCAACAATAACAAAAATATTCTTAGTAATGAAAATCCATGATAGTAAAGTTAACAAGACAACACAAATCCAATCAAACTTCAACAAATTGAACACCCTAGATACCGAATCTTTCTTCCATCGAACGTATGGAAAAACTGCAAGAGCAATAACGCCAGGAATCATAATTGGAACAAAAACTGCATTGAAATAGGGAGCTCCAACGGATATCTTCCCAAGATTAAGCGAATCTAAAATAAGTGGATATAAAGTCCCCAAAAGAACACTCAACATGGCTGTGACTAGCAGGATATTATTTATCAGCAGTCCTGTCTCTCTTGAGAGCATAGAAAAAGGATTGCTTTGCTGTAATAAACTAGATCGCCAAGTGTAAAGAACTAGTGATCCACCTATCACAACAAATAAAAATATTAAAATAAACAAGCCCCTAGTTGGATCAGTCGCGAAAGCATGGACTGAAGTCAAAACCCCTGATCGCACCAAAAAAGTACCAAGTAGGCTTAATGAAAAGCCTCCGATTGCAAGCAGAACAGTCCACTGCTTGAAAGCGCCACGCTTTTCACTCACACTCAAGGAATGAATTAAGGCTGTTGCAACTAACCAAGGCATAAATGAGGCATTTTCGACCGGATCCCAAAACCACCAGCCGCCCCAACCAAGCTCGTAATAAGCCCACCAACTTCCAAGTGTTATACCAATCGTTAAAAAAGACCAGGATATAAGTGTCCAGGGCCTCGTCCACCTAATCCATGTGCTGTCAAGTTGTCCTCTTATGAGAGCTGATAATACAAAAGCAAATGGCACAGCTAAACCAACATAACCCATGTAAAGCATAGGAGGATGAACAGCCAGGCCAAAGTCTTGAAGAAGAGGGTTGAGTTCTCGGCCCTCAACCGGAGGTATCATTAATCGCTCAAAAGGATTGGAAGTAAACAGAAGAAAAAGCAAGAATCCAAAACTTATAGCTCCAAGAACTATAAGAGTTTGATTGATTAGATTAGAGGGGATTCTTTTAGAAAATATAGAGACTGCAACTGTCCATAAAGACAGAACGAATACCCACAAAAGTAAAGATCCTTCATGGGATCCCCATACTGCTGAGG
Organism: uncultured Gammaproteobacteria bacterium; assembly: GCA_902556205.1. Lineage (GTDB taxonomy): Bacteria > Pseudomonadota > Gammaproteobacteria > PS1 > Pseudothioglobaceae > Pseudothioglobus. The sequence goes on along the minus strand of CACDVH010000013.1, from coordinate 13,000 downwards.
CTTTATACAAAACAGGGAGCTGTGTATTAGAATTTTCTGCAACATACTTGACTGAAAAATCATTCGTCAAAAATGCACTCATCAATACAATAAAGGCTACAGCAATCCAAAAGCCTTGTGCCCAAACTAATGGCTTTGCAAGCTGCGAAAGGGACGTTTTATTCTGATAAAGCCCTATCGATGGAACTACCATCAAAATGACTGAAATAACCAGCGCCAAAACAAGTGCAAAATGTCCAACCTCAATCAACATATAGCCGTACTTTTATTGTGTTTTTTAGAGCTAATATTTTACAGGATTTCTTATGTTTAATCCTAATAGACGTAGCTAAATTAAATAGGAATATCCCAAAAAATATTAAAATGACTGACTACTCACTCATAATAAGATATAATCATTTTAAAACTGAACCATGGAGACATACTTGGAAATTCTTTTTACGATACTTAATATCATTAAATATCTAATTTACATTCTAATAGCAATTGCTATTGTTATATTTATTTTTCTCAAAGTATCGCCAGCTTTTGGAGGAACACCAGATAAAGAAGCACAAAAAACAATTGAAGATTCTCAAAATTTTATTGAAGGAAAGTTCCAAAATATAAAAACAAACTATACTAACTTTCGTTCTTCAGAAAAAAAAGCAACTTTCAAAGATTGGTTCTCTCCACCTAAAGATAAAAATCCAATAAAGCCACTTCCAACAATAAAATTTAAAGGGAAAGACTTAATTGAAGGAAAGTTTGTTTGGCTTGGCCACTCTACTCTTCTTATGAATACTGAGGGCTTGATAGTGATGACTGATCCTGTATTTAACAGAGCATCTCCCCTGCCATCATTTAACTCTAACAGTAAAAGCAACTTCTTTAATGGTAAGCCATTTGAATTCGAAAATCCGATATTAATTGATGACCTTCCAAAGGTTGATGTTGTAATCATTTCTCATGATCACTATGATCACCTTGACTCAAAAGCAATTAAAGATTTATCTGACCTAGTAGATTATTTTATTGTGCCGTTAGGAGTTGGAGCTCATCTAGAAAGATGGGGGGTAAATAAAAATAAAATTAATGAGCTCGACTGGTATGAGAGCAATAACTATAAAGATATTGAATTTACCTTTGCTCCTTCACTTCACTTTAGTGGTCGAGGAGTGTTCAATGGCAACTCAACGTTATGGGGCTCTTGGATCGTAAAATCCAAGTCTTTAAGTGCTTATTTTAGTGGAGATGGTGGATACTCAGAGACATTCAAAAAATTAGGTGAGGAGTATGGACCTTTTGACATTGCCTTTATTGAGAACGGTGCTTACAATGTTGACTGGTCGAATGTTCATATGTACCCGGATGAGGCAGTTCAGGCCAGTATCGATTTAAAGGCAGAAATCCTTTTTCCAATCCATTGGTCAAAATTTGATTTATCAATTCATCCTTGGGACGAGCCAATTATCCGAATCACTAAAGAAGCAGCAAAAAAAAATGTCAATCTTGCAACGCCAATGATTGGTGAAGTTTTTGAGTTAAATGCTATACCAAAAAAATCTTGGTGGGAAAAACTAAGGAATTAATACAATATTATTAAGGATAAAATGAAAAAAGAAAATTGGAACGAATCAAATATCCCTGATCAATCAGGCAAAGTTTTTGTAGTAACTGGAACAACGAGTGGCCTTGGCGAGGAAACAGCTAGAGTTCTTTCTCGAAAAAATGCAACCGTCATTATGGCTGCTAGAAATATAGATAAAGCTGAGTCAGTAGCAAACGAAATTCATGCTGAAAATAAAAATGCAAAGATAGATATTGAAGAACTAGATTTAACAAGCCTTGAGTCAATCAGTAGCTTCTCTCAATCGATTACTAAGAAATACAAAACATTAGATTGTCTTATCAATAATGCTGGCATTATGGCTTGCCCTTATTCAAAAACGAAAGATGGGTTTGAGATCCAGATGGGCACTAATCATTTAGGTCACTTTGCTTTAACAGGTCAGTTGATTTCTATTCTAAAAAAGACACCTAACTCAAGAGTTATAAATGTATCCAGTATTGCGCACCTCTCTGGAAATATTGATTTTGATGACCTGAATTGGGAAAAAAGAAAATACAGAACTTGGAGCGCCTACAGTGACAGCAAGCTTGCTAATTTATACTTTACTTATGAACTCTCACGCAAACTAAAACAAACTAAAGGCAATCCTCAAGTAGTTGCGTCACATCCTGGATACACTGACACTAAACTTCAACGTCACTCAACAATATGGAAGATTTTAAATAAAATCGCTGCACAAAAAGCCTCAATTGGGGCGTTAGGAGGGATTCGCGCTGCTACAGACCTAAAGGCAGAATCAGGTGATTATTTTGGCTCTCCATCAATGGGTGGCATGAGAGGTTACCCAGTCTTAGTTAAGTCAAACGAACTATCGTATAATACAGATAACGCAAAAAAACTTTGGAAACTATCTGAAGAATTAACTGGAGTAATCTATGACTAATGACAATGCTCTCAACCAAAGATAAAATTTTTCAAAGTGCCCTAGAGCTGTTTGCTAGTCAAGGCATTCAATCAACTTCAACTGCTCAAATCAGTAAAAAAGCAGGGGTTGCTTCTGGAACGCTATTTGTTCACTTCAAATCAAAGCAAGAGCTAATTGACACAATATACCTTAGCATTAAAAAAAATGCTTTTTCCGACTTAAATGAAAATATGCCTAATGATTCAAGTGTTGAACTTCAAATCAAAAATGGTTCAAGAAAAATTATTGAGTATTTTTTAAATAACTACAATGAATTTATTTTTTTAGGTTTGGTGGATAACGACCCTATGGTTTCTGAAGATGCAAGAGCAGTAGGCTTTAAAAATTTTGAAAAGTCGATGGCTGATTTGAAGCAATGGTTTATGGAAGGGCATTTTAAAGAGATAGATTTTGATCTTCTCATGCAGATAAATTGGTCAACTACAGAGGTCATCATTAAAAATCTAAAATTAAGAAATCTTAACAGGCCAAGTAAGAGTGAACTGAATGTAATCTGGGATGTTATGAAAAAGAGCTCCTGAGAGCTCTTGAAATCAAATTTATGGTGCGGAAGGAGAGACTCGAACTCTCACGTCTTGCGACACTGGAACCTAAATCCAGCGTGTCTACCAATTCCACCACTCCCGCGAAGAATCCTGAATTATACCCAAATAAATTAAATATTTCTTTATTAAGAAACAGATTTCATTTTTTTAATTGCCATACCAATTCAGCTTTTCATTGAGCTTAACAACCTCACCCACAATCATCAGGGTTGGTGCGTGAATATCCTCTTTAGCTAATAAATCAGGAAGTGCTGTTAAAGATGAAATATAGACCTTTTGCTCAGGCATTGTTCCTTTTTCAATAATTGCAATAGGCATGTCTTTGTCCATGCCATGCTCCATGAGTTTCTCGCATATATAATTAGCACCGCTCAAAGCCATGTAAAAAACAATAGTTTGCTGATCAATGATAAATTCTTCCCATGGAAGATTGGTTGTTCCATTCTTCAGGTGTGCAGTTACAAATCTGCAGGACTGAGAATAATCTCTATGAGTTAGAGGGATACCGGCGTATGAAGAGCAGCCAGATGCAGCAGTAATTCCCGGGACTACCTGAAAAGGTATTGCGTGCTCAGATAATGATTCAATTTCTTCACCGCCTCTTCCAAAAATAAACGGGTCACCGCCCTTGAGTCTACAAACTCTTTTCCCAGATTTAGCAAGCTCAATTAATTTCTCATTGATGTCAATCTGTCGAGTAGATTCTTGACTTCCTCCTTTCTTTCCAACATAGATTAGCTCAGAGTCTCTTCGAACTAACTCCATCACACCTTTCGAAACAAGGCGGTCATAAAGAATAACATCAGCCTGCTGAATCAATCTCAAAGCCTTAAAGGTTAATAAATCGGGATCGCCTGGGCCAGCTCCAACCAGATAAACCTCACCCAACTCCATTTCGACTGCATTCTTAAGCTGCATATCGATGTCGTCCTTGGCTTCATCAATCCTCCCTGAAAAAACTTTTTCAGCAATAACACCAGAAAAAGTCGACTCCCAAAAAGCTCTTCTATCTTTAATATTAGCGAATCTATCTTTGACCTTTTGCCTATACTCACCAGCAATTTCAGCCAAAACTCCATAAGCACTTGGAATAACAGTCTCCAATTTTGCTCTGATGAGTCTCGCTAAAACAGGCGCATTTCCAGCCGAAGACACAGCAATAATGACGGGTGAACGGTCAACTATCGATGGCATTATGAAACTTGACAATTCTGGTGAATCGACAACATTGACTGGGATTTTTGCTTGTTTTGCTAATTGAGAGATTAATGAGTTAACTGATGAATCGTCTGTTGAAGCAATAATGATTGCGTAATCTTTAATGTCATCCGGCTCAAAACTTTTATCAATAAGATTGACATTTCCATTTTTAGATAGATTGATAATTCCTTCACAGAATAAGGGAGAAATGCAGTCGACCTTAGCTTGAGCTTTAATCAATAAATTAATTTTCCTTAAAGCAATATCACCGCCTCCTATTACCAAGCAAGACCTTTGTCTTATATTAATAAATATTGGAAGATGATCCATAAAAAAATATTCAGCTTTTAATGAGTAAAATGCCTATTCGACTATTTTGTGGATTATAGTAAATAATTCTACAAATAAAAATTTTCAATAAAAAAAGATATAAAAATTTCTCTAATTTATAGAAATATAGAAAAATATTTTAATTTCATTGATTATTCAAGTTTAAGAATTTTCTAACAAAGGGGATTGATATAGGTTTTTTTGATTGAAGAGAGGCCTTATCTAAATCATCCAGTGTTGATAGTAATAGCTTTAAATCTCGTGAGAAGTTTTTGAAAAGGTATTTGAAGACCTTAGAATCAATCTTAAGATTTCTCTCACTCATTTGCTTATCAAGCACCATCATAGTGAACTCATCATTAAGCTCTTCGAGCTTAAAAACGGCTGCTAAACTGAGTCGCGTTTTAATGTCTTTCATGACCCTTAGATCTGCAGGTAATGAATCTCCACTCACTAAAATGTTGACTTTAGATTGCCTAGCTCTATTAAACAAATCAAAAAATATTTCTTCTTTTTCATTAGCTATAAGGTGAACATTGTCAAAACTAATTAAACTGATTTGATCCATAAATTCTATTAGATGTTCAGGGAAAGGCTCTGAACAATCAACAAATACTGCATTTTTATCATCTGATAAAGACTTTAATACTGCCCCTTGAAGAATATGCGTCTTGCCATTGCCAGAAGAGCCATAGATATATAGCTCTGAAGATTGCTGGTTTTGAAATAGTTGACTTACTGATTTTATTAGCTCTTGATTTGCAACAAAGTTCTTCAAAAGCATTGAAGAATTTAAACTGATTGGCAAACCAAGCTGGTTCATTTCTTGGTCTCTTGTAGAATAAATTTTTTCACCCAAAGAAGGGCATAATCTGCTCCGCTCAGAGCAGTTGAGGTAGCAACCACTATAAATATCATGTCTTGAAAACCATCAATACTTAAATAGAACTGAACTAGGAGCAGGTACAAAACTAATGAAATCTGTAACACTGTATTCACTTTACTTATAAGGCTAGGCTCCAACAAATCACTTTCAGCACTCATCTCACCCAAGAAGTATCCTAATGCCCCAGCTATAATGATGACATCTCGAACAAAAATAATCATAAGCAGCCATAGTGGCATTACTTCAATCCAGTAGAGCGCAATAAAGGTACAGGTCAATAAAACCTTATCAGCGACTGGATCCAATATCGATCCCAATCTAGTCTGAAAAGAAAACTGTTTAGCAATCCATCCATCCAAAGCGTCAGAGATACCTGCAAGCAAAAATAATAGCAATGTAAGAAGATACTGCTCTTTTAGTAGTGCTATAACTATTGGAACTGTTAAAATAATGCGTATTACTGAAAGCGCATTAGGAAGCATTGAAAAGCTCATTGTTTTGCTTGATTTAATCCATTTTTTAAGACCTTAATTATACGGAAAACAATATGTCATCATTGACTTATAAGGATTCAGGAGTTGATATCACCAAAGGAAATCAACTGATTGAGAGAATTAAGCCTATTGCAAAATCAACCTTCAGGCCTGGGGTTTTGGCAGGCCTTGGTGGCTTTGGAGCCATGTTTGAAATACCTTTGGATAAATACAAAAACCCAGTACTTATTTCAGGAACCGATGGCGTTGGTACAAAGCTTAAGGTGGCAGAAATGCTCAATAAGCATGACACTATTGGAATCGACTTGGTTGCAATGTGTGTCAATGATCTTATTGTGCAGGGTGCTGAGCCTTTATTCTTTCTTGATTACTTCGCAACAGGATCTCTAAATCCAGACATTGCAACTTCGGTTATTGAGGGAATAGGGGAAGGTTGTCGTCAGTCAGGCTGCTCACTAATTGGAGGTGAAACTGCTGAAATGCCAGGGATGTATAGCGGAGAAGATTATGATTTAGCTGGTTTTTGCGTGGGCATTGCTGAGAAAAGTCGAATCATTGATGGCTCTAAAGTCAGTGAAGGTGATCACATTGTAGCTCTTGGCTCTTCAGGACCCCATTCTAACGGGTACTCACTAATCCGGAAAGTCTTAGAAAAATCCTCACCAACAAACGAGCAACTCAATTCACTTATTGAGCCAACTAGAATTTATGTTAGATCCATTTTATCTTTGTTAAACACCCTTCCAGTGCATGCTATTTCTCACATCACGGGAGGAGGGCTTTTAGAAAATATACCTCGTGTATTACCTGATCATCTAGCAGCAAAACTGGATCCAGCTTCGTGGACTCAACCTGAGATCTTTCAGTGGCTTCAGGATCAAGGAAATATTGCCACTTCTGAAATGTATAGGGTTCTTAACTGCGGCGTTGGAATGGTTGTTGTCATTTCCAGAGAATCATCTAATGAGGCGATTAATCATTTAAATTCATGTGGTGAAAATGCATGGCTTATTGGAGAAGTTGTTCAATTTGACGGTCAGCAAGTCGTAATTAAATAAAAATGAAAGCTGTTATTCTAATTTCTGGAAACGGCTCTAATTTACAATCAATCATGGATCATGCAGATGGGATTGACCTTCAAATCTCTGCTGTTGTAAGTAATAACATGAACGCCTATGGCCTCAAGAGAGCAGAACTTGGAAATATTAAAACGCATTTTGTAGATCCCAAAAAATTTAACACTAGAAATGATTTTGATCAGGAAATGATAAAAATTATCGACAGTTTTAGTATTGAGCTAATTATTCTTGCAGGCTATATGAGGATACTTTCGCCTCTATTCATTCATCATTTTTCAGGAAAAATTCTAAATATTCATCCCTCATTGCTTCCAAAATATCCAGGCCTTGACACCCACCAGAGAGCAATCAATGCATCAGATACTCATCATGGTGCAACGGTTCACTTTGTGACTGAAAAGCTGGATGGAGGTCCAATCATTAGTCAGGAAGTAGTGACTATTGAAAATAATGACACAGCATCATCCCTTGCCAAAAAAGTTTTAAAAAAAGAACACAGCCTTTATCCCAAGGTCATTCATTGGTATACTCAAAGAAGACTAAAGCTCGAAAATGAAGTTTCAGCTTCACTTGATGGAATAATTATATGAAGAAAATTTTTTCCTTAATCCTAAGCTTTATCTTTTCCAATTCTCTAGCACTTTCTCCCTATATTGGAAGTTATGAGCTTTATGCTGATACAAAAATGGGAAACTTAAAAATTGGAACAGCCGTCCTAAATCTAAACGTTGTCGAAGATCAGTTTACGTTTACTACTGAGGCCAAAACTGAGTCTTTATGGAAAGCATTATACGACTACTCTAGGTCTGAAAAAAGTACGGGTAATGAGGTGGATGGACAGGTCATCAATAATTACTTCAGTGTCATCGAAAAAATTAAAGATGAAGTCAAAAAGAATTACGAAATCAATATAGCTACTGATAAAAATTACGCGATTTCAAGTACTGGTGAAGAATGGGAAATAAAACCAGGCCTCCTCGTTGATCCTCTGAGCGTTTACCTTGCTCTATCAAACGACATGCTTAATAACCCAAATCAAAATGAATTTACTTACCAGGTTGTTGATCAAGATGGTGTTCAATACCTTCAGTTTAGAGTTGAGAGCAAGGAAAATATTGAGATTAATGGGAGTGAAATTGAAACTTTAAGAGTGGTGTGTGATGAGCTAGAACTCACTCTCAATTTATCTGAAAAAGATAATTTTCAGCCGGTTAAGATCCATAAAGTCAATGGCAAAACCGAATTCACAATGATTCTTATAGAATTTATTGGTTAGTTTTAAAGGTGCTGCTTCAGAAATTGTCCAGTGAAAGATTTTTTGTTCATAACCACTTCCTCAGGAGTTCCATAGGCAATAATTTCCCCACCCTTGTTGCCGCCCTCTGGACCTAAATCAACTATCCAGTCAGCTGTTTTAATAACGTCAAGGTTGTGTTCAATAATGACGATTGTGTTATTGCGATCTCGGAGTCTAAAAATCACTGAGAGTAGCTGTTTTATATCATGAAAGTGAAGACCACTCGTTGGCTCATCTAATATATATAGAGTTTGACCGGTATCAGACTTAGATAGTTCTTTAGCCAGTTTGATGCGCTGCGCCTCTCCTCCAGAGAGAGTTGTAGCATTTTGGCCTAAGGTAATATAGGACAGACCAACATCCATTAAAGTTTGTATTTTTTGATTAATTTTTGGAATCGGTTTAAAGAAGTCCAGTGCATCCTCAACAGTCATTTCTAGAACTTCGGCTATAGATTTTCCTTTATATTTAATCTCAAGAGTTTCTCTATTGTATCGATGCCCTTTGCATATATCGCACGAGACATAAACATCAGGTAGAAAATGCATCTCAACTTTGATTAAGCCATCTCCCTTGCAAGCCTCACACCTGCCGCCCTTGACATTAAAACTAAACCGACCTGACTTGTAGCCTCTGGATCTAGATTCTAGAGTGAGTGCAAATAGGTCACGAATTAAAGTAAAGACCCCTGTATAAGTTGCTGGATTAGATCTTGGCGTTCTACCTATTGGGCTCTGATTTATATTCACAACCTTATCAAATAGATTCATTCCTTTAACTTTTTTAAAGGGAGCAATATCAGTTTGTGCACCATTTAAAGTTTGTGCGGCTAGTTCATACAAAGTGTTGTTAATTAAAGTAGATTTTCCTGAACCAGAAACTCCTGTAATACAAGTCAAAACTCCAACAGGGATTTTTAAGTCGACATTCTTTAAATTATTTCCACTTGCGCCTGTAATCTCAAGCCAACCATCTGAGCTTTTTCTTTTCTTAGGAGTGCTAATCTCTTGTCGACCACTCAAATAGTCTCCCGTAAGTGACTTAGTATTGGCAATAACTTCATCCGGCGATCCACTAGCTACAATTTGTCCGCCATGAATGCCAGCCCCTGGACCAATATCAATCACATAATCTGCTTGCCTGATTGCATCTTCGTCGTGTTCGACTACAATCACTGTGTTACCCAAATCTCTGAGGTAAGTTAGGGTGTCTAATAGTTTTTGATTGTCCCTTTGATGCAAGCCAATCGAGGGCTCATCAAGAACATAAAGAACTCCAATCAATCCTGCTCCAATCTGCGACGCTAGTCTTATTCTTTGAGCTTCACCGCCTGATAAGGAATTCGCTTTTCTTTCTAAATTTAAATAGTCCAACCCAACATTAATTAAAAAATGAAGTCTTTGTGAAATTTCATTTAGGATCTTACTGGCAATCTCTCCTCGCTGACCATCAAGCTCCAGCGTTTCAAAAAACTCATACACCTGGTCAATTGTTAATTTTGTTAAATCAGATATATTGTTATCATTTATAAAAACATTTCTGGCAGCTGCATTGAGTCGATCCCCATGACAGCTCGCGCATGGCTTACTTATGACATACCTGGAGAGATCCTCTCTAACCGAACGAATATCACTATCAGAATATCTTCGCATCATTCTCGGAATGATTCCTTCAAAAGGTTTTTTTCGACTAGACCAGCCTCTTCTCCCTTTTATTTTAGAAAAGTCAATGGATTGGTCTCCACTACCATAGAGTACTATTTTTTTATGCTCCTCTGATAGCTCATTAAACGGTGTCGATACGCTAAAGTTATAAAAATTACCAACGAGAGTGAGCATTTGATAGAAGTAAGCATTGTTTTTGCTCCAACCGTAAACTGCTCCATCCTCAAGACTCAGCTCAGGGTTTGCTACAACTCTGTCTTCATCAAACACGTCTTTAACTCCTAGACCATCACAAGCCTCGCAGGCACCCACTGGGTTGTTAAATGAAAAAAGTCTAGGCTCCAATTCGTTTAGTGAGTATCCACAGTGTACACAGGAAAACTTAGCTGAAAAAGTCAACTCCCTCCATTCAGCATCATTATCCATTGGGCTTGCGATGGCAATTCCAGAACTCATATTTAGTGCTGTTTCAAGTGACTCAGATAACCTTGAGGAGATGTCTTGTCTTACCTTAAGCCGGTCAACCACTATCTCAATCGTGTGATTTTTATTTCCATCAAGCTCTTCAACCTCCTCAAGGAATTGAACCTCACCGTCAATTCGGGCACGCAGAAATCCTTCATGAGATAACTCTTGAAGAAGTTTTTGATGACTCCCCTTTCTGTTTCTAACGATTGGAGCCAAAATCATCATCTTAGAATCTTCTGGCAGCCCTAGAATTGAATCAACCATTTGGGAAATCGTCTGGGCTTGAAGTTTTACTCCGTGATCAGGACATCTTGGAGAGCCAACTCTTGCGAATAGAAGTCTTAAATAATCATAAATCTCTGTAATCGTTCCAACGGTTGATCTTGGGTTGTGTGACGTTGCCTTCTGCTCAATTGAAATTGCTGGAGAAAGCCCCTCAATATGATCAACATCAGGCTTCTCCATCAAAGACAAAAACTGCCTTGCATATGCTGAGAGTGATTCGACATATCGTCTTTGGCCTTCAGCGTAGATAGTATCAAATGCCAATGAAGACTTACCTGAACCAGATAGTCCAGTCAGAACAACGAGTTTATTTCTTGGTAGGCTTACATCTATATTTTTTAAATTATGGACTTTTGCTCCACGGATACTTATTGAATCCATAAACTCTGTATTTTATGACGGACAAAGGGTTCATTATACTCATCCCTTGTGTAAAATCACAATTTTGTATTGAATCTTTAGCACATGGTTTCCTATCGACGAATCTTACTAAAATTAAGTGGTGAAGCACTATCCAGTAGTGATCAAAATTTAGACTCTGACATGCTTAAAAAGGTCGTAAGCATTGTTCAATCAGCACTTGATTTGGGTGTTGAAATTGCTATCGTTGTTGGTGGAGGAAATTTATACAGAGGTGCCAGTCTTTCTGCAGAGGGTATGAATAAAATTACTGGAGATCACATCGGAATGCTAGCAACTGTGATGAATGCGTTAGCTCTATCGGATGCTTTCGAAAGAAATAAAATTCCTTCAATAGTGATGTCAGGCTTTCCAATTGGTGGCGGAGTTTGCGAACCCTTTGATCATGCCAAAGCAAAAAGTGAGCTAGTCAACGGAAAGGTAGTTATTTTCTCCGCAGGCACTGGGAGTCCCTGCTTTACTACTGACACAGCGGCCGCACTTAGAGCAATCGAGATAGGTGCAGATATTGTCTTCAAGGCAACAAAAGTTGATGGTATCTACTCAAGTGATCCCATTAAGGACCCATCAGCTATTAAATTTGACTCCCTAACTTTTGACTCGGCTATTGAGCAAAACATCAAGGTCATGGATACTGCTGCATTTGCATTATGCAGGGACAACAATATAAAAATTTGTGTTTTTAGTATGTTAGAGGATAATTACTCCCTTGCAAACATTATCAAAGGCCAAGCAATTGGAACAACTGTTAGTCAAACTGGAGAGTAGAAATGATAAATGAAATTCATAGTGATGCCAATAGTCGAATGGATAAATCATTTGCCTCTCTAGAGAACGACTTCAGCAAAATTCGAGCTGGCAGAGCTCACCCCTCACTACTTGAACAGGTCACTGTAGAATACTACGGCACAATGGTCCCTCTATCACAAGTCTCAAACATAACTGCAGAGGACGCAAGAACTTTAAAGGTATCACCTTGGGAAAAAGATATGGTCGGGCCGATTGAAAAAGCAATTTTGACGTCTGATTTAGGCCTTAACCCAAATACTCAGGGCCAGGTCATGCGAATACCTCTTCCTCCTCTAACTGAAGATCGAAGAAGAGAACTGGTAAGAGTGGTTCGTGATGAAGCAGAAAATGCCAGAGTGGCGATTAGAAATATCCGAAGAGATGCAATATCTGACTTTAGAGAACTTCTCAAAGATAAGGAAATTTCTGAAGATGAGTCACGCAAAGCTGAAGAAAACATTCAAAAGATTACTGATCAGCATATCGCTTCAATTGACAAATCTTTAGCGGACAAAGAAAACTCATTACTTGAGATATAGAAAAGCTACTCTATCTTTTTGAACCCACACAATCGATATACTTCTGCCATCTGTTAGCTGTAAATTCAGTTCCATTGGTCACTTGTGGTCCTACATTGCCCAGATAACCTCCGGCCAATGCTTTTTTGAATAGCTCAATATTACTTTCAGATAGCCCTAGATTGACCTTGCAGTAATCATGAATTGCTTCGGTTACAATTTCTCCAGAAATAGCTCCAACAAACTCTTCCTCTGCCAACTTGTCTGTAGCCTCCTTTATAAGCTCCTCTGAAATAGTTGATTTATACTCTCCAGATAAATTAAACTCGTCCAACTCTGCGAGCAAGTCATCCTTAATTTTTGTAACTCTCTTTTCATAAGCTACCTTTGCTTGATACGCAGCAGTTGATTTAGCAGCGGCAGCTTTTTCATCTTCTAGCTTTTGCAAGAAAGCCGCAAGTGCAGCAGCTCTTGCCATCTCTTCTTCA
>CACDVH010000012.1 GCA_902556205.1 uncultured Gammaproteobacteria bacterium | reverse complement strand
AAAGCAATCTTGATGACATTGAAGAACAGGAAAAAAAGAAGTTAGTTGACTAAGCCAATTAACAAAATCAACATAAAGGCAACAATCACAATATTCAAAAGATTCGCTTTCTTATTGCTTTGAATGTCTTTTGTAAATTTACATTTGGGGTAACTGCTACAGCCTAAAAAATGAATACCTCTTTTTGAGCCTTTTACTGTTCTTACAACTAAGTCAGAGCCACATTTGGGACATACTGTATCTGAAGTAAGCCTTTGATGTAATGATTGAAGATGTTCTTGTTTAGAAACTCTACCTTCGGTACTAATTAATAAATCACAAATCCTTTGAATCTCAGTATCCGATAAAACAATGTCATTGTATTGTTTGATATAAGAGCCAAGTCCATAATTCAATACATTTGGTGGTAACTCAGTTTTGAATTGAGCATCACCATTAAAGAAAACTACTCCTTCGATATATGATTCATCGATATTGAGGTATTGAGATAAGACTTTCTTGTGTCTATAAATTTGTCTGAGAGGATTTTGAAACGAATACTTTTTTTTATAAACGACTTGAGTCCAATTTGCTTGAGATTCAGAACCAAAAATCCAACCTGTCCGATTCTTAGTTTCAACTATAAAGACTCCATAGGGCGATACAAGAATGTGGTCGAGTTGCGTGGTTCCATTACTAGATGAAATGATGACATCGTGAAACCTTTGGTAGAGATTTTTATCCAAACTAAACCACAAGTTCAGTTCTGTTTTTTGTTCTCCAAACCAACCTTTAAATAATCTCATTATTCTATTCTAAACCTATTTTTTGGCTACTCTATCAAAAAAATCTTACAACAAAAAAACCAATATATTTCAAGCTGTTATATTGATTTTAGACCTTAATAGTTGCATCTATTTTATTTATATTCTATATATAGTGTATATTTATGTCTTGAAGCACTAAATGTAGTACCTTTTGTTAGGAGTTTAGTTCTTTATGTCTAAAAAATTATTAAAGGCCACTGAAGTGGCCTTTTATATTAATACGTGTAAATCACAAGTTTATAAACTAGTTAAACAAGGAAGGTTTCCCAAACCTATCAAAATTGGCGAGAGAGGTTCTGCCTGGCTCGTATCTGAAGTAGACGCTTGGTTGCAATCAAGAGTTGACTTACGAGATGAGGAGGCAGCCAATGACTAAAGTTATCGATGAAAATTTCTCTCTCGATTCTGATAAATACAACTTTATCTTAAGAGAAAAGAAAAGAGGCAAGAAAGAGATACTTCACTTCTTTCCAAGTCTCAAACTAATGTCTAACTTCATAGTGGGATACAGGTTACGAGAGTTTATACCAAAGGGAAAGGTTGATCTTATTGAAAAGTCTACTGTAACCCCCTCTTATGACTCTGTAATTGAGGAATCAGCAAGAAGATTGGAGCAGTATTTAGACAATCTTGTTAGTAAAGATGACTCTAAAAGTTAAACGGTTTCCACACCCCTATCTTTAACTCAATACAAACCCCTAAGTCTATTTAATCATTGGAAAAAGTAGCACTTAGGGGCGAGTGTTAGTTAACGGTATTTCATATTATCTTATTAAGGAATTACTATGCTAACAAAAACCAAAAGCAGAATGAAAGAACATTACAATTGCTTCTATACCTTCAATGATGAGAACTTATTTATTAACTCATCAGAAACTCAAGGGATTTATCCCAACATTATTGAAAAGACTATTGAACAGTTAGATATTTGTCTAAATAAGTTCGGAAGAGTCTTAGTTGTAAGGTTTGATTTAAGCCTGGATGAATACTCTGGCGATAATCACACTATCTCTATCTTTCTAAATCGTCTAAAAGACAAGCTATTTAAACTAAAAAAATATCGTCGCATGAAAGATATTGGACATGTGTGGGTCAGAGAGCAAGAAGTTTCTAAACAACAGCATTATCATGTTGCTTTGTTTCTTAATGGTAATAAGATTCAACATCCATCAAAGTTACTTCAATATATCAAAGCCAAATGGTACAAGCATGGAAGACTATGGATACCAAAGAAGGAGCATATTGATGATGATGGTTGTTTCTACTTTATAGATAAGAAGAAAGAGGGCTTTAGGGAGCAAAGAGGAAAAGCAATATATAGATTATCCTATCTAGGCAAAACCCGAGGCAAAGGTTACAAGGATGCCCAAGCCAAGAACTATTCTGTCAGTAGATTGTCTAGATAATTACTCCAATCCTCCATCATGATTTTTCTTTCTTCAAGGTAGTCGGCTTGGTTGTAAATTCCACTAACTCCACTTATCGTATGATGTAACTGGGCATCTACAACTTCACTTCTAATGTGTGACAAATGGTTACCAATGATTGTTGCTGCTGTATGTCTATTTCCATGAGCAGTAAATTGCTCTTTGCTAATGCCAACTGAACGCATAGACTTGTTCAAACTCTCTGGAGCAATAGCTTTGCTTCTATTTGTTGGTGATGGAAAACAATAAGGAGAATCTAAACTCATACTATTAAGATTTCTAAATATTAGGAAGGTTGTATTACTTAAAGGAACATGATGAATCTTCTTTTTTATTTTCATTGCTTCAGCAGGAATAATTATCATCTTCTCATCAAAATCAAAGTACTCCCATTTCAATTCAACTACTTCTTTTGGTCTTAATAATAGATGAGGTAGTAAAGTTAAAGCAGTTCTAACTGATTGTTTACTTTTAACTTCTCTAAGTTTTAACAATATTTCTTTTAATTCCTGTGGTGTTTTAGCATGAGCATAATGTTTATCTTTTTTCTTGATAAATAAGTCAGGTGATAAGGATAAAGCAACATTAATTTCAATTACTCCTCTACTAACAGCATGTCCAAGAACTCTAGTAACAATTCCTTTAATCTTATCCACTGTATCAAGTTTTCCAGTATCTTGAATTTCCATTAATAAATCTCTAACCATATGGATATTAATTTCTTCTACAGGTAATTTGCCAAGTCTAGGAAGAATATACATTTCAGCTCTTTGTAGAGTATCAGTAGCATAACCTTCTGACCAGTCCTTTATTTTCTTCATTGTATGAAGCCAGTTTCCAAAAATGTCATTAAATGTAACTTGATCAGTTGAAACTTGTTTGAGTTTCTCGTATTTTTTTGGAGGAGTAATGCCTTGAGAGATTAATTCCTTATTATTATCTCTCCATGCTCTAGCATCTTTAATAGACATTGAAGGATATTCACCACCTCTTCTAATAACTTCTTTTCTTTTTCCATTAGGATAAATGCTGAACCTATGTTGCCAAATCTTAGAACCAGTAGTCTTTATAACAATACTTAAATTACCAAAATCACTGATAGGGTAATCCTTATCTTTTGGCTTAGCGTTCTTGATTTTAATGTCTGTAAGCATTACTGAGTATATAAATCGTTCAATTAAGTATTAATCAATGAATATATACTCAATTATATACTCATTTTGAGTAGATCTCTGTAGATGTTAGTAGATTTACCTAGATATTAGTAAAATACCGAAACCCTTACAATGAAAGGTTTATAATAAATAAAAGGTTGATATAAAAGGCTTTAAAGATAAGATGTTTGGTGGAGATGGGGGGAATTGAACCCCCGTCCGAAAACTTTCAGTCAAGAAGTCTACATGCTTAGTAAAGGTCTATTGAGTTAACTTTTTACCACCCGACCCACAGGGATGTAGAAAGCGATTTTAGATTAGGTTTTAACCCTATTACCCTAAAATAATAATAGTGGCGAGTCTGTTAGCGACCGTTATCCTAAAAGTACAGACAACTCCTAAGTAACGGTTAGCATTATGCTGCTAAAGCGTAGTTGTCTTCGTTTGCAACTATTATTTAAAGAATGTTTTTACGAGCAATCTTTATCCTCGACATGCATCCTTGAAATCCAACTCCTCGTCGAAGCCATGTCATCCCCAGATGATTCTATTATACGCTTGATTAATTTAATTTAGCTAATTGTAACTCTAGCAAATTTTCTTTTGCCAACTTGATAGACAGAGGTTCCTTTATTTGGAGTCAAATCCTTATCATTGATCTTTTCACCATCAATCTTGACAGCGCCCTGCTTAATCATTCGAAATGCCTCAGATGTTGAGTTAACAAGGTCAGAGTCTTTGAGAAGGTTTGCAATTTTTAGACCTTGAGAAAATGTGAACTCATCCATTTCATCAGGAATTTGATTTTTTGCAAAACGGTCAATGAAGTTTTGCTGAGATTTTTTTGCTTCTTTATTGCTATGGAAACGCGTTATGATTTCATCAGCTAAACGAAACTTAATGTTTCTTGGATTTTCACCACTCTCAACTTCCTTTTTCCACGATTCGATAGTTTCAAGAGACTCAAAACTTAATAATTCAAGGTATCTCCACATCAGTTCATCTGAAATCGACATAATCTTACCAAACATGCTATCCGGATCTTCATCAATTCCGATATAGTTATCTAAAGACTTACTCATTTTCTGAACGCCGTCCAGGCCTTCTAAAATTGGCATAGTCAGAATGACTTGAGGCTCCATGTCAGCCTGTTTTTGGAGCTCCCTTCCAACTAATAGATTGAATTTTTGATCTGAGCCACCTAGTTCCATGTCAGCTCTGAGTGCTACAGAGTCATAGCCTTGAACTAAGGGGTATAAAAACTCATGTATTGAGATTGCTTGACCCCCTTTGTAGCGTTTTGAAAAATCATCACGCTCTAGCATTCTTGCAACAGTATGTTTAGATGCTAGAGAAATCATCTCTGTTGAGCTCATCTTGCTCATCCATGCTGAGTTAAAAGCAATCGTAGTTTTTTCTTTATCCAAGATTTTAAAGATTTGATCTTGATAAGTCTTGGCGTTCTCTAGAACATCCTCCTTAGTCAGAGGCTTTCGAGTTACATTTTTTCCTGTTGGATCTCCAATCATTCCTGTAAAGTCACCTATTAGAAAAATTATTTCGTGTCCAAGATCTTGAAGCTGCTTCATTTTGTTGATGACTACAGTATGACCAAGATGAAGGTCTGGAGCAGTAGGATCCATGCCTAATTTGATTCTTAAAGGTTTATTTTTTTTAAGTTTAGTCTTGAGTTCATCAAGGGGGAGTATCTCATCAGTACCTCTCTGAATAATTGCTAATTGTTCATCAATTGTCATTTTTTATACTCTCTATGGCCTAATTTGTCCGTCACCCATGACGATGTATTTTTGTGATGTTAGTCCCTCTAGTCCAACTGGACCTCTGACATGGAATTTACCTGTGCTAATTCCAATCTCAGCACCTAAACCGTACTCAAAACCATCAGCAAATCCAGTTGAAGCGTTAACCATGACTGATGATGAGTCAACTTCAGATATGAATTTCTTTGAATGTTCATCATTCTCTGTCACAATGGCATCTGTATGAGCAGATCCATAAATATTAATGTGATTTATAGCCTCATCAACCGAATCAACAACCTTCATAGAAATTATTGGAGCAAGGTATTCCTCTTTCCAATCGCTTTCTGATGCTTTCATAATTATGCTTGAGAGTCGTTGAGATTTTTCACAGCCTCTGATTTCAACTCCTTTATCAGTCAAAAGTGTAATCAGTTTAATCAAGGCATTTGCATCAAAATCTTTGTGAACTAATAGCGTTTCTGTCGCATTACAGACTCCGTATCGACGTGTTTTGCCATTGAAGGCAATATCAATACCCTTTTGCGAGTCTGCATCAATATCTAGGTAAGTATGACACACACCATCGAGATGCTTTATAACGGGTACAGAAGCATTTTTGCTTACATTTTTAATGAGGCCTTTGCCTCCTCTTGGAATAATGGCATCAACATAATCACTCGCTCTTA
The DNA here is from genome assembly GCA_902556205.1 of uncultured Gammaproteobacteria bacterium. GTDB lineage: Bacteria > Pseudomonadota > Gammaproteobacteria > PS1 > Pseudothioglobaceae > Pseudothioglobus. Next base: position 37,811 of record CACDVH010000012.1, on the reverse strand, counting down.
CGAGCTCTGTAACCGCCTCGCGGTCAGTCACTTCAATGAGCTGAACTGAGTTTGGATTTAATCCTGCGTCAATAAGTCCACTTTTAATGCATGAATAGAGAGCCTTATTAGAATGAATGGCTTCAGATCCACCTCTAAGTATGACAGCATTTCCAGATTTAATGCAAAGTGCAGCAGCATCTACTGTCACATTTGGACGAGACTCATAAATCATGCCTATAACTCCAAGAGGAACCATCATTTTTCCAATCTTAATTCCACTTGGTCTCTCGATCAGTTCAGATGTTTTGCCAATTGGATCATTTAATGTTGAGATTTGATTGAGGCTCTCTATTACGCCATCTAGTCTCTCTTCATTAAGCATCAGGCGATCTAAAAGTGCATCTTCGATGTTATTATTTTTAGCAGCCTGAATGTCTACATTATTAGCATCAATTATGTTTTGTTTGTTTTCTTGAATTTGTTGAGCAATACTGATTAAAGAATTATTTTTTTGTTTGGTATTTGCAATTCTCAATGACTCAGATGCCAGCTTAGCCTTTTGACCTATTTTGTTAATTAAATTAGCTATTGAGTCCATTGTTTTTTCCAGATAATGCGATTGCTATATTTTGCAGTTCATCATAAACGTCAAGATTATCCATACCTTTAAGAGAGCGGTCAATACGACCCAGCCTTAAAAGAAGCTTTTGAAGCTTTTGGTAGCTATGCTTTTTGAGTGCATTGGATATAAGTGGTTTTCGTTTTTGCCATACTCGATGATTATTGAGAATCGACTCAATCGTTTGATTTGTTTTGAGCTCAATCGACATATTAACTAAATTTTTTATTTCTCTATAAAGGGAAGATACTAATATGACTGGAGGGGTAGAGTCATCAATAAGAGAGTTAAAAACTTTATTCACCTTGTCAGTGTCTCCTTGAAGGGCAGAATCAATCATTCCAAAAACAGAATATTGAGACTGCTGATCAATTTGATTAAGATATTCCCTAAGATTAATTTTGCCATCAGGATAGGCAATTTTTAGTTTCTGAATCTCTTGCATTGAAGCTAGAAGATTGCCTTCAGTGCAGTAAGCTATTGCATTAGCTACTTCAATATTCGAGTCAAGACCGAGTTGGGACATGTTTCTTGTAATCCATCCAACCAGTTGGTTGCTTTGAACTTCCCAATGCTGAATGATGATTCCCTTTTTATCTAAAGTTTTAAACCACTTACTTTTTTGTTGAGCCATCTCCAGTTTTCCTGAGGAGATTATTAATAGAATGTCATCTGGAAGAGTTTGCAAAATTTCAGTGAGTGCTTTTGAGCCCTTTACCCCAATCTTTCCTGTGGTAAACCTGCATTCAATTATTCTTTTTTCTGCAAAGAGAGATGGGCTAGAAATCAAGCTAATAATGCTATCCCAAGAGAAATTTCCATCAATATCAAACCTAAATCGTTCATTAAAGCCATTTTCTCTTGCAATACCTTTAATCATTGATAATGATTGTTCAACGAGGAGTATTTCTGCTCCAAAAGCAAAATAAGTTGAAGCTAATTGATTAGATAGAGAGTTTTGAAGTTGTTCAGGTTTAATGTTCATGTGTCTACAAAATTTTTAAAGTGTTGAATCTGAGGCAGATTTTATATTTGTGTATCTCATTATGTCATAGTTAAAAAAAATAGTGATTAAACCTTGAAAAATGCTATCAAACCCTATATATATGAAATCAATAGGGTATATTTACCTTTCTAATTTAGGTTAAATTTAATTATATGTATAAAAATATTTTACTATGGTTGGTCTTGGGAAGTGTGCTCGCCTCACTTTTTGGGCAGTTCAATGTAACCAGTGAATCCAATGACATTAGCTATTCGCAATTCATTCAAAATGTTAAGCAAGGCAACGTTTCAAGCGTAACAATAGCAGGTAGTAATATCAGCGGCGTCACTTCATTGGGTGAAAAGTTCGAAACGTACAGCCCGGGTGATCTTGGCTTAATGGGAGACCTTTTAAATAATGGTGTTTCAGTTCAAGCGACACCTCCAGCCAAAGAGAGTTTTGTAAAACAATTAATCATATCTTTAGCACCAATACTTCTTCTTATTGGTGTCATTATGTATACGATGCGAGGTGCTGGAGGAGCAATGGGTGGCAAAAACCCAATGTCATTTGGTAAATCTAAAGCACGTTTAATTACAAAGGACGAATCACATGTAACCTTTGAAGATGTTGCTGGTGTAGAAGAGGCAAAAGAAGAGGTTGGGGAGTTAGTCGACTTCCTATCTGACCCCAGTAAATTTACAAAGGTAGGTGGAAAGATTCCTAAGGGCGTATTGATGGTTGGTCCTCCAGGAACAGGAAAAACCTTGCTTGCCAAGGCGGTTGCGGGTGAGGCAGATGTTCCATTCTTCTTTATTTCTGGTTCGGACTTTGTGGAGATGTTTGTTGGTGTAGGTGCTTCACGTGTGAGAGACATGTTTGACCAAGCGAAGAAAAATGCGCCTTGTATTATATTTATTGATGAGATTGATGCTGTTGGACGTCAGCGTGGAGCAGGAATGGGTGGTGGTCATGACGAGCGCGAACAAACACTCAATCAGATGCTAGTTGAAATGGATGGCTTTGAAGGGTCGGAGGGAATTATTGTAGTTGCGGCTACAAACCGTCCTGATGTTCTCGATCCAGCACTTTTAAGACCTGGAAGGTTTGATAGGACAGTTACTGTTGGACTTCCTGATATTAATGGACGCGATGCAATCTTAAAAGTTCACATGAGAAAACTTCCCATTGCAAAGAATGTTAAGTCAATGGATATTGCTAGAGGTACTCCAGGATTCTCGGGTGCCGATTTAGCTAATCTTGCGAATGAAGCGGCATTAATTGCTGCTCGCTTCAGCAAGAAGCTTGTTGGTATGAGAGAGTTTGAGAAGGCCAAGGATAAAATCATGATGGGTGCTGAGCGAAAAGGCATGGTGATGGATGCTTCTGAGAAGGAAATGACAGCCTATCATGAGGCTGGACACGCTATTGTTGGGCGTTTAATGCCTGAGCATGATCCAGTCTATAAGGTTAGTATTATTCCAAGAGGAAGAGCTTTAGGCGTAACGATGTTCCTTCCTGAAAAAGATAGTTACAGTATCTCAAAACGCAAACTCAATTCACAAGTTGCTTCGTTATTTGGTGGGCGAATTGCAGAAGAATTAGTTTATGGTGAGGATGCGGTGACTACTGGCGCAAGTAATGACATAGAGCGTGCTACTGAAATAGCACATAAAATGGTTAAACTTTGGGGTATGTCAAGCGTTATGGGGCCTATGGCTTATGGAGAGGATGAAGGTGAGGTTTTCCTCGGCCGTCAAGTTACAAAGCATAAGCATATTTCAGATGAAACGTTTACTAAAGTTGATAGTGAAATTCGAAAAATCATAGACACGAATTATTCTGCAGCCTATAAGATTATTAAAGATAACAGAGATATTCTTGATGCAATGGCTGCTGCATTAGTTGAGTTTGAAACAATTGACACTAATCAGATTGATGACTTAATGGCTAGAATCCCTATGAGGGAAGCAGCAGAAGTTATAGATTCTGATGAGGTTTCGTCTGAGCTGGGAACTGGAGGTAAAGATTCAAAGAGCTCAAAATCTTCATCTGATACAAAAACTGATGCTGATGGTGGTGGTACAGAGCAGTTTGCATAAATTGCTCTATAAATGAATCCTAGCCAGCCAATCATTATGGGTGTTCTCAATGTAACACCCGATTCTTTTTCTGATGGCGGTAAATTTTTTGACTCAGATTTAGCGATTGAACAAGCTAAATCGATGGTGGAAAATGGTGCTGGCATAATCGATATTGGCGGTGAGTCTACCCGTCCTGGGGCATCAGCTGTTAGCGTGAATGATGAACTCAAGAGAGTCATTCCTGTCATTGAAGCTCTCAAAAATGAAATTAATGTTCCTATCTCAATAGATACTTCAAAACCTGAAGTAATGGAGCAAGCTATTTCATCTGGAGCACTTATTATTAATGATGTCAATGCGCTTAGGGCAGAAGGTGCGCTGGAAATGGCAGCAAAACTTAAAGTTGATATTTGTCTGATGCATATGCAGGGCAACCCTAGAACAATGCAAAATAACCCAAGTTATGCTGATGTTGTAGAGGACATTAAGAGTTTTTTTAAAGAAAGAATTAATGCGTGTCAAGAATCTGGAATAGAGCTAAGCTCAATAACTTTGGATCCTGGATTTGGTTTTGGAAAGAATTTAGGACATAATATAGCTTTGCTTAAGAATCTCTCAGAGTTTCATGAGTTTGGCGTATCTATTTTGGCCGGACTTTCAAGAAAATCAATGATAGGCACCTTGCTTGGTGACAAGGACGTTGATTCGAGAATGATTGGGAGTGTCACAGCGGCATTGATTGCTGTTGAGAACGGAGCCAATATTATTCGAGTGCATGATGTTGCAGAAACAAATGACGCTTTAAAAGTATGGCAACAAATTAAAAATTTTAGGGAGTAGTTTTGAGTAATTTTTTTGGAACTGATGGTATTCGTGGTGAAGTTGGTAAATCTCCCATAACAGCTGATATCCTATTAAAAGTTGGATGGGCAGTCGGCTCAGTTTTGAAAGAGCAAAATGAAAATGCAAGTGTCATTATTGGCAAGGATACTCGAGTTTCGGGTTATCTATTCGAATCTGCTCTTGAGGCTGGTTTTTTATCGGCTGGCGTTAATGTAGGCATGCTTGGACCCATGCCATCTCCAGCCATTGCCTATCTAACTCAGGCATTTGGTGCGACTGCAGGAGTTGTGATTAGTGCATCACACAATCCTTATCAAGATAATGGAGTTAAGTTTTTTTCTAGCAAGGGCGTGAAGTTGAGTGATAAAACTCAAAAAGCAATTGAAAAAAAGATTTCAATGCCGATGACTAGTGTAGATTCATCATCAATAGGAAAAGCAAGGCGCTATGAACAAGCTCTAGGAAGGTACATAGAATTTTGTAAGTCTACATTTGATAAGTCTTGCAGGCTATCAACCCTAAAAATTATCATTGATTGCGCGAATGGAGCTACCTATCATATTGCAGAAGACGTCTTTACTGAGTTAGGCGCTTCAGTGACCATGATCAATAATTCACCAGATGGCTACAACATTAATCACGAATGCGGTGCAACTGATACAAAACATCTTCAAAGGGAGGTGCTAGAAAATAAAGCAGATCTTGGAATTGCCTTTGATGGAGATGGGGATCGACTCATCATGGTTGATCATAAGGGTGAGAGAGTAGATGGCGATGAACTAGTTTATATCATTGCCAACGCCTGGAAAGAAAATGGTGATTTAAAATCAAATACAGTGGTGGGGACTAAGATGACTAACTTAGGAATCCGATTGGCTTTCTCAGAGATAGGCGTTAAATTTATCGAGGCAGATGTTGGCGATAGAAACGTTATGGATCAATTAATTGAAAACAAAGCAGAACTTGGTGGTGAGGGGTCCGGACATATTATCTGTCTCAATAAATCAACCTCTGGGGATGGCATTATAGCTGCACTGCAAGTCTTAGAGGTTATGGCTAAGTCAGGCAAAAGCTTATTAGAGCTTAAAAGTGTAATGAAAAAATACCCACAAGTATTGATTAATGTGAGAACGGAAACAAAGATTAATCTTCAAAGTGATAAAAAATTAACTCAAGCCATTGATAAGATTGAATCAAAATTAGCAGATACTGGCCGTATTTTAGTGAGAGAATCAGGCACAGAGCCGCTCATTAGAGTAATGGTAGAAAGTGCTCATTATGACCTAGCTATGAATTCTGCAGAGGAATTGGCAGAGATTATCAAATCAATGTAATTACAAAGTAATTACAATATTATATCCCATAAGGCATCCTTCGATATTATGGTATTTTCTTCACTTGAACTCGCCATTATTTCACTCATTTTTGTATGGATAGGCTTTGTGAGAACTGGGCTTGGATTTGGTGGAGCGGTTCTAGGCCTTCCTCTTCTGATGCTAGTAGGTGGCTCACCAATTGACTGGCTCCCCATAATAGGTATTCATTTACTTTTTTTCTCTGCCATAGCCCTAGTTAAAGCATTAAACGCTATTGATTGGAATTATTTAAAAAAATCACTGCCATGGATCCTCCCCTCAAAAATAATTGGAGTCATTGGTCTAATTAGTCTGCCTCCAACAGTAATGACATTAATAGTCTATTCAATAACTTCTTTTTATGCATTGACATGGGCGATGAATTTTAATATTGCTTCTCGTGAAGGGTGGGTGAGTCGAGTACTCCTAATCTTAGGGGGCTATATCTCAGGAACATCACTGAATGGTGCGCCGCTTTTAGTGGCCGTTTACATGCAGAATATTGATATTAAAAAGCTTCGTAACACTCTTTTTGTTTTATGGTTTTTACTGGTCACTATAAAGATGAGCGCATTTATAATTGTCGGTGTCTATATCAACTGGCAGTTCTCTCTAATGTTAATACCCGTTGCAGCTCTGGGCCATTTTATAGGTCTGAAGGTACATGATCGGATCATTGAAAACGACATTCAATTCAAAAGATGGATGGGGGGTGTTTTGATTTTAATCTGCCTAGCTGGATTGTCAAAAGTATTAATCTTTTCCTAGGATTTAAGTACTTGCGTCCATTTGCGTTAGTGGTATTTCAGTTGTACTCTTAATCTCTTCAATAGCAAAATTTGAGGTCACCTTAAGGAATTGAACCTTTTCAATTAAGTTTTTATAAAAAATATCATAGCTTTCGATATCACTGACTACCACTTTAAGAAGATAATCTGTCTCTCCACTCATACGATAACACTCAATAACCTCAGGTATCTCTTTAATGATTTTAGAAAAAAGCTTAATTCTTTCTTGGTTGTGATTTGTAACTGTGACAGCCACCATAGCGGTGACATTAGAATTAACTCTTTTTCTATCGACAAGTGCTACCGTTTTACTAATATATCCATTGTCCTTTAATTGATTAATTCTTTTCCAGCAGGGGGTAGTCGATAGATGCACTTCAGCGGATAACTCCTGAATTGTTAGTTCAGCATTATGCTGAAGAAGTTTCAATAGTTTAATATCAATAGCATCCATAATCTTATGTAAAAAAAGGTAAAACGATAATATTTTTCTTCTTTTTAAAAATTAATTAGAACAAATTTCTTTTTTATGTTTAATAAATAATTTATTTAGAATATTTTACTATAATTTCGACAATATTTAAGAATACTTTTGGAATGTACAAATATAGCGAAAAAGATACTCAGTTTTTAGTAGAGCGTGTTGATCAGTTTGAGAAGCAACTAAACCGTTATTTGTCAGGTGAATTAGATGAGGATAAGTTTAGAAGTTTAAGACTCAGAAATGGCCTTTACATGGAGCTTCATGCGCATATGTTAAGAGTTGCTATCCCCTATGGAATCTTAAGTTCAAATCAACTTAGAGCACTTGCAGATGTTGCCGACAAATATGATAGAGGATTTGGGCATTTCACAACGAGACAAAATATTCAATTCAATTGGATACAACTCCCAGAAATAGCTAATCTGCTTCGCGATTTGACTGATGTCGGTCTTCATGCGATTCAAACTAGTGGCAAAGCTACTCGTAATATTACTGCGGACCCATTATCGGGTTTGACTGAGGGAGAGATTGAAGATGCAAGACCATATTGTGAGTTGATTAGGCGTTGGTTCAATCTTCACCCAGAATTCTCATGGCTCCCAGGCAAATTTAAAATTGCTATTAATGGAGCTAAGCTTGATGAAACTGCCTTGAGGATTCATGATTTAGGCTTGAGGCTCGTTAAAAACAAAAAAGGTGAGCTAGGCTTTAGTGTTTATGTTGGCGGTGGATTAGGAGCTGCTGCTATGATTGGTCCTGAAACTGCGTCTTTTGTTCCCATTGAGGATATTCTCAGTTATCTTGAGTCTGCCATGAGAATTTATAACCTTAAGGGAAGACGAGATCACCAAAAGAAGCTTCGAATAAAATTTTTGGTACGTGAGTTAGGTGCAGCTGAATTCTCTAGATTGGTAGATGAGGACTGGCAGCAGACCAAAAATGATCCAGAACTTAAATTAAATCTGAAGGAGCTACAGAGTTTAAAAGAAGATTTCGAACTTCCAATTGATCCAATTAATCTTAAAGGGTTTAGGGATGAGGTCGATTTTAATTATAGTATTTGGAAGAAAAATAACGTTCGAAGTCATAAGGTATCTGGCTATAGCATTGTCACTATTTCACTCACAAAATTAGGTTCAGCTCCTGGCGATGCGACTTCAGAGCAGATGAGAATCCTTGCAAAACTTGGTGATCAATATAGCTCTAGCGAAATCAGAACTACTAAAAGACAAACAATTGTTTTTCCTTTCGTTAGAAAAGATGAAGTTTTTGATTTATGGAAATCATTGGAAGAGAATGACTTAGATAGTCCTCATCAAGGCACACTTGCTCAGATTGTTGCTTGTCCTGGAAGAGATTACTGTGATTTAGCTAAAGCTGTTTCTATTCCGATAGCTACTAGAGTCCAAGAGAGGTTTAATGAGATGAATAAATTATTAGATATTGGTGATTTAAATATAAATATTTCTGGCTGTGAGAATTCATGTGCACATCACCATATCGCAGATATCGGTTTACTTGGGATGCAAAAAAATGGAGAAGAATATTATCAAATTACTCTTGCTGGTGAGACTCTTCATGAAACCAATATAGGTAAAAAATTAGGACCATCGGTGAGCAGTGAAACAGTTGTTGATGCTGTTGAAAATATTGTTAATGTATTTATTGATAATCGCAAGAGTGAAGAAAAGTTTACAGATGTTTTTAAAAGAATTGGAATTGAGCCATTTAAGGAGAAGGTATATGGTTGAGATTGAAAACCCTACTACTTTAATAAATAAAGATTATGAATCAATTGAACTTGTGACCTTTGCTGAGTGGATTGAGGGTTTTGAAAGGTTAGCAAATCTTGGTGTTGGATTAATTTTGGAACCTGGAGACGATGTTTATTTAATTCAAAATCAGCTTGATTTAATTGACTTAATTGCCCTAGACTTTAGTAATTTTGATGATGGAAGAGGATACACACAAGCTTATTTGCTGAGTAAAAGATGGAAATATGTTGGAGAGATTATTGGCATCAATGCTCATCTTGATCAATTGCAATTTATGATTAGATCGGGCGTTACAAGCTATCAATTATTGGAGTCTTACAAGGGCAGTAATGAAGAAGACTACTCCAATGGGTTCAGTCTGTGTTACCAAGCAGCTGCAAACAATAATGGTCTTAACTTACAGTATTAATTTTTTGCCAATAATTGGGGATTAAGATGAAAGAAAATAAGTCTAGATCTATCGGCAAATCAATCTCTTGGAGAGTTCTTGCCTCTTGTGATACGATTTTAATATCGTACCTAATTACAGGCAGCATAGCTATAGCCGCAACTATAGGTTCTATTGAGGTAATGACCAAAATGGTTCTTTATTATTTTCATGAGAGAGCTTGGAATAAGTTTACATTTGGAAGGGTTTAAAATCCAATCGTGGCCTAGCTTAGGCTAGTTAATTAAGGGTATAATATCGTCGATTTTTCAAAAAATATGTTAATAGAATTAATAACTCAAGGTAGGTATATATGTCAGTAATGACTGAGCGAGTAACACATGTTCATCATTGGAACGATAACTTGTTTAGCTTTCGAACTACTCGAGATCCTGGCTATCGATTTAAGAATGGTCATTTCACAATGATTGGGCTGCCATCTGATGAGCGTCCTTTAATGCGCGCCTATAGCATCACGAGCTCCAATCATGAGCCAGAACTTGAATTCTTCAGTATCAAAGTTCAAGATGGGGCACTCACCTCGAAGCTACAAAACTTGCAAGTAGGTGATGAGGTTCTAGTTGGTAAACGCTCAACAGGAACTCTTGTGCCAGATAATATGCTTCCAGGTCGCTTCCTTTATTTGTTAGCCACTGGAACTGGCCTTGCACCCTTTATGAGTATTATTAAGGACCCTGAAATTTATGATCAATTTGAAAAAATTATCTTAGCTCATGGCGTTCGAGAGGTCTCTGAATTAGCTTATTCCGACTATATTGAAAATATTCTTCCAAATGATGAATATTTGGGCGAAATGGTTCGTGAGAAACTCATTTATTATCCAACAGTAACACGCGAACCTTATAAAAACAACGGTCGTTTGACTACATTAATGGAGTGTGGCAAGTTATTCCTAGACCTAGATCAGCCTCATCCAACTCTGGAAGATGATCGCTTTATGATGTGTGGAAGTCCAAGCATGCTCAAAGATTTTGTCGCTATTTTAGAATCTAAAGGTTTTATTGAAGCTCGAAATGTTAATCCAGGCCACTTTGTCATTGAACGAGCATTTGTTGAATCCTAGGTTCATAGAATAAATCTAAGATCGCTCGTAAAATTTTCATTGAGCTAGATTAGATAGTTCTCAAAGTGTATTCAGTTGGATATGCCAACCTCTCTAAAAAATCTCAAATATATTTGACCCCAAAAAGATTTAAGAGGCTTATAATTTCTATCGTATTTATTTTAGTGAGGAGTATCCAATGCAAAGCAAACTTGACTCTGTTCGTGTTCTTATGAAAGAAAACCATGTCGATTTAATTGCTCTTGGTCCTGGAACTCACATGAAATGGTTACTAGGATTCAACCCCTCTCCAGATGAAAGACCTTGCATGTTATTGATGGGACTGGAAAATGATGCCTTCCTTATGCCTTCTGTTAATGCAGAGGATGCAATGAAGCGCTCTGATATCAAAATGTTTAGCTGGAAAGATGAAAATGGACCTGATATAGCCCTAGATGAGGCTCTTTCATATACTGGCTCGTCAAATGCAAAACACATTGCGATAGATGAAGCAATGCGTTCTCACTTTGCATTGATACTTATCGATGCATTGCCAAAGCCGACCTATGAGTTTACTAACTCTACGATTGGTGCGCTCAGAATGCGAAAAGATGATAAGGAGTATGCAAACCTTAAAGAAAATGCCCTGATTGATGATAGAGCAATGCAGGCTGGTTTTGCAGCAATTAAAGAAGGCGTAACTGAACTCGAAATTGGTGAGGCAATCAACAAACACTTTATTTCTGAAGGAGCAAGGCCTCAATTTTGCATTGTAGGCTCTGGACCAAATGGTGCCTTTCCACATCACCATACAGGGGGTCGAAAAGTTCAATATGGTGATGTTGTGTTGATTGATATAGGCGGGCGAAAAGGTACTTTTCCAAGTGACATGACTCGTATGTCAGTTCTTGGTGAGCCACCAGAGGAGTATCATGAAGTTCACGCTATTGTAGAGCGTGCTGTTCAAGCTGCCATGAAGGCTGCGAAACCTGGAGTAATGGCTAAAGAGGTAGATGCTGCTGCCAGAGGTGTTATTACTGAAGCTGGCTATGGTGAATATTTTGTGCATCGAACTGGCCACGGCCTTGGTATTGATATTCATGAGCCTCCATATATCACTGCAACTTCGGAGGTAGTGTTAGATGAGGGGATGGTCTTTTCAATTGAACCTGGAATTTATCTGCAAGGAAGGTTTGGGGTTAGGTTGGAAGAGATTGTAATCTTAAGGTCTGATGGTCCTGAAATCCTTTCAGAATTATCCCGTAAGACAAATTTTATAAGCTAAAAAAATATTCTTTGTTTTTTAGTTACATGAGTCACTCAAGACTCGAAAGTTCATTTAGTTTAAAATTACCCAACATATGAATGAGAATTATTTAATCCTTCTTGGGTTGGGAAATGATGCAAAATCTGAAGGAAAGTCTTTGGCTGAACAGATAGATGCAGTTCTACCCCAAACACAGTGCACTCAGTGTGATTTTGATGGATGTAAGCCCTACTCTGAAGCAATTGTTAGTGGTGAAGCAGAAATCAACCAATGCCCGCCTGGGGGTCAGGATGGAGTGGATGCTCTTGCAGAGCTTCTAGGACGACAAACTCTTAAATTGAATGAAACTCATGGTGAAACAAAGCCAAGGAGAATTGCCATTGTTGATGAAAAGGCCTGTATAGGATGTACTCTTTGCATTAAGGCCTGTCCAGTAGATGCCTTTGTTGGGTCATCCAAAGTGATGACGCAGGTGATTGGTAAAGAATGCACGGGTTGTGACTTGTGTTTACCTGTTTGCCCTGTCGACTGTATAGATATGCTCGAGTCCAAACCCTACGAAAAAATTCTACAACAGGATTCAGCTCAATTCAATAATGCTCTAAATCAAAGGCAGATTTTAGAGCGATCAATTCGAGATAATTCAAGAGAAAGATATCAGTTCCATCAAGCCCGTCTAGAGAGAGATAAGCGTGAGAGAGATGAGTTATTAAAATCTAGAACAATTGCTTTGAAAGAAAAAATGCTAAAAGACAAGGCTCAAAAGGAAAAAATTGAGGCGGCAATTAGGCGGGTAAAAGACTCTAAAAAAAATGAAACTAACTGATTTTGATTTTGACTTGCCACAGTCATTGATTGCTCAATATCCAAGCTCTAAGAGGACTGACTCACGCCTATTAGTAAGAAAAGATAAGTTCATTGATAGTCATTTCTCTCAGCTAGGCTCCTTCTTGAGGCCAAACGACTTACTCATTCTCAATGATACAAGGGTTATTCCAGCGAGACTTTTTGGATATAAAGAGTCTGGGGGCAAGGTTGAGGTTTTAGTTGAGCGATTGATTGATGATTTTTCAGCGTTGGTCATGATTAAATCTAGCAGGGCTCCAAAAGTTGGAAGCTTTATTATTTTAGAAAATAAGACTCGCTTTCAGGTGATTGACAAAAATGAAGGTATTTATAGGGTCAATTTTGAGGGCGAAAAAATTCTGAGTATTCTTGATGAAATTGGTCATATCCCTTTACCTCCATACATCGAGAGAAGTGATTCAGACGAAGACTCCAAAAGATACCAAACAGTTTACGCAAAGAATGATGGTGCTGTCGCAGCTCCAACAGCAGGGCTTCACTTTGATGAGTTGTTGTTATCTAGTCTTAAAAAACAAGGCGTGGATCATGCTTTCGTAACTTTACATGTGGGTGCTGGAACTTTTCAGCCTGTAAAAGTGGATGAAATTGAGACCCATAAAATGCACAGCGAGCACTATGAAATTGATCAAATAACAGTAGATAAAATTATTCAAACAAAAAAGAAAGGAGGGCGAATAGTTGCCATTGGGACGACTGCAGTTAGAACACTCGAGTCAGCATTCATCGCTGGAGAACTTAAAAGCCAAAAAGGGGATACAGAAATCTTTATCTACCCAGGCTTTAAGTTTCAGGTTGTTGATGCAATGATCACAAACTTTCATTTGCCAAAGTCATCACTGCTTATGTTAGTCTCTGCTTTCATTGGGTTTGAAGAAATGCATCAAACTTATCAACATGCAATTCATCAAGAGTACCGTTTCTTTAGTTATGGTGATGCTATGTTTTTAGAGAAAAAATTAGACTTATGAATCGAGTGAAAGATGTTTTGAAAGGCTGAATATAAAAAAGGCCATGATCGGAAGAATTATAAAGCTCGTTTTAATTGATGTAATCTCTGCAAGGAGTCCAAGAAACAATGGGCCGAGCAGCATTCCTCCGTAGCCAAGGGTTGCAATGCTTGCTATAGCAGTGCCTTGCGAGATAGTTTTATCATTACCTGCTCGAGAAAATGCCAAAGGAATAATTACTGCTATTCCCAATCCAATCAATCCAAAACCCAAAAGTAATAAAAAGAAAGAGTCTGAGATTAGTAAAATAATTGAGCCAGTTAGTGCAACTAATCCAGAGTAACGAGCTGCAGTGGAAGGTCCTAGCTTAAAGGATATTTTATCTCCCATTAACCTCATTGAGAACATGCAGACTGAGAACACTGTAAATCCCAAAGCAGCATTTCCATCATTCAATGATGCAACACTTTTTAGAAAAATTGCACTCCAGTCAGCTACAGCGCCCTCACTCAATGAGGCAAAAAAGGTAATTGTAGCTACAGGGAGAAGAGCCCCTTTTGGAATTGAAATGAAGGGTGACTTAGGAACTTTTTTATTTTTTTGAGATTCAAATGGAACAAAAGCAATACTCAAAGCGATAAAAAAAATAACAATTGCGATGAGGCTGAAATGATTTTTATAACTCACTTCATAAAAGGCTAGCAATGAACCAAGACCTGCACCAATTCCAGCGCCCAGACTCCACATTGCATGAAAAGAAGACATCACTGGCCGAGTATATTCTCTCTCAACCTCTGCAGCCCATGCATTCATGGCAACATCATCACCACCATGGATTGCCCCAAAATAAATAACCGCCATAACAAGCATCCCAATGGAATTTGCAAACGCTATAAATATTAATGTAAGCGGGATAAGAAAAATGGTGGCTCTTTTGGTGATAAAGGCAGCTCCATACTTATCAGCAGCTCTGCCAAATACAGAAAAAGCAATGACAGCAGAGAGACCAGCCAAGAAAATTAATAAACCTAAGGAACCTGGTGACAAGTCATGAAAATCAACAATGGCTGGAATTCTGGAGGCCCATGTACCAAAAACCATACCATTGATAGCAAAAATTAATGAAACTGCAAATCTACTATTTTTAAAAATATTCATCCAGTTTTAAATAATTGAGTGAATTCAATTACAAGGCTTCAAGTAATGTCTGCCCCATTAATGCCGGTGTTGGTGAAACACTAACGCCAGCATCATTAAGAGCTTGAATTTTACTTTTTGCATCGCCAGAGCCACCACTTATAACGGCACCTGCATGGCCCATTCTTTTGCCTTTAGGAGCGGTAAGCCCGGCAATATAGGATACAACGGGTTTGGACACATTTGATTTGATATACTCTGCAGCCTCCTCTTCAGCACTGCCTCCAATTTCACCAACCATGACAATAGAGTGAGTATCTTCATCAGCCTCAAATAACTTTAGACAGTCAATAAAGTTCATACCCTGAACTGGATCTCCGCCAATACCAATACACGTGCTTTGACCGAGTCCAGCTAATGTGGTTTGATGAACAGCTTCATAGGTTAATGTTCCAGACCTAGAAACGATTCCAACACTGCCACTTTTATGAATATTACCAGGCATAATGCCAAGCTTACATTCATCCGGTGTAATTAAACCTGGACAGTTAGGGCCAATGAGTCTCGATTTACTATCAGCAATAATAGCTTTAATCTTAATCATATCTTGAACAGGTATCCCTTCGGTAATACAGGCAATGACTGGAATCTCAGCTTCAATAGCTTCAACAATAGAGACATAAGCAAACCTAGGCGGAACATAGATCATAGTGGCATTAGCGCCAGTTTCATTCATAGCCTCTTTTACAGAGTTAAATACTGGCTTTTCTAAATGCATTTGACCCCCTTTCCCTGGAGTTACACCTCCAACGAAATCAGTTCCATATGCAATAGATTGTTCTGAGTGGAAAGTACCCTGTTTTCCAGTAAAGCCCTGACAAATTACCTTAGTGTTTGAATTAATTAGTACGCTCATTTAGCCATCTCCACAACTTGTTTAGCAGCTTTCGTTAAGTTAGCCTCGGTTAATATATCAAACTTACTAGAATTTAGTATTTCCAGACCTTCTTTGGCGTTAGTTCCCTCCAGACGAACAACTATTGGAAGTGTTAAACCAACTTTTTCAATCGCCTGCAGAATACCGTTAGCAATAAGGTCACATCGAACGATACCGCCAAAAATATTAACCAATATTGCTTTAACATTATCACCACTCTGGATAATTTCAAATGCTTTTGCCACTCTCTCAGCGGTTGTTCCGCCACCCACATCAAGAAAATTTGCTGGAGAGCCTCCTTGGTATTCAATTAAATCCATAGTTGCCATAGCGAGTCCAGCACCGTTAACCATGCAGCCAACAGTTCCATCTAAAGAAATATAATTTAATTGATATTCGCTCGCACTTCTTTCCTTTTCGTCTTCCTGAGAAATATCCCTAAGGGCAGTGATTGATTCATTTCTATAAAGCGCATTATCATCAAAATCAATTTTGCCATCAAGCGCCATTATTTGGTTATCGCCTGAAATAATGAGTGGATTGATTTCAATAAGATTAGCATCATGTTCTGTAAAAATGGTAAATAAACCCATCAATGCTTGAGCAAATTGACTATGAAGTGGAGCATCCAGTCCTAGTTTGATCGAAATCTCATTGCAATCTTCATGAGTGATTTTGCCAAGAGGGTCAATTTTCTTCTTAATTATTTTTTCAGGTGTCTCAGAGGCAACCTGTTCAATATCCATACCCCCTTCAGTTGAGGCTAATACTGTAATTCGTTCTGAGCCCCTATCAACTAGTAATCCTAAATACAATTCTTTAGCAATATCTTGACCTGCCTCAATAATGACTTCGTTGATAGGCTGACCATTGGAGTCAGTTTGAGGAGTAATTAGATTGGAACCAAGTAATTTCTTACTAGCTGTAACAGCTTCTTGGATTTCCCTACATACTATGACTCCTCCACCTTTTCCCCTTCCTCCAGCATGGACTTGAGCTTTGACAACCCAAACTGATCCTCCTAGTTTTTCGCAAGCTTGCGCTGTTTTATCTGCATTTGAAACAACAATAAAGTTTGGAACTTTAATATTATTTTTCTTGAACAAGTCTTTTGCTTGGTATTCATGTATGTGCATATAATTAAATTACTTGGGGTTAAAATATAAGGCCACATATTTTATCATTCTTAGATTGAAATCTTAATTTTATTAGGCGGTTTATTCAAATTATAAAAATATATCCAGACTATCATTAAAATATAAACTCAAGATTAACTCCATGTCAAAAATAAATTTTAGGATTACAAAATTATGAATTACAGCACCAGCCAATTTAAAAATGGTATGAAACTCATGCTTGATGGAAATCCTTGTTCAATTGTTAACAATGAAATTGTTAAGCCTGGAAAAGGACAAGCCTTTAATAGAGTAAAGTTTAAAGACTTAATAACTGGAAAAACACTAGAAAAAACTTTTAAATCTGGCGAGTCTCTTGAAGCTGCAGATGTCATGGAGCTAGAAATGCAATACCTATACTCTGATGGAGAGAAATGGCATTTCATGGATCCTGGGTCTTTTGAGCAATTTGATCTTGGAGAAGAGTCCATGGGGACTGCGTTAAACTATCTTGTTGAGCAAGATAATTGCATCGTTACCTTATGGAACAATAATCCAATTTCTGTATCGCCGCCTAACCATGTAACTCTTGAGGTCATTGATACTGATCCTGGCCTAAAAGGAGACACAGCTGGAACAGGTGGAAAGCCTGCTACTCTTAATACTGGAGTCGTAGTTCAGGTGCCTTTATTTGTTGCTATCGGAGATAGAGTTAAAGTTGATACAAGGACTAATGAATATACCGGGCGTGCCTAATTGGCCCCATGCCTAATTTCAAAGAAAAACTTATCCGGTATCAATACCTAATCAGAAATATTAGGGATTTTTTTTATTCGCACAACGTTGTTGAAGTAGTTACGCCATCTCTTTTAGTTGCTCCAACAACTGATGTCTACATTGATAGTATTGAAGTTTCAGTCAATCATGCTCTATCAAAATCCTCAAAATTTTATTTACATACATCTCCTGAACTTGAAATGAAGCGTCTTCTTGCCAAAGGCAGCGGTGATATTTTTCAAATTTGCCAAGTTTTTCGTGACAATGAGCATGGCCACATTAACTCTAATGAGTTTACAATGCTGGAGTTTTACAGAGTGGGTTTTGACATGCATCAATTAATAGATGATATCAAGGCTTTATTGATCTCACTTGGAAATGATGATCCTGTCAAAGAGATATCATATGCTGAAGCTTTCTATGATTATGCAGAAATTGATATATTAAACTCTGATTTTGAAGGTCTCAAGAATATTTTAGAATCACATGGCCTTAACTCAGATTATGAATGGATCGAAGATATACAAATGGTTCTTTTTGTACATCTTATTGA
Source organism: uncultured Gammaproteobacteria bacterium (assembly GCA_902556205.1). GTDB lineage: Bacteria > Pseudomonadota > Gammaproteobacteria > PS1 > Pseudothioglobaceae > Pseudothioglobus. Next base: position 19,806 of record CACDVH010000012.1, on the reverse strand, counting down.
GCCAAAACTTAAAACTATTCCAGTATGTTTTATCTATGATTTTCCGAAACAACAGGCAGCTCTTGCGCAAATAGATGGGCTTGTTGCTCACCGTTTTGAAATGTACATCAAGGGCACTGAAATTGCTAATGGCTATCAAGAAATCCAAACTTCAAAAGAATATCGAGATAGGTTTGAAACAGAGCTTGGCAAAAGGAAGAGCTTGTCCAAATCGATAGGCTCTCTAGATGAGGATTTTTTGGATGATCTTAAGGTTGGACTTCCATCCTGCTCGGGGGTGGCAATCGGGATTGACCGACTCTTTTCCTCTTTGAGTTTATAATTGAAGTTAACTCTTGCTTAAATTACAGTATTAATAAACTTTGGATGCTTCGAATACACCTTTTTGGGAACGTAAATCGTTAAAGGAAATGAGCGAGCAAGAGTGGGAGTCTCTTTGTGATGGATGTGGTCGATGCTGTCTTCACAAGTTTGAGGACGAGAGTTCAGGTGATATCTATTTTACAGATGTGGCTTGCCGATATCTTGATGAGGAAACTTGTTCTTGCCCGCACTACCAAGATAGGCAAAAACATGTTCCCGACTGTTTAAGTATTAATCCAAACTGGGGAGAAAAGTTTAATTGGCTCCCATCAACATGCGCATATCGGTTACTATATGAAGGAAAGAGCTTGCATGATTGGCACCCTCTTATCAGTGGCAACAAGCAAAGTGTTCATCTTGCAGGTATTTCAGTTAGGGGGAGAACATACAGAGATAATGAAATCAGAGAAGATCATTTATTTGAGCATGTTATTCATTGGGTGGACTAGATGAATAAGGCCATTTCCCTAATATTTTGCTTACTTATTTCGTTCAGCGCTTCAGCATCAGATTGGCCTCACGAAAATCTTTCTAATGCAGAGTTCGCTCTAGAGATCAAAGAGAGAACACCACTTAATATTGTTGAAGAACTCGACAATTCTTTCGGTAAAATCTATTTTTTTACAAATTTACGCAACCTTCAAGGTCAGAGGGTTAAACATCGCTGGATTTATAACAATAAAGTAATGGCGGAAGTTGAGTTTGATGTGAAGGGCCCAAGATGGAGGGTTTGGTCATCAAAAAATCTATGGCCTACTTGGCTTGGAGTGTGGACAGTTGAGCTCATTAACTCAAAAGATGAAGTGTTTTTTAAAAAAGAATTTAACTATATAAATAAAGAATGAAAAAAGTTGTATTAGCGTATTCAGGTGGACTCGATACTAGCATTATTGCAAAGTGGCTTCAAGATACTTATAGCTGTGAGGTAGTTACTTTTACTGCAGATATTGGCCAAGGCGAGGAGGTTGAGCCAGCTCGACTAAAAGCTCAAGCTATGGGTATTAAGGAAATATACATTGAGGATTTACGTGAGGAGTTTGCGCGGGATTTCGTTTTTCCAATGTTTAGGGCGAATGCTATTTATGAGGGCGAGTATTTATTAGGCACTTCAATAGCAAGACCTTTAATTTCTAAAAGGTTGGTCGAGATTGCCGAAAAGGTCGGCGCTGATGCAATTTCTCATGGGGCAACTGGTAAAGGTAATGATCAAGTCAGGTTTGAACTGAACGCGTACGCCATTAATTCTGAAATTCAAATTATTGCTCCTTGGCGTGAGTGGGATCTATCCTCACGTGAGAGTTTGATGAATTATGCTGAGAATAATAATATCGAAGTCGATTATAAAAAGCAGTCAAAAAAATCTCCTTACTCTATGGACGCAAACCTTCTTCATATTTCATATGAAGGAGATATTCTAGAGGATCCATGGCAGGAAGCTGAGGATGATATGTGGCGATGGACGGTTTCACCAGAGGATGCCCCAGATAAACCAGAATATGTTGAATTGACTTATGAAAAAGGTGATATCACTGCAGTGAATGGAAAGACAATGTCACCCGCAAAGGTCATGGAAGTATTAAACGAAATTGCAGGGCGCCATGGAATAGGAAGGCTCGATATTGTTGAAAATCGTTTTGTGGGAATGAAGTCTAGAGGCTGTTATGAAACTCCTGCTGGAACTGTCATGTTAAAAGCGCACCGCGCTATAGAATCATTAACTTTAGATCGTGAGGCCGCGCATCTTAAAGATGAACTAATGCCTAAGTATGCTAAATTAATCTATAACGGCTTTTGGTTTGCTCCAGAGCGTGAAATGATGCAGGCGGCCATTGATTCCTCTCAGGAAAATGTATCTGGTGAAGTCAGAGTTAAGCTATACAAGGGAAGTGTATCAGTAGTTGGTAGAAAGTCATTGAACAGCTTATTTAGTGAAAAAATAGCAACCTTTGAGGACGATGAAGGAGCCTATAATCAAAAAGATGCTGAGGGCTTTATTAAGCTAAATGCACTCCGTCTAAGGCTTAAATCTCTCCAGTAAAAGTGATAGAAGTAGGCATCCTCTCTGATACCCATGGGGTGATTCATCCTGAAATAATCAAACTCATGAATGCATGTGATTTCGTGATTCACGCAGGAGATATAGTCGACGAAGCTTCTTTAAAGGCTCTTCAGCCAAAACAGAGAATGATTGCAGTAAAGGGGAATAATGATATTCATATTAATTCTCTAGGAGAGGTTGAATCCTTAGATCTTCCTGGTGGAAATATTGCTATAGAGCATGGACATCTTCATGGCCACATTCAGCCAAGCCATGATTCTTTAAGAGAGACTTACCCAAATGCCAAAGTGATTGTTTATGGCCATACGCACAAGCAAGTTATTGACAAAGACCAGTCCACTTGGGTTGTAAATCCTGGCTCGGCCGGGAAAACTCGCAATTATGGGGCTGCAAAATGTTTAAAACTAACTATAAAAAGCGAACAGGAGTGGGTCATTGAACCCAAGATTTTTGATGATATTTTTAATATTTAACAATCTTTCTTTTTTAATTGATAACAAAATTACTCTATAGAGCCACCCTCAATAATTTCATCAGCTGTAGCATCACGGATCGATAAAACCTCAACGTAAAAAATAATATCCTTACCAGCCAGTGGATGATTTCCATCAATAGTCAGTTTTCCGTCTTCAATATTGGAGACAATAAAGTCTTTGGTTCCACCCTTGTCATTTTGCATTGTCACTGAAGCACCAATATATCTGTACTCAAGTGGGACATTATTGATGTCATCAGTGAAGATTAATTCATCAATCTTCGGGCCAAAAGCTTCTTCAGCTTTTAAAACGATTTCAACCTCATCACCAACTGACTTACCTTCAAGTTCTTTGGTTACTTGGTTAAATAATAATGTGTTGTCTCCTTGAACATATCCCAGAGGATCTTCGACTTGCTCAATGACTTCCCCATTAGATTTATCAATAATCCGATAGGTTAATTCAACATACTTATTGGTAGAAATTGTATCAGCCATGAATATATCTTAAAAAATTGTGGCGCCAAAAATTTTGACTTCATCTTCCTCAAGACCTAAAACTAGCCTCCCCAAAAACTCTCCCGGTACTTCGATACTAGTTTGTTTATATAGAATCGTAATATACTCACCCCTTCTAAGGCATCCTAAAAACTCTCTTTCAATAGACAAACTTGAAAGCACTTTATTCTTAGTCCATTGCTTTCCAATTTCAATTTCATTTGCGCCCATTAGCATCTCTTTTGAGAAGTGCTTTATAAACCCTAGGTAGTCTCTTTTGTTTGACGATTCAACGAGATCATCCCACATTGGTTCAGCAATTTCGAGAATTTCCTTATCAGTTTTGTCGAGTAGATTCATTTATTAAGCCTTTAAAATAAGTTTACTAAGATAGTGTTATTTAAAACAATTGAGACCTCATAAGAGGCCTCAATTTAAAATATTTCAGATATCAGGTTAATCAACTATATGGTAAAGCGGTGCTTTTTCCATTGTCCATTCACCAGATTTGGGATCACGTCTAGATACAGTTAGGCAATGCCAATTGTCGTCATCTAATTTCATATGATCTCCTCTGTAGTAATAACCTGGCCAGCGAGTTTCTTCACGAAATAGAGTGTGTTGTGCAACACATTCTGAAGTAATGGTACGATGCTTCAGCTCCCATCCTCTCATGAGTTGGTGTAAATCTTCAGCACCAATATGCTCAAGGTCTTCTTGAAGAATGCCAAGTAACTCGATACCTTTTTTGAGAAGGTTACCGTTAGTCATATAGTTAACACTGATACCACCAACATACTCATCCATGATTTTTTCAAGGCGTTGAAGTCCTTGAATAGGTAATAAGTAACTTGGTGAAACTGTTCCAGCTGTAATCTCATTGCGTCCAACTGTATAGTTTTCAAGAGGTTTAAAAATAATCTCTTTAAGATCATCACACTGCTTATTGCTGACCTGAATTTTTTCATCACCAAGATCCTGAATATATTTAACTGCTGCTTTAGCAGCAATTCTGCCTTCAGTAAATGAGCCAGATGAGAATTTATGAGCAGTACCGCCAACAGTATCACCCGCTCCAAATAGACCTTCAACAGTAAGCATTCTGTTATAACCCCAGAAATATTCTGGAGGTGAGATATCTTCAGGACCACTGACCCATGCTCCAGAACAGGTGGCATGTGAACCCATGACATAAGGCTCAGAAGTAGTTAATTCAGGGTTTGTATACTTAGGGTCAATGTTTTGAGATGCCCAGACAACAGCTTGTCCTACGGTCATTCCCAAAAAGTTTTCCCATCCAATAACCTCTAGATGCGGGTCTTGAAAGGCCTCCATTGTGACCATATGGATTGGGCCTCTTCCAGCTTTTACCTCTTCGATAAATGCATGGTTTCTCAGGCATGTAGGAGTTGGCGTATGGTCAATATATTCTCCAACCATTGCCTTGGTATGCTCATACCATTTTGATTCGTATTCCTCACCATAGGTATTTTGAGTGTAGGTTTTAAGATGAAGAAAGTAAGCTCCAACTGGACCATATCCATCCTTAAAGCGAGTTAATACAATTCGGTTCTCCATCTGAGTCATTTTTGCACCAACTTGAATTGGTAATGCATATGCTGATCCACTACTCCATGGGGCATACCAAGTTCTACCCATTCCTTCACCCACTGATCTAGGCTTAAAGATATGAGAAGCACCGCCTGCACCAACAATTACTGCTTTTGCTCTGAAAACATGATAATCACCAGTACGACAATTAAATCCTACAGCCCCGCCTACTCGATTTTCTTTAGACTCATCCATCAAAAGATGAGTAACCATAATTCTGTTGTAAATTTTATCTACTGACTTACGAGCTGCTTCCGCAACAATTGGCTTGTAGCTCTCACCATGAATCATGATTTGCCATTTACCTTCACGCTGATAACGACCAGTTTCTTCATTTCTCATTATGGGCAGTCCCCATTCTTCGAACTTATGAACAGCTGAGTCAACATGACGAGCCATATCAAAAGCAAGGTCTTCTCGTACTAATCCCATTAGATCATTTCTTGCATATCTCACGTGATCTTCAGGCTGATTCTCATCCCACTGCATTCCCATGTAGCAGTTAATTGCATATAGACCTTGAGCTACAGCTCCGCTTCGATCTATGTTTGCTTTTTCAGCACATATGATTCTCATGTCACGGCCCCAGTACCTTGCTTCGTATGCTGCACCAGTACCAGCCATACCTCCACCTACAACTAGAATGTCACAATCTTCCCAAACAGTTTTTCTCTTCGCCATTAGTAGTAAACTCCCTCTTTAAGCTTGTCCTTGCTGATGACAGGTAAACCCGTTTCAACATTAAGAGCATCTGGCTCAAAGCATAGCAACTGTGAGTTAAGAGCTTCTTGGTCTGGAACTTCAAGTTCGCCAAGTTTAGGAATTTTCTCACCCCAAGGTTGGGTCGTTATTGGAGAGAGGAAGTTTTTCTCTCTTCCATCCCTAAATTTTATTTTCCAAGAGATTGTTCCTTTTTCTTCTTCACGAAGAACTCTAACGCTATGACCGAGAGGTGCAAAATCAGTATAACCTCTCGCATCAATAGCATTTTGAGGGCATGCTTTTACACATGAGTAGCATTCCCAGCACATATTTGGTTCAATGTTAACAGCACGACGAATAGTTTTATCAATGTGCATAATATCTGATGGGCAGATATCTACGCAGTGTCCGCATCCATCGCATCGAGTCATGTATACAAATGTTGGCATAATATTTTCTCCGAAAAATTAATTAATAGTGACGTGGTGCTTCACGCTTGATTCCTAGGCCAAATTTCTCTGGCAAGTCGGCAGGCTCTGGAAGATTCTCTCTTGAGCCGTCTGCCTTAGTAACCCTTTTTTGATAAGCAGCAGCGGGCTTATAAAACATGTGAGCAAATTTAGACCAAAGCACTCCACCAAAAAGAACAGTACTTGAAATAATAAAAAGCCCAAAAAATAAAGTTTGCCAAATAGCAACCTGGCTTGACTGAAGATAAGACCAAACTAGTGCAAAGGTTGCCATCGCGATTAGAGAGAGAACAAACAAGTCTGCTTTCATCACTCTGTACCACTTGTTGCCTTCAGCAGCAACATCAACTCTAATAAAGAACCAGAACCAATATCCACCAAGGCAAAGCATTGCAGCGCCTAAATGCCACATTAATGGCCAAATAGTAGGCGTCATAGAGTTAGGGGCTGAGTATGAAAAAATCATGACAGCAGTTGCTATCACGAACAAAACGAAGCCATACATTGTTAGAAGATGCGCTAGCCTTCTTCTAGTGCTGCAAAATTCTGAGGAAGTAAGTACCTCATTGGTTGCAGTTTTGAAAGCTAAAGAGGCTTTTTCTCCAGAACCCACAGTTCTTGTAGCAGATTTTTTAGCTTTTATTGAGTTGTTAAAAAAGTACTTTGCACTTTTTTTATGAATGACATCAAAGATGGTTGCACCAATGACTAGAAGAAACATAGCAACTACATATGTCTGCATTACAAAAGAGGGGATGAAAGTTCCTATTTCAGAAAATGGGTTTATTGATATCATTATTTTTCCTTTTTTAAATTGTCTTACAAATATATTATTTTCAAATTAAATGCACTACATTTCCGAGCGTGCAATTGTAGAAGAAACCTGAATTAAAAGTGTGAATTTTATAGAACCAGAAAACTCAGAACTAATGGACCAGTTTTTTTCATAATTTTTCATATCTATCTATTTTGCAGAATGCCCTTTAAGTTCAACTTTGACTTTTTCACTCTCCTTTAATCCTGCGTAATACTTTTGAAGAATTTTTAATACCTCTGGCCTTGAAAAGTTTTCTGGAACTTCTTCGTTTTCACTGAGTAAATATCTAAGTTTTGTACCAGAAATTAAAAGCCTATCTTCTTGTTTATGGGGGCATGTTTTCATACTTGCCATGCCAGAACATTTATCACACCAAAATGTCCAATCTATCTTTAATGGTTTTGTGATTAAGCCATTATCAATTTCGTCAAAAATATTATGAGCATCAAATGGGCCATAATAATCACCAACACCAGCATGATCTCTTCCAACAATTTGATGGGAGCACCCATAGTTTTGTCTAAATAGTGCATGCAGAAGGGCTTCTCTTGGGCCTGCATACCTCATATCTAATGGAAATCCTGATTGCAAAATTGTGTCTTTTACAAAGTAGTTTTCGACCAAAGCAGTTATAGCTTTTGTGCGAACTTCTGCTGGTATATCACCAGGCTTGAGTTCACCTAAATTAGCATGAATCATAACTCCATCACATGTTTCAATAGCTATCTTAGCCAGATATTCATGTGAACGATGCATTGGATTTCTAGTCTGAAAAGCTGCTATGGTAGACCAGCCTTTCTCCTCAAAATAGGAGCGAGTTTCTGATGGCGTCATATAAAGCTCACCATATTGTTCAGGAAAGCCTCCATCAGAAATAACTTTTACTTTGCCTGCAATATTATATTTTCCCTGGGACATCACTATTGCGACTCCTGGGTGATCCGTGTTTGTGGTTTTAAATACCTCTTTACATTCTAATTCTTTGTCAATTGTATATTTTTCTGAAACCTGCATTGTGGCAATTGTCTCATTCGTTTTTTCATAAACAATTGCAACCTCCTGGCCTTCTTCGATTTCATCGTCATCAGTTGATAGGGTAATTGGAATTGGCCAAAAAGTACCATTTTCTAAAGCCATATGTTTACAAACATTGAGCCAGTCAGCTTTATTCATAAAACCTTCAAGAGGAGTAAAACCTCCAATACCAAACATAATTAAATCACCAAATTCCCTTGAGGTGCAAATAACTTTAGTTAGCGTTTCAGACCTATTCTTCTCCTGAAGTGCTTCATGAGCATTTAAGGCAAGTAGCTTTAGATTTTTGCTACCATGAGGTGGAACAAGATTGGGCATAGGTTTAAAGTAATTTTGTAATCAATTTGCAGAGTTATCTTACTCATATACATGAGTTAGTGATATGTTATCATAGGTTTAATTCTGAAAATATAACAATTAAAATTTGATACATATTCGTACTCATTTTCTTGAAAAAAAAGTATACATGAATTAATATATATCTTTAATTATTTTTTGTTTTAATTTTAGTGGTTTTTGATTTTAAATAGATTATAAATCTTTAGTATGGTTCGATCAGCAGTTAAAATTTCTTTGCCAATTATGTTTGGCTTTGTTCCTTTGGGCATAGCATTTGGGCTGTTATTTCAAGACCTTGGATATCCGTGGTATTTCGCATCTCTTATGGGAATTATTGTTTATGCAGGGGCAGCACAATTTATGGCCATTGGCTTTTTATCTGCTGGCCTAGGCGTAGTTGAAATTGCGATGTCAACTTTTTTTCTAAATTCAAGGCATATGTTTTATGGCCTTTCATTTCTAGAAAGTTTTGGAAATTGGAATATTAGAAAGCTGTATTTAATTTTTGGAATGACAGATGAAACCTATGCTTTACTTACAACAATCAAAGTTCCAGATGGTTTTATAAAAGAGCGCTACTATCTATACATTACTCTATTTGCTCAATTTTATTGGGTTTTGGGATGCACCATTGGCGCAATACTCGCAGATGTTCTGACCTTTAATACTGATGGAATGGAGTTTGCAGCAACAGCTTTATTTGTAGTTTTGTTAATCGAGCAATGGATAATCGTTAGAAGATTACTACCGTTTATTGTTGGCTTCATCTCATCTATTATTGCCCTAGTGTTTTTTATAAATCATATGTTGCTCACTGCCATTATGATTTCAATTGCATCAATCGTATTTATGCGTTTAATAAAGGGCTCTCAATCATGAATGAATTAGATTACCTCATCATCGTCATAATTGTGATGGCTTTGTCGACTTACTTTACAAGGCTCATTCCTTTCGTTCTGTTCAGTCCTGGTAGAGAAAGCTCAATACTCAACTATGTTGCCAAAAGTACACCACCTATGGTTATGATGATTCTTGTTGTCTACATGTTGAAAGATATCAATGACCAATCCTATGAGCTCATTTATACTTTGATTGCACTCGCTATAACGATTGGCTTTCAAGTTTATAAACGAAATGCATTATTAAGTATTGTTGCAGGTACAGCGGCATATATGTTTTTTGTACAAATCTAATATGTCTCAAAATGAATTAATATTTTTCCTGCTCTAAATGCTGATTGGAATTACTATATAATCTACGTCCCACTAGAATCAAGCACTTTTAGACCTTAAACTTTATGAATCAGTTAGCGAAAATTTTTCCTTTTATAGTTTGGTTTCGACTGACTACTCTGGAGACAATTAAGGCTGATTTTTTCGCTGGACTAACAGGTGCTATTATTGTTCTGCCGCAAAGTGTTGCCTTTGCTACCATTGCTGGAATGCCTCCAGAGTATGGTCTCTATACTGCAATGGTTGTGCCTATCATTGCCGCACTTTTTGGCTCTTCCTTTCATCTTGTTTCTGGCCCAACAACGGCAATTTCGATTGTTGTCTTCGCTGCGGTTAGTAAATATGCCACTCCAGGCAGTGAAGAGTTCGTTTCTTTGGCATTGACTCTAACTTTCTTAGCTGGAGTCTACCAGCTTGTCTTTGGCCTCGCCAAATTTGGACTTTTAATTAACTTTGTCTCTCACAATGTAGTCATAGGTTTTACTGCTGGCGCAGCACTTTTGATCGCAAGTAGCCAAATCCCCTACATTGTAGGAATTGAAATTCCAAGGGGGGAGGATTTTATTCATACCTGGTTTGATTTGTATTGGGGTGCTGCAGAATTCGATTTTTTTCTTTTGATAGTAGGCTTGGGCACTTTGTTTAGCGCTATTTTTGTCAAAGTTATAAGACCAAAATATCCCAATCTTCTCATAGGGATGCTAGTTGGAGGAGTTCTGGCTTTTTATTTAGGTAATTTCACTGACAGCATTAAAACTGTTGGTGCGATGCCTGCCTATTTGCCTCCATTATCAGCACCTGACTTTTCTCTGGGATCGCTTAAATCCCTTGCTCCAGAGGCGTTCGCTATTGCTCTTTTGGGGCTTATAGAAGCCTCTTCAATTGGCAGATCAATTGCGACAAAATCTAACCAAAGAATTGATGCGAATCAGGAATTTATTGGACAAGGCGCTTCTAATATTGTTGGAAGCTTTCTATCGAGTTACGCCTCCTCTGGGTCATTTACAAGATCTGGGGTCAATTTTGAAGCTGGTGCAAGAACCCCCTTATCAGCCATTCTTGCAGCAATTTTTTTGATTTTAATTGTGCTTTTGGTTGCTCCACTCATTAGGTATTTGCCACTAGCAGCAATGGCTGGTGTTATTCTTCTAGTAGCCTATAACTTAGTTGATTTCAAAAATATCAAAAAAACCTTCAAGTATAGTAAATCTGAAAGCGTCATATTCACTGCTACATTTCTCGCGACTCTTTTATTTGAATTGGAGTTTGCGATTTATCTAGGTGTGCTTTTATCATTAATGCTCTTTATCGCCAAAACGTCAACACCTGATGTTCATACATTGGCATTCGCAACTCCCCCAGGCGAGGGCGATAGGCGCTTACAAAGCATTAGGAAAGCCCCACTCGTTCAGTGCCCACAGCTGAAGATAATTCGTATTGATATGTCGATTTATTTTGGTTCAATAAACCATATACAAAAACAAATTAGTAGGATTGTGGATAATCAAAGAATCTACCACATTTTAGTTGTTGCTAGTGGAGTAAACTTTATTGACCTCGCTGGAATTGAAGCCCTCTTGATAGAAAATAAACGCCTAAAAGCAAAAAATGGAAGCATCTATTTTGTAGCAGTTAAGACACAAACTATGGACTTTATGGAGAGAGTTAACTTTGTAAATGAGATAGGTAGAGAAAATTTCTTTGACTCTAAATCAGAAGCTATTCGTGAGGTGTATGATCGCCTTGATAAAACTAAGTGTGAGAAATGTCAGGCACTTGTTTTTGATGAATGCAACTAAAAAAACATTCACACAAAAAATGCAGGAATAATGGAGGCTGGGACCGGAGTCGAACCGGTCTAAAAGGCTTTGCAGGCCCCTGCATAACCGCTTTGCTACCCAGCCATTTTGGTTTTAACTAAAAAAAGCCTGTTTTTTACAGGCTAAACATGCAGTTAGAATTTGGAGCGGGAAACGAGATTCGAACTCGCGACATTCACGTTGGCAACGTGATGCTCTACCAGCTGAGCTATTCCCGCACAAGGTGAGAAATTATAGTGTTTTTTTTCTAACTGTCAAATGTTTTTAAACCAGCAATAAGATATTTTGTACCGGACCAAAGGGTCAGAATCGTAGCAATAAAAAGTAAAACTCTTCCCATCATATTTATATCATTAAATGAGAAAAACAAAAGAGGCTGGTGAATTAATAAAAAAAGTATTGCAACCATTTGCACAAATGTTTTTGACTTACCAATCCAAGATACTGCAACGTTTGCCCTTTTACCAACCTCGCTCATCCATTCCCTTAGCGCTGAAACTAGAATCTCTCTGGATATAATGATGATTGAAGGGATTGTTATATACCAAGTATGATAGTAATCAATAAGGAGAATGAGTGCAGTGCAGACCATTAATTTATCTGCAACGGGATCAAGAAAGGCGCCAAGAGCAGAAACTTGATTGAGCCTTCTTGCTAGGAACCCATCAATAAAGTCGGTCGCACTAATAATGATAAAGATTGCAATTAAAGCATTATTTATCCAGCCTAGAGGCTCACCATCCAAATAGTTTGGCTGAAGATAAAATAAACCAATAAAGACAGGAATTAAGAAAATTCTAGCCAGAGTTATAAGATTTGGGAGAGTCATCATAGTGGGGTTAATTCTATCAAAGACTAATGATGTTTAGAATAAACTTTTAAAGGTTGGCGCGCTCGGCAGGAGTCGAACCTGCAACCGCTCGGTTCGTAGCCGAGTACTCTATCCAGTTGAGCTACGAGCGCAGCTGCGTAATTATCGCCATGTTTCAGCTAAAGGTCAAGAAGAGTTTGTCGTATTTACTAAAATATCAACTAATTCATTGAGCCGCATCATTCTTGATCCTTTGATTAGGATTGTAGATCCTTTGTGGTTCTTTTGAAGAACCTCATAGATTGATTCTAAATCCTCAAAATGATTTCCTTTATATTTTCTTGCATCCTCTCCAATGGTTAAAAGCTGATGAATGTTTGATTGACGGGCATAAGCACCTATCTCTTCATGCATTTTTTTTGAATCTTTGCCAAGCTCACCCATAGAGCCTAGAACTAGAACTTTTTCTCCATTAAAGTTACTGATAGTATTAATGGCCGACTTCATTGACTCAGGATTTGCATTATAACTATCATCAAGAATCTTGAAATCCTCCAATTCAATTAACTCTAATCTACCTTTCTCAGGATGGCTGTTTTCGAGACCTTTCTTAATCAGTTCTGGCTCAATACCAAGATCTATTGCGCAGCATGCAGCAGCTAGAGCATTATCAACTTGGTGTAATCCAATCATTGAGAGTTTTATACTTAATGATTGTTCATTGAAGTTGAGATTAAAGTTGGTATGGGATTTAAACTCTTTAATATGAGTTGCATACACACTACTCCCATCACCAAAAAATCTCACATTCTCAGTCCCAGACATTTCTTCCCAGATCTCTTTATGGGGTGATGCATTATTAATAATCGCTGTCCCATTTTTAGATAAAGATTCTATGATCTCACCTTTGGCTTTAACGAGATTTTCTTCGCTTCCAAATTCCCCTAAATGTGCGTTATTTGCATTAGTAATGAGTGAAATATCTGGACTCGCGATTGAGCATAACAAGGCAATTTCGTGTTGATGATTTGCACCCATCTCAATAATGCAAAACTCATGATTCAGTTCTAAGCCAAGAAGCGTTTGAGGGACTCCAAGATGATTGTTAAGATTACCCTTTGTTGATAGTGTTGGCGCTGCTAGTGATAAGATAGAGTAAAGCATATTTTTTGTTGATGTTTTGCCATTGCTTCCAGTAATAGCTACAACGATAGGCGAATGAGATTGACGATGCCAGGATGCAATATCTTGGTATGCTTTCTCAGTATTCCTAACCTGAATCACAGGTATGCTTGAGTCAATTTTTTTATGGGCTATTATTGCGCTAGCGCCCAAATCTTCAGCTTGTTTTGTAAAACTATGAGCATCAAAATTTGGTCCCTCAAGTGCAATAAAAAGCTTACCATTGACCTCTGACCTAGTATCGGTGCAAACACCAGTAAACATTTTGATTTCACTGCTAGTTGATTGACCACCTACAACTTTGGCAATTGTTTGAATATCACTTGAGAGCATCTAACGCTACCTCAATATCACTAAATGGATGAGACTTGGAGCCAATGACTTGAGTTGTTTCATGTCCTTTACCTGCAATAAGTAACGCCTCTTCTTCTCTAAGGCTATGAATGGCTGATCGGATCGCATCACCCCGATCTAAAATAATCTGAACGTCATTTTCAACTTTTGTTCCCGCAAGAATATCATCAATGATGGCCTGAGGGTCTTCACTCCTTGGATTGTCATTAGTCAAAATAATGCTATCAGCTCTCTCGCTTGCAATTTTTCCCATCATCTGTCTTTTGCCTTTGTCTCTGTCACCACCACAGCCAAAAATAACTCTAATATTAAATTCAGGATAGTGCATCCTTAGAGTAGATAGAGCATTATCAAGTGCATCTGGAGTGTGGGCATAGTCTATCCAAATATTACTGTTTGCAAGTTGCTGCATCCTCCCAGGCGGAGGAGAGAGCTTTGCTAGACAAGGAATAATTTGATCATCATTGAAGCCTAGACACTTGACACTATTGTATGCAGCGATAGCATTGGACAGGTTGAATTCACCTACCAATGGTAATTCAAAAACATAATCATTTAGCTGACAAATAAAACCCTTGTCACTATTTTTAAAATATTCTAAATCATCAACTCCAAAGGTTATTGGCTCTTTGTCGGAAGAGGTATCTAGAAAGTATTGGTGATTCTCATCATCTCTATTAATAATGGCTTTTTTTGAAAAGTTATCCTGAAAAAGCTTGCCTTTAGCCTCTCGATAATTATCCATTGTCTGGTGATAATCTAGATGGTCTTGAGTTAAATTTGTAAAGATGCCCTGGATAAATGAAAGTCCCTCAAGACGACCTTGCATCAGGGCGTGAGAGGAGGCTTCAATCACCGCTAGATGGATTCCATTGCTCGAGTATTCTTGAAGAGTACTATAGATCGTGAAGATATCAGGGGTAGTATTGATACTTTTATTTTGGGTCTTGCTCATTCCAAGTGTCCCGATGACGCCATTATCTGTCACCAAGAAATCGAGTAACTGAGATATGTAGTGACTCACTGAAGTCTTGCCATTTGTGCCAGTGACCGCAATAAGATCTACATTGCTTGCTTTAGTGTAAAAATTTTGTGCAAGCTTTGAAAGGTGAGTTTGAAGATTGTCGATCCTTATAGTAGGGACACTGCAATTAAAGTCCATTCCATCAATTAAAACTGCAGCGCAGCCCTTCTTGATAGCATTTTCAATAAATTCTATGCCGTGATTTCTTTCACCCTGAAGAGCAACAAATACGTCCCCTTTGTTTAGAGTTTTAGTATTGAGTGATAATCCAGAAACACTTAGAGTTAAATCTGTTTTTACAATGTTCTTTAGGATGAGTTTAATGTCCATTAGAAGTCCAAACTATCAATGGCCAATTTTTTAAAATAATTTTGCTTGAATCAAGGTATTCATATTGAAAGCTCCAACAATATTATTGTTTGAGTCAACAACCGGCATTGAGTTAAGACTGTATTTTTCCATAATTTGCATTGCCATTAATGCAGGCTCTTGAGGCTCAATAGATTTACAATCTTTGGTCATAACATCTTCGATGGTTAGCTTTTGAAATTCCTTATTGGATTCAATAGTCCTTCTCAAATCTCCATCAGTAAAGATGCCTTCAAGCTTTCCATTTTCTGCAACAAGAACCATCCCGAGGGCCTTTTCACTCATAACCAAGAGGCTTTCAATGAGAAGTGTTTCTTTGGAGACCATTGGAATATCAGCCCCTGATTGCATGATGCTTGATACAAGCGTAAGTAGTCTTCTCCCAAGTGAGCCAGAAGGATGTGACATAGCAAAGTCTTCTGGTGTGAAATTATTTGCATTGATAAGTGAGACCGCGATTGCATCACCCATTGCTAAAGCTGCTGTAGTGCTCGATGTTGGTGCTAAATTGTTAGGGCAGGCTTCTTTGTCAACACTAACATCCAAATGAAAATCACTCGACTTTGCGATAGAAGATTTGATATTACCTGTCAAGCTTATGATGGACACATTCATTCTTCTGATGCCTGGAAGTAGGGCCAGAATTTCATCAGCTTCACCGGAATAGGAAATCATGATAGCAACATCATCTCGAGTAACCATTCCAAGGTCGCCGTGACCAGCTTCACCTGGGTGTAAGAAGAAAGAGGGAGTCCCAGTTGATGCCATCGTAGATGAGATTTTTTTAGCAACATGGCCCGATTTGCCCATCCCAATAAGAACAACTTTGCCTCTGCACCCTTTTAGAGTGTTACAAATTTTTTCAAAATTGTCATCAATTCTTTCTTGGAGCGCTAAAACTGATTCAGCTTCAGTTTGTAAAACTGCTTTAGCGATTTCAATTAGTGATTTACCCACAGGCCCAGTCAAATTAGTGTTGATTATATAAAGAAGATTATAAATATTATTTAGCAATCATGGGCTACATAATTGTTGCATTATTAATTAGACGTATAGTTCAAATCAAATTTGAACTCGTCACAAATTGAAATATAATTCCATAATGAGAAAACTTGTGCCATTCATCTTATTTGAGCTAAAACAGTGGAATTAAAAAACAAAATTCTGTTTGTATGTATGGGCAATATTTGTCGCTCTCCAACTGCTGAAGGAGCATTTCAATCAATTGTTGATAATCATAATTGTAGTCATAATTTTGAAATTGACTCAGCTGGAACTCACGCATACCATATCGGCAATTCTCCTGATCAAAGAGCGCAGCAAGCAGCTATCCGGAATGGTGTAGACTTGTCAAGCCAGAGAGCACGTCAAGTTCATGAAAGTGATTTTTATTATTTCGACTATATTATTGCTATGGGTTCTGATAACCTCGAGAGACTCAAATCAATGTGCCCAGTAGAGAGTCATTCAAAGATTGAATTAATGCTAGATTATTCCAAAGATTACCCAGGAGGAAGCGTTCCTGATCCCTATTATGAAGGGAAATTTGATGAAGTCTTCAAAATGGTCCACTCGGCCTGTTTATCTTTTTTTGAAAGTATCGAAAAAAAGACCAATATTCATTGACATCGTAGATACCACCAAAGTATAATTGCCGGCTTTATTCACCCCAAAGTGGGCGAAAAATTAAATATATTGGAGTATTAACTTATATGTCAACGATTAACCAATTGGTAAGAAAGCCAAGAAGTAAGAAGATTGTTAAAACTGGTGTTCCAGCTTTAGATAGCTGCCCGCAAAAACGTGGTGTCTGCACGCGTGTTTACACTACCACACCTAAGAAGCCAAACTCTGCCCTTAGAAAAGTAGCCCGTGTAAGGCTAACGAATTCTGCAGAAGTAACTACTTATATAGGTGGTGAGGGTCATAACTTACAAGAGCACTCAGTGATTTTAATACGTGGTGGTCGTGTAAAGGATTTGCCAGGTGTTCGTTACCATACGGTTCGTGGTGCTCTAGATACAACTGGTGTTGATGGAAGAATGCAAGGCCGTTCAAAATACGGCACGAAAAAACCTAAAAAATAATTAAAAGAGAATACTAATATGAGAAGAAGAGCCGCACCGAAAAGACAAATATTACCTGATCCTAAGTACGGCGATCTCGTACTAGCTAAATTTGTAAACATTCTAATGCTTGATGGTAAGAAATCTGTTGCAGAAAAGATTGTTTATGACGCATTAGATACTATCGAATCTAAAGGTAATGCTGAGCCAATTGAAACTTTTAAGAAAGCTCTAGATAATATTGGTCCTCAAGTAGAAATTAAGTCTCGTCGAGTTGGTGGTTCAACTTACCAAGTTCCAGTTGAGGTTAGATCAGATCGCAAGATCGCTCTAGCAATGCGTTGGATTATTGAAGCTTCTAGAAAGCGTGGTGAGAAAGGAATGAAGCTTAGATTGGCAGGAGAGGTACTTGATGCAGTTCAGAATCGTGGTACTGCATTCAAAAAGAAAGAAGACACTCACAGAATGGCTGAAGCAAACAAAGCTTTCGCTCATTTCCGCTGGTAATTTAAGGACTGAATCATGGCTAGAACCACTCCCATTAATCGTTATCGTAACGTCGGAATTATGGCACATATTGATGCCGGTAAAACAACAACAACTGAACGTATCCTTCTATATACAGGCCGTACTCACAAGATTGGTGAAGTGCATGATGGTAGTGCAACAATGGACTGGATGGAGCAGGAGCAGGAGAGAGGTATTACGATTACTTCGGCTGCTACAACTTGTTTTTGGAAGGGCATGGATGGTCAGTTCGAAGATCACCGTGTTAATATTATTGACACCCCAGGACACGTTGACTTCACGATTGAAGTTGAAAGATCCCTTAAAGTATTAGACGGCGCTTGCGCCGTTTTTTGTGCTGTTGGAGGTGTAGAACCTCAGTCAGAGACAGTCTGGAGACAAGCTAACAAGTACAATGTTCCAAGAATCGGTTTTGTTAATAAAATGGACAGAGCTGGAGCAGATTTCCTAAGAGTTGTTGACCAAGTTAAGTCGCGACTAGGAGCGAATCCTGTCCCTATGCAGATTGCTATTGGTGCAGAGGATGCTTTTGAGGGCGTTGTAGACCTTATTAGAATGAAAGCAATATTCTGGAATGAGGCGGATCAAGGTGCAACCTATGAAGTCAAGGATATTCCTGCAGAGCTTCAGGGGCTTGCTGATGAAAAGCGTGAATTCATGATTGAGTCTGCTGCTGAGGCAAACGAAGAATTAATGGAAAAATATCTTGAGGAAGGCGCTCTGTCTGATGACGAAATTAAGGAAGGCATTCGTATACAGACAATTGCGAATGAAATTATTCCAATGTTTTGTGGAACTGCATTTAAAAACAAAGGTGTTCAAGCTGTTCTAGATGCAATGATTATGTATATGCCATCACCTCTAGATGTTGAGCCAATCAGTGGAATCTTAGACGATGCTGCTGAAACTATGGCCCCAAGATTGCCTTCAGATAGTGAACCGTTTGCTGCTCTAGGATTCAAAATTGCAACTGATCCTTTTGTTGGAAATTTAACATTCTTCAGGGTTTATTCAGGTGTATTAAAGTCTGGTGACTTTGTATTCAACTCTTCCAAGGGAAAGAAAGAGCGTATTGGACGTATTGTGCAAATGCACTCCAATGATCGTGAAGAGATTAAAGAGGTAAGAGCGGGTGATATTGCAGCTGCAATTGGCCTTAAAGACGTTACAACTGGTGACACATTATGTGACATGAAGGACAAAATCATTCTTGAAAGAATGGAGTTTCCTGATCCAGTTATTGCTGTTGCTGTTGAGCCTAAAACTAAAATTGATCAGGAAAAAATGGGTATTGCTTTGGGCAAACTTGCTAATGAGGACCCGTCATTTAGAGTTTCTTCTGATGAAGAATCTGGCCAAACAATTATTGCGGGCATGGGCGAACTTCATTTAGATATTATTGTTGATCGTATGATGCGTGAGTTTGACGTAGAGTGTAATGTGGGCGCACCACAAGTTGCTTATCGTGAAACTATTACTTCATTGGTAGAGCATGAGCACAAGTTTGCAAAGCAATCAGGTGGTCGTGGTCAGTATGGTCATGTCTATCTTCGAATAGAGCCTCAAGAGCCTGGAAGTGGTTATGAGTTTGTAGACGAAATCAAAGGTGGTGTCATTCCTAAAGAATATGTACCTGCCGTCAATAAGGGTGTGCAAGAGCAAATGCAAAATGGTGTGATTGCTGGCTTCCCATTAGTTGACGTTAAGGTAACTGTTTACGATGGCTCATACCATGATGTCGACTCAAATGAAATGGCATTTAAAATTGCTGCTTCAATGTGCATCAAGGAGGGCGTTAAGCGTGCTAACCCTCAGTTACTTGAGCCTATGATGAAAGTCGAAGTATCAACTCCAGAAGACTACATGGGTGATGTAATGGGAGATCTTAATCGAAGAAGAGGCATTGTAAGTGCGATGGACGATACTCCTGCTGGTAAACAAATTAAAGCTGAAGTTCCTTTGGCTGAAATGTTTGGTTACGCAACAGACCTTCGCTCAATGTCACAAGGGCGTGCAAACTACTCTATGGAGTTTGCTAAATATACAGCTGC
>CACDVH010000011.1 GCA_902556205.1 uncultured Gammaproteobacteria bacterium | reverse complement strand
AAATGCCAAAGTTTTGGTTAATGAAATCAAGCTAGCGCTGATTGAGCTTGACCCAGTTAACGCTTCAAAATATGAAGCAAACTCTAACAAAATGAATACGAAGCTCGACCAGCTTATGGATGAAGTTTCTAAGAAACTTGAATCTGAGCAAGGGAAAGGCTATGTTGTATTTCATGATGCCTATCAATACTTTGAGCAGCGATTTGGTATGAGCGCAGTTGGATCAATAACGGTCTCTCCTGAGGTCGTTCCAGGAGCCAACCGCATTAGAGAGCTGAAAGAGAAGATTAATGAATTAAACGCTCACTGTGTCTTTTCAGAGCCTCAATTCGAGCCGAAGCTTGTTTCTACAGTGATAGAGGGAACTCAAGCAAATACTGGAGTTCTTGACCCGCTTGGTGCTTCGATCAAGGACGGTCCAGAACTCTACTTCACTCTGATCCGTAACATGGCTGATAGCCTCCACGAATGTCTATCCAAAAAAGACTAATATGAAAGACGGACTTCAAACCGAGACTATAGAAAATGGAATGTCTCTTGAGACTTTCTATAAAGATGGTTTGAAGCACGGTAAGGAAGTCTATAAGTATGCCTCAGGTTCTATCGCATCTGAGGCATATTACTCTAAAGGACTTCTTCAAGGTAAGCTCAGGGAGTGGAAAGAAGATGGTCAGTTACTTCAAGAGTTGACTTATAAAAACAACTTAGAGCATGGTAAAGCCCTCACTTGGAATGGTAAGGGTCAACTGAGTTCAGAAATTATGATGAAAAAGGGAAGACCATCTGGAAAATACATTATTTATAAAGACGGCGTTATATCAGAAGAGGGTATTGCTACTCCTCCAAAGATAGACCCTCCATCCTGCTCTTGCTGTTAAATTTAGAGAAAAAACTATAGGTTTATTTTTTCGTATTGCGTCATGTAATTAACGCTGACATCATCACCCAGCTTATATTTCTTAGTAATTGGGTTATAGGTCATTCCGATCATCGAGCTGATTGATAAATTGGACAATCTTGCCCACTCATCGATCTCACTTGGACGGATGAATTTCTGATAGTGGTGGGTCCCTTTAGGTAGAAGATTCAAGACGTATTCTGCTCCAACAATTGCAAAGAAGTATGACTTAGGATTTCTATTAATGGTTGAGAAGAAAATCCTTCCATTTGGTTTGACTAATTTCGAACAAGCCTCAATCACAAGTGACGGGTCGGGAACATGCTCCAGCATTTCAAGGCACGCAATGACGTCAAAAGATTCAGTTTCGGTTTCAGATAATTCCTCAGCTGATATGGATTGATAATCAATATCAAGGCCAGACTCAAGGAGATGAAGTTTAGCTACCTCTAGGCCTGCCTCTGCTAGATCAATTCCAACAACACTGGCGCCTTCAAGTGCTAAAGATTCACTCAAGATACCACCGCCGCATCCAACATCAAGAATGCGCTTACCCTCTAAGGATCCACCGCACTGCTCTTTAATATAGTTTAGACGCAGCGGATTAATGTCATGAAGCGGTTTAAATTCTGAATCCTTATCCCACCAGCGCGCCGCTAGTGCTGCAAATTTATTTACCTCTTCGTGATCAACGTTTGAGTTCATAGTCCCTTTACAAAGTTGAGTACTTCCTCAGCATGACCATCGACTTTAACTTTATCCCACTGCTTGAGGATTTCTCCATCTGGGCTTATTACAAAAGTAGATCTGACTATTCCGATATGCTCTTTGCCATACATTTTTTTCAGTTTTAAAACGTCAAACTGCTTGCACAAAGATTCATCTTCATCAGAGATTAAATCAATCGTGTAATCAAATTTTTTGATGAATTTTTCATGGGATGCAATAGAGTCTCTCGAAACACCATAGATCACTGAATTATTCTCCGCAAACGATTCATTGAGTCTGGTGAAGTCATTGCCTTCAATTGTGCATCCTGGAGTGTCATCCTTGGGGTAGAAGTAGAGAACGATATTTCTGCCCTGATCATCAGGAATATTAATATTTTGATTACTAGTAGCGACACACGATGTGGGGTTTACTTTATTCATATACGATATAATCTCATGGTTTAAATAAAAGCATTCATTTTATCATTGATATGCAAAAAATCCGAAATTTTTCTATCATTGCACACATCGATCATGGCAAGTCAACCATTGCTGATCGATTCATTCAGTTCTGCGGCGGATTGAGTGACAGAGAGATGTCATCTCAAGTCCTCGATTCAATGGATATTGAGAAAGAAAGAGGAATAACGATTAAGTCTCAAAGTGTCTCTTTGGATTACAAGGCTAAGGACGGAGAGACTTATCTGCTCAACTTTATTGACACCCCTGGTCATGTAGATTTTTCCTACGAGGTATCTCGCTCGCTCTCTGCGTGTGAGGGGGCTTTACTCATTGTTGACGCTTCACAAGGCGTTGAGGCCCAGACCGTTGCGAATTGCTATACTGCTATAGATCAGGGCTTGGAAGTCTTAGCCGTTCTAAATAAGATTGATCTTCCTGCGGCTGAGCCCGAGAGAGTGGTTGATGAAATTGAAGATGTTGTCGGTGTTGAGGCTCATGATGCGGTTCATGCGAGCGCTAAATCTGGCATTGGTATAGAAGAAATTTTAGAGCAGATTGTAGAAAAAATACCATCTCCTGAGGGTGAAACGGATGCTCCAATCAAGGCGCTGATTATCGATTCATGGTTTGATAACTATCTGGGTGTTGTCTCTTTGATTAGAGTTATCGATGGAGAGATCAAGGCCAAAACAAAAATTAAAATCTTTTCCAATAAAAATGAGCACCTCGTGGATGAGGTTGGTATTTTTACTCCCAAGAGAACTAAAACAGAAAGCCTTAAGGCGGGTGAGGTTGGATACTTAATTGCTAGCATTAAAAATATTGATGGAGCGCCAGTCGGTGATACGATTACTGGCAGTAAAAACCCCGTTGAGTTGCCACTTGAAGGATTTAAACCAGTCCAGCCAAGGGTCTTTGCAGGCCTCTTCCCAACCTCAGGCGAGGATTATGAAAAATTTAGAGATGCGCTCGGGAAACTGCGCTTGAATGATGCCGCCTTGCAGTACGAGCCTGAAAATTCAGATGCTCTAGGTTTTGGATTTAGAATTGGTTTTTTGGGTCTTCTGCATATGGAAATTGTTCAGGAGAGGCTCGAGCGTGAATATGACTTAGATCTAATTACAACTGCGCCAACCGTAATCTATGAAATTTTAGACACCAAAGGCAATGTAACAAAAATTGATAGCCCATCAAAACTTCCACCAGTTCAGACCATTCAAGAGTTTAGAGAGCCCATCATTACAGCAAACATACTGGTGACTAGTGAATTTGTTGGTCCTGTCATAAGCCTTTGTGTTGAAAAAAGAGGGGTTCAAAAAAGCATTAACTATATGGGCAGACAGGTATCCATCGTTTATGAGTTGCCTTTGAATGAAGTTGTTCTTGATTTCTTTGACAAGCTGAAGTCTGTTTCTAGGGGATTTGCCTCAATGGACTACCAGTTTGAGCGTTACCAAGCCTCAGACTTAATACGTTTAGATATTCTGATTAATAACGAAGGCGTTGACGCTTTGGCACTCATTATCCACAGGGATAACTCTGTCTATAAAGGTAGAGAGATTGCTGGAAAGATGAAAGAGCTTATTCCAAGGCAAATGTTTGATGTTGCTATTCAGGCTTGTATTGGCGTCAAGATTATCTCTCGTACCAACGTTAAGGCGCTCAGAAAAAATGTGACCGCAAAGTGCTATGGCGGAGACATAACTAGAAAACGAAAGCTACTTGAAAAGCAAAAGAAGGGTAAGAAAAGAATGAGGTCTATCGGAAGGGTAGATATTCCGCAAGAGGCCTTCCTTGCCGTTCTTCATATCGACTAAATCATCTCCTCGAGTTTTTTAAACCAGTCTGTATGATCTTTGGCGCACACGAGAGTTGGCTCAATTTCTGGCGTCTGCATCGTGCTCCCTAAAGGGGCCATCATCCAGCCCCTTGCAGAAGAAAACCTTGGCGCTCTCGAGCCGCATGTTTTACAAAAAGCATTGCCAAAAGTATTGGGCGCTTCCATTACGTATTCACCCACTTCACTCTCCCCTGTAAGCCACTTAAATTGATTTGCTTTGACAAAGAGATTCGTTGCAAATGCAGCGCCTGTTGCCTTTCTACACCGCGAGCATTGACACATCCCAAAAAACTCATAGGGCCCTGAGAGCTGCCATGAAACCTGGCCACATAAACATTGACCTTTGAGTGTTTTATATTCAGAGGTCATATGGCCAAGACCTCTATAAAGAATTTAGTTCCAAAGTAAGACAAAAGCAATACGGCAAAGGCAATTTGAGTAAACATAACAATTAACTTACCTCTGATTCCAAAAACCATATGGGCAAACAGGATGCCAGCAAAACCAATCCAGGCCATGACTGATAGGATCGTCTTGAAACCCAGTTGTTGAGTGAAAAAATCAGTGATATATAAGTAACCTGAGATGAGTGAGAGCGTCAGCAGTAAGAATCCCATCTTGAGGGTCTGGTATAAAAAGTCTTCCATGGTTTGAAGTGCAGGAAGTTTGTCTACAAAAGTATTAAAGTTGTGCTCATGCAGGTAGCGCTCTTGAATACTCAGAAGCACTGATTGACCAACAGCTAGTGAGAGGAGGGCGTATGCTCCAATGGATAAAAATACATGGGCGGCAATTGAAATAGAAAGCAACTTGCCCTGTGATCCTGGATAGAGAAAGGCGACAATCACTGCAATGGCACTCAAAGGGTAGACGATGATTCCAAGAGAGTGAATTGGTTTAGTAAATGAGGTTAAAAACAAAAGTGTTGCGACAACCCAGGCAACAAATGAAATGCTTACCGTCAATCCAAAAAATACGCCTTCGTGCTGCCAGAGCTCAAACAAGATGTAGCCATGAGACGAGCACGCCACTAAAAGCAACAAATTAACGATGATTCTGTGTTGATTTGTCACCGTATCTAGTACAAAATATCGAGTCAGCAAAAGCCCAGCAATGAGGTAGGTAATAAATGGCAGAGTGTGTAGTAATGGCATCTCTAGCAATGGCTTTGCAAAAGCTTATATAATAATATATTTCAGTGAACTAGAACACAATGTTTGATAATTTAACAGATCGTCTTTCCAACAGTTTTAAAGCCCTTCAGGGCAAAAATAAGTTATCTGAAGCCAATATCAAGGAAGCTATTCGTGAGGTCAGGAGATCCCTCCTTGAGGCTGATGTTGCACTGGACGTCATTAAGTATTTCATTGATAGAGTTCAAACAAAAGCAGTTGGCTTAAAGGTTGGCGAAGGATTAAATCCATCTCAAGCCTTTATTAAGCTAGTTGAGTCAGAATTAACAGAGGTTATAGGTGGACAAAATGAGTCACTAAACCTTGCAACTCAGCCACCTGCGGTTGTTATGGTTGCTGGTCTTCAAGGCTCTGGTAAGACAACCTCAATTGCAAAGTTAGCTCGGTTTTTAAAAGAGGATCAAAAAAAGAAGGTTCTGGTAGTTAGTGCTGATGTCTACAGACCAGCTGCAATTGAGCAGTTAAAAGTTCTCGCTCAAGAGATAGAGGTTGATTTTTTTCCATCGACTGTAGATGAGAAGCCCGAAAAAATTGTTGCTGAGGCAAAAAAACAAGCCCAATCGCAGTTCCATGATGTTCTTTTAGTCGATACAGCAGGAAGGCTTGCGATTGACGAGCAGATGATGTCGGAGATACAAACCCTCCAGAAACAAGTCAATCCAATTGAAACGCTTTTTGTTGTCGATTCAATGACCGGTCAGGACGCAGCGCATACCGCTAAAGCGTTTTCTGATGTGTTGCCGCTAACCGGTGTCATTCTCACTAAAACGGATGGTGATGCAAGAGGTGGTGCGGCCCTCTCAGTCAGACACATCACTGGAAAGCCAATCAAATTTATGGGTGTTGGAGAAAAGACGGATGCCTTGGAGGCTTTTCATCCAGATAGATTGGTATCAAGAATCCTTGGGATGGGTGATGTGCTTTCATTGGTCGATGAGATCTCTAAGAAGGTTGATCACAAAAAAGCACAAAAAAATGTTCAGAAGATGGCCAAAGGCCGTTTCGATCTGGATGACATGAGGGATCAGCTGATTCAAATGCAGGATATGGGCGGTATGGGCGCGCTTATGGACAAACTTCCAGGTATGGGTCAAATGCCCCAAAGCGTTAAAAATCAAATGATTGGAGACAAAGATAGCTCCAGAATGATTGCCATTATCAATTCAATGACCCCTAAAGAGAGAAACCACGTCAACCTCATCAAAGGTTCGCGTAAAAAAAGAATTGCTGCAGGATCAGGGACTGATGTTCAGCACGTCAATAAGCTGCTGAAACAGTTTGAAAAAATGCAAAAAACAATGAAAAAAATGAAGGGTGGCAAGATGAAAAAGATGATGCAGCAAATGGAGGGAATGCAGGGTCAAGGCGGTATGCCTGACATGTCCAAAATGCCTGGCTTTGGAAATAAGAAATTTCCTTTCTAGGTGAAATTTTTTTAATGATGACTCTTGCAGTTTGTTGTTTTTGATATAAAATTCGACCTTTTAAGAAACCCTCGTCACTGAATGAAATTTAACCTCAAAATCTTAGCAATTTTTTTGTTTGGTTTGTTTTCATTCCAGCCGCTCACTGTTTCGGCCGACAACTCAACGGAGACGGTTCAACTGTCTTTGGCAATTACATCGGCTGATCAAATCAACTTAACAGTGGTCAAGGCGGTTGAAAAAGGAATCAACTCCTATGACGCTATCAGACAGCTCGTTGTTGTTGGGGTTAAAGAGACAAGTTTTGGTCCTCAGATTATGTCTTTGGGCGGAGTGGAGGCTGTTGGGAATACCTATTGGGCCTTGTATGTTAACGGCTCAATGTCAATGGTCGGTGCGCATGATGTTATTCTTTCTGAAGATACATTTATTCGCTTGAACATGGAAGCCTTTTAAGATATGATTATTTGAAATTATTTGGAGAGAAATGATGGACAATCAAGATTACAAACTTAATTCAAGTTTTAGTTATTTAGTTATTTTGGCAGTCTTAATTGCCCTAGGCGTTGCTGGACGACTTCTACCTCATCCGCCAAACTTTACACCCATGGCCGCAATAGCACTTTTTGCAGGCTTTATTTTTGTAAAAAGGTACATGGCTATTGTTGCTGTAGTGGTTACAATGCTGCTTTGTGACTACTTTGCTTTTGGCTCGCTCTCGGCAAACTGGTTCGGATCGAAGTCCATGTTTGTTGTTTATTTGGCTTTGCTTTTCCCGATCGTTTTCAAAAACTTCCTCCAAAGAAAGCTCGGCGTTCTGAGAATTGCTGGTGCTGCGCTAGCGAGCTCAACCGTCTTTTTTATTGCAACTAACTTTGCCGTATGGGCGTTTTCACCGATGTACGCTAAGACTTTTGAAGGGCTTGTGCTTTGTTACACGATGGCAATTCCGTTTTTCCAAAACACAATTGCTGGCGATTTAGTTTGGTCTGGCGCGATTTTTGGTACATACGTCGCTCTGAGAAACTATTCAAATTTACAAATTTTTAATCAAAAAGATTCTTTAATCTTTAATTAAATCTTTTATCAAATCACGCTTGCTCACCACCTCAAGGTTTTGAGCAATTGCATTTGAGGGCTGCATGACAAATCATCTAAAAGGCCTTTTAATGACTATTTTTGCGGTAGTCATTTTAAGTCCGGATTCAGTTTTAATTAGGCTTGTCGAAGAGGCATCCTCTGAAATTGACAGCTGGACTGTTTTATTCTGGAGAGGGTCGCTTTATGCCGTTGGCGTTTCTCTTCTCGTTCTCATAAAGTACCGCAGTAAAACCATCGCTGAGTTTAAGAACATTGGCAAAGGCGGTCTATTAATTGGTCTCTTTTCGGGAATTAGCACGGGTACGTTTGTGTTTGCCATTGTCTACACTTCAATTGCTAATGCGCTCGTCATTATTAGTACTGGCCCCATTATGATTGCAATCGTTGCTTGGTTTTTACTTAAAGAGAAGTCTAGTCTTATAACCTGGGCCTCAATGGTCATCGTTTTTATAGGTATTTATATCGTTATGAGTGGTAGCTTTGGAGGTAAGAGCCTGGTTGGAGACTTCTTTGCTTTGGTTACTGCTGTGATGATGGGCTTTACTTTTACTTTGACCCGTAAATACAAAGAAGTCAACATGGTTCCAGTGAACGCTATTGGCGGTCTAATTGCTGCATTGATTGCATTTTTAATGGCCAATCAAATTACTGTGCCAGCTGAAGTGGTGGGTTACATTATTGCAATGGGAGCGATACTATCGATTTCATTTAGCTTAATTACAATTGCTCCTCGCTATATGCCTGCTGCTGAGGTTGGGATGATCATGCCTCTAGAAACTGTCTTGGGCTCCCTTATTGCTTGGTATGTCATCAATGAGGTGCCCTCTGTTAACGCTCTTGTTGGCGGAACCATTG
Organism: uncultured Gammaproteobacteria bacterium; assembly: GCA_902556205.1. Taxonomy (GTDB): domain Bacteria; phylum Pseudomonadota; class Gammaproteobacteria; order PS1; family Pseudothioglobaceae; genus Pseudothioglobus. Next base: position 35,374 of record CACDVH010000011.1, on the reverse strand, counting down.
TGATTGTGACTCTGTTTTTACATTCCTGGTACAGCACCAGGCTTGCCAAAAATCAACTTAACTAGGCAAGCAGTAATGCTTAGCATAAATCACATCAATCATGTCTAATCACCTAAAGGGGCTTCTCATTGCATTCTTTGGTGTCCTCGTGCTCACACCCGAAGGGATACTTGTCAAGTTGGCTGACTCAGATAGTTTTACAATTCTGTTTTGGAGAGGGATCTTTTTTGCTCTCAGTATATTAATTATTCTTTTCATTAGCTATCGCTCAAGGGCCTTCAATGAAATAAAGAGTATCGGAAAAGAAGGAATTTTAATTGGCTGTTTGACTGGACTTGGAGGCGCAACATTCATTTTGGCCATCCACTACACCACCTTAGCTAAGACTTTAGTAATCATCAGCGCCTCTCCACTCATGGTTGCCTTGGTTTCGTTTTTTCTATTAAAAGAAAAACCAAAGCTTTTCACATGGCTAGCAATGGTTGTGGTCTTCTTTGGGATTTACATTGTCATGTCTGGAGACACCAGTGGTCTTAATTTAAAAGGGAGTCTCTTAGCTCTCGCGTCGGTCACAACAGGCGGGTTTTCATTTACTCTTCTCAGAAAGTACAAAGAGGTCAATATGGTCCCAGCTATGGCCATTAATGGCTTATTTATCACCACAGTTGGACTTCTTTTTGCAGAATCACTAGTGCTTACATCGCAAGCGATGACTTTTATTATTATTAGTAGTATTCTTGTTGCAATTTCTTTCACCTTGATTACAATTGCACCTCAATATATTCCTGCACCTGAAGTGGCTATATTCTTCCCTATGGGAACCGTTATTGGCACTTTATTAGCCTGGCTTATTCTTAAAGAAGAGCTTTCAAATAATGCTATATTTGGAGGAGTAGTGGTTATTTTAACTTTATTTATTCACTCTATTTATAGTGCAAGACAATCAAAAAATTAACGATTATGAAATCACAAGCAGTTAGAGCAGATCTTCTTATGCTTCTTGCAGCAGCAATATGGGGATTTGCCTTTGTTGCTCAAAGAGAGGGGATGGAGACGATGGGGCCCTTTCTTTTTAATACCGCAAGGTTTTTCATTGGTACTGTTTTTTTGTTTCCAGTCGTTTGGTATTTATCTAAAAAGAATAAAGCCCAAGAGAATAAAGAAACACCAACTAAGAAGCTCTTATTTGCAGGTTTTATTGCTGGCTTGTTTTTATTTATAGCGTCCAGTTTTCAGCAGGTTGGTATTCAGTATACGACTGCAGGAAAGGCTGGCTTTATTACCGGCCTTTACATCTTCTTTGTTCCGCTCATTGGTATCTTTTTGGGTCAAAGAACTGGCTCAGGAACATGGCTTGGTGCTTTCATTGCTGTGATTGGCTTATATCTACTAAGTATTAATGATGACTTTAGTATCGCTAAAGGAGATTTACTACAGCTGATTTGTGCCGTTTTCTTTGCCGCTCATGTCTTGGTCATTGGATATGTTGCTAAGAGGATGGACCCGTTAAAGCTCTCACTGATTCAATACTTTGTCTGCACCATCTTAAGTTTCTTTATAGCAGTCGCTATCGAAGTGATTACTTGGCAGATGATTGTTGATACCGCGATTCCACTTCTCTATGCCGGCATTATGTCCATCGGAGTTGGATATACGCTTCAGGTTGTAGCACAGCAGCATGCCAAATCCTCTCACGCAGCTATTATTTTAGGCTTAGAAGGCGCCTTCGCTGTACTTGGAGGGTGGCTGATTTTGGATGAAAACTTATCAACTCGAGGCCTTATTGGCTGCGCCTTGATGCTATCGGGCATGTTCTTGTCCCAGTTATTACCTCGTTTGAGTTTCAAGAAGGCTAGTTGAAGTAATCCTTTAATCTCATGGTATGATTAACCGGCTTCTTTGCTATTTGATGTTTTAGTGGATATTGATGAATATTATCGATTTTCAAAATGTAACGGTATTTCAAGGAAGAAACAAAGTCCTTGATGACTTCTCTCTGACCATTGATGAGAGTCAAAGCACAGTCATCCTGGGTCCTAATGGCTCTGGCAAAACAACCCTCCTGAAGCTTTTGAATCGAGAGCTCTATATCGTTGAAGAAAAGAATAGTAGCCTTAAAATCTTTGAGAAAAACAGGTGGAATGTGGATGAACTCCGATCCAACTTGGGAGTCGTTTCACAGCACCTTCAGTATGGGTATTCAAGCAGCGCGATTGGTCTCTATGTTGTTCTTTCAGGCTTTTATTCAAGTGATGGCATATGGCAGCACCAAGAGTTTGATAAGAGTAAGCTCGATCGCGCCAAAGAGGTTATGGATCTTCTCTCTATCACTCACCTGAAGGATAGAGAGTTTTCGACTATGTCGACCGGTGAGCAAAGAAAATTCTTGCTTGCAAGGTCCCTTGTTAATGACCCTGCGGTTCTCGTTTTTGATGAGCCAACGAGTGGTCTTGATATGAGTACTTGTTTTCAGTATCTTGAAATTATAAGAGAGCTCATCAGTATGGGAAAAAAAGTGATCTTAGTGACGCACCATATTCATGAAATACCTCCCGAGGTGACAAGAGTCATTCTACTCAAAGAGGGCAGGGTGATCGAGGATGGAGACAAAGATCAAATCTTAACCAATACCAATCTGACTAATCTGTTTGATTGGCCTATTCGGGTGATAAAGGAGAATGGTTATTTCCAGGCTATGCCGGGTTAATTATTCCTTATCGGTTCGATATAGCGCTGATTTAGCATGGGCCTGAAGTCCCTCTCCAAAAGCCAAAACAGAGGCAGTCTCACCTAATTTTTTTGCTCCTTCCTTTGAAGCCATAACAATGCTGGACCGCTTTGTAAAATCATAAACCCCCAGGGGTGAAGAAAACCTTGCGGTGCTTGAGGTAGGTAAAACATGATTCGTTCCAGCGCAGTAATCACCAAGTGCTTCAGAAGAGTATTTACCCATAAATATCGCACCTGCATGCTTTATATCATCGAGAATTGATTCTGGATCTTCAACGGAGAGCTCAAGATGTTCAGGAGCAATCCTGTTGGAGATTTTGACTGCATCATCAATATCCTGAGTCAAAATGAGAGCTCCTCTATTTTTAAGCGAGGTTTTAATAATTTGCTCACGCTCCATAGTCGGAAGGAGCTTTGAAATGCTCATTTCAACTTCCTTGATGAAGTCTTCATCTGGGCACAAAAGGATTGCCTGTGCATCCTCATCATGCTCTGCCTGTGAGAACAGGTCCATTGCAACCCAATCTGGATTGGTTCTGCCATCACAAATGATGAGTATTTCAGATGGGCCAGCAATCATGTCGATGCCTACCTGTCCGAAGACTTGTCTTTTAGCAGTAGCCACATAAATATTTCCAGGCCCAACAATCTTGTCAACCTTTGGAATGCTCTCAGTCCCATAAGCAAGAGCTGCAATAGCTTGAGCGCCGCCAATAGTGATTACTAAATCAACTTCAGCAACATGCGCTGCTGCAAGAACTAATTCATTCATCACGCCATTAGGCGTTGGCACAACCATGATCAGATTTTCAACTCCAGCCACTTTAGCAGGAATACTGTTCATGAGTACTGAGGATGGATAAGCCGCTTTTCCGCCGGGGACGTAGAGTCCTGCGCGCTCTAATGGGGTAATTTTTTGACCCAGCATTGAGCCATCATCTTCTATGTATGTCCATGACTCTTGGATTTGGTTTTGATGGTATGACTTGATTCTTTTAGCTGCAATTAAAAGCGCATTTTTTTGCTCAATCGCAAGACAGTCAAATGACTCTTTGAGGCTCTCTTTAGAAACGATAAGCTCTGAAATAGACTCAGCCTTAAGAGAGTCGAATTGATTGGTGTAATCTAAAACAGAGGCATCACCATTAACTTTTACATCATTAATAATTTTTTCAACAGAGCGCCCGACTTCTTCATTTGAGGCGCTTTCCCAGGCTATTAAAGATTTGAGCTTGCTATCAAAATCTCTATCTTGAGTAGAAAATTTATTAATCATAAACTCTGCTTGATTTTTTGAATCCAATCATTGATTTCACCATGCTTGGTATTAAATGCTGCTGAGTTAACAATCAGTCTTGAGCTGACCTCATAGATTAAATCCAATGGAACAAGATTATTTGCTTTAAGCGTATTACCTGTATCTACAACATCAACAATACAGTCTGAGAGGCCAACGATAGGCGCCAGCTCCATTGCGCCATAAAGTTTGATCACTTCGACCTGTTTGCCTTGCTTATAAAAATACTCTTTTGTAGATCTAACATACTTTGTTGCAACCTTAAGAGTGCTCTTATTGAGGTCTTTACCCTTTACAGAAGCGACCATCAACCTGCACTTAGATATACCCAAATCAAGAAGCTCAAAAACACCATCAGCGCCATGCTCCATCAAAACATCTTTGCCAGCAATTCCAAAGTCCGCAGCACCATGCTGAACAAATACAGGGACGTCACTCGCTCTTAAAATAATAACCTTGATATAATCAAAGTTGGTATCTAAAATTAATTTTCTGCTCTCAAGTTCGCTTTTTGGAATAGCGATTCCAGCTTTTTCTAAAAGCGGCAGAGTTTGGTCTAATATGCGACCTTTTGACAGTGCAATCTTAAGCATGTTATTTTTCAGTACCTAGTTGTCTAGTTAAATCTTAGTGCTGGACGCGCTCTATGTCTGCGCCTAGCATTTTAAATTTTTCTTCAATCATCTCGTAACCTCGATCGAGATGATAAACGCGCTCAATGGTGGTTGTCCCGTTAGCCGCCAAACCAGCCAAAACTAGACTGGCAGATGCTCTTAGGTCGGTCGCCATTAGATTCGCGCCAGACAAAGATTTTACCCCTTTACATACAACTGTGTTACCTTCTAGCTTCAGGTCTGCGCCCATACGGCTGAGTTCAGGTACGTGCATGAATCGATTTTCAAAGATGGTTTCGGTAATCGTGCTGCTTCCTTCCGCTATAGAATTAAGCGCCATAAATTGAGCCTGCATATCGGTTGGAAAGTTTGGATAGGCGCTGGTTCGAATGTTGACCGGATTTGGCCTTTTACCTTTCATATCAAGTTTAATAGAGTTCTGATTGGTTTGAATATCCGCTCCAGTTTCAATGAGCTTACCGATTACAGCCCTCATAGAGTCAGGCTCTATATTGTTAACAGTAATCTTTCCTCCAGTAATCGCAGCCGCTACTAAATAAGTGCCAGCCTCAATTCGATCTGGACAAATGGAGTATTCACACCCGTCGAGATGATCAACCCCTTCAATGATAAGCGAAGAGGTATTCTCGCCAGTAATTTTTGCACCCATTTTTCTAAGACACCTTATCAGATCAGTCACTTCAGGTTCTTGAGCGGCGTTATTGATTGTAGTGATACCTTTAGCAAGGGATGCTGCCATGATGATATTTTCCGTCGCAGTAACGGAGATCAAATCAAAATTAATTTGTGCGCCAACCAGTTCTTTCGCCTTAGCATAAATGTATCCATTTTTCACATCAATGTTTGCTCCCATCTTCTCTAAAGCCTCAAGATGAAGATTGACAGGTCTGGTGCCAATAGCGCAGCCTCCAGGAAGTGAAATTTTAGCTTCTTTGTACTTTGCGAGCATCGGACCAAGTGTTAGAATTGAGGCGCGCATTGTTTTAACTAGAGCATACTCAGCCACTAAGTTGGTAAGCTTTGATGAATCAATAAAAATAGATCCATCCTCTTCCAAAACAAAGTTCGAACCCATATCCATGAGCAGCCTCAAAGTTGTTGAAACATCGCTCAGTTGAGGCGTGTTTGAAAGTTTCAGAGGGCCATCTGCAAGAATTGAGGCGAAGAAGATAGGCAGAGTTGCGTTTTTTGATCCAGAGGTTTTAATACTTCCTGTGAGAGGAGTGCCTCCATGAATATCTAATTTATACATTTAATTATGAGCTTGATAAGATTTTTTCAATCAACTTTTCAAGGCCTTGACGCTTTATTTTAGAGTCATATCCAATTTTTTCTATATCTAAAATACTAACTGACTGGTACTCCAAATCATATAGTTTCCATCTCACTTTGTTAATTAATTTAAGCGTTACAGTTGCACGAGCATTGGCATCATCCTCAAGGGAAATTGAAACTTTGACTCTTGCTGTATTGCCATTTTGGCTAAAGTTATCATCAACCTTAATGTTGATTTCTTCCCACTGATTGATTCCTGCAAGGATACCAACATACTCATTAATAAGTGAGTTCTTAATATCCCTCTCAAATATTTTTTTCTGCCTGTTATCAAGTTGATTCCAATAGCTGCCTAAAGCAATCTCTGTGCTGTGCTCTAAATCAATAAACGGAATAATTTTCTTTTTAGTAAGATTCATAGTTGATTTGACAGAGCCATCATCGTTAGCATTTAAATCTATAAACGAGCAAACAACGTCATTGAGGATTGCCTCGACTTGTTCTGGAGCAGAGTTGCCAGCAGCTTTTGGTGATGTTGAAGGGCATTGAGTTGCGGCATGGATTATTCCGATAAAGAGAAAGTTTATCAAGAATGCCTTTAAAATATGAAGGACAATTTTCATGACGCTATTGTACTATAACTGTGAATAAAATAAGTGAAATGCAAAACCAAAATTTAAAATTAAAATTAAAAAATCTGACTAAGGAATCGGGCGTCTACAAGATGCTTGATAAATCTGGAAATGTCATCTATGTGGGTAAGGCAAAAAACTTAAAAAATCGCGTTTCAAGTTACTTTAAAAAATCATCTCAGGATGAAAAAACACAGTTACTTCAAAAGAATATTCATGACTTTTCAATCACTCTGACCAAAACAGAAACCCAGGCACTTCTACTTGAGAACGACCTGATTAAGCAGTACAAACCTAAATATAATATTTTGCTTAAGGATTCTAAGAGTTATCCTTATATTTATATCAGCAATGATAATCACCCAAGACTTGGAATGTATAGGGGAAAGAAGAACAAGGACTACCATTACTTTGGACCCTATCCGTCAAAATATGCAGCAAGGGATGCACTAGTTCTTTTAAAAAAAATTTTCAAAGTCAGGCAATGCAATAACAGTTTTTACAGGGCTCGATCACGTCCCTGTTTGGAATATCAAATCGGTCTTTGCTCTGCCCCATGCGTTGGAAAAATTTCAGATGAAAGATACGAGCAAGACGTCAAGCTGGTCAGTCTTTTTTTGAATGGAAAATCAACTAAACTATTAAGTGAAGTCTCAAAAAAAATGAAGACCGCCTCTAGCGACCTAGATTTTGAAGCTGCTGCAACGTATAGAGATCAGCTTATTAATCTAAGAACCATTCAAGAAAGGCATAGCTCTCAATTTACATCCGACATGGATGTCTTGAGCATTGTAAAAGACTCACAAGTTCACTGCATCGAAGTTGTATTTGTTCGATCTGGCAAACAGATTGGAAGTGAGACTTTCTTTCCAAAAAATGCAAAAAACGACTCCTGTGAGTCAGTACTTAGTGCTTTTTTGCCTTTGTATTATCTTGGCAAGAATACCCCTAAAGAGATTGTGATTAGTCACAAACTCAAGGATAAATCTTTATTGGAAAAAGGGCTATTGACTAAGCTCATCCATCTCCCTAGAGTTGATAAAAAACATTTCCTTGAGTTGGCCACGTTGAACGCTAAAGAGAATCTGAAGCAGCGTCTTCTTCTTAAATTTACTAAAAAGAAACAGCTCGAGGCAATACAAAAAATACTTGCACTGAAAAAAGTGCCAGAAGTAATGGAGTGCTTTGATATTAGTCATACGATGGGTGAGGCTACGACTGCCTCTTGTGTCGTCTTTGAAAAAGGCTCCCCTAAGACGAGTGAGTACAGACAATTTAATATTAAGGATATTACTCCAGGAGACGACTACGCAGCGATTAATCAGGCAGTCTATAGAAGGTATTCAAGGCTCCAAGAGGCAAACAAAGAAATGCCAGATATTGTCTTCATAGATGGCGGCTTAGGGCAACTCAATCAGGCCATCATGGTCATGAACTCAATCGGGATTGATCATGTTTTATTGGTGGGCATTGCAAAGGGAGAGGGGAGAAAATCAGGCCTTGAAACTCTAATTACAGTTGAGGGTGAAAAAGTTAAAAAAATAAACCTACCTCCTTTTGACCCAGCACTGCTTTTAATTAATCACATCAGAGATGAATCTCATCGCTTTGCCATAAAAAATCACCGCAAAAAAAGAGCCAAGAAAAGAACTCAATCCTCCTTAGAGTTGATTAAGGGAGTTGGCGTCAACAAAAGAAGCGCACTACTGAATCATTTTGGAGGCATTCAAGAAATTGAAAATGCCAGTATTGACGAACTGCAAAAAGTAGTCGGCATTAATCTTAAATTAGCGACTAAAATACGAGAATCTTTAAAGAAATAACTTGAACCTATGTTTATATTAAGACTTCTAATTGCTGCGCTCATTGTTAGCTATCTTATTTGGATGTTCAATACTCGCATCATGGGCAAAAACATTGCACTATCTAAAATTGCGACTTGGGTACTCAGCGCAACCTTTATAATCTTTGTTGTACTTTCTGGCCTGTCCTACTTAGTAGAGGGCTCTTAAGACTTTGTTGAAAGCACAAAAGTTTTTAGATGTTTTGTGCTGCTAATGATTCTGCTTGTTGCGTTCACAATAATCGATAATCTAGATGCCTCCCAAACGGGAAGGTCTCTCATATGATCCCCCATGTAATCGAAGTTTTTCTCTCCAAAACGCTCGACTAAAGTATCCGCTTTATTTTGGCTTGATAAATTAAAGTCTTTATTGGTGGCCATAACATCATCAAAGATCTTGAGATGTTTTGCAACAGCAAACGCATAGTTCTTATGGGAAGCAGTAGCCAGTACAATTTGAGACCCTTGTTTTTTGCGCTCCATAATATAGCTAATAACGTTATCGTTATAAGGCAGTTCAGGAATGTTAATTTCAAACCTTCTAACAAGTTGATCTTTAAGAAACCCTTTTCCTTTCGAGAGCCAAAAAAGGTAATGACCTATAAGCCATGGTCTCTTGGTTAGAACGCCAAGCGATGATAAAAATAATAGATCTGTATCGATAAGTGTATGATCCAGATCGACAATTAATGGAAGTTTGTCATTGCCCACTATCTAGTTCACTCCACTTGTCATAAAGTTGCTCTAATTCTTGTTCCATAGACTTAAGGTTAATTGTTAAATTTTGAGCATCTGGGTTTTGATAAAAATCAGGATCAGATAATAATTTCTGTGCCATAGAAATCTCATTCTCTAAATCTTCAATATTTCCAGGTAAAGATTTTAATAGCTGCTGTTCATTATATGAGAGCTTTTGAGAAGATTTTTTAGGTTTTAATTTGACGCTCTGATGCTCAGAAGATTTGGATTGTTTATTATCATCCTTTTGTAAGATGTAGTCATCATAGCCACCATTGTATTGTTCAATAATCGCATTGCCCTCCATGACAATAGTCGAGCTTACGATGTTATTGAGGAAAGTTCTGTCATGAGAAATTAAAATTAATGTGCCTTCATAATCAACCAGCATTTCCTCTAATAACTCAAGAGTTTCAACATCAAGATCATTGGTGGGCTCATCCAGAACCAGAAGATTGGCAGGCTGAGACAGAATCTTAGCAAGCATTAATCGATTTTTCTCCCCTCCAGAAAACATTTTGATGGGGGCCATTGCTTGCTTTCCAGTAAATAAAAATTGTCTAAGGTAGCCGATGACATGCTTGCTTTTTCCGTTGATGTCAATATAGTCTTTTCCGCCAGAAACAAAATCCATTGCTTTTAGATTGGGATCAAGCGTTTCTCTCATTTGATCAAAGTAAGCCAATTGAATAGTTTTTGATCGTCTTATATTGCCCTTGACAGGCTCTAATTCATCGAGTAGAAGTTTAATGAGCGTTGATTTGCCTGATCCATTACCGCCAATAATTCCAATTTTTTCTCCTTTCAAAATGAGAAGAGAAAACTCTTTTACGAGCTCTAGCTCTTCAATCGAGTAGCTTATATTTTTAACTTCAAATACAATTTTTGATACTCTCTTTTCATCTTCCAATGTATGAATCTTGACGCTTCCTTGTCTCTTTCGGGTGTTAATAAATTTTTTTCGCATAGCCTCAAGCGCTCTAACCCTACCTTCATTTCGAGTTCTTCTGGCTTTGATGCCTTGACGGATCCATGCCTCTTCCTGGGCTAGTTTTTTATTGAAACGAGCATTTTCAAGTTCTTCGCTATTGAGCAGGCTCTCCTTGCGCTTGAGGTAGTCCTGATAACCGCAATCAAAGACTGAAAGTCTTCCTCTATCAAGATCAAAAATTTTATTAACTATCCCTTTTACAAAGGAGCGATCATGACTAATTAGTAGGAGAGTACCATGAAAGTCTTTGAGCATTTTTTCAAGATCAAGAATCGCTGTGATGTCCATATGGTTGGTGGGCTCATCCAGAAGAAGAATATCTGGGTCCTGAACAATAGCTTTGGCGAGCATCACTCTTCTTTTCCAGCCCCCCGATAGAGTTGATAGTTGAGTGTCAGACTTGAGTTGAAACCGATTTAAAATGGTTTCAATTTTGTGAAGGTAATGCCATAGATCCTCACTCTCGATTTGGTCTTGCAACTGAGAGCTTTTTGAATCATTTCCCTCTTTCAGCGCGTCATGATAGTTTGCAAGAACTTTTCCAGTATCTCCAAGTCCATGTGCAACTATATTAAAAAGTGTGTCAGTGTTATCTACAGGGGGTTGCTGCTCTAGATAGCTAATGGTTGTTCTGTTTTGTATTTTTAAATCACCATCATCAGGCGAAATGAGTCCAGCTAATAGCTTTAAAAAAGTTGATTTACCCTCACCATTTCTTCCAATGAGTCCAATCTTATCCCCCTTATGAATGGTAGCATTAATTTCATCAAGGATCACTTTTTCAGAAAATCGAAGAGAAATATTGTCTAAGGTAATAAGTGGCATAAGTTAAAATTGTAACTTTAAATAACAGCTTGACTAATGCGTTATTTTATTCATTTTGTAATTGGACTTTTGCTTATTCAAACACCTTTTGCTGAAAGTATTGAGGCAAGTGACTTCGAAACTAAAGAGCAGCAAAGTCGTTATACCCAATTAATCGAAAATATTCGATGCCCAGTATGTCAGGGACAGAGCATTGGTGGCTCTAATTCAGACCTTGCAAAAGATCTTAGGGAAAAGGTGCGTGAAATGATTTTAGATAGCCAGACTGATTCCGAGATCTATTCATTTATGGTGGAGCGCTATGGCGACTTTGTTGTCTATAAACCGCCGGTCAATACAAAGACTTATTTTTTGTGGTTTTCACCTGTATTGGTTTTGATTATCTCTCTTCTGTATTTGTTTCGATCCACTCGAGAAAATAAAGAAAAAATTGTCAATGCATCTAGTGATCTTGATAGAGCAAAAAAACTTTTAAAATAAAAAATATGAATGAAAACGAAATCAGTGATTTAATAGTTGAGGCTTATTCTCATCAGAAAAATGGTCAACTGTCTCAAGCTATTCAGTCATGGAATGCTTTGTTAAAACATAACTCAATTACTCAGGACTTATCATCTAATGCGCATCTAAACCTGGGTAATCTCCATCTTCAGCAAGGCAATGGTGATCTCGCCTATGAATTTATGGCAAAAGCCATCAAGGCGAATCCTAACAGCGCAGAAGCTTTTTTCTGTTTGGCTTATATGGAGCAAGAAAAAGAGAACTTTGATGAGGCGATTGGTTTTTTTAAATCTGCATTAAAACTTAAGCCAGATGACGTTGGTGCACTCAATAACCTTGGTAACTGCTATGACCGTCTCAATCAAAGTCAAGATTCAATCAGAGTCTACACTGAGGCGCTCTCAATCGATCCAAAATATATTGCAGCTTATTATAATCGAGGCAACGCATACTCTAAAATAGCCAATGATAATCTTGCTTTAAAAGATCTGGCCCGAGCAATTGATTTGGATAATAACTTTTATCAGGCATACTATAATCGTGGTTCTGTCTATAAAAGACTTGGAAAAAGCGATTTAGCTGACAAAGATTTTGCCAAGGCACAGAAGCTAGCTAAAGAAGAAATTGAACAATCAAAAAAATAGGACAACCGTGAGTGATCAAGACGAAAACAAACTAATAGCTGAGAGAAAATCTAAATTAGCAGCACTTAGAGAATCTGGCAACCCCTACGTTAACGACTTTACTCCGCTCAATTTAGCTTCTGAGATTCATACTCAGTTCGATAGCAAAACTAACGAAGAGCTGCAAGATATTAATGAATCTGTAACCGTCTCTGGGCGCATCATGCTTAAGAGGATTATGGGGAAGGCGAGCTTTGTTCAGCTCCAGGATACATCAGGCCAGATCCAGTTGTTTGTCACTAGGGATGAGCTCGAAGATGGCTTCTATAATGAGCAGTTTAAAAAATGGGACATTGGTGACATTATTGGTGCCACAGGAGCTCTCTTTAAGACTAAGACTGGAGAGCTCTCAGTTAGAGTCAGCGAGATTAGGCTTTTGACAAAGTCTCTAAGGCCTCTGCCTGAGAAATTTCATGGCTTGTCAGATCAGGAAACCATTTATCGTCAGAGGTATGTCGACCTGATTATGAATGAAGAATCAAGAAGAGTCTTTAAGCTGAGATCGAAAATCATCTCATATATTAGACAGTTTTTTCTCGATCATGATTATCTTGAGGTCGAAACGCCCATGATGCAGGTCATTCCTGGTGGTGCTGCAGCTAAACCCTTCATCACTCATCACAATGCTCTAGATATGGATCTTTACCTTAGAATTGCTCCTGAGCTCTACCTCAAAAGGCTTGTCGTTGGAGGGTTAGATAGGGTGTTCGAAATCAATCGAAATTTTAGGAATGAGGGGCTCTCTCCAAGACACAACCCAGAGTTCACTATGGCAGAGTTTTATCAGGCTTACGCAACCTATCATGAATATATGGATCTTACTGAAACTCTGTTAAGGGGTATTGCAACAGATGTCTGTAAATCTAAGGTAATTCATTATCAGGGTGATGAATTTGATTTTTCAAAGCCTTTCGAGAGGATCAGTGTCTTTGATGCCATTTTGAAACACAACCTAAATCTATCAGCCTCAGACTTGTCTGAGGATAACGCTAACAAGACTGCTCAATCTTTAGGCATTGACATCAAAGAGAGCTGGGGCCTAGGCAAGATTCAAATTGAAATTTTTGAGGCAACAGTTGAAGAGAAACTGATTCAGCCTACCTTCGTGATTGAGTACCCAACTGAAGTGTCCCCGCTATCGCGAAGGAATGATGACAATCCATTTATCACCGATCGATTCGAGCTCTTTATTGGCGGCAGGGAAATAGCTAATGGATTTTCAGAGCTCAATGACTCTGAGGACCAAGCACAAAGATTCCGTGACCAGGTTAACGAAAAGGATGCCGGTGATGACGAGGCAATGCACTATGACGCAGACTACATTAGAGCTCTTGAGTATGGCATGCCGCCTACCGCTGGTGAGGGCATTGGAATCGATCGTTTAGTTATGTTGTTTACAAATTCAGCGTCCATCAGAGATGTCCTGTTATTCCCTCATATGAGGCCAGAATATGAGAAATGATTCAGAAGTGAGTCACTAGTATCTCAAGTATGATTCCAGTTCTAACAATTGACGGACCGAGCGGAGTTGGGAAGGGGACGGTCGCTAATATTGTTGCAGCAAAGCTCAAGTGGCATATTTTGGATTCTGGGGCAATTTATCGCGCTTTTGCATTAGCAGCCTTCAAAAGAAATATTCAAATTGAGAATACACATCAGCTATTAGAGCTAGCTTCAAATTTAGACCTTAAGTTTGCACAAAATTCTGCAAATAATGCCTTAGGGGTATACCTCGATAACCAAGAAGTATCATCAGAGCTCAGAACAGAAAAAACAGCAGAGCTGGCCTCAAAATTTGCAATGATTGGACAACTCAGAGAGTCGTTACTCATAAGGCAGCAAGATTTTAGACAATTACCTGGGCTCGTTGCTGATGGAAGGGATATGGGCACTGTTGTCTTTAAAGATGCACCTTATAAAGTTTTTTTAACCGCAAATGCTGAAGAAAGAGCCAAAAGACGACTAAAACAGTTGCAACAGAGAGGCATTGCTGGTAACATTTCGCACACTTTAGAAGACGTTAAGAAGAGAGATGAAAGGGATGTTAGTCGCAAACACTCTCCTCTTAAACCCTCTAAAGAAGCATTAATCATAGACACATCAGATCTAACGGTTAGTGAAGTGGTTACGAAAGTAATGGCGCTAGTTAAGGTTTGAGCGGTCAAACCTTTTTTTAATTAACCCGATAAGAGTTGAGTTTAAACCGATAAAACTTAACAATTAGCGGTCAACATCGAGATATTATGTCAGAAACATTTTCAGAGCTATTTGAGAATAGCGAAATACAACAAAACGTAAAACCTGGTGCCCTGTTAATGGGAACTGTTGTCAGCATGAATCGGGAAAAAGCGATTATTAATGTTGGCCTTAAATCTGAAGGTTTTATTTCATTGAACGAATTTAAAGACGTAAAAGGCGAAATTGAGATCACCGAGGGTGATGTCGTTGAAGTTGCCCTTGAGTCTATTGATGACGGCCTTGGCCATACTCTTCTTTCCCGTGAAAAAGCGAAACGCATTAAGATGTGGCAGGAGCTTGAAGCTGCGATGAACTCTAAAGAAGTCGTCAAGGGTATCGTTACCGGCTCAGTCAAAGGTGGTATGACGGTTGACATTGGCGTAATCAAGGCGTTTTTGCCTGGATCACTAGTGGATGTTAGGCCAGTTAAAGATTTTGACTTCCTACTAGGTCAGGAAATTGAAGCCTTAGTTATTAAGATGGATGAAGTTAGAAATAACATTGTTATCTCTAGAAAAGCAGTGATGCAGGAAGTAAACTCTGCAGATAGAGAGGCTTTGATTGAGAATCTTGATACTGGAAAAGAGATTGAAGGTATCGTTAAGAACCTTGCTGACTATGGAGCATTTGTTGACCTTGGAGGGGTTGATGGACTTCTTCACATTACAGATATTTCATGGCAGAGAGTCAATCACCCATCAGAGAAGCTCTCAATTGGTGACAAAATTACGGTCAAAGTTCTTAGCTATGACAAAGAGAAGATGAGAGTTTCACTTGGATTGAAGCAATTAACGCCAAGTCCTTGGGATAACATCTCTGAGCGTCTTCCTATGGGTAAGAAAGTTTCAGGTGTTGTCTCGAACCTGACTGATTACGGCGCGTTTGTAAGAATCGAAGAGGGCGTTGAAGGTTTAGTTCACGTGAGTGAAATGGATTGGACAAATGCTAACGCAAGACCTTCGAAGTTCGTTAAGCTAGGTCAGGAGGTTGACGTTGTTGTGTTGGATGTGCAAGAGTCTAAACACAGAATTTCTCTGAGCATGAAGCAAGCAAAAGAGAACCCTTGGGAGGCTTTTGAGTCCTCTCATAATAAAGGTGATACAATTAATGTAACTGTTAAATCCATTACGGACTTTGGTCTTTTTGTTGGACTTCCAGGTGGAATCGATGGGCTGATTCACTTGGCAGACATTTCATGGGAGAAGCAATCAGCAGATCAGGTTGTTTCAACCTTCTCTAAAGGCCAAGAGCTTGACGTTGTAATCCTTAATATTGATGCTGAAAAAGAAAGAATTTCATTAGGTATTAAGCAGTTAACGTCTGACAATTTCTCTCAGTATGCTTCATCTAACTCGAAGGGCTCTATTGTTAAGGGAACTATCCAAGAAGTTGATGCAAGAGGCGCTTTAGTTGAGCTTGCTGCAGGAATCACTGGATACCTTAAAGCTTCTGAAATTTCTCAAGAGAGAGTTGAGGATGCTTCAACTGTTTTGAAGGAAGGTCAAGAGGTTGAGGTGGCTATTACTATGATTGACAAGAGAACTAGAAAAGTTAACCTCAGCATGAAGGCAAAAGACTCGGTTGAAGAGAAGGCCGCTATGGAGGACTATAACAGTCAATCAACGCAAGCTTCTGGATCAACTCTAGGTGACCTTTTAAAAGAAGCAAAAGATAAATAATATAATTTGAGCTACTATGCCTTGGCATAGTAGCGTCTTTAACTATGAAAAAAATTGACCTCATTGAAGCTGTCTCAAAAGAAATAAAGATTACTCGTTCTGAAGCAAAACAATCTATTGAAATTATATTAGAGGAGATTAGTTCAGCAATTGTCTCTGGAAAAGGGGTTGAGGTTCGCGGCTTTGGCGGTTTTCAAAAAAGACACAGAAAGGGCAGAATGGGAATTAATCCAAAGACTGGAGAAAAGACCCAAGTGGATGAAAAATTTGTCCCTTTTTTTAAGCCTGGAAAGTTACTAAAAGAAGCCGTTAATAAAGGCTAATATACGATTGATTAATGAACTCTTGTTCAGTATAATTTCTCGTTTTTAATTGGGGGCGTTAGCTCAGCTGGTAGAGCATCGGACTTTTAATCCGCTGGTCGAGCGTTCGAATCGCTCACGCCCCACCATATCCTATAAGGCTTTCAGAGATGAAAGCCTTTTTTTGTGACATAAATCTTAGTATTTCGCGTAAATTTCATCCTGTTAATTAGAAATTATAAAGTTTATAAAGAACCATAAAAAAATTATGGAATATCTTCATTAATTAGGCCTATTATTTGAATTTGTGAAAAAACTTTTTTTAATAGCATTGTCGATGTTCGTTTCACAGTCTGTTGCTCACAAACCTGTTCTTAATGAAAACTCCACCTATCCAGCAGACGCACCTTATGAAATTGAGGAGCCTGAAATATCAAAAGCAATATACTCAAAGCTTAATGGTGACCCTCACTATTATCGTATTCAGTCTGATATTGATTTTGACTTTTATGCAGGAATATTGGTCGCTAAGATTGGAGAGTGTGCTTTAGAACGTAAATTCTCATTCGAGGTTCTAGACTCAGATTTCCATAGAATTGATTTGGCTGATGGCGAAAGCTTTGAGTGGATACCTTGGTATGAAGAATATGGCAAACAGTGGTATTGGAATGGTCCAGAAATTGGTGAAAATTTTTTATCTGATAGAGTCTATGATGCAGGAACGTACTATATTAAAGTCTTTAATGATTCAAATACAGGTCAATACATAATGGCTGTAGGAGATATTGAGAAATTTTCGTTTACCGACATTGTTGGGTTAATATTTTCGATGGGAGATATTGAAGATGAGTTTTGGGATCCTAGCCTTTGCCCTTCAAGTTCATCATAACCTCTTAAAACTAGACAAATTCTATTTCAAAGAGTGTTTTCGATGAGCAGATTATTTGCCATTTTTACCATTATTTTGTTGGTAGGGTGTAGTCCCGAAGAGAAAAATAGTAATATTGACTCTATGGCATCACTAGGTGAAAGCGTCTTTAATAAAAACTGTGTAAGTTGCCACGGTGTCAAGGATCAAGGACTTACTACAGATTGGAAGGTAAAGGATGCAAATGGTAACTATCCACCTCCACCACTGAATGGAACAGCTCACACTTGGCATCATTCACCTGAGCAGTTGCTTTACACTATAAACAAGGGTGGCACTGAAATGGGAGGACAAATGCCAGCATTTGAAAATCGACTCACGGAAGAAGAAAAGAAGGCTTTAATAGATTATATGTATAGTTTGTGGCCAAAAGAAATTCAAGTAAAATACGATGATAGATTTAAATAGGATATAGGATGCAATTGATTCCAGAAATTAATGACGGTTTTTGGCTTTGCAAGCATACTTGGAAACGAAGTAGGTTGAATACATTCTGGTGTTTGCTTGGATGCTCAATTGGTGATTTTGGTACAATATTTGTGTTTCAAAACATTGAGCATAGTTGGTCAGTCTGGCAAGTCATGGGTCTTGCAATAATTAATGGGCTTTTAACTAGTATTGCGCTTGAAACAATTATTCTTATGAAGCAAATGGTAATAAGATTGGCATTTAAAACTGCAATTGGTATGAGCTTTATATCAATGATTGCTATGGAATTTGCAATGAATTTGACAGACGTACTTCTAACCGGTGGCGCATTGCTAACCTGGTGGGTGATTCCTTTTATGCTATTGGCAGGGTTTGTGACACCTTTACCCTACAACTACTGGCGCCTTAAAAAGTATGGCGTAGCTTGTCATTGAATTAAAACCCTCAATTAAATCTATACCCCTCTCTGATTTTCAAAGTTGCATCTAGAATAATTTTGTTTATTGGTAACAATTTATACTTTATATAATAAAATCAACTGATGCAAAAATTTCTAGATGAGTTTTCTTTTATTAAAGTTATGGATGTTGATTGGGGAGATATGGATGCTCTTCAACATGTCAATAATGTTGAATATTTCAAATATTTTCAAAAAGCACGTATTGCTTATTTTGAAAAAAACAATTCCGATAACTTGTTTTCAGAGTCAAGGATTTCAACAATTTTAGCCTCAACACAATGCAAATTTATTTACCCACTCTTCTACCCAGACACTATATCAGTAGGATCAAGAGTGGAATCAATGGCGAATGATTACTTTACCATGAAGTATTCTGTAATTAGCCATAAAAATCAGAGACTTGTAGCAATTGGTGATGCTAAAGTTGTGATGTTTGATTACGAAAAAAATAGTAAAACTTCTATTCCAAAAGAGATTAAAAAAAGGATTATTGAATTCGAAAAGACTGAGATTAATTTTTTGGTTTAAAAATAATTAATATGTTCAAGTTAGGGTGGTAGTAGTTAATCAAAGAAAAGGAGTGCTTTGATGTGAGAAAACTACTATCTATTTATGGCTAAACTCACAATAGCCCTAGGAGACCAGATAAAAGAATTATATTTGTGAGGGTGCTTAGCTTTGTGTTGAATTGATGAATTTACGATGGATTTTTCTTGTCAATTTTGCTTAAAAACTTAGCTTAATTCTCAAAAAAAGTATAAACTTCTTAATATCCTCATTTTGATTTGATGGATTTTTTATTTTTTTATTAAGGAGAGAAATATGAACTATTTGCCAAAATCTTTGGCTACGGGTTTCTTATTGGCGTTTTTTGCATCCTCATCAGTGATGGCTGCAACTCACCCAGTTACTGGAGAAACTCTTGCTGATGATCAAACATTTACATACAGTTTGCTCGATGAATTCACTTCAGTGGATCCTCAAATTGTTGAAGATGTTTCTGGTTCAGACATTGTTCGTGACCTTTTTGAAGGTTTAATGAATCAAGACGCTGATGGTAATCTTGTCCCAGGTGTAGCAACAGGATATACAACTAATGATGCAAAGGATGTATATACATTTACACTTCGTGACAACGCTATGTGGTCTGACGGAAACCCCGTTACTGCTCATGACTTTGTTTATGCTTGGCAGCGCTTAGCTGACCCTGCAACAACCTCACCATACTCATGGTTTGCAGAAATTATGTCCCTTGAAAATGTCGGCGCTGTAATGTCTGGTGACTTACCAACAAGTGCTTTAGGTGTTACTGCATTAGATAATCACACTCTAGAGGTTCGCTTAACTGATTCATTGCCTTATTTTGCTGCAATGACAACTCATTCATCAACATTCCCAGCTCCAGAATGGAGAGTGAGAACGTTTGGAAACGATTGGACTAAGCCTGGAAATATCGTATCTAATGGTGCTTATGTTTTAACTGAGCATATTCCTAATGAGCGCTCAGTTCGTGAGCGTAACTCAATGTATTGGAATGATGACGCTACTATTATAGAAAAGGTCGTTGCATTAGTTATTAATGATGAGAATGTAGACTTCACTCGTTATTTGGCTAATGAGCTTGACAAAGGAACAGTTCCTTCGGGTCAATTTATTCGCTTAAAGCAGGACTATCCTGATGAAGCGACTTCATTTCCAAGGCTTTGTAACTACTATATGACATTTAACTTGTCAGATAGTGGCCCTGAGGTCTTTAAAGATGTTAGAGTTCGTCAGGCACTTGCGTATGCACTTGATCGTTCTGTGATTACTGAAAAGATCCTACAGGCTGGTCAAATCAATGCATTCACCTTTACTCCTGGCGCGACTGCAGGTTTTGAAGTTCCTCCAGTGGCATTCGGTCAAATGTCACAATCTGATCGTGAAGCTAAAGCTCAAGAGTTACTAGCTGATGCAGGTTATGGTGCTGGCAATCCACTTAGTTTTGAGTACATTTACAATACTTCTGAAGGACACAAGAAGATTGCAATCGCCGCTCAACAAATGTGGAAAGAGGTCCTTGGTGCAGAAGTTACATTAGCGAATCAAGAGTGGAAAACATTCCTGAAAACGCGTGGCTCTCAAGACTTTGAGTTAGCTCGTGGTGCTTGGTGTGGTGACTATAATGAAGCTTCTACATTCTTAGATTTACTGACAACTCCATCAGGATATAACGATGGTAAATTCAGCAATTCTGAGGTAGATTCATTAATGTTAGATGCGAGAACTTTAGATGATGCATCGGCTAACTACACTCGTGTCGAAGAAATCTTGGCAAATGAAATGCCAGTGATTCCTGTATACCACTACGCAGGTGTATTCATGCTTAAGACTAACGTCAAAGGCTGGCCATATAACAACGTAGAACAAAACTGGTATTCTCGTAATTTATATAAAACTGCGAAGTAATATATAGTTTTTACAGGGAAGCACCGCACTGAGAATGTGCGGTGCTTTTTTGTTTGTCGGGTACAATAATTCAATAAATTTTTTTCTGGTCAATTTCGGATATGATCAACTACATAATCAAGCGAATTGGAATTGCCATTCCGACACTCCTTATCCTCATAGCAGTCAGTTTTTATCTAATGCATGCTGCTCCAGGAGGTCCTTTTACCTCCGAGAGACCTTTGCCACCTCAGGTACTTGCTAATATAGAGGCTAAGTATGGTTTAGATCAGCCTATATGGCGTCAGATGTTTAATTATTTATGGGGCGTTATTACTGAGTTTGATTTCGGTCCCTCATACAAATATCACGATAGGACTGTCAATGAAATTATAGGTCATGGCTTTCCAATTACCTTGAAGTATGGCTTTTGGTCATTTATTGTTGCTGTTGGCGTTGGAATACCCCTAGGTGCGATTGCTGCGATTAGAAAAAATACCTGGATTGATTATCTTGCTGTAGGCGTATCTATCGGAGCCCAAGTGCTTCCAAATTTCGTCATGGCTCCTTTGCTGATAATCGTTTTTACTTTGTGGCTTGATTGGCTTCCAGGTGGTGGCTGGAATGGAGGCGCATGGCAGTACCTGGTTATGCCAGTGATTGCTCTTTCAACGAGCTACATGGCATCTATCGCTAGAATCACTCGCTCATCGATGCTAGAAGTCTTAAATACAAACTATATCAGAACAGCCAGATCTAAAGGACTGCCCACTAAGGTCATTTTCTTTAGACATGTTTTAAAGCCTTCACTGCTTCCAGTTATCTCTTACCTAGGGCCAGCCTTCGTGGGGCTTATTACTGGATCAGTACTTATTGACATTTACTTTTCAACCGGTGGTATGGGCTACTTCTTCGTGAATGCAGCATTCAATCGAGACTACTCAGTGATGATGGGAATAACAATTGTTGTCGGCAGCTTGACCATTCTGTTCAGCCTTATTGCTGATTTGTTGTATGCATGGATTGATCCAAAAATAAGGTACTAATCAGATGATTGTGGCGAATAAAGGTAAGATTAAAACGATGGCAGAAAACCTTTCTGAGTCTGGTCCTGGTCGCTCGCTTTGGAAGGACGCCCGCATGCGATTTATACAAAACAAAGCCGCAACGATCAGTTTATTCATCTTACTTTCTATTGTTTTATTCTCTTTCATTGGTCCATACTTCGCTGTGTGGAGTTATGAACAAATTGATTGGAATGCTATGGGCTCTGCTGCTAGGGTTGGAATGCCATCAATTGAGAGTGGACATTACTTTGGTACAGATGATCTAGGGCGAGATCTTTACTCAAGGGTGATCCAAGGCACTCAAATATCATTAATGGTAGGAGTTTTAGGGGCTACTGTAGCAGTCATTGTTGGGACCCTCTATGGAGCCACCTCAGGTTATTTAGGTGGAAAAACAGACCAAATTATGATGCGAATTGTAGACATACTAATGTCTATACCATACATGTTTGTACTCATCCTTCTTCTAGTAGTTTTTGGGCGATCAATTGGAATGTTGTTTATCGGGATTGGACTTTTATCTTGGCTTGATATGAGCAGGATCGTTCGCGGACAAACTCTAAACCTAAAGAACAAAGAGTTTATTGAGGCTGCTAGGGTGACCGGTGTCAGTGATTTCAAAATTATTACAAGACATATTGTTCCTAATCTATTAGGAATCGTCGCAGTTTATGCCACTTTACTGGTTCCGGGAATAATTCTTGCTGAAAGCTTTATCTCATTCCTTGGACTCGGTGTTCAAGAGCCATCCACAAGCTGGGGCGCACTCATTAAGGAGGGTGCCGGAACCATTAGCTACGATACGGAATGGCAACTTCTCTTTCCACTAGCCTTCTTTGTCGTCAGTCTTTTTTGTTTTTACTTTATCGGTGATGGTCTTCGTGACGCACTGGATCCCAAGGAGAGGTAGAGTTTAATGAGCTTGATAGATGTTAAAAACCTCAAGGTTGAATTTGAGACTGCAGATGGCATTGTGAGCGCGGTGAATAACGTTAATTTTTCTATGGATGAAGGAAAAATTTTAGCAATTGTAGGCGAATCTGGAAGTGGAAAAAGTCAAACTGTATTTGGAATGACAGGTCTTCTTGATCATAACGGAAGTGCAACGGGTAGCGTAAAGTTCGAAGGTAAAGAAATTCTTAACCTATCTAATCAAAAATTAAATCAAATCAGAGCTGAAAAAATTGCCATGATCTTTCAAGATCCCATGACAAGTCTTAATCCATATGTCAGAGTCTCTGAACAAATGACCGAAGTTTTAATTCATCACCAAGGTGTTTCAAAATCTGACGCATTAAAGCAATCTATTAGTATGCTTGATGCAGTAAGAATTCCTGATGCAAGTAATCGTATCAGAATGTATCCACATGAATTTTCAGGAGGCATGAGGCAGAGAGTGATGATTGCGATGTCTTTATTGTGTCACCCTAAATTACTAATAGCTGATGAACCAACTACCGCGCTTGATGTTACGGTTCAAGCGCAAATTATGAAGTTGCTGGCAGACCTTCAGAAAGACTTTGGGATGTCAATTATTTTGATTACTCATGACCTTGGAGTTGTTGCTGGGAGTAGTGATGACATGCTTGTGATGTACGGCGGCGAAATTATGGAGATCGGCAAGACTGAGAATATTTATGCATCACCAACTCACCCATATACGCAAGGATTAATGAGTGCAGTCCCTAGACTTGATGATTCAGAGGAAAGGTTGGTTACAATTCCCGGCAATCCACCCAACATGATGAAGGCACCTGAGGGTTGTCCTTTTGCTCCAAGGTGTAATTATTCTATTGACAAATGTAATAGTGAATCTCCTATCCTAGTAAAAGCTAGTAATGATGATCATTTCAGAGCTTGTCATGTTTCAAAAGAGAAGATACTATGAACAATCAACCGATTCTTGAAGTTAAAAACTTAAAGGTCAATTTTGATGTTTCATCTGAAGGTGATATGCCTTGGACAAAGGCAAAGAAGCTTCAGGCAGTGAATGATATTTCTTTCTCTTTAAGTGCTGGAGAAACGCTTGGAGTGGTTGGCGAGTCAGGGTGTGGTAAATCTACGCTTGCCAGAGCTATTGTGAAAATGGTGCCAGCAGAAGCAGGGGAGGTTATCTGGTTGGGTAACGATTTGCTTGGGTTGAGTCATTCTGAAACAAGGCCTTATCGCAAACAAATTCAAATGATTTTTCAGGACCCTTTAGCAAGTCTCAATCCAAGAATGAATATTGGAGAAATCATAGCGGAGCCTCTGAGAACTCATTACCCAAAAACACCTGAGGCTGATGTTCAAGCTCGAGTGATTGATGTGATGAATAAGGTTGGACTACTCGATAATTTAATGAACCGTTATCCACATGAATTTTCTGGAGGACAGTGCCAAAGAATTGGTATTGCCAGAGCTCTGATCTTGAAACCTAAGCTTATTATCTGTGATGAGCCCGTCTCAGCCTTGGATGTCTCTATACAAGCTCAAGTCGTTAATTTGTTAATGGATTTACAGGAGGAGATGAAATTAGCTTTAATATTTATTGCCCATGATTTAAGTGTAGTGAAGCATATTAGTACTAAAATAATGGTCCTATATTTAGGCAATATGGTTGAACTTGCAAAGAGTGATGACATTTATAAAAGTCCAAGCCATCCCTATACTCAAGCACTCATTTCTGCAGTTCCAATCCCAGACCCTAATGTTGAGAAAAACAAAGATTTAATTTTGATAGAGGGAGATTTACCATCACCAATTAATCCACCTTCAGGCTGCGTATTTAGAACCAGATGTCAAAAAGCTCAGGAGGTCTGTGCTCTGGAAAAACCTGAATTTAAGGGGATAGCACAAGACCACAGTGTTGCATGCCACTTTCATGATTAACTATCTCAAAAAGCGGATTAAAAATAAATGGCTATTGATTGTAGTGCCTTTTTTATTTTTTCTAATAAAAGGCCTAATCTGGCTAGCAATATTCTATGGTCTTTGGGATATTGTTAAGAGTTAAACTAACTCTAATGCTCAAATAATAGCTTACTTTTTAACCTCAGAAAGAATATCCTTCATACCTTCTTTATTTTCGAAAATTTCTTCTTCTGTAAGCCCATCCATTTCGTGGGGAAATACTAGCCAATCATCTGTTTTATGAATGAAATAATCAGGCTCTATGCCTATTATATTTCTCTCTGGCTTGTACCATGGCATTGCCATTTTAATTTCGTGAGGAATATTTTTTCTAGCTTTTTCATTAAGCGTGTCAAGAATAGCTTTAATACTTCTTCCTGAGTCAAATACGTCATCAACAATAAGTAGTTTATCTTCTGCATTCATATTGCTAACAAGATAGTCAATGCCATGAACTCTTACCTCTTTAGATTGTTGATTAAGGCCATAATATGATGAGGTTCGAATGGCAATATGATCAGAGTCATTACCAAGGTAAGCAAGTATTTCTTGAATGGCTATTCCAACAGGAGTTCCACCTCGCCATACGCCTACGATAAAGTCAGGTTTAAAACCACTATTATGAATTTGAACTCCTAATTTAAAAGAGTCGTGCACTAGCTCATCAGCTGTAATGTAAGTTTTTTCTATTGACATAATAAGTTTTCCAAAAGTTTATGAATAAATTTTAAAGGGTTTTTAGCTTTGAAATTTCTGAATTTCTTCTATCAACCTAGATTTAATTTTAGAGTTAGCAAAGGAGGCCTTCATAGCCATTACAGAAATCCTTTTTAACTCATCAATATCAAGATTAAAGTGTTTTGCGCTGTCATAATATTCTTGACCAACAGTTGTATTAAAAAAAGGCGGATCATCAGAATTAAGACTTATGCTTACAGCTTTATTCATGATAGATGGAAGAGGGTGGCTATCCCAGTCAGGAAAAATGGAAAGCGACAAATTACTGCCTGGACAAATCTCAAGGTGAATATTACGTTGAACGAGCTCATTCATTAGCTCATTGTCTTTGATGCTATTTACTCCATGACCAATGCGACTTATAGGAAGGTAATTGATTGCATCCCAAACACTTTCAGGCCCACAGATCTCCCCAGCATGAACAGTGCACTCATAACCTGCCTTTTTAGCGATGTTGTAAATGTCTGCAAATTCCTCTAATGTATATGCGTTTTCGTCACCACCCATTCCAAAGCCAACAACATAAGGGTGAGGATTGTCCACCATTGTTTGAACAACATTTAGTCCTTGTTCTGGCCCCAAGTGTCTTACACAGGTAACAATAATACGACCAACGATTCCAAAATCACGTTCGGCATCTTCAATTCCACTAGCAATGCCTGAAATCATTTCATCGTAACTAATGCCACATTCTGCAGCATGATCAGGCGAAATAAAGGTTTCGGCATAAACTACGTTTTCTTTAGCACAATCTTTAAGATATTCATAAGTAATATCGCCATAATCCTTACCCAGTCTTAAACAAGAGCTCACATTATCATATGCAGTTAAAAAACTAGGAAAGTCACTCCATGCATAACCTCCATTGGAGTGAAAAAGATTACTATCTAAGGAGACATCATTGCGCTGAGCAATCTCTTGAGCAAGCGCTGGCTTAATAGTACCCTCAAGATGACTATGAAGCTCAACTTTTGGAAGTTTATGAATTTGTTCTTGCATTTATATTAGCTCACAAGCCTTGCCATTTCTAAGAGGTGAAATTTGGAGATGCGTGGCAATAGTTTGACCCATGTCAGCAAAAGTATCTCTTTTGCCCAGGTTTTGGGCTTTGATGGACTTTCCATAAAACACCACAGGGACATGCTCGCGGGTGTGGTCACTCCCTGGCCAAGTTGGATCACAGCCATGATCAGCAGTAATCAAAATAAGATCATCATGAAGAAGTTTAGATTCAATTTCTGGAATACGTTTATCAAATTCTTCAAGCGCTTGAGCATATCCAGGCACATCTCTTCGGTGACCGAAATTTGTATCAAAGTCTACAAGATTTACAAAAATTAAGCCATCCTTAACTTTATCCATTTCATTTATTAGTTGGTCAACCAGGCCCATATTATTTGATGCTTTAACGGTATAAGAAACGCCTTGATTTGAAAAAATATCACCAATTTTGCCCACAGAAATAACTTGTCCATTGGACTCCTGAATTCGATCAAGCAGAGTCAAGTCATTCGGAGGCGTTGTTAAATCCTTTCTATTAGAAGTTCTAGTAAAGCCATCTTTTGAATTCCCTACAAAAGGCCTTGCAATAACTCTTGTAATATTCAAAGGGTCAACTAGTCTTTTGGCAACTGTGCAAAGTTCATAGAGCCTATCGAGACCAAAGTGTTCTTCATGGGCCGCAATTTGAAAGACAGAATCAGCTGAAGTGTAACAGATTGGAAATCCAGATTGAATATGTTGATCTCCATATTCTTCGATAACCTGGGTACCTGAAGCGTGTTTATTTGCAAGTGTTCCAAGAATATTGCCCTCTATTATAAGCTCATCAATCAAACTCTTTGGAAAACAGTTTTCTACTTTTGGAAAGGTTCCCCATTCAAATGGAACTGGGAGGCCACAAATTTCCCAATGACCACTCGGAGTATCTTTTCCAGCGCTGATCTCTTTGGCGAAGCCATAAGCCCCTTCAGGCTTTATTCTATCAATTGGAAGAGATGCCCCACGACTTTCAATGGCAGCCTCACCAAGTCCCCATCTAAGTAGATTTGGAATTCTTAGAGATCCACTTCGTTCTCTACTATTGGCTTTGCCTAAAGCACATTCTTCAATAATATGACCAAATGTATCTGAACCTTCATCACCATATAGATGAGAGTCATCACTTGAACCCAGTCCTAGGGAGTCTAGAACTAAAATGATTGCTCTTTTCATGACTTTAAGTCCTGATTTGAGTTGAATACTTCTTTAATTAAATTTGGAAGCTGAGGTTCTTTCTCATCTAGCTTTATGAGAGATGGAAATTCTAATTGCAGATAATCTAGCTGCTTTTGATCACGACAATGTGCCACTGCAATAGGATCACCTTTACTAACCCATTTCCCCTTACTTACTATATTACTGATACCAACACCATGATCAACAGCATCGCTTGACTTGGTTCTACCAGCCTTTAAGTGAATCATACTAAGTCCTATAGCTCTGGCATCGATCTCTGAAATGAATCCGGATGAATTTGATTGAATAGGGGTAATTACTGGCATCGGCTTTAAGTGTTTTTCTGGCCTTTCCATTAAATCTGAAGGACCACCAAGTTCAGTGATCATTTTTCCAAAAATTGATGCAGCTTTTCCAGACTCTAGTGCATTCATAGATTTAATTCTTGCAGTTTTCAAATCAGATGCCAAACCACTCAATTGAAGCATGTAGGCTGATAATTCAATAGTTAGCTCTAAAAGTCTATGATCAGCATTATTAGGATTTTTCAGGAAATCAATACACTCAACTACCTCAATTGCATTTCCAACACTATGACCAAGAACCTGATCCATGTCAGTTATTAAACAGCTAGTTGGAACCCCAGAATTACTAGACACATTAGCTATACTTTGGGCTAATTCTTGGGCCATTTTATAATCAGCAGCGAAGGCACCATTACCAGTTTTAATATCCATAACAAGGGCATCAAGCCCAGATGCTAGCTTCTTAGACAAAATAGAAGCAGTAATCAAATCAATTGACTCTACGGTTGCAGTAACATCTCTAGTGGCATATAAACGCTGGTCTGCTGGAGCTAAATTTGCTGTTTGCCCAATAATTGCACAGCCTATTTTTTTAACAATAGACTGAAAAACTGAATTATCGGGGGTGGCATCATAACCAGGAATGCTCTCTAGCTTATCGAGTGTGCCCCCCGTATGACCAAGTCCTCGACCTGAAATCATTGGCACATAGCCACCACAAGAGGCCACAATGGGGGCTAGCATCAAACTAATTTTATCCCCAACTCCACCAGTTGAATGTTTATCAACAACAGGACCATCTAGATTATGCTGATCCCAAGTTAACGTTTCACCAGAGTTCATCATATGTCTTGTTAAATTGACTCTCTCATCCATTGTCATGCCGCATTTAAAGACAGCCATAGCGAAGGCTCCAAGTTGCGCGTCTGTTAAGCTGCCATCAGTAACACCTTGAACCATGTATCCAATTTCAGGGTCGCTCAACGATATGCCATCACGTTTTTTTCTGATAAGCTCTTGAGGTAAGAATAGTTCACTCATTCTTAATTAATCACCATAAGGCGTCCAAATATTTTTGATTTCTGAAGCATTTCTAAGGAATTCTAGACCTTCACCTTGCATTGGGTCAATCCAGTCTCTATCAGCATCATCGTTTACCCATAAACGTTTTAAATCTTTAGCACTAATAGATTCCACTGAAGACACTAGTTCAGGATCAGCCCAGCACCACAGCGCGTCAGCCTCAGCATGGCCAGCTAGCTGTTCGGCAAGCTCTTGTTTGTTTCCAGTTACAATGTTAATTACACCGGCTGGGACATCTGAAGTTTCAAAGGTTTGAACTAGCTCCAATGCAACACTTGCAAATTTTTGGCTTGGAATCATTACAACACGATTGCCCATAGCTATAGCAGGAGCAATCAATGAAATTGTTGAAAGAAGTGGGGAATTCTCTGGCGCAATTTGGGCTAGAACCCCTATAGGTTCAGGAAGCGCCATGGTTACGCCTCTATATGGAGCGCTATGTACAGCACCGTCATATTTGTCCGCCCATGCAGCATAACTAAATAATCGACTGATGCTCTCATCAAACTCAGTTTTTGCTTGTTTTTTAGTAATTCCACAAAGAGTTATCAGACGCTCAACCCATTCCGACTCACGTACCGCTAAATTCTCAGCAATAAAATAGATGACTTGAGCTCTCCCATGACCACTAAGAGAGCTCCATGCCGATGCTTTAGAGGCAGCACTGATAGCATTTCTAATATCTTTTCTATTTCCTGAGCCAACATAAGCTGCCTGAGAGCCATCCGCATTGTAAGTTGCAAGGCTATGCCCACCATCAGGTCTAACCTGCTTTCCACCAATATAAAGCTTGAGAGTTCGATCTATCACTTCTTCTCTAACTGAAACTGAAGCAGAATTAGATGGACTTGACGATTTTAAACCTTGAGGTTTAAGGTACTCATATAAGCCCTCTTTGCCTCCCTCTCTACCAAAACCGGACTCCTTAATACCTCCAAAACCGCAAGAGGCATCAAATTGATTATGACAATTTATCCATATGACACCAGCTTTTACTTTTGGCGCAACATCCATAGCTCGATTTATATTTTCACTCCATATGCTGGCGGCAAGACCATACCGACTATTATTTGCTAAATCAATGGCTTCAGATTGAGTTCTAAAAGTCATAGAAACTAGAACAGGTCCAAAAATTTCCTCCTGCACAAGAGGATGACTTGAGTCAACCTCAGTAATTAGAGTTGGAGGGTAGTAATTCCTTTCTGAGTTTAAATCGCAGGCCTGGAAGAGTTCTCCACCATGATTTAGACCTTCACCAACCATTTCACTAACCCTTTGAAATTGAGTTTTGCTAACAAGACTTCCTATATCAGTTGATTTGTCAAGTGACAAACCCAGTCGAAGTGTTTTGATTCTTTGCTTAATTTTTTGGTGCAGTTCATCTGCAACCTCAGCTTGAACTAGTAATCTTGACCCTGCGCAGCAGACTTCTCCCTGATTAAGCCAAATTGAGTCAACTAATCCCTCTACAGCAGCATCTAGATCTGCATCCTCAAAAACAATAAATGCAGACTTTCCACCAAGCTCAAGGGTAAGTTTTTTCCCTTGACCTGCTGTACTTTCCCGGATTGACCTGCCTACAGCTGTAGAACCAGTAAAAGCCACTTTATCGACTCCTTTATGCGCGGCAAGCTCAGCTCCAATAACTCCATCCCCATTAATCATATTAATTACTCCAGAAGGTAGTCCAGCCTCTTCACAAAGTTGAGCAAAAAACATAGCTGTTAATGGTGTCTGTTCAGCCGCCTTAAAAATAATTGTATTTCCCATAGCTAGTGCTGGAGCAATCTTCCAGGAAAGCATTAATAGTGGAAAGTTCCAAGGAACGATTTGTCCTACAACACCAATTGCTTTATAACTTGAAAATTCTTTTTCTTGAAGTTGCGCCCAACCAGCATGATAATAAAAATGTCTTATCGCGAGAGGTATATCAATATCTCTACTTTCCCTAATTGGTTTACCATTATCAAGAGACTCGAGAACAGATATAAGCCTGGAGTGTTTTTGAATTAATCGTGCAAGAGCATAAAGAACTTTAGCTCGCTTATGACCTCCAAGATTTTCCCAGGCCGGCTGTGCTTTTCTTGCAGAAGAAACAGCAGAATCCAATTGTTGAGAGTTAGCAATTTCAATATTAGCTAAAAGTTCGCCATTTGAAGGATCAAGAGAGGCAATCAAATCAGAGTCATTGTTTGAAACAAACTGACCATTGATAAGTTGCCCAAATCTTCGACTATTTTTCTCTAGCCATTCTTGAGCTTCTTTGCTGCTTTCAAATGCTTCGCTATATTCAAGATTATCAAAAGATTTTAAAATTGTCATAATTAAATCCTATGCTAGGGGGTGACGATACGATGAAGAGTAAAAGCCAGTTGAGAAGTGATCCAATTGACGTTCAATATCACTAAGAAGACTCGAAGCACCAAATCTAAATAAATCAGGCTCTAGCCATCGACGACCTAGCTCTTCTTTAATCATGGTCATATATAAAAGTGCTGTCTTAGTATCACTGATGCCACCTGCTGCCTTAAAACCAACTTTTATGCCAGTTTTATTAAAATACTCTCTAATCATCCTAACCATCACTAGACTCACTGGAAGAGTTGCATTAACTGGCTCTTTACCCGTTGATGTCTTAATAAAATCTGCACCAGCCATCATACAAATTTGAGAAGCTTTTGCAATATTTGTAAGATTCCCTAACTCTCCAGTCGCAAGGATAGTTTTCATGTGGGCATCTCCACACTTATCTCGAAACATCTTAACTTCTTCATAAAGCGCCTTCCAGTTACCCTCTAAAACATGCCTTCTGCTAATAACTATATCTATTTCGTTAGCACCAGAGTCAACAGAATATTCAATTTCTTGAAGCCTTAGTGGTAATGGAGAAAGTCCAGCAGGGAAACCAGTCGAGACAGCAGCGAGATTAATTTTTGAGCCTCTAAGTGCCTCATTCGCAGCGCTAAGCATGTCATGATAAACACATACAGCAGCAACGCTTATATTCAAAGATTCAACGCCTAAATTTTTTTCAAGGTTTAAGCTGATAGGTTGTCTTGCCTTACTACAAAGTCTTCTTACTCGAGCAACAGTATCATCACCAGATAAGGTGGTTAAGTCTATTAAGTTAATCGCCTTAAGCAACCATGCAGCTTGATTGTCTTTTTTAATACTTCTTCTCGGACCATAATTTGCGCACCGCCTCTCTACAGCACTTCGATTTACAGATATGCTTGAAATGAAATCAAGACTAAATTCTATTCCCGGATTTCTTAAATCACTATGATTAGTCTCCACCTCGTTAGACCCAACAAGATTAAGAACTTTCTTATCATCCTGTAATTTCTCATCTTTAGTTGAATTTTTATTAGTATTCATAATGTTTATAACCAATTGATCTTACTGGCTTTCTAAATAAGTATTTAATAATTTCTCTACAGTATCTGCTGCTTTACTTGCAAAAGCAATAGTTTGTTCGTGGCTAATATCTGTTTCACTCATCCCCGCGGCATAATTTGTAATGACTGAAAGTGCACAAATTGGAATACCCTGATGTCGGGCTAGAATGACCTCTGGAACAGTTGACATGCCAACAGCATCTGCACCAAGAGACTTTACCGCTCTAATTTCAGCTGGTGTTTCAAATTGTGGGCCACTGAACCAAGCATATACACCTTCATGTAAGTTTATTTTATTATCTCTTGCAGCGCTTCTCATATCATCACTTAGTTTAGGGTCATAAGCATCCACCATATTGACAAATCGCTCATTGCCATCAGCTCCAAATAAAGGAGAAACACCTGTCATATTAATATGGTCAGTAATCAGCATAACGCTCCCAGGAGAAGAGTCTTTTACGGTGCTGCCAGCAGCATTTGTTAGAACCAAACTTTTGCATCCTATAGCACTTAAGACTTGAATCGCTACAGACATAATATCTGCTTGTCCATGCTCATAGTAATGAGCTCTTCCTTGCATGACTACTACATTAGTTCCTTTTATTTCACCAAATAAAAGTTTTCCCGCATGACCTCCGACACCAGCAACTGGAAACCCGGGTAAATCTGTAAAATTAAGTGAGCTTTTGGTTATTATATTGTCACTAAATTGACCAAGACCCGAGCCAAGAATAAGGCCCACCTTTGGCTTAAAGTTTTTAATGTGCTGACTAATAATCTCAACACATTCCTGGACTTGACTCATTAGAGGTGCTCCGGCCCAAAAGACTGAGGAAGAAGGTCTGATAAATGGATTCGATTTTTGATTCCATCTGGTGAACACATTATGACCTCAGTAGATGCATCAGAAAACTCCCTTATTCTTTGTCTACAGCCACCACAGGGTATTCCACCCTCATCATTTTTGGTCATGACATAAATTTTATTAATTTTGCTTTCGCCACCCATCACCATAGAGGCAATTGCAGAGGCTTCTGCGCAGTTACCAAGAGGATAGCTAGCATTTTCAACATTACAGCCCATATATTGATTACCCGAATCCGTAATGATTAATACGCCAACAGGATAATTAGAATAAGGAACATAAGCTTTGCTCATTGCTTCTTTAGTGATTTTTACATGGCTTTGTTCACTCATTCTATAACTCCTTGATATAAGGTTGAGCTGAAGCCTTAGGAGGAACAGCTTTGCCAATAAATCCAGCCAACAAAATAATGGTAAGAATATAAGGTGTTGCCTCAATGAGCTGGACAGGGATTTCTCCAATACCAGGAATTACTATGCCCTGAAGTCTAATCGAGATAGCGTCTAAAAAAGCAAAAAGGAAACATGCAGCGAGTACTTTATAAGGATGCCATTTTCCAAAAATAAGGGCAGCAAGAGCGATAAACCCACTTCCAGCAGTCATATCTTTGACAAACTGGGCATTGTAGGCTGTAGAAAGATAAACACCACCAATACCACACAAAATTCCACCTATTAGGAGCGCTTTATATCTCAGAGATTCAACTGAGATTCCAGCAGTATCAACAGCTTTTGGATTCTCTCCAACAGCTCGAAGTCGAAGACCAAAGCGAGTACGAAAGACAACCCACCAAACTATTGGGACAATTGCAAAAGCAAGGTAAACCAGAATATTGTGTCCACTAATTAACTCCCGATAAATAACCCCTATAATTGGGATATTGTCTATCAATTCAAGTCCTGGCAAATCAATCGAAAGAAATCTTTGATCATTTTTTAATGTAGGAGTGATTCCAGCCTTTTTAAACCATGCAAGGCTAAGAATCATTGTTAGTCCAGCTGCCAAGATATTAATTGCAACTCCACTCACAATTTGATTTCCTTTATATGTGATTGATGCAAACCCATGCACCATTGCTAATAATGAAGAGGCAATAATACCTGCCAATAAACCAACCCAAGGAGATCCAAACACTACTGCGGCACTTGCAGCGATAAATGCAGACATCAATAATTTACCTTCTAGACCAATATCAACAACTCCAGAGCGCTCTGCAAATAGGCCTGCCATTGATGCAAAAATTAGGGGTATACAAACACGAACAGATGCATCTAATGTCAATACTGTACTTAGAAAGATCTCACTCATTCTGCCCCCTCAATTGGTGCTAAAAAACGTATTAGAATTGGTCTATATAAATACTCAAGGCCACCACAAAAAAGAATAACAAGGCCTTGCATGACCACAACAATATCTCTCGAAACATTTTGCAGTTCAAAGTCTAGCTCAGCTCCACCTTGGTAAAGGATTCCAAATAGGAATGCTGCAATTAGAATTCCAACTGGGTGGTTTCTGCCCATTAGTGCTACTGCAATCCCACCAAAACCATAACCATAGTTAAAATTAAGGAATAGTCGGTGCTGAACACCCATCAACTCATTGATTCCAACAAGTCCAGCCAAAGCGCCAGAAATACACATCGTTACAATAATAATCTTCTTGGGATTAATACCACCATAAACAGCTGCATCATTACTTTTACCAACAGCTCGAATTGCGAATCCCCATCGGGTATGCCATAGAAAAAACCAAACTAACCCTGAGAAAAACAAAGCCACTAAAATTGATAAGTTAAGAGGCGATTTTGCGATCTTATAGCCAAAACTTGCAAAAACGTCATGAACAAAAGGTAGCCATGAAGCTTTAATGAAATCTGCACTCTCAGGAGACATTTCTCCAACTTCTCTTAACACATTAACCAAAACATAAACCATCAGTGCAGATGCTAAAAAGTTGAACATAATTGTTGTGATAACAATATGGCTTCCTCTATACGCTTGCAAATAGGCAGGAATAATAGCCCAAAGTGCTCCAAAAAGAAGCCCTCCTGAAATCGCAAGTGGAATAACTATCCATGCACTCATCGCAGGATTTAAGTATAGCGCAACAAGGGCAGTTCCCAATCCCCCAACATAAGCTTGGCCTTCTCCTCCAATGTTGAATAAACCAGCATGAAAGGCAACTGCTACTGCTAAT
>CACDVH010000010.1 GCA_902556205.1 uncultured Gammaproteobacteria bacterium | reverse complement strand
CGCCACCATTTTGACCAACACGGATACTCTCAGTCATCTCAAATCCCCAGTCATCAAACCATATCGCTGGCATAAAGTGGAAGGTCATATTTTCCTCGAGAACGGTTTGATCGGTCCCTCTTAGGCTCATAGTTCGCTCACCCCAATCTGGCGGGTAACTACAGCCAATTGGATAGCCGCAACGATTATTTTTTTCATAGCCGTACTTTTTGAGTGTAGTAGTAAAGTTATCCGAAATCTGTGCACAAGTATTACCCGGCTTAAACATTTCAATAGCATTTACAATGCATTCGTTGATTACTTTTTCAATGTCCAAGTACTCTTTTGGGGGCGATCCTAAAAATAAGGTTCTCGAGCATGGGCAGTGATATCTTGCATAAGCAGCGCCAAGCTCCAAAAACATGCCTTCATTGTTCTTGAGCGGCTCGTCGTTCCATGTCATGTGACACGCCGCCGCCTCCTCACCTGCCCCTATCAGGGGCACAAAGGAGGCATAGTCACCATAGTGACCTTCATGACCCTTGACTCCTGTATGATATATTTCAGCGACTAATTCATTTTTTCGCATCCCTGGCTCAGCAACTTCCATAACTCTTTTGTAGACACCCTCGATTACCTTACCAGCTCTTTTCATGTAAGTTATTTCAGTTTCAGATTTAACCGCTCTTTGCCAGTTTACAAGGCCTGTTTGATCAGTGAATTTTGCATTTGGAAGAGAGCTATATAAAGATTCAGCAGCTCTGGCTGAGAAGTAGTAGTTGTCCTTTTCAAGTCCAATAACTTTGTTACCAAGTCCCTTTTCTTTTAAAATTCCAGCAAGATGCTCCATTGGATGCTTTTCAGGTGTCATGACATAGTCATCAGGGTAAGCAATGATATCTTTTAAATCGAGATCCGTGGTCAGTTCTGCCCCCTTAGCATCGATGCCTCTGCCATACCAAAAAAGGCCACCATCCGTTGAGAGCACAACGCACTGGTGGACATAAAATGACCAGCCATCGTAACCCGTTAGCCAAAACATGTTGGCAGGATCATAAACAATAAGAGCATCAATATTGGAATCAATCATGGAGTTGCGAACCTTTAACTGCCTTTCAATGTACTCTTCCTTACTAAATCTTCTTCTCTCCTTTTTCATGAATTTTCTCCTATGAAATGTATGCAAATGCTTGATTTAAATCTTCAATCAGGTCTTCCACATCCTCGATGCCAGTTGAATACCTAACCAAGCCCTCAGGAATGCCTGCAGCCATCCTCTCTTCAGCACTGCACTCTACATGACTTGTCGTTAGAGGCGGTCCAACGACCGTCTCAACGCATCCGAGATTCGCTGCCATGTGAGCATATTTGAGTTTTGGTAGAAACACTTTAATCGCCTCTAGACCGCCTTTAATCGAAAAACTCAGCATTCCACCATAGCCACTGTTCATTTGTTTTTTTGCAATATCATGGCTTGGATGAGACTCTAGGCCTGGATAATTTACTTGCTCAACTAAAGGGTGATGTTCTAGGTATTGTGCAATCTTTAGTGCACTCTTATTTTGCCTTTCAACCCTAAGTTTTAAAGTTTTCATACCTCTTAAGAGACTATAAGCATCCATTGGTGCAAGCGTTGCTCCATTGATTTCACGGTAGTGATAAATCTTTTTAACTAAGTCTTTGTTGCCACAGACAACTCCTCCAAGAGCATCAGCATGACCACCAAGGTACTTAGAGGCAGAGTGAAGCGTAATATCAGCACCCAGCAACAATGGATTTTGGTTAATTGGAGTTGCAAATGTGTTGTCAACAACCACTAGTGCACCTACTTTTTTAGCTGCTAAGCTTAGCCGCTTAATGTCAGTGATTTTAATGGTTGGGTTTGTTGGAGTTTCAAGATACAAAAGAGTGCAGCCTTTTGCTATTTCGGATTCTAATTGCTCATAGTCACCAGTTTCGCAGAGGCTAACTTCGATTTTGAGAGGAGGTAAAAACTCATTAAATATGACATTGGTCCCCCCGTAACTATCTTTAATTGAGACAACGCGATTACCAGGCTTTAAAAATGTAGCTAGTGTGTTACTAATTGCAGCCATCCCTGATGCAAAACTCGTTGCAGCCTCAGCACATTCAAGCTCTTTGACTTTATCCTCAAAAGCTCGAACTGTCGGGTTGGTGTTTCTTGAATAAATGTGACCCTCAGCCACTTCAAGGGCGACTTTATGCCAAGTCTCAATATCTTTATAGCCAAATGAGACGCTATGAACAACGGGAACTTGAGTAGAGCGTTCATAAAGCTCATGCTCTTGTTCACCGCTCCAGATACTTTGAGTAGATTGACCGATTTGTTTTTTTTCAAGCATAACTCACCTCTTAAATTTGCGTTGACCATAAATAAAAATAACTAGGAGTTATTTTTAAACTATTTCAAGGCAGCGCTTTAAAAAGCCTTTATCTTGATAATTTTGATTATACATCGAGAACTAACTGTTTGACAATCCTCAAAATCTCAGCTGAGAATAAAATAATATCACCCATTAAATTTTTCTGATATATTGCGATTTATTTCTTCATCAATAAATATTTCGATGAGTAGTAATTCTTCAAATCAAAGTAGTGAAAATCATTCAGGTATTTTAAGGTCGAACTTTATCTGTGTTTTTTCAATACTCCTATTTGCTATGGGATTTCCAGCTGCAGAGTATTTATTGGATGATTGGGATGTAGTCAGCGTTATTACCGCTCGAAATATATTTTCATTTATATTAATCTTCATAATATGGATATCAATAGAGGGCGTTCAAAAGGTTAAATCTGCTAAATGGCTTAAAGGCACTTTGATTGGGATCGCAGGCTTTGGTTTTGGTGCATTTTTAATTCTTTATCTTCAGTCACTCACATCCCCTGTAATTGCGGCCCTTGCAGTTGCTACTATGCCTGTCTTCGCCGTATCACTTGAGATGCTTCTAGATGGTCGCAAGATGACTCTTTGGTTTTTTTGCGGAGTAATTCTGGTCCTTTGGGGTGGCTATATTGCCTCTGGCGCTTCACTGAGTCAGAGCAATATTGGATTTGCTATTCTGATTGGGTTTCTAGGAGTGGCTCTATTTGCATGGGGTTCCAGAGCAACCGTTAAAAGCCTTCCTGGTATGACTAATTTAGGTCAGGTTTCAGTAACTTCATTGGGAATGGCTGTTCTTTCAATTGCACTCTACATTATTTGCACTATTTTTATGGATTTAACCAATAGCTTATCATCAGTAACGCTCAAGCATCTAGGATTGGTACTAATTTATGCTTGGTTAGGTTTGGGCATTTCACAAATTTTATGGATAAAAGCTGTAAGTCAGCTGGGTATTGGTATCGCCTCATTTCATTTAAATGCTGTGCCATTCTATGTCATGCTCATGCTTTTTCTCTTAGGAGATCAATGGATTTGGCGCCAAGCAATCGGAGCACTTGTGGTTATCACTGGGGTTATATTAGCTCAACAAAATTCTTCAAAGAAAAAAGCAAAGTTTTTTGAGCTACCTTAGCTCTGCAACTATGGCTCTATCGATTTCGTTGAGATCTTTAAATGTTTTAATATTTTTGAAAGAATCTCCCAATAGCTCAATTATTCTATCTTTCTGATCATAGCCATGCTCTAATAAAAGAAGGCCCTCTTTGTTAAGGTAATGAGGTGATTGCGAAATGATTAACCTGATATCCTCAAGCCCATCATTACCAGATACGAGCGCCTCCATTGGCTCGAAACGAAGGTCTTTTAGATGAGGGTCTTTTTTGCTGATATATGGTGGGTTACTTACAATCAAGTCAAACTTTATCTTGGGTAAGGGCTCAAACCAACTTCCACAGTAAAAATTAATAGGTCTCTTAGCATTCAATTTAGCAAGAGTTAATGCTTTAGAAGACTGATCACTAGCAGATACATCCCATTTGGGGCATTGCTGTGACAACGTTATGGCAATAATTCCGCTACCAGTTCCCAAGTCTAATACTTTTATTTTTTTTTCTGAATCTAGACTATCAATTGCAATATCAATTAGTAGTTCTGTTTCAGGTCTGGGAATAAGTGTTGAAGGAGAGACTAGAAATTCATGTTCGTAAAAACCTTGAGAGCCTTTGATGTAAGCAAATGGTTTGCCATTCTTCCTCTCATCAACAAGACTAAAAAACTTTTTAAATTCAGAGCTATTGAGTGCATAGTCTAGATTAGCAAATAACTGCTCTTGAGTTTTGTTAATCGCTAGACCTAATAGTTTTGATGCATCCTCGACATCTTCCCTCAAAAGGTTCTTAATCAATCTTTCAGAGTCCATTTCTATTAAATTTATTGAATACTTGCTCTTGTAATATTATATCTACAAGCGAGTTTTTAGAATTAGTTAATGAACTATGGGATGATAGTTCTTATAGCATTATTGAGGTAAATAAGTGATATGTTGAACTTAGTTTTATTTGAACCAGAGATACCGAACAATACCGGCAGTCTTATTAGATTATCAGCCAATATGGGCGCTAATCTTCATCTTATAAAGCCCTATGGGTTCGAAATTACTGACAAACGATTAAGGCGCGCTGGCCTTGATTATAAAGAATTAGCAAATGTCTATGAGTATGACAATTTTAATGATTATCTTGATAAAGCAACGCCATCAAAAATCTACATAGTTAGCACTAAAGTAAAGACGAGTTATGCAGATGTTAAATACTTTAGGGACGATTCATTTCTCTTTGGGTCTGAGACAAAAGGACTTCCAAAAGAAATTATGGATGAATATGATGGCATTAGGCTCCCGATGCAAAAAGGCTCGAGGAGTTTAAATCTTGCAAATTGTGTCTCTATCGTTGCTTATGAGGCTTGGCGTCAACTGGGCTTCTCAAATTAAAGCCAATTTAAGCTTATGAATTAGATAGCTTAAGTAATTGATAGGCGTTATTAAAATCTTTAATTGAAACTACTTTTTTGCCAGCAAGCTGAACCCTTTTTAAGCTAAGTATTCCATCACCCGTTGCAATATGGCAAACCTCTTTATTTTGCTCAATGATTGTACCTGGAGGCTTAGAAGTTTCACTTGATATCACTTCAGCTTCAATGATTCTTAGGACTGTGTCTTTAAACTCCATACCTTCTGCATTGCTTTGTGCAATAGGACGCGGATTGAAGGCTCTAATCATTTTATTAATATTTTCTGCACTTTGATTCCAATCAATTCGAGCTTCAACTTTTAAAATCTTTTTGGCATAAGTGGCTTTAGAATGTTCTTGTAGTTTGGGGTTTAATTTTGGAAGCTGATCTATCGTATCAATTAAAAGTTCAGCACCTAGTATCGATAAAGACTCTGTTAAAGAGCCGGAGGTCTCAAAATTTGATATGGAATGTTTTTTTGTTGAAATAATATCGCCTGTATCCAGTCCTTCATTCATCTGCATTATTGAAATCCCAGTCTCTTTATCTCCTGCATGAATAGCCCTTTCGATGGGTGCTGCTCCTCTCCAGCGAGGAAGAAGAGAGGCATGAATGTTTAAACAACCAAATTTAGGCAAATCTAGTACTTCTTTTGACAAAATCTGGCCATAAGCTGCAACAACAATCAAATCTGGCTTAAGTGAGCTAAGCTTCTTTAGATTTTGTTCACTGCTAAAATTCTCAGGTTGAATGACTTCCAGTTCATTTTCAATGGCGAAGTTTTTTACAGCACAAGAGGTCAGGATTTTCCCTCTACCCTTGGGTCTATCTGGTTGACAATAGACAGCTACTACTTGATGATTGTAACTATGAATTTTAGATAATGCAGTAACCGCAAATTCAGGAGTCCCTGCAAAAATAATGCGCATTATTTTATGGAATTTCGACCCACCTTGATAGCATTCAAAATTTGCTTTGGAGAGGTGCCACCAAGATGATCTCTTGAGTTGATCGAACCCTCTAATGAGATTGCATCAAATACATCAGAACTAATGTTTGAGTTAAATTCTTGAAGCTCATTAAGAGTAAATTCACTTAAATCTTTCTTGCTATCAATTCCAAACGCAACAGCTCTACCTACAACGTCATGTGCATCCCTAAAAGGCAAACCCTTTTTGACAAGGTAGTCCGCTAAATCTGTTGCAGTTGTATAACCCTTGATTGCAGAGTTAAGCATGTTCTGCTTATTAGCCTCAATCTTTGGAACCATATCAGCAAAAATACGAACACAAGAGTAGATCGTTTCAACGCTGTCAAAAAGAGGCTCTTTGTCTTCCTGATTGTCCTTGTTATAAGCTAATGGCTGACCTTTCATAAGTGTGAGTAGTGAGACTAGATTGCCTGTAACCCTTCCAGTTTTACCGCGAACCAATTCTGGAACATCTGGGTTTTTCTTCTGAGGCATAATCGATGATCCTGTACAGAAACTATCTGGAAGCGATACAAACTCAAATTGAGCGCTAGACCATAGGACAAGTTCTTCAGAAAACCTAGAGAGATGCATCATGATAAGGCTAGCATTAGATGCGAATTCTATCGCAAAGTCACGATCACTAACAGCATCTAAAGAGTTTTGGCTTATACGCTCAAATCCCAAGATTTCCGCAGTGCGCTCACGATTAATTGGATAACTTGTTCCGGCAAGTGCCGCACTTCCAAGAGGCATTGTATTGATACGTTTATAGCTTTCTTGAAGGCGCTCATAATCACGCTTGAACATTTCAAAGTATGCCAAAAGGTGATGCCCAAAGGTGATGGGCTGCGCAGCCTGAAGGTGAGTAAAGCCAGGCATTATTGTATTATTTTCCTTTTCAGCAAGATCAAGCAATGCATTTAAAAGCTTTTTTAACTCTTGGTTTATCATGACAACATAATCCCTGAGGTAAAGCCTGATATCGGTTGCAACTTGGTCGTTTCTTGAGCGCCCTGTATGCAGTTTTTTGCCTGGCTCACCACAAATCTCAGTTAACCTTGACTCAATATTCATGTGGACATCTTCAAGGTCGATAGACCAATTGAATTTACCTGAAGTAATCTCGTTCTTGATTTGATCTAGACCATTTAAAATCTCTTTTAATTCAGATCCTGTTAAAACCTCTACTTCACTAAGCATTGTTGCATGCGCAATTGACCCCTCTATATCGTAGAGGGCAAGAACTTTATCAAAAGACACAGAGGCGCCAAAAATTTTTACAAATTCATCTGTCGGTTGATTAAAACGACCACCCCATAATTGATTTGTTTCTGAAGTCATTGCTCTATTTACTCAGTTTTAATTACATTTTTAAATTACTGCACATTATTCCAGTATCTATGGCCTAAGTTACTGAAAATGATATAAAAACCTATTTGTTCTATTTATATTGTAAGAAATCGTAATTTTAATCTAAATGTAAAATAGCTCTAATTGTTAACATTCCTAACCCACACTCGATAAAATATTAATGAAATCGATTTCAATGGAGTCACCACTTCTGTGCTGAAAATTGCCACACGTAAAAGTCCTTTAGCCCTTTGGCAAGCAGAGTTTGTGAAATCTAAGTTGGAGGCTATATATCCAGACTTAAAGGTTGAGTTGGTTAAGATGACTACCCAGGGTGACCAAATTCTTAACTCTCCTCTCTCTAAGATAGGGGGAAAGAGCCTCTTTATTAAGGAGCTGGAAGTTGGAATCATGGAAGGTAGAGCTGATATCGCCGTTCATTCAATGAAGGATGTCCCTTATGAGTTACCACAAGGTTTTGAAATAGGCGCCATTTTGGAGCGTGAGAGCCCTTTTGATGCCTTTGTATCAAATGATTTTAGTTCGATTCAAGATCTTCCAGTTGGTGCTAGACTAGGCTCCTGCAGTTTGAGACGAATTGTACAGGTTAAAGCAATGAGGCCAGATCTTGAGATTTTGGATCTACGAGGCAATGTAAATACTCGTTTAAAAAAACTCGACGATGGAGAGTATGATGGAATCATTTTGGCATGTTCAGGACTAACAAGGCTTGGATTTGACAACAGAATAAAACAAGATTTGAGTCCTGATGATTCTTTACCTGCAGTGGGTCAGGGTGCCCTTGGAATTGAGATAAAAGCCAATGATCATGATATTAGTAGCCTTATTAAGCCGCTTATTCATAAAAAAACTCAAATTGAAGTGAGCGCAGAGAGAGCGCTAAATGCGACCCTTCAAGGTGGATGCTCACTAGCAATCGGGGCTTTTGCAACGAGT
Organism: uncultured Gammaproteobacteria bacterium; assembly: GCA_902556205.1. Taxonomy (GTDB): domain Bacteria; phylum Pseudomonadota; class Gammaproteobacteria; order PS1; family Pseudothioglobaceae; genus Pseudothioglobus. Next base: position 39,486 of record CACDVH010000010.1, on the reverse strand, counting down.
GAAGACTCTAAATTAACGCTCAGCGGAATGGTTGGAAATGTTGATTCTGGTGAAATAATAAGGGTCCAGGAGACTGGTGAAACGAGCAATCCAATAGATTTAGGCATAAGAGCTGCCAAAAAACTTTTATCTTTAGGTGCAAGAGAGTTATTAAATGAGAAATGAATTGATTCTGACTGATGAGCAAATAAACCATCACTTAAAGGAAATTGATAACTGGACTATAAAAAAAGGCAAGCTATTTAAAGCGTTTAAATTTAAAGATTTTGCTCAAGCTTTTGAATTTATGAGTTTGGTTGCCATAATAGCTGAGATGATGGATCATCACCCTGAATGGTCAAATGTCTACAATAAAGTTGAGATTAATCTAGTGACTCACAGTGAGGGCGGAATTACCATGTTGGATATTGATTTGGCCAAGAAAGTTGATTCTCAGTATCTTGCGTTAGAATTCTAATCGAAGAGGGCGTCTACAAAATCTTTTGAATTGAAAGGCTTCAGGTCTTCAATGGCCTCCCCAACGCCAATGAAGCGTATCGGAAGTTTGAGAGCGTCTGAAATTGAAAATAATACTCCGCCCTTAGCGGTACCATCAAGCTTTGTGATGGCTAATCCAGATAAGTTGATTGATTTATGAAATTCATTGGCCTGTTGAACCGCATTTTGACCTGAACCACCATCTATAACTAGAAGCGTTTCATGAGGAGCATTCTCATTATGCTTTTTCAAAACCCTCTTAATTTTTTCGAGTTCTTGCATAAGATTATCTTGAGTATGAAGTCTCCCTGCCGTATCAGCAATTAAAATATCAGTTTTTTTAGCAATAGCAGACTGATAAGCATCATAGACCACTGAAGCTGCATCTGCGCCAGTCTTTTGAGCAATCACGGTTATATCATTTCGCTCACCCCAGACCTGGAGCTGTTCAACTGCAGCCGCCCTAAAGGTGTCTCCAGCGGCGAGCATCACGGATTTACCCTCACCCTGAAATAACTTAGCAAGTTTGCCAATAGTGGTTGTTTTGCCTGCGCCGTTGATTCCAACGACAAGAATGACAAAAGGTATTTCAGAGCTAGGCTCCAGATCACTATCTGTCACTAATAGTGATTCAAGTTCAAGTTTAATAAGTTGATACAAGCTATCTTCATCTTTAAGCTCTTTTCTGGAGGCTTTCTTTCTAACACTTTCTATGACCTTGTCCGTGGTTTGAATTCCAACATCTGAACTGATTAAGAGAACCTCTAACTCTTCAAGAAGATCCTCATCAATCTTCTTTTTGCCAATGACTAGGGAGGAGAGACCATCACCCAGCTTTTTTTTAGATTTAAAAAGCCTATCCCTTAAGGATAGTTTTTGTTCTTCTTCTTCCTTAAGGCTTGGGTTCTGTTTTTTCTTGAAAAAATTCAGCATGGATAATTTAAGCAAAGAGTTGGCTTAAATTTTACTATGTGAGAGGACCTCAAAGAGGCAAATCAGCAAATGATTAAAAGATTAAAACAATGAAAAATAAACATAAAAACAAACCAAAACGGTATTATGTTTTTATTTTTTTTATTTATTATGCTCTGGGTTAAAGCAATACATGTTTTTGGATTTGTATCTTGGATGGCTGGAATGTTTTACTTACCAAGACTGTTCGTTTATCACTCCATGGCTGAGGATAAAATCAGTATAGAGCGATTCAAGATTATGGAGCGAAAACTCTATAACGGCATCATGATGCCGAGCTTTATTTTGACAACTGTAATGGGTTTTTGGATGATTTATAGCTATGCCTGGGAGGTTTATAGTGATATGCATTGGCTGAAGATGAAGCTCTTTCTTGTGGCTATTCTTATAGGGTATCACTTTTACTGCGGCTATTTGGTTGGAGTTTTTGCTGCCGATAAAAATAATAAGTCTCATGTATTTTTTAGATGGTTTAATGAGTTTCCAGTCGTATTTTTGATTTCAATTATTATTCTTGCAGTTGTTAAGCCTTTTTAAGGTTGGTCATGAATCAATACAACTCTAATAAAAACCATCCACAAAGAATTAATTTTATAAATCCAATTGATTTTAGGAGTGATACTGTTACCCTACCCTCTAATGACATGCTTCGAAGCATCGAAAATGCTCAGCTTGGAGACGATGTGTATGGAGAAGATCAAGAGGTCATTCAGCTTCAAGAGTATGCAGCAAAACTTCTAGATAAAGAAGCAGCATTATTTTTCCCAAGTGGCACTCAAAGCAATCTCACTGCAATGCTTTCGCATTGCCAAAGAGGCGATGAAGTTCTCATAGGAAAAAATTATCACACCAATGTGTACGAGGCCAGAGGCGCTTCTGTTCTGGGAGGTGTTGGCATTTGTCCCATTGAAACATCAGCTACAGGCTCAATTAATATTGAGGATATGCTTAATCAAATTAAGGATGATGACCCTCATTATGCAGTCACTAAATTATTATGCCTAGAAAATACTTTCTCCGGTCAGGTGCAGCCTCAAAGTGAGCTTGATGAGCTTGCAAAGAGAGCCCATAGTAAAAACCTAAAAGTTCATTTGGATGGTGCTCGACTATTTAATGCACACATTAAAACAGGGCTATCCATGAAGCAACTAACAAGCTCCTTTGATAGCGTTTCAATTTGCCTATCGAAAGGATTAGGTGCTCCTGTGGGTTCAATGCTGGTTGCAGACCAAGAGACAATTGATAAAGCACATCGACTCAGAAAAATGCTTGGAGGTGGAATGAGGCAAGTTGGAGTCATTGCCTCTTGCGGGATGTATGCTCTAAAAAACAATATCCAAAGATTGCAAGAGGATCATGATAATGCTAAGATTTTGGCAGAGGGCCTATCTTCAATAGAAGAACTTTCAGTTGATTTTAGTGAAAGTCAGACCAATATGGTTTTCGTCAATTGTCCTGAGCAGCATAGAGAGTCTCTTGAAAGGTTCTTATTTGATAAGGAAATCATAATTTCCAATTTAGATCGAGGCAGATTAGTTTGCCATCTTGGAATAGATGAAAAAGATATACACTTTGTAATTGCCGCTTTTAAAGAGTATTTTAAAGCGAAAGCTTAAGTCAGAATCTGGTCCAAAAAAGTCTTTGTTCGATTATTTTGAGGGTTATTAAAGAATTCCTCTGGGGTATTCTCTTCGACAATCTCACCTTCATCCATAAAGATTATTCTGTCAGCAACCTGCTTTGCAAAACCCATTTCATGAGTGACACATATCATCGTCATACCACTTTTTGCTAGCTCAACCATTGTTTCCAGTACTTCAGAAACCATTTCTGGATCGAGTGCTGAGGTAGGCTCATCAAAAAGCATGACTTTGGGCTGCATGCACAAGCTTCTTGCAATCGCAACGCGTTGCTGCTGACCACCTGATAACTGCTCGGGATATTTATCGGCTTGCTCTGGGATTTTGACCTGTTCAAGCATAGACATAGCCCTCTCTTTGGCCTCTTTTTCATCAATCCCTCTAACCCAGTTGGGACCGGCCATACAGTTCTCAAGAACAGTTAAGTGCGGGAATAAGTTAAATCCTTGAAACACCATTCCAATATCTTGCCTAACAATGTCTATATCCTTCATTGTTTCATGTAGTTCAATTCCAGTCACATGAATTTGACCTTCCTGGTGAGCCTCCAAACGGTTCAGACATCGAATTAAGGTTGATTTGCCTGAGCCCGATGGTCCACAAATAACAATTTTTTCCTTGGCTTTAATCTCAAGATTGATATCTTTGAGAGCCTGAAAGTCCCCGTACCATTTGTTGACTCCTTTGAGAGAGATGACTGAATTTCCATTTGTTATTTCGTTAGGCATAATCAAGTTTTTTGTTGATATTTTCGCTCAATACGAGCTTGTATCATCTCAAGAATAATGGTTAATCCCCAGTAAATCATGGCCGCAGTAAGTAACATTTCCATATGTCTAAAGTCTCTTTGACCAAGCGTTTTTGCAAGATACATCAACTCCCAAATACCAAGAACTGAGACTAATGAACTGTCTTTCAGCATCGCAATAAATTGGTTACCTGTTGGAGGAACAATAATAGGAATAGATTGTGGCAGAATGATCTTACGAAGGATGAGCCCAGATTTAAAACCAAGGGCTCTTGAAGCTTCCCATTGACCTTTGGGGATGCTTTGAATGCCTGCCCTAAAGATTTCAGTCATGTAAGCACCATAGCATAGAGATAACGCAGCAATACCTGATGGTATAGCGTCCACCATAAACCCTAACTGCGGTAATCCTTTGTAGATCAAGTAAACCTGAAGAAGAAGCGGAAGCCCTCTAAATAGTGAAGTATAAAAACTCGCTATGGCGTATGCAAAACCATTATTTGAGAGTTTAGCGATTGCGCCTACTATTGCAATTGCTGTAGCAATGACAATGGATACTGCAGAAATATAGATGGTTGTAAATAGGCCTTTTGAAATCATCAAACCAATTCTGCTCTGGATAAAGGACAGCTTTAAGTCAAACGAATATGCGAAAGCCAGGAATAGAAGGAATAACTCAAACCATACAATGAGTATTTGTATCTTTAATCGTGCAAAACTTATTGCAAGCAAGTTTAGGACAAAGATAACAGATAGAACAAAGGAAACTACAAAGCGTCCAAATAAACCACTTTCTTCTGGATTTCCAATGACTGGCGAGAGAAATTCACCAAAAATGGTATTGGTGAAATTAAAGGCAAAAAAAATCGCCAATACCGTTACTGAAAGACCGATAAGGAATGCTGGTTTGTGCAGCGCCTTATCTTCAACAACGGTATCGACGAACATACCTTTATCTAGAAAGTTAGGTAATACTTAAACTTATTTTCTTAATATGCAATTGTATAGTCGTTAGAGCTACCATCTGCATTTTTAAACCACTTCATTGATAAAAGTGACAAAGTATAGTCACTTTGCATCTCTGCAATGATTCTAGCAATCTCAGCATCTAACTCAGCATCGTTATTGCCCTTGTCAGTTGCAACTGATAATGGCTCATAGAATGCGTTATCACCTAAGAACTTAATTGGATAGCCAGCTTCAATCGCATTTTGAATCATTGGAACTGAGTCAATAATACCATCATTACGAACACCAGCACCTAAGCGAGTGTCGTCTAGGCAAGCTGAACCATCAACCAGAGAAGTAATTGTTCCTGGAGTTACCTTGTATGTAAACGCAGGAGCATTAAGCATATCTAGGTTGCCTTGAAGGTACATTTCCCAGGTTGAAGCTGCTGTTGTACAGATATTTTTTCCATTCAAGCCTGCTAAGTTTGTAACTGTCGAGTCAGTATGAACTGCAAATGCAGCTGGCGTGTAATAGTATACGGCTGGAAAGTTGAGAACTTCAGAGCGACTCTCGGTTGGAGTCATTGATCCAACTGACACGTCCCAACGCATATTCCAGTTACCTGAAGTAATCACATCCCATGCAGGAGTAATGAAGCGTGCTTCAACACCCATACGCTTAGCAATTTCTCTTCCAACATCTACGTCAAAGCCTTCCATCTCACCGGCATCATTAATGTAAGAAAACGGAGCCCAGTTTGCATCAGTTGCAATCATAAGCTCGTTATTATTTTTTATGTAATCATAAACGACGCCTGCTTTAGCAGTCATGCCTATAGATAATAGTAATGCTGTAATAGCAATTGACGACGTTTTAAAGCCTAACTTAATACTCATTTATTTCTCCTTTATGTGTTTAAGAATTTTAAGAACCTATAATTGTACACATATTTTGATGTGAATCTAGTCATCAAAACGTTTTAAATCATAAAAAATAATTAGGTTTTAGGTCTTAAAAACCCCTGTAGACAGGTACCGATCTCCTCTATCACAGATAATAGTAACTATTACTGCATCATTAACCTGTTTTGAAAGCTCAATGGCAGACGCCACAGCGCCTCCAGCAGATATGCCAGAGAAGATACCCTCATACGTTGCAAGATCTCTGGTAGTTTGTTCTGCATTTGCCTGAGATACATCCATAATCCTATCAACTCTTGATGCATCAAAGATCGTTGGGAGGTAGCCCTCTGGCCAGCGTCTAATTCCAGGTATGTGAGATTCACCATCGGGTTGTATGCCGATAATTTGGACTGATGGCTTCTTTCCCTTTAAGTATTTTGATACGCCCATAATGGTTCCTGTGGTTCCCATTGAACTAACAAAATGAGTAATTTCGCCATTTGTGTCTTTCCATATTTCCTGGGCAGTTGAAGACACGTGGGCTCTTGGATTGTCCTCGTTGGCAAACTGATTGAGCTGGAGACCTTTTCCTTCATCACTCATTTGGTTGGCTAGGTCTCTCGCTCCTTCCATGCCATGCTCTTTAGAGACCAGGATGAGCTCTGCACCGTAGGCTGTCATCGCGTCCCTTCTCTCTTGAGACAAGTTTTCCTGCATAATAAGGGTCATTTTGTAGCCTTTGATTGCTGCGACCATTGCTAGAGCTATGCCAGTATTGCCACTAGTAGCCTCAATTAGCATATCTCCAGGCTTAATATCCCCTCTATTTTCAGCTTCGTTGATCATGTTAAGCGCTGCACGATCTTTTACTGAGCCAGCAGGATTATTTCCTTCCAGCTTTGCGAGAATAATGTTTGATGGATTTGGATTCAAACGCTGAAGCTGGACTAGAGGAGTCCCACCTACGCACTGATCAATTGTTTTGTAGTGCTGTTTGCTCATAAATCCTTAAATAGTATCATAAACTTTTACAGCCAGAAAAAAACTACATGTTATCAAGGATAGCTTTTTTAACCTCTTCCAGCGTTGGGTTAATATTGACCATTGCATCAGTATCGCACTGTGATATTGCCGTATCGGGGTCCTTAAGACCATGACCGGTCAAAGTGCAAACCACACTAGATCCATCTGGAATCTTTCCTGACTCGATGTCTTTTAAGGCTCCAGCAACTGAGATAGCTGAGGCAGGCTCACAGAAAATTCCCTCTTTTTCGGTCAATAGTTTTTGCGTTGCAAGGATTTCCTTGTCAGAAAAGCAGTCAAACCAACCATTTGAGTCTTTGCTAAGTTTTAATGCCTTATCCCAGCTTTGAGGGTTTCCAATTCTTATCGCTGTTGCAATTGTTTCAGGTTTTTCAACTCTTGAGCCATGGATAAAAGGGGCTGCACCTTCAGCTTGATAGCCTAGCATTGTAGGCGTTGAAGAGGACTTACCTGCTTCAAAGTATTCAGTATAACCCATCCAATGTGCGGTTATATTTCCTGCATTTCCAACCGGAAGGCAATGATAATCTGGAGCATGTCCAAGCTCTTCAATAATCTCAAATGCGGCTGTCTTTTGGCCTTGGAGCCTGAAAGGGTTAATTGAATTTACAATTGAGACTGGAGCAAACTCAGCCACTTCTTTGACGAGCTGCATGCCATCATCAAAGTTGCCTTTGATTTGAATAATCGTTGAGCCATGAATCATAGCCTGGGCAAGCTTTCCAAGTGCAATTTTTCCTTCAGGAATAACCACAAAAGCTTTAATCCCTGCCCTGGCTGCATAAGCAGCTGCGGCTGCAGAAGTATTTCCGGTGGAGGCGCAAATAATGGCTTTTGAGCCACTTTCAACGGCCTTAGTTACAGCCATAGTCATTCCACGATCTTTAAAGGATCCTGTAGGATTGAGACCTTCATACTTAATGTAAAGCTCAACTTGTGTTCCCATTTCACAAGGAATATTTTCCAGTCTGATTAGTGGAGTGTTGCCCTCACCTAGACTAATGAGGCGAGTTTTATCACCGACTGGAAGTCGGTCTCTGTATTTCTCAATTAATCCTGTATATCTCATTTGTACCTCAAAAAAACTTAGTCTAGTAATTCAATATGAATAATTTGAACGTCAGCTTGATTAAATTCGCTTGCTTCAATTTTCTTTTTAATGCTCATCACTGTTTTAGTGCTGACCTTGTCCGTAGTGATTGCAATGTGAGCATTGTTGTTTTCATCCACTTGTTTTTGGATTAGAGCCTCTATACTAACGTTATGGTCATTGAATATGCCAGTCACTTTAGCAAGCACTCCCTTGACATCAGTCACTAAAAGTCTCAAAAAGAACTCACTATGAATCGAGTTGTTATCAACCACTTTAATTTTTTGTTGTGATTTCCAGCCCAAGGTATGGTTACTAGTCTGATTATTAATGATATCGTTTAGATCTGCAATGACTGCAGATGCAGTAGCCTCATCACCAGCGCCAGGACCATAGTAAAGGCTTGTGCCTAAGGCATCACTTTTAACCATCACTGCATTCATCACTCCATCAACCTGAGCAATGAGTTTATTGTTAGGAACTAAAGTAGGGTGAACACGTAATTCAATCCCATTTTCAGCTCTCTTTGCAATCCCAAGGTGTTTAATTGTATAGCCGAGCTCTGTAGCATGGAGAATGTCTTCGGTTGAAATATTGCTGATACCCTCAGTGAAGATTTTATCAAACTGAATTTCAGTTCCAAAGGCAATTGCAGCTAATATAGAGAGCTTATGGGCAGCATCAATACCTTCAATATCAAAGGTTGGATCCTCTTCAGCGTAGCCGAGTGCTTGCGCTTCTTTGAGCACATCATTGAAATCTCTACCTTTCTCCTTCATATCCGTGAGAATAAAGTTACCAGTTCCATTGATGATTCCAGCAACAGACTCAATATTGTTCGCACTGAGGCCTTGTTCTAAGGCTTTAATGATGGGGATTCCACCCGCAACAGAGGCTTCAAACAAGAATCGAACTTTCTTTTTGTTTGCAAGCTTAATAAGCTCATTTCCATGATTACCTATGAGGGCTTTATTTGCCGTAATGATGTGTTTACCATTATTGATGGCCTGTTCAACAAGCTCTTTTGCAAGCCCAAAGCCGCCAATGAGCTCAAGGACCACATCAATATCAGGATGATTGACAACCTCAAAGGGGTCTTCGGTTAATTGAATTTTTTTGGTATCACAAATGCGTTTTTTAGAAATATCACGAACACCAGCAATAACCAGCTCTATTTCTACTCCAGTTCGTCTTTTGATAGACTTACTGTTCTTTTGGAGCACATTTACAACACCGCCTCCAACAGTTCCAAGGCCTAGAATTCCAACTTTCATTTTTGTAATTTATAAATTCGAATGCGACATTATACCAACCAGTGAAATGTCTCACTAGAAATCATCTTTAAAAATGTTCTTATCTAGATTGCGCTGTATTATTTAAAAAATTATGAAAAGAGACTACTTTAGTCCGCCCATACAGATGTATTTAAGTTCCATGAAATCATCGATTCCATAGTGAGAGCCTTCTCTTCCTAATCCAGATTCTTTAACGCCACCAAATGGAGCCACTTCGTTTGAAATAACGCCTTCATTAATGCCAACCATTCCGTATTCTAAAGCTTCAGAGACGCGCCAGATACGATTGATATCTTTTGTATAGAAATAGGACGCTAATCCAAACTCAGTATCGTTTGCAAGTGTAATGGCTTCATCTTCGGTTTTAAATTTGAAAACCGGAGCAAGAGGTCCAAAGGTTTCCTCCGAGGCCATTTTCATTGATGTGTCAACATTACTAATCACGGTTGGTTCAAACATAGTGCCGCCATTCTCGTGAGGTTTTCCACCTGCAACAATGACCGCTCCTCTATCCACTGCATCTGCTAAATGGTCTTTCACTTTATCTAAAGCCTTGAAGCTGATAAGTGGGCCTTGGTTAATGCCTTCATCCATTCCGTGACCGACATTCAGAGTTTTAACGGCTTCACCTAGTTTTTCAACGAACTGATCATAAATGCCTTCCTGCACAATAAAGCGGTTTGTACAGACGCAGGTTTGTCCCGTATTTCTGAACTTAGAGATCAGTGCGCCAGACACGGCTGATTCTAAATCAGCGTCATCAAACACTATAAATGGAGCGTTACCACCCAGCTCCATAGATACTTTTTTCATAGTATCAGCGCAGTTTCGAGTTAAGATTTTCCCAACCGCAGTCGAGCCTGTAAAAGAGAGTTTGCGAACAATTGGGCTGTCAGTCAATGCTTTTCCAATCTCAGAAGAGTTGGTTCCAACAACAACATTCAAAATGCCTTCAGGAATTCCGGCTTGCTGTGCAAGCTCTGCGATAGCAAGTGCTGATAAAGGAGTCTCTGCAGCTGGCTTAATGACTACTGGGCAGCCTGCTGCTAGGGCAGGCGCGCACTTTCTTGTAATCATCGCTATCGGAAAATTCCATGGAGTAATGGATGCAACAACACCAATAGGCTGTTTAATCACTAGTATTCTTCTATCATTTGCAGGCGTTGGGATGACATCACCATAGGTTCTCTTTCCTTCTTCAGCAAACCATTCAATAAATGATGCACCGTAGCCAACTTCACCTCTCGCCTCTGCAATTGGCTTTCCTTGTTCAGCGGTCATTAAAATAGCAAGGTCTTCTTGGTTTACCATAATCAAATCAAACCACTTTTTAAGAATGATAGCTCTCTCTTTGGCAGTTCTCTTTCTCCAAGCAGGCCAGGCATTGTTTGCTGCTTCAATGGCCTCGTCAGTCTCTTTTTTACCCATATCTGGAAGGGAGCTTATAACCTCATTCGAATAGGCATTTGTGACATCAAAGCGTGATTTTGCATCATCGCCAACCCATTGACCGTTGACATAGCCATGCTCTTTTAAAAGACTAGAGTTCGTTAACATTTGTAATCCTTGTTCATATTGTATTAAAAGACGCTAATTATAATGGCCTAGAGAGAAAAAGTGTCTCTGAAACCGCTCAGAATTAGATAGTTTGTTGTTTTTGTTTCCTGCCAATGATCGATGCAGCTATAACGCCGAGAGTCACTAGTCCAACAAGTATTGTTGAAACTGCATTGATTTCAGGTGTAACGCCAAGTCTTACCATTGAATAAATCTTCATAGGAAGAGTTGTAGAGCCCGGGCCTGAAGTAAAACTTGCAATAACTAAATCATCAAGTGACAGTGTGAATGACAATAGCCAGCCAGCAATGACTGCGGGAAGAATGATGGGTAGCGTGATTAACATAAAAGTTTTGAAAGGCGTGCAACCCAAATCAAGCGCAGCCTCGGTAATGCTATCATCGTAACTTGACATTCTGGATTGTATGACGACTGCCACATAGCACATTGAAAAGGTTATATGAGCAAGTGTTACGGTAAAAACCCCTCTATCAACGGCGAGTGCAACAAACATCAGTAGGGTAGATAGACCAATAATTACCTCGGGCATGACCATGGGCGCGTAGATCATTCCAGAAAAAAGAGTCCTACCTCTAAAGCTTCCAAAACGAGTCATGACCAGGCCTGCAATGGTTCCAAGAATTGTAGCCATGGTGGAAGATATAAAGGCAACTTTGATCGTTACCCATGCCGCATCTTTTATGCCCTGGTTTTGCATTAGTTCACCATACCACTTGGTAGAAAACCCGCCCCAGACAGTCACTAATCTTGATTCATTAAAACTAAATAGAATGAGCAATATGATCGGTATGTAGAGAAAAGAAAATCCAATGACTAGGGCAGCAATATTAAAGTTTCCAAACTTTTTCATGAGATTGCCTTTTCTTGTGACTTTTGATAGAGCATAATCGGGATGACCAGCAAGGCTAACAATATTATGGCCACCGCAGAGGCCACAGGCCAGTCCCGGTTATAGAAGAACTCGGTCCACAATACTTTTCCAATCATTAGGGTCTTGGTACCTCCAAGAAGATCTGGAATGACAAACTCCCCCATCACAGGAATAAAGACTAAGAAGCACCCAGCAAGAATGCCAGGCATTGAGAGAGGAATCGTTACAGTCCAAAAAGTTTTAAAGGGTCTGCACCCTAAATCTGCTGCAGCCTCCAATAGACTTATATCCATTTTTTCTAAATTGGCATATAGGGGCAAAATCATAAATGGGAGGTATGAGTATACAATTCCTATATAAACCGCAAGATCAGTATTCATTATGATGAGAGGCTTATCAATAATGCCAATGGACATAAGCGCTAAATTCAATAAACCCTCAGTTTTAAGGATTCCAATCCAGGCATAAACTCTGATTAAAAAGGAAGTCCAAAAGGGCAGAATAACAAGCATCAATAAGATACCTCTCCATCGAGTTGGCGCTTTGGCTACGCTATATGCAATTGAATATCCTATAATTAAAGTGAGAATCGTGGAGATAATTGCAATTTTTAAGCTAGAGAGATAGGCTTTGATATAAAGAGAGTCACTAAATAAAAATAGGTAACTTTCTAGACTTGCTCGAATAGAAGGAAGTAGGGAATCGCCCCACTCAAGAAGGGCTGTGTAGGGAGGTATCGCCATGATTGGCTCTGCAAGACTAATCTTTAAAACAAAGATAAAGGGCAGCATAAAAAACATTAACAGCCACAAATAGGGAATTGCTATGATAGCGCGCCGACCATTGAAAATGGATTTTAAGAGGCTTTGAGTTCTTTGATTACTACTCATTGGTATTTAAGATAGTAGCACTACAGCAGAGTGAGGCTCCCAATGAAGATAGACTTCATCCTCCCACGTCAAGTGATGCTCCTCAGTCCTGACCCGATTAGCACGAATCGCTTTGAGAATTCTGCCACTATCAAGTCTCACATGGTAGGTAGAAAAGCTGCCGCCATAGGCAATATCCTCAATTAAACCTTTCAAAATATTGTGCTGATTTTTAGGCTTCTTTTTTGAGATTTCAAGTTTTTCAGGCCTGATTGCAAACCACATTTCATCTCCAGTCGATGCGCCGACCTCCTGTGTTGCAAAAACTATCGAGTCTGAGTCATCTGAGTGCAGCTGAGTGCCTACATCGTTTTGACCTTTGTAGATTCCCCTAAGAATATTAACGTCTCCAATAAAGTCAGCTACATCCTTATTGACCGGCGCTTCATAAATCTCTGTAGGGGTTGCTACTTGAATTAAGTTTCCAGAGTCCATAACACCAATGCGACTAGAGACTGTCATTGCTTCTTCTTGGTCGTGGGTTACGATCACAAAGGTGACTTCAAGTTTTTCTTGAATATCCATGAGTTCAAACTGAGTTTGCTCTCTGAGTCTCTTATCAAGCGCTCCCAATGGCTCATCAAGAAGCAATAGTTTTGGCCGTTTAGCTAGACTCCTGGCAAGAGCAACGCGTTGACTTTGTCCTCCCGAAAGCTGATTCGGTTTTCTCTTTGCAAAATCACTAAGCTCTACGAGTTCAAGCATTTCTTCAACCCTTTGATTAATTTCATTGGGAGGCAAATTATCCTGTTTTAATCCAAAAGCAATATTTTTCTCTACCGTCATGTGAGGAAACAAAGCGTAGGATTGAAACATCATATTGATAGGTCTTAGATGAGGAGGAATTTCAGATATATCCTCACCATCCAGCAGAATTCTCCCTTCAGTTACTTTTTCAAATCCAGCAAGCATTCGGAGTAAAGTTGTTTTGCCGCAACCTGAGGGACCTAGTAATGAGAAAAACTCATTCTTGTAAATATCTAAATTAAGATGGTCTATGGCTGTAAAGTCACCAAACTTCTTAGTTACATTTTCAATTTGAATATAGGGCTTTTGAGATGGGTCAAGCCAAGGATTGACCGAAGGTAATTCAGACATAATGATTTAATTAAAAGAGTAAAAACCATCATGATGCTAAGCATCACGATGGTTTTTTTGATTAAAGGTTACTGACCAGTAGTAACTTTAGTCCAAGTGCGAGTAATTACTCTTTGTGATCTTGCGTCATAGGTAGGGCTAATGTATAAGCCTGCCATGACTTCAGGAGTTGGATAAACCGCAGGATCATTCAATAGCTCTTCATCCAGTAATGGCTGCGAAGCTAAGTTACCGTTTGCATACCAAACGTAGTTTGTAGCTGTTGCAATCTGCTCTGGATCCATAATCCAGTTGATGTACTTGTGTGCATTAGCAGTGTTAGGCGCATCCTTAGGAACAGCTAACTGATCAAACCACATGAGTGCTCCCTCTTCAGGAATTGAGTAGACGATTTCAACGCCATTTTCAGCATCCCATGCAGCATATTGAGCCATGAAGATATCACCTGACCAACCAACAACTAAACAGATATCTCCATTTGCGAGTGCATCAATGTATTGCGATGAATGAAATTTTTGAATGTGCGGTCTAACTGCAGTTAAGACGGCTTCAGCTTTCGCTATCACGTCAGAGTCCGTACTCCTTGGATCCTCACCGAGATAAGCAAGCGCTGCTGGAATAATTTCAGTAGGCGCATTGAGTAAGTGGACTCCGCAGTCCGCGAATTTAGAAACAACATCTGGATCAAACACCATAGCAAGAGATGATGTTGGAGCATTCTCCATTCTTTCATTAATCATGCCTTCGTTATAACCAATTCCAGTTGTTCCCCACATATAGTTGACTGAGTAGTCATTGAGAGGACCAAACTGTGCAACCTGGTCTTCGATATCACTCCACATGTTACCAATATTGGATAATTTTGATTTATCGAGCTTTTGGAATACTCCAGCTTGAATTTGTCGAGCCAAGAAGCTGCTTGATGGAACAACAACGTCATAGCCAGAGCCACCAGCCAGAAGCTTAGCCTCAAGAACTTCATTTGAGTCGAATACGTCATACACCACTTTGATGCCTGTTGCAGCTGTGAAATCCTCATTAACTTGCTCGTCAATATAATCAGACCAGTTAAGAACATTCACCACTTCTTCTGCAATTGCTGCCTGAGCTGAAAATGTTAGTGCTCCAGCTATGAGCAGTTTGTTTAAATTGTTTTTCATTCTATTTCTCCTTTTGTTTTTACTTTTAACTAATTGGATTATATTAAATTTTTGTATTTAATAATCACCTTTTTTTAATTACAATCCAGTTTCTTTTATAAATGTCTCAAATATGAATTGTATTCAAAATCTGTAACAGTGCTTTCAAACCTGCTAATTTCGTGTTCTTTTACAACTTGAAAAGACTTTTGGAATTGCTCTCCAAAAAATTTCTTCACCACTTTTGATTTACTGGTTTTTTCAACTGCTTCTCTCCAGGTAATTCCTAGCTCAGCTTTGTGTTGAGCGTGAGCATTACCAATCGTCTCTTTACCAAGTGGGTATTTGTTCTCTATACCTGATAGCACGCTTGAGAGTATTGATGCAAAAACTAAGTAGGGGTTTGAGTCAGCACTTGGAAGCCTGAATTCTAGTCTTGTAGCGCTTGAAGATGCCTCAGGAATTCTGATCAGGGCTGTTCTGTTTTCATGACCCCAGCTGAGAGTTGTAGGAGCATGGTCAGCATTATGAACTAGCCTTCTAAATGAGTTCGAGTGTGAAGCATAAAATGATAGAAAGTCAGGGGTTGTTTTTAGAAGACCGCCAATCGCATCAGCAAAAATACCTTTTGGTTGATTGCTTGCATCAAGCTTGAATAAATTGTTACCTTTTTTGTCAATAATACTTAAGTGAGCATGCATACCATTACCTGCTTCCTCTGAAAATGGCTTAGCCATAAATGTGGCATTTAGGTTAAATTTTTTGGCGCAGTTCTTTATGGATCTTTTCATTAAAAAAGCTTGGTCAGCCATCAGAAGCGGGTCGTCGTGATGAAGTAAATTGATTTCAAATTGACCCGGGGCGCACTCTGCAATTGCTGTCTCTGAAGGTATGCCAAGTGATTTAGCACTTTTATCAACCAGATCAAAGAAGTCTTCAAAATCATCCATAACGTTAAGGTTAAGTAATTGAACTTCTTTGAATCGCCTATTCGTTCCAGGAATCAATGGCATTTGAGGATGCCCGTGTTTTGTCAGTTGGTTATCGATTAAATAAAACTCCATTTCAGGAGCAATGACTGGTCTAAGACCAAGCTCATCAAATCGCTTCAATACACTTTTAAGTATGTTTCTAGGATCAGCATAGATTGGGCTTCCATCATTATCTTCCATACTGACAAGGCACTGGGCAGTTCGATTCGAGCTCCAAGGCGTTAATGCAAGAGTATTTTCAACAACTTTGCAAGTTGCATCGCCATCACCTGTTGTCATTACCAGGCCTGTTCCCTTAGGATTATCACCCCAAATATCTAAAACATAGCTTGATACTGGCATTTTTAACCCGCCACTAGCTGCCTTAATCAGTGTTTTTGGAGAAGCGCTTTTGCCTCTTGAGATGCCATTGAAATCTACATATATGAATTCAATTTTTTTGAGTTCGGGGTTTGCGCCAAGAAATTTCTCTGCAAAATTATTCATAACTAAAAAAATGTTAAATAAATATTGTCAAAAACTAAAAAAAGATTACACTATATCACTTAAACATAAAAGACTAAATATATAAAATATTTTTTTTGATACTTTGAATTGATAATTTTTTATCGTTGTGATGCTATAATTATCATTCGTATACGAACTATATATTATTGCTATAAAAAAAATAATAAAACATACAAATTGTAAGCAACCAAATCAAGGAATTAATATGTCAGCAACTACTTCAGTATTACAACAAAAAAATGCAAAACATCTTATTCAATCATTCAGTGATTTAAGTTACATCAAAAATCCTGAGTCAACTCACATTATCAGTCGTGCTGATGGGGTTTATATTTACGATAACGATGGGAAGAAAATATTAGATAGTATGTCAGGCTTGTGGTGTGTCAATATGGGATATGGGCAATCTTCAATTATTGATGCGGTGAACGAGCAAATGAAAGAGCTTGTTTACTATAATAATTTTTTTGGGTCGAGTCATCCCTCAGCCATTAAGTTATCTGAGATGATTGCTGATAAGACGCCAGAGGGAATGAATAAAGTTTATTTTTGTGGATCAGGTTCTGAGGCAAATGATACTGTTGTTAGGTTAGTAAGACATTACTGGGCTGCCAGAGGAAAGCCTTCGAAATCGGTGATTATTAGTCGAACAAATGCCTACCATGGATCAACGATGGCTGGAGCTAGCCTAGGTGGAATGAGTGCTATGCATGCTCAGGGCGGTTTACCAATAGCCGATATTGAGCACGTAGAACAGCCATACTATTATGATGCTTGTGTTGAGGCCGGTGGAAAGATTGATGCCGATGAATTTGGGCTAAAAATGGCGCAGAGTTTAGCTAATAAAATTGATGAACTTGGCGAAGAGCGAGTTGCTGCATTTATAGCAGAACCAATTCAGGGTGCGGGAGGCGTTATTATCCCTCCAAAAACTTATTGGCCTGCAATTAGCAAGATTTGTAAAGAGAGAAATATTCTTCTAGTGGCGGATGAAGTGATCTGTGGTTTTGGAAGAACTGGAGAATGGTTTGGCTCAGGACACTTTAACTTTAAGCCAGATTTAATGCCTTTTGCTAAAGGCGTAACCTCCGGATACTTGCCAGTAGGCGGAGTCGTCGTCAGAGACGACATTGTTGATGTATTGGTAGCCGCCAATCAAGAATTTGCTCATGGTTATACATACTCAGGACACCCTGCTTGCATGGCTGCAGCTGTTGCTAATCTTGAACTAATGGAAAACACAAATATACTCGACCAAGTTAAAAATAATACTGCCCCTTACTTGGCAAGCAAGTGGAAGGAGTTAGAGAATCATCCTTTGGTTGGTGAGGCAAGACAGCTTGGTATGCTTGCAGCTATTGAAATAGTTGAAGATAAAGAGAGTTGTAAACGATTTGAAAATAGTGTTGAGGTTGTTGGGATTTGTCGAGATTTATGTTATGAGAACGGCATAGTCATGAGGGCTATTAAAAACAAGATGGTTATAGCTCCGCCGTTAATTTGCAATAATGATCATATTGATGAAATTCTTGAAAAGGTGTGGAAGTGTCTTGATTTGACAGCCAAGTCGATCAAATAATTTTTTTAGAGTGCAATCATATTACCAGGCAACAAGAAATTTTGATATAGACCAGCCAGTCCTCAATGGAGAACATGAGACAGACGTTTGCATTATAGGTGGCGGTTATACAGGTTTATCATCTGCCCTTTATCTAGCAAATGAGGGCGTCAATGTTCTTCTAGTTGAGTCCAACAAAATAGCATCTGGAGCTTCAGGCGCCAATGGGGGTCAGGTGTCTGGTGGTATGAGGAGAGATCAATTCTATTTAGAACAAGCTTTGGGATTTCAAAAAGCCAAGGCTTTGTGGTGTATTGGAGAAGAGGCAAAGTACCATGCCAAAGATTTGATTGATAAATACAAAATTCAGTGTGACTACAAGAAGGGAATCGCCCATCCAAACCATAAGCAGAGATATTGTGAAGAGTCAAAGCGCTATGTTGATCATATGATTAATAAATATGATTACAAAGATATGGTCTATCTAAGTGACAATGAAATGAGAGAAGTAACGGGTTCTGATACTTATTACGGAGGTAGTTTTGATGAGGGTGAGGCCCATTGCCATCCACTCAATTATGCTCTAGGCATTGCAAAGGCTGCCATAGCAGCAGGTGCAAAAGTCTTTGAAAATACTTCTGCAATAGATTACAAGGTTCATGATAGCTATGTCAAAGTTCAGACTCAGAACGGCACTATCAAGGCTGATCGAGTTATTCTCGCCTGTAATGGCTATCTTGATAATTTAGAGAAGAGATTAACATCAAAAATCTTACCAATGAATAACTATATTGTAGCAACCAAACCTCTTGATGACGCAACAGTCCAAAAGATCAATCCAAGAGATATTGCCTTTGCGGACTCAAGATTTGTTATTAATTATTTTCGTCTAAGTGCTGATAAACGCCTGCTTTTTGGAGGTGGAGAGAACTATTCAAAAAATTTATCCAAAAATATCGTGCCAATTGTAACTAGACCGTTAGAGAAAATTTACCCATTTCTCAAAGACATCAAAATCGATTATGCTTGGGGAGGAAAGCTTGCAATAACAATGAACCGCCTCCCATTCTTCACAACGCTTTATAACGACAAAGTCATTTCAGCCCAAGGTTACTCAGGCCAAGGTGTCGCCTTAGCAAGCTATTCTGGAAAAATAGTTTCAGAGAAAATAACTGGAAATGGAGAGACTTTTGATATTATGTCTAAAGTTCCTAGACAAAGTTTCCCTGGGGGAAGATTTTTACGAAACCCAAGTATGAAAATTGGTATGCTTTATTATTCATTACTGGACAGAATATAAAGAGAGAAGTTTATGAGTATTGACGACTTTGAAGACATGAAAACAGACCAGGCTTTTACTAAAAAAAGTCTTTATGGAAGAGCTAATGAGATGACTTATGGCGGCGCTTTGAGTTTTCTTAGGCGCAAATACACAAAAGATCTTAAGGGTGTGGATATTGCTGTCAGTGGAATACCTTATGACGCTGCAACTAGTTTCAGGCCAGGGGCAAGATTTGGCCCCAAAGCTATTAGAGAGGCATCAGTCCAGCTTGCAGAGTTACTAGCTTTTCCTGATGGAATAGATCCTTTTAAGACGTTAGCAGTTTCAGACTACGGTGATTGTGAATTAGATTATGGTTTTCATGGCAACATTGTGTCAGAGATAGAAAATCATGCAAAAACTATTCTTGACGCTGGAGTAGAGATGCTCACTTTTGGTGGCGATCATTTTGTAACCTATCCACTTTTAAGAGCTCATGCTGAGAAACATGGTCCTATTGCTTTAGTTCATTTTGATGCACATACAGATACATGGCCTGACGAAGATGGAAGGCTTGACCATGGAACTATGTTTTCAAGAGCCATTAAAGAGAACTTAATTGATACTGATCACTCTATACAGATTGGAATTAGAACTCATAACAGTAATACCAAAGGCGTAAAAATTCTAGACGCTCCATGGGTACATGAAAATGGAGTTAAGGAAGTTATTGCCAAAATCATTGAAACTGTTAAGGATCGACCTGCTTACCTTACCTTTGATATAGATGGTCTTGATCCAGCCTATGCTCCTGGTACTGGAACTCCTGTCTCAGGTGGGCTCACCTCGGCTCAAGCTTTGGGAATAGTTAGAGGTCTAGAAAAAATTAACTTTATCGGCGCAGATGTTGTAGAGGTTGCTCCCGCCTATGATCACGCAGATATCACTGCAATAGCAGCTGCAACAATAGCTCATGATTATTTAGTTTTGAGAGCAAAACAAAAGAAAAATAAAAAATAGGATTAAGTTTCAAGGCGATGAAAATTGGAATACTACTTGTTGGATGGGCGTCAGATGAACTAGTTGAAAGGTATGGTTCTTATGCAGATATGCTTATGAAACTGATTGATTCAGAGGAGCAGGTTTTTGAATTTAAAACTTATAATATCTTAAGGTCAGAGTTCCCGGAAAATCATTTAGATTGCGATGGTTGGATAGTGACAGGTTCTCCGCATGGAGTTTATGAAGAGCATTCTTGGATTCCAACTGTAAGTCAATTAATTAAAAATATTTATCATGATAAATTACCAATTTTTGGAGTCTGTTTTGGTCATCAGCTTATCGCTCAGACTCTCGGAGGTCATGTTGAAAAATCAACTAAGGGTTGGGGTTTAGGATTGCACACTTATAAAATTGATAAGAGTGCGAATTACTTGGGTAATTTGTCAGAGGAGTTGACGCTGAATATTTGTCATCAAGACCAAGTCCTTCAGCTCCCAGAGAAAGCAACTCTTTACGCGTCTTCAGAATTCTGTGAAAATGCTGGCTTTTATATCGAGGATAAAGTTTTAACAATGCAGGCTCATCCAGAATTTAAGATTGACTTTACTGAGGCATTACTGAATGCTCGCCGAGAAGTGATCATTCCAAAAGAATTCACAGATCCTGCACTTAAGAAGCTAAAGGAAGTTCCTGAAAGTGTTCAATCATCTCAATTTGCTCAGACTATAAGACAGTTTTTTTTAAGTTAAATTGTTATAAGCCTTGGTGGCTTTTTCAGTAATGTATTTTCCAATTGGAATGGCTGATGTGGCAGCTGGAGAGGGCGCATTACAGACATGAATAGATCTCTTGCTTTCTGCAAATAAAAAGTCATGAACAAGGGTGCCATCTTCTAATACTGCTTGAGCCCTTATTCCTGCTGGGTATGGCTTGAGATCATTCAGCTTAATTTGAGGGCTATATTTTTGCACTTCTTTTAGATAGCCTCGTTTAAATAATGAATTTTTCATTTCATATACGCCAGATCGAAAGTTCTTTTTAAGCACATTGTGGAACCCTCTGAAGGATAAGAACCCAAGAGTATCCTTTATACTGAAATTAAATTTTTTATACCCCTCGCGCTTAAATCCTAGAACTGCATTTGGACCAACTGTAATACTTCCATCAATCATTCTAGTTAAATGCACACCCAAGAAAGGTAGATTGGGATCAGGGATTGGATAGATCAGATGCTTAACAAGGCTATTGTGTTGTTTTTTGAGTCTGTAGTATTCGCCCCGAAAAGGGATGATTTGAAAGTTAATTTTGATGTCAAGTAACTTTGCAACTCTGTCGGCCATAAGTCCAGCACAGCAAATGAGATACTTTGAACAAATTTTCTCATTTGAAGTGATTATCTTGATTTGATCTTGATTCTCTTCTAAATTAACAACCTTTGTGTTTAGTAAAAATTCTCCACCAATGGATTCGAACTCTTCTATCATTTTTTTTGTGATTAATTTGTAGTTAACAATTCCAGTTGATTTGACCAGAATTGCTCCAATTCCAGCAATATTAGGCTCGATTTTATGGAGTTCTTCTTGATCTAATATCTCAGCCTCTATTTGATTAGCCTTGCATCTTTCAAATAGTTTGTTCATTCTTTCTAGCTCAAGAGCATTTGTGGCAACAAGTAATTTGCCACATTGCTCAAAGGGAATACCATGGGTATTACAAAATGAAATTGTTTCTTTAAGTCCCTCTCTGCAAAACTCTGCTTTCAAACTGCCAGGTTCATAATAAACACCTGCATGAATAACCCCACTATTATGTCCAGTTTGATGTTGTGCAAAGGATCCCTCTTTTTCTAGAAGCAATACTCTTTTTTCAGGGTGCTTGGTTTTCACTGAAAGCGCTGTAGAAACGCCAACAATACCCCCACCCAAAACAACATAGTCGAAGAGTTCGTCTTTAGGCATATTGATAATATGAAAGAAATACTAAATGATTATATAGTCTGTTGATAAAGGTTAATTAAAAACACCTCTTTGGCGAAGTAGTTCACGATGAAGATTTTTATTGGCAGTAAATTTATCTCTTCCATGAAGCCAAAAGTAATTATTAATTATAAGCATGCTGCCCTCATTTAGTTTGACGCTGTAGGTGGCACTATCACTCTCGAGAGATTCTCCTAGCTCATAGAGGTAAAGGCCTTGTTCCATATTCTTCGGCTCAACAAATTGATCAATATATGACATCATTGGCTTTCCATCCTCGTCTTCATCTAAGAAAATAGGATGAGTTGTCTTATAATCAACATTTTTACTTGATGGTGAGCCCCACCGAAGGTTTTCTTTGGCCAAGGGGTGTTCATAAAACTTCTGCAAGTCAGTCCAATCATCAAGGTGAAGTAATAGCGACTCTCCACCCTCAACATTTGATTCTATGATTTTCTGCATGAGCACCCAGTCAGTTTTTTCTTCAACATAAGTGCCATCATTATGAAGCTCCATTCTACGATGAGCCTGACGCAAATAACTATCACTGTTGTCTTCATTTTTTACAGAGAATCTAGCATAAAATTTTCCAGACATTGAATCTAAGTTTGGAAGTCCAATTAAGTGAGAAATGGCAGTTGATAATCGAATATTTAAGTCAATTAAAGTATCATGATTGTGGTATCTATTATCTAAGTTATTGCACTGCAGTAATATGGCGCCTGTAGAGCGATTATTGAGTGTATTTGATAAAAACTCAGCAAGTGTATTATGGGTTAAATCATTTAAACAATTAGCGATAAAAAAACGTAGGAAAGGCTTGTACTCAATTGACTGAACATTATATTGACTAGTCGATTCATCAAATTTTTCAACTAATTCTTGTGAAAGAGTAACTACTTGAAGTCTTTGATAATCCTTATGCTGATTGATTTCAAAACCTATATCAATATTTGAATTGTTATGTGAACTCATAATGTGTATTAAAATGTCGACATTTTTGTATTATAACTACATTTATGTTAACATTCAAATATAAAATATTTAATATTTATGATTAATTTAGAAATTATTTGGAGTTTTAAAGGCTTCTGAACCGTGGATAGTTCTAAAAAAAATACTGCTGCTCAAATACTTGATTCATTAACAAATGATATTATTTCAGGTGAGTTTTCTCCTCAACAAAAACTCCATATAAAGACTTTAAAGGACAAATATAATGTTGGTACAAGCCCTCTTAGAGAGGCCTTATCTCAATTAATAGCAAAAGATCTAGTAGTTTCCGAAAATCAAAGAGGCTTTTACGTTAGTGAAATTTCAATTGACGACTTGAAAGATATTTATCAAGCTCGAGCTAAAATAGAGTCAATTTGTATCGATATGGCAATCGAGCATGGGGATGACTATTGGGAAGCAAGCATAATAGCGGCATCTCATAGACTGAATAAATATAGTAAACTAAAAAATATTGATGTGCTTGAATGGCAGAATCGCCATAGTTTATTTCATGATGCATTGGTTTCTGGTTGTAAATCACCAAGACTTCTCCAAATAAGAGATTCATTATTTGAAAAATCAAAGAGGTATCGTAATTTATGGCTCAAGGAAAATGTTTCTAATGCCGAGACACTTAAAATTAACCAAAATGAGCACGCTGCATTAATGATTTTGGCTCTTGATAGAGACAAAAAATCCATTTCTAAACTCATTGAAAATCACATAATGACTCCAGTAGAGATCATTAAAAAAAACCTATCTCAGCTATAGTCTGATAGCGCTAAATTGGAGAGGCCTTGAAAATTTTGAAGGAATACTGTGCTCATTTTCAAAAAGAATTGGAGCTAAGGCCTTGAGCATATCTTCATAGACATCTCTTTTAAAATTAATTACCTCATCAACAGGCTTCCAATAATCTACCCATTTCCAGTCATCAAACTCAACATCATCATGTAAATCGAGAGAGATTTCATCATCACTTGAGTCAAGTTTTAGCAAATACCAGACTTGTTTTTGACCGATACACATAGGTTTTTGAGCTCTTCTGACGTGCTCATCTGGAAGTTCATATCTGAGCCACTTAGGAGTTTTGGCAATCAGAGTGACATGAGAAGAATCAAGACCAACCTCCTCCTGAAGCTCTCGATATAGAGCATCTAACTCAGTTTCATCTTCATCAATTCCACCCTGAGGAAGTTGCCACCCAGTTTGCTTGAATCGCTTTGCTAATAGTATTTGTTTTTTGTCATTGGTAATTACAATACCAATATTAGCACGATATCCATCGCTGTCAATCACTAGTCATTGCCAGAGAAAACACCCAGCAACTGAAGTAAGCTCAAAAACAGATTATAGATTGAAATATATAACGTGACAGTCGCCATGATGTAGTTGGTTTCCCCGCCATGAATAATATTACTTGTTTCATATAGAATCAACCCGCTCATCAATAAAATGAAGGCAGCAGAAACTGTTAAAGAGAGCACTGGGATCTGGAAAAAATAAGCAGCAATTCCTGCTAAAAATGCCACAATAATTCCCGCCGTCAGAAAGCCAGCTAAAAAGCTAAAGTCTTTTTGTGAAACAATGGCATAGAAGGAAAGCGATAAAAATATAGCTGCAGTCCCTGTCATGGCCATTGCTACAAGCTCGGATCCATTAGAAAAGGCCGTTGTATAAGCGCCAATAATTGGACCAAGTGTCAAGCCCATGAAGCCAGTGAGTGCAAACACTGCAAGTATTCCAGAGGCAGAATTCCTAAGTTTTGTGACTAGAAATAATAACCCGAAGTAACCTCCAAGTGTTATTAAAAGACCAAAATATGGCAAGTTCAGATACATAGAAACGTATGCCATTAAGCCACTAAAAAGAAGCGTTGCGGATAGAAGTTGATATGTATTTCTTAGCGTTCGATTGATCGCAATCGAACTTGAAGTTGTTTGAACGTTTGTTGGCATAATAATATAGTAAAAGTAAAAGTGTAAAATATAGTCAATTTTGGTCGAAAACACAAGGTTTTCATGAAACTTATTTTAGGAATGGGCATTACGGGGCTGTCAGTTGCTCGATTTTTTACCAATAATAATGAGATTTTTCGAATTGCTGATTCTAGAAAAGAGCCCTCGCTCTTAAAAACTTTCCAAAAAGAAAATTTGCTTGATGATTGTTATATGGGTGAATGGAGTGAATCGCTTTTGGAAGACATCGATGAAGTTATTATTAGTCCTGGAATAGCACAGTCAGAAACTATTGTTCAATGGATTAGAGAGAAAAAAATAGCACTTATAAGTGACATTGAATTATTTGGGCGTTATTCAAATGCGCCTATTATTGGAATTACAGGTTCAAATGGAAAATCTACAGTCACTCAACTCTTGGGTGAGATGGCTTTAGCAAGTAGGTTAAATGCTGTTATTTGTGGCAATATTGGAAGTCCCGTTATGGAAAGTATCAGTGATACTGCGGATCTTTATATCGTTGAACTTTCAAGTTACCAGTTGGATTACACAAGTGAACTAGATTTATTCGCTGGAGTTATTACTAATATTTCTCCAGATCACCTGGATAGATATGATAACTATGAGGATTATATTGCCTCGAAATTATCAATATATAGTTATTCACAATACGCAATCGCAAATCTCGATGATTCAATCTTGTCTAAATCAAATGCTGACAGCTATTTTGCAATAGAGAACTATAGCTCTGATTGTGATTTTTATGCAAAGAAAAAAGACAAATTTTTTGAGGTTTTTTATAAGGGTGAGCTAATCTTTAATAGTCAAGATTTATTAGTTGTTGGAAAGCATAATATCGAAAACCTATTGGCTGCGCTAGCTCTGGGAAATCAATTTGGCTTATCGATTGAATCTATGATTAATGCGGCTAAAAAATTTAAAGGACTCACTCATCGACTAGAGTTCGTTACTAGGATTGATGAGGTTGACTATTACAACGATTCAAAATCAACGAATGCAATTTCTACGATTACAGCAATTAATGCACTAGCAGAAAGATACAATACTATTACATTAATAGCTGGCGGTATAGCAAAGAATGAAGATTATTCTCAAATGTTTAGCTTAATTAATCAAAAGGTTAATACTATTGTATTGATTGGTGAATCTAAAGATTTTTTTGCACAAAGCATCAATGGATGTTCAGTAATAATTGAGGAGTCGTTAGAGGGAGCAATTGCTTCAGCAAAAAAACATACCCTTAAGGGTGCAGCTCTTCTCTCACCAGGGTGCGCAAGCTTTGATATGTTTTCTGACTTTTCAGAGAGAGGAGAAGTTTTTAAACAGTTAATCCTTCAGCAGGACAATGGCTAAATGGTATTCAAGATATTGAATAAGTTAACGCCATAGTTTTTCATCTCCAACATATTTACTCCCAGGAAGTTCTCCTTCAGTAGAGAAAGCATCAATAGCATTTCTCATTATTTTTCCAACATTATTATCACCATTATTTATTGGAAGTGATGAACTCCATGCGATTGAGCCTATACTCAAACAGGCTCCATTATTAGCAGTATTAAAAAATACTATATCTGCCCTAACTCGATCTTCCTCGGTACCCCCAATCCCAGGAAGAGAAAAGAAGATATCTTCAGATGAAAGAGGGTAGTTATCCGAATGACCGTGAGAAGAAGCTAATAACAAGGCATGAGGTGGAGTTCCCAAAGATAAGTCGTAACGGTCGATTTCAACTCCAGCTGCACCATCAAGGACTAAGCCAAAATCTCCAATTAATTCTTTTTCACCAATACCTTCGAAAATCCAACTAACTCTTCGATGAAAAGAATCTGGCATCCTTTCAAAAGGTTGACATTCATCCATACCTATTGCTGTCAAACCGATCCCGACAATTTTTTGTGGCGCTCTTCCTCTAGCCCTCCATAAACCTGAACATTCTCCTGTTGAAATAAGATATCCTTCGCCAGGGAATGCCTGCCATGACCTTGAACCATAATCTAATTTTCTAACCTCAATACAGTGCGGTTCATCCTCTTTGATTGCTGTTACCCAATAATATCCATTGCCGCCAGAATAAATCACTCTTCCTCCATTGCTCAAATAATCTTCAGTTGCATCAAGCATTCTTTCTGAATAATATTCTGGGTGAGTGCCATTGATAATAACCTTGTATGACTCCAAGAGTGGCAAACCTTCTTTATGTAGATCATGATCTGTAATTACTTCAAAATCATAACCTTCATTTTCTAGCCACCATAATAAAGAAAGATCAGCGCCTAGACCCCATGGAAAACCCATTGCTGAGAGTCTATGCTTTGGTCTCATGTTTGCAATTGGTCTTCTCCAGCTTGAAAAGCAGCAGCCTGAACCATCAGAATGATGATCATAAGTTGAAAGACCAAACTCTGCCAGTTTTAGCATTTCAATATCAGACTCCATTAAAGTTGGTGAATGACCTGTGACAGTTTGACAATTTGGGGACCAAAATGGCTGATGTTCATTTGCATAAGCAAGATAGGTGAATGTTGGTAATAGAACTGCAATCTTTGATTTTGGTTTTTTTGGAGCTATAAAAAAAGGAATATACTCTTCAATATCTTTGCAGTTTAGTTTTAGGGCATAGACACCACTTGGAAGATTTTTTGGAATTTTCCATTTGAAATTTGATTTCCAATTACAGTCAATCAATGCATCGTCATGAAAAACAATGCCTCCATATTCCTCAGGCGACAATCGGAAACAGTCATTCTTTCCAGCCCAATTCCACCCAGTCATTCCTCGAATAGGTCGATTAAAGCCTATTGCATCTAATGAATTGGGTCCAGAGTCTTTGATAATATCATCTATTCCATCATCAGTATATCCCAAGGAAGTTTCCCAACAGGCAATCAAATTCTCATTATGTATTTTTTGCCCTTCCAATAAAGTATTTATTTCTGACTCTGACAATACTTTCTCATAGATGCCTGATTGATCTATCTTCCCGTTATATAGATTAGTAACAAAAAATTGACGCGCTTTATTAAAATCTGTTGCTCCTGCCCAGATAAAATCTGAGTCGAATTTACACTCATTAATATTCAGTCTAAATGTTTCAGAAATATGAGAATCATAATCATAGGGAACAACTGGTCCAAAATGGGAGTTGTATCGATTAATTTTGCCTTTTTGAATCAAGTCAACTTTACTATTTTTGTGATTATAGGTCACACATAAAAAATACCAAGTTTTTTCTAGAATCTGAACTTCAGAGGTAATTTTGTCTACAGAAGTGCCATTTCCCATCCAAAACTCAAAATGGCCATCTGGATTTATTCCTAAACCATAACCTTGGTTACTATTTATATTCCATTTTCCTAGGATGGATTGACGTTTGCCGTTGAGATGATTTGGGCGAACAAACGTAAAAATGGTAAAACTTTCTTGTAATGATAAAACATCTTGCTTATCTTCGACTTTAGCGAATGCCCCTTTTTGAACGAATTGTCTATTCACTTTAAGACTGTCTGGAAATTGACTATCTACCTCATTCTCAATAAATCCTGGCCCAAGAGGGTTTTCATCTCCATGAGCAATTCTTACAATCTTAGAAGAGACTGCTTTAGTATTTTCAGCCGAAATCATAAAATCAATCTCTTCATCAGCTTTAACATTTAGTGGATCACAATATCCATTAATCCTAATTTTTCCCATAAAAACTCCCTAACTCTCTAATAGATCATTAACTCTCAATAAAAATATTGCATGATAAGCTTCATTTTTACTGCTATAAACTCTTTCATCAACCACTCTTGGTGGCTTTTCAGGGTCTCCTGTAAAGGCAAAGATTTTATATTGAGAATCTTTAAGTGGGCCAATCTGCGCAACTGCGTATTTATCTGGAACCTCGGCCTTTCTAAAATAGTTTAATAATCTAGTTAACTCATATGAATGCTTTCCAACAGGATTGGCTTTATGTTCAGCAATCACCTCATCATTAATTAATGTTTTCAAATAATTACGTAAACGAGAATTGAATCGTCTTGAATAGATTATCTGCTTGTTGTGAATATCTATAGCTTCTTCAGGCATGATTTCCCCTCCTTTTGTTGTAATTAAAGACCTTTTTTGTGTTTGAAATCGGTGTCTAAAATTTCTAAATTGTTCTCTAATTCCAGTTATTCCATTTGACGCATAGGTTGTGACTAGGATCATAACAATAGCAATAATTACTATACGCATTGGCCCCAATTCAAATAAACCCCGATCTATTAAAATTACTATGGCAGTTCCAACAACTGCACCTTCTGCACGACCTGTACCACCAATTACAATCATTGCAAATAGCAGCATGAGTTGATCTAAAGAAAAAACTCCCAAAGAAATAGACCGAAAGTACATGGCATAAAACGCCCCAATAAAGCCTAGACCAGCACATGAAATCAGAAAAACTTTTAATCTTGCGGAATGATAGTTAATACCTATTGCTTCAGCAAACTCTTCATCATCTCTTGCAACTTGAAGTTTTCTGCCTAATGTTTCCCCATTAACTAAACGATAAATTAGTAAAGCGAGCAATAAAAGTACAAAAGATGAAGCAGCTCCTAAAAGGAGGCCTGGCCGTTGAAGATACCAATCTTCAGGAATAAATGATGATACATTGTTGATACTCCCATTAGTTGGTGTTAGTGCATGAATTTGACTGATAAACACACGACAAATCTCTGCCAAGCCTAGAGTAAGCAACGCATAATACAGGCCATCCAGTCGAGATGATGGAAGTGCTAAAAACCCACCAAAAATCAATCCAGCTATTGTTCCAATAACAAAAATCAATGGCCAAGGCACTCCAAAATAGACATTTGCAGTCGCAGCGATATATCCAGAAACTCCAACTACTGCCATAGTTGCGAGAGAAAATATACCTGCAGTTCCTAGCGTTAAAGACCAAAGAAGGTTTATTGAGGCATAGATACAAAATATTGCAACAGCGCTTAGAGCAAAATTTGATAACCAGGGAATGCTACCTGCTAATGAGATAAGACTTATGAACCACCATAGTGGTCGCTTATCTTCCAGTCGACGCTCCTTGATTAGACTTTTTTTATTGTAACTTGTTCGCCACTTCAGTAAGTGGCGACGACTCATCGGAATGCGAAACTTTTGCCAAATAGAATTATTTTTTGGACGTAATTTATACTCCCTGCTTTTTTGACCAATTGCCTGAAGAGTAATTTGTTTATCAGAATTTAATTTAAATATACTCATTTTCTTGTTTCGTCCAATAATCCACCTAAGCCTCGAGGGCGAATAATTAATACAATTACAATAAAGACAAATTGAATTAGTAAGACATATCGTTGGCCTAGAAATGAAATCTCACCTGTAATTACCTCAAGAATTCCAATAATTAAAGCACCCAACATTGCACCTGCAACAGATCCCAATCCTCCAAGGAGAGCGATTGTTAAACCCTTAATAAGAGGCAAAGCTCCTGCAGTAGGACTAAAGAAACTAGTTTGGGAGAGAAGAATTGCTGCCATTCCAGCAAGGCTGCCTGTCAACATCATCACAGGTAGTGCTCGTCTTCGAATTGATATGCCAGATAATGCCGCCCCTTCAGGATTTTGCATCATCGCTCGAATTTCAAGGCCTATACGACTATTTCTAAACCACAATAGCATAAAGCCAACCAATAACAGCGTACCAATAATTGTAGCTGCCTGATCATACCTTATAGAAAAATCCAGAAAATCTATACGCCCAAAGCCGAACAATTTAGGCAAAGCTTTCTGTCTCGGTCCAAACGACCATAATAAAAATTGAACAGTAGCAATATTTATAGCTAGCGTAGCAATCAAACTTCTTATAGCGAAATTTGGTTTATCATGAAGCGGTAAAAATGCTATTAGATAAATAATTGCTCCAAAAATAGCGCCTGAAAGAAGTGCAACAGAGGTCAATGAAAAAACGAGTACTGGAGTATAAAAGGCTGTACCTGCAAGACTCGCTTTAAGGATTGGTACGAGCCAACCAGAGGCTATAAAAGTTGAATATCCTGACACAACAAAAGTAGCACCATGGGCCATATTAATCATTCCCACACTTGACCAAAGCAGAGAAATCCCAATGGCCATCAAGCTATATATTGCTGCTAAATTTAAAGCATAAATTATTAAATTCAAATCCATAATTAACCTAGTGCTATGTGACCTACATCTCCACGTAATCGTCCTGCATGCATGCCAACCATTCGGTCGACATTTCCTTTAAGTATGCTGACATTCTGTTCAGCAATAATCATTGCGCTATTTTTTATTTCCACCTTAAGTAAAGCTTTAATTACATTTTCAGAAATCTTTGGGGCAAGGCCAAGAGAAGGCTCATCAACTAAATAAAGGCTAGCCTCTTCCATCAACATTCTTCCAATGGACACCATTCTTCTTTCACCTCCGGAAAGTTTTCCAACTAGAGATTTTTTTAGTGTTTCAAGAGGTGGAAAAATTTCATAGATTTGCTCTTTCTTTGATGACCTATTTTTCCAAGAATCTTTTGTATAGGCGCCGCAATCCAAATGTTGCTCAACAGTTAGTCCCGGAAAGATTGCGTCTCCTTGAGGCGCCATTGAAATGCCTGCATGAATAATTGATGGTGTTTTTCTACCTGCTCCAAGCGCTCTTCGGCCACCAATTTCTTTTTCATTTAGAATAATTGAGCCTTGTTGCCAACCAACTAGGTGAGTTAAAGCGCGAAAAAGAGTAGTTTTTCCATGGCCATTTAGACCAACTATAGCTATCCTCTCCCCCTCTGATATAAGAAAATCTATTTCATGTAAAACCCTTAGTGCCCCATAGCCAGCAGAGAGTTTAGATGTTTCAAGTATCTTATTCATCAATTATCATCTCAAGTTCCAAAATAAGCTTCTTTTACAACTTTGTTTTCAAAAATTCTGTCAGAAAAATCTGTAGCAATAATTTTGCCTAGATCAAGAACAGTGACCTTGTTTGCGATCGCTGATACGAGCTCGAGTCGATGTTCAATCAATACAATTGCAATCCCAAGCTCATCAACTATTTTTCTTAATATTAGGTCTAATTCATCTATTTCAGTATTAATTAAGCCTGAGGCAGGTTCATCCATTAATAAGACTTTTGGTTTTCTCATTAATAAGCATGCCATCAATAATTTTCGTCTATTAAAAGTATCCAAGGATGAGGCAGGGGTCTTCCAATTAACTTCAAGATTTACCATAGAGGTGGCCCACTCAGCTGTATGTCTAGAAAGATGAGGTTTGTATGCTTTTCGGGCTGCCAAAAAAATATCTTCAAGAGATAAAGAATCAGGAACTACTGGGCTTTGATAAGTTCTTGCTAATCCTAGCTTAACTCTCTCATGAAAAGATTTTGAATTCAGTGACTGTCCATCAAGAACAACTGATCCCGAATGAGGTGGGTAATTGCCACAAAGAACTTCAAATAAAGAAGTTTTTCCAGCTCCATTTGGTCCTACAAGCCCTAAAACTTCAGCATTTTCAGCTTTAAATGAAACATTTTTGAGAATATCTCTTCCACCTAGTTTTAAAGAAATATTGTCACAACTAAGTATGCTCATAAAAATAATAATACGCTCAAAAAAAGCCCCACCATTAATAATATGGTGGGGCTGAGAAACAACTCTAAATAATTAAGGTCTAAATGTAGATTGACTCATGTCAAGAGGCATAATAATCCTATGTTGATTATCTTGCACTTGATAGAGTAAATGAGTGACTCCTAATGATTTATCTGCAGTTTGCCATGGGTGAACTAAAGGAGCTTGAGTAGCTCTATTAAAAGTATATGTACCAGATACCCCATCATATGTTAGGTTTCTGATTGCATCACCAACCGCATCAAAATCTTCAGCTGGCACTTCACTCCAAACTTTAGCTAGCATATAAATAGTGTCATAGGCGCTACCTGTATATACTTCACCCATATTTTCTCCATAAGCCTCAGTATAGGCTTTACGGAATGCCATTCCTTGCTCGTCAGCTTGGTTACCAATAACTGATCCCCAAATCATTCCTTCTGCTGCTCCAGCAGCAAGTTCTAGAAACTCTGGTTGGCTAGGACCATATTGCAAATAAACCAGGGATCCCGGAACAGGGTCATATGCATACTGTTGAGCAAAACTTGCAAGCTCTGCGGCTACCCAGTGTGAAATGAATATAACACCAGCACCTGAATCATTCAGGTCTTTCACTATTGGCGCCCAGTCTGCTACAGGATATGCAATATCAGTGATTTTAGCGAGTTCCCAATTTGGAGATGCAGCAATAGCCTCTTGTGCAGACTTTGAAACAGTCTGAGTGTATGCTATTTGCCCTTGAACAATATGCACTTTGTTATTTATTGGGTTCCATTCAGTGTCTTTATTCATTGAGTCAAGGTAATTGATTAAGCCACTCCCATACCAAGTTTCATCACCATCAATTTGAAAAATATTGCGATATTTTTTAGGATTGTCGCGAACCATTTCCAATGAGACAACTGAAGTATTACCATGCATGTATGGAATTCCGTTTGAAGCAGCTGCATCCATAGCAACCTGTGGAATTAAGACAAATGAAGAAGCTATAGCATGAGAGCCTTTTTCAATTAATGCTTGAAATGCAGCAACTGTTCCCTCTGGTGTCAAAATATCTGTATCGACTACCTCAACACGAAGCGCTCTTCCATTAACTCCTCCAGCTGCATTTATTTCAGAAACAGCCAGATTAACTCCATTCAGCCAGTCCATATGATCAGCACCTCCAATTGGTCCTGATAAATTAGTTGGAACTCCTATTACTAGGTCATCTCCAGCAATTGAGGTTGCTGAAAGTATATTGAGCAATATCGCGCATGAAATAACTTTACCTAAATTCATAAATTTTTTTATTCTTGACATCTTCTCTCTCCTTTTAATTTAATTAAATGTCCTTTTAATGTAGTTCGTGTACGAACGAATTATAGGATACCATAAAATATAGTTCGTGTACAAACGAATATTTTTTGCTTATCCAGTTTTAATATATTTCTCGGTTTTACAAAACCCGCAGATTAATAATTATTAATAGTCAAATAGTTTTCATGCATGTTTTTAATTGCTAGAATTAATTTGAATTTCGAGACTTGATTAATGAAAAACTTTAGGATATACTAAAATTTGTTCGTATACGAACGTTTAAAGTGATTGAACATAATGTTAAATTTGACAAACTTTTGTTTGTTTAGAGATATTGTTTTTTGAAATAAAAAAAGGAGAAAAAAAGAATGAAAAAATTACTAATTGGAGTGCTATTTGCATTTTCTACTTTTTTAGTAGGCATGCCAGTTGCACAAGCAGACTATCCCGATAAGCCAGTAACTTTTGTTGTACCATGGCCTCCTGGGGATTTGGAAGATGTCTTAACTAGAATGATTGCCGAAGATTTTCAGGCAGAGTATGGTGTGGCCGCAGCGGTTGTCAACAAGCCTGGCGGTGGCGGTGGACCATTCCCTGGTGCAATGGAAGTAGCGGCAGCTGATGCAGATGGCTCTATGGTCGGTTCATTTGTAATCGGCGTTCCAGTGGTTGGACCAGAGCTCGGAATAGAAGGCTTAACTAAAGAAACCTTTGAGCCTCTAGGCATATTTTTAACTTATCCGTTTGTAATTGCAACCTCAGGAGATGCGCCATATAGTTCTATGGCTCAACTAGCAGGTTATGCTAAAACTAATAAAGTAACATTGGGGCACTTTGGTGATCCACTCACACCTACACAGGTAACAAAAGCTGCAGCTAAAGTGATGGGCTTTGAATGGGGTTCAGATGCTGCTTTTGATATGTTGGACTGTAATACATTGGCTTCAGGTGATGCTGATGTAATTAATACAACGATTCAACTTATTCTCCCATGTTTAGACGAAGTCAAGGTGTTGGTTTCTGTAACTAATGACCGAATCTCTAAAGTTCCAAACACGCCAGCTATTGGTGAGTTGATATCTGAACTTGATATATTTTTATGGAACGGCTTATTTGTGGAATCAGGAACATCTCAAGATGTTAAAGACAAAATCATAGCTGTTGCTAAGAAATCTATGCTAAGTGACAGAGCTCAGCAAGTAGCAGCGGATACTGGCGCTTTAATTTACTGGATGGATGCTGAAGCTTCAGAGGCTCAGATTAATAAGGATAGAGAGACAATGGCTACTATTGGCGGTCTTCTATAACAAAGTAAAGTTAAATAAAAAAAAAGGAAGGTTTAAACCTTCCTTTTTTTTAATTATCATAAAATAGATCAATCATGACTTGTCCGGGTTGTTATGGAAAAAAATGAATACCAAGTAGGAAATTTAATCTTTGTGATTATTGTGCTCTTTTTAGTATCCTTTTTGTTAATATCAATTCCATATCAAACTAAATGGTTTGACGGTGTCCCTCTAGTTAAACAGCCAAGGCTTTGGCCTACTTTTTGTATTACTGGGATGGCTTTATTTAGCTTGATTTATAGTTTACAAATTTGGCAGAATTACAAAATTAAAGGAAGAATTCAGAGTGAATTGAAAGAATTACAATCTTGGGCTAAGCCGCTTGAGTTTGTAGTTTATTTTTTACTCTATGTTTGGCTTGTTCCTCTTGCTGGTTATCTTCTTTCAACTTTGCTATTCTTCTTTTTACTGACAATTAGACAGGGTTATCGAGCTCGATCAATGTTGCTAATTAGTTTAGTAACAGGTTTTGGAATTGTAGTGGTATTCAAATCTTTATTAAAAGTGAAAATTTCTAGTGGTGCTATCTATGAGTATTTACCTGATGGCTGGTCAACATTCTTTATGGTTTATTTTTAATCAGAATTTATGGATGTAATTCTCTCAAGTTTTGAAATATTCCTTCGATGGGATGTCTGGGTAGCCATTCTCATTGGCTCTGTAGGTGGCGTTATTATTGGTGCAATTCCAGGTGTAGGACCAGCTGTGGCTATAGCTATTTTGCTACCCGCAACCTACAGTATGGACCCCATTATTGGTATTACTGTTTTACTTGGCATCTATGGTTCCGCGATGTATGGCGGTGCAATTCCAGCAATATTAATTAACACCCCTGGAACACCGGTTAATGCTTTAACTACTTATGATGGTTACAGTATGACAAAAAATAATATGGCAAGGAGAGCCATTACTTTGGCTTACTGGTCTTCTTTCACTGGAGGTATTTTTTCGATTATTGCACTTATTTTTATGACCTCTTTGATAGCGAAAGTAGCACCACTATTTGGTTCCAGAGATATATTAATGGCAGCTTTATTAGGGCTAATTCTGGTAGTTATTTCTCATCGAAAGCAATCCTTAATCGCTGGATTTTTAGTGTTTTTCGGAATGTTTATAAGCACTGTAGGAATGGAAAGTGTTAAATACTCTAAACGATTTACTTATGATCAATCATGGCTGTTATCTGGATTTGATTTGATTACCGTATTGCTTGGATTGTTTGCTGTTTCTCAAGCATTAATACTTCTTACTGGAAATGACAAAAAAGTTCCGATGCCTAGTTTAAAGGGTGGAAAACATGAA
This sequence comes from uncultured Gammaproteobacteria bacterium, assembly GCA_902556205.1. Classification (GTDB taxonomy): domain Bacteria; phylum Pseudomonadota; class Gammaproteobacteria; order PS1; family Pseudothioglobaceae; genus Pseudothioglobus. Next base: position 2,929 of record CACDVH010000010.1, on the reverse strand, counting down.
GGGTTTTTTGGACTAATTAAATACAAGATTGTTGCTGCAATTTCTGCCAGTATGGGCGTCATAATGGGAATAATTCCCGGTGTAGGTGAATTCCTAGCGCAGTTTTTTTCTTACAATATAGCTAGAAGTATTTCAAAAAAACCGGAGCGGTTTGGCAAAGGCGCACCAGAAGGTATCATTGCTGCTGAAGCGGCAAATAATGCAGTCCCTGCAGCTGCGATGATACCTCTTTTAGCGCTTGGAATTCCAGGCGAAGCATTAACCGCAATGATGTTATCGGTCTTTTATGTGCACAGCATTATTCCAGGTCCAGATTTGTTTGAAAATAACCTTGATTTTGTCTATGGTTTATATGAGAGTTTGTTCATTATTAACATTATTGTGATGGTTTTCTTATTGTTTGCAACAAAATCTCTACTTAGAATAATACAAATACCTCAACGTTTTTTGGGGATCACTATTTTAGGTCTCTCTTTTGTTGGGGTATACACCCTCAGAAATTCTTTTGTTGATTGCATTATGTGCGCATTTTTTGGCATTTTGGGTTATGTATTAAAAAAACTTGATTTGCCCATTGTGCCGATTATTCTTGGAATGGTGTTAGGTAATATCATGGAACAAAAATTCCGCGCTAGTCAGGCACGTATTGATACTATTTTTGACTATGTTAATCGTCCTATTTCAGGAACGGTTTTTGCGATAATTGTAATCGCATTATCAATCCATTTTTGGGTAGTATGGAGACAGTACAAAAAAAATAAACTAATTCATTAAGAATGCTCATATGAAAAAAAATGTTCTGTTTATTATGTGTGATCAGTTAAGGTATGACTATCTTGGCTGTACAGGCCATCCAAGCATTAAAACACCCAATATAGATATGCTTGCTGAAAAAGGCATGTTATTTAAAAACAGCCATTGCAATGCCCCATTATGCGGCCCTAGTAGAGCCAGTTTTTACACAGGTCGCTACATGTCGAGTCATGGAGTGATGGCTAATGATGACCCATTGAGAGTAGATGAAGTTACTTTGGGTGACTATGTTCGTGAACTTGGTGGTGAGGCGCATGTTGTTGGTAAGAGTGAAGGTCGACCAAATAAGGAGTCATTAAATCGTCTCGATATCCCTGGAGATTCGCAAGTAGCTCAAGAAAGGCATGATAATGGTTTTACACCTTTTGAGCAGTATTATGGTTTATATCCTGAGCCAATTCTGAAAGAGGGTTTAGGTTATAACAATTACTTAGAGTCTAAGGGTTATAAAATGCACAACCCTTGGGAAAATGCTGCCAATACCGCTACAAAATCTGGCGTTCAATATAGTGGATGGGAAATGAGAAACGCCCACTTACCTTCTGATATCGATGCGCAACATTCTGAGACAGCATTTCTTACTGATCGAGCTATGGAATATATTTCCTCGAGAAATCCTAAAAAAAATTGGTGCCTTCATTTAAGTTACTTTAACCCGCATTGGCCATTGTTGGCTCCTGCACCATATCACAATATCTATGAAGATTCAGATGTAATAAAGGTTAATAAGGATGAGTCTGAAATACAAAACCCTCACCCTGTCTTTTCAGCTTTTCAAAAACTTGAATACTCACAAAATTACTCCGATGAAAAAAAACGTAGACATGTTATTCCAACATATATGGGATTAATTAGCGAAATTGATCACCATATTGGAAGGCTGATGTCTTTTTTAGATAAAAATAATTTGAGTGAGAATACTTCGATTATTTTTACCAGTGATCATGGGGATTATCTTGGAGATCATTGGCTTGGTGAGAAAGATTTATTTCATGAGGCTTCATTAAGAATTCCATTAATCATTATTGATCCAGAAATGCCTAATGAATTGCGTGGTACTTCCGAAATGAGGATGACCGAGTCTGTTGATATTGTTCCAACTATTGTTGATATGATGGATGGCTCATTTGCATCCAATAGAATGGAGGGGCGCTCACTTGTTCCATTGCTCTATGGTGAAAATTTGGCTTGGAGAGACACTGTTTTTGCTGAAATAGACTTCGGTGATAGAGGTGCTAGACAAATTCTAGATAAGCACCCATATGAATGCCGAGGTTATATGATTAAAAATGATCAATGGAAATATATCTATTGGGAAGGGTACCGTCCACAACTCTATGACTTGTTAAATGACCCGAATGAGTTTATTGATTTAGGTGAAAGTGAAAATCATTCAGAAAAATTAGTCGATTTTGAAAGTCAATTATTTTATTGGTTAAGGCACAGAAAACAGAGGACGGTGGTTGCTTTAGATGAGCTTTATAAGCGCTCCCCTGAGACCGATGAAAAATTCGGCATAATCATTGGTAGATGGTAAGTGAATAATCATTCAATATCAATTGCGATTCTAGACTCAGTCCCCAAGATGCATTGGAATGATGACAATGGTATTACTGATGGTGAGAAATTTGTAAGCCTTTTAGAACCTGAAAATGCTAGTGGAAAGTTTGATATTTTTTATGTTTCTGAGTATCAGTTTCCTGAAAATATTGAAAGTTATGATGGGTACTTATTGACAGGTAGTCCTGTAAGTGTTCATGATAAAGATGAATGGATAAAAATGCTTTCAGAGTTTGTTGGCAAAGTGTATAAAAAAAATAAACCCATTGTTGGCGTTTGCTTTGGCCATCAGTTAATCGCGAAACACTTTGGCGGTGTTGTTGAAAGCAATGAAAAAGGTTGGATGATTGGGAGTTTTTCTTTAAACATCAGTAAAAAATTACCTTGGATGAAAAAAAAGATTATGACTACAGACTTATTTCATTTCAATAAGGAAAGAGTTACTAAGCTACCAAAAGACGCCATAAGTTTTGCTAGCTCTGAAGATTATCCATACTATGCATATACTATTGGAGATAATATTCTCTGCTTGCAAGGTCATCCTGAGCAACCCAAG
>CACDVH010000009.1 GCA_902556205.1 uncultured Gammaproteobacteria bacterium | reverse complement strand
GCTCTAATGGAGATGTATTTCTAAGCCAAACATTGATTAGCACTCTTTATGAATATTACAACTCACCGCAGATTGATCTGCTTGTTAATGACGATACTTTGGCTGTAGCTAAGTTGTTACGGAATATTAATCTTATCCATACATTTTCATACAAAAAGAAACGTGAAAGACGCTGGAAACAAGAAAAAGATATTGTTTCTTCAGTCATAAGAAAGTATGACTTGAGCATAAATCTTACTGCTAGTGATCGAAGTGTTCTTTACGCTATATTAGCGAGTAAGACTTCAATAAGTGCAATTGAAAAAAATAAAGGTAAATCATGGTGGAAAAAATCACTTCTTGCTTATCACTATTTTTTTGATACATCTAAACATATTCTTCTTAATAACTTAGAGCCTCTTAACTTGCTCAAGGTTGGCTATGCAAAAATTCTAGATACTCCTGAAGTGTCTAAAGCAACCATTGCTAGAATAGAAAATATATTAGATCAAAAAGGCATTAAAGATTTTGTTATTTTTCATCCATCTGCTCAATACTACTACAAAATATATCCACAACATTTAAGAGATGCATTACTTGTTAAGCTTAGTAGTTTAGATGTTAGTGTTGTAATTACAGGTAGCAAGAATCAAATCGATACTCAAATTAAAAATCAACTACCTGACTTACCTAATGTTTTCGATTTAATAGGTGAAACAACCTTAGAGGAGTATTTTGCATTGAGTAAATTATCATTAGCTTACATTGGTATGGATACACTAAATATGCATATTGCTGCAGCTCAAAATAAGCATATTTTTGCTATTTTTGGCCCAACTAATTTAAAAATGTGGTCCCCTTGGTCAAATGAACTTCAAAAATCAGCCACAATTGACAAACCCATACAAAGCTATGGAAATATTACTATTTTTCAAGCAAATATGCCTTGCGTTGCATGTGGCAATGCGGGCTGTAATAATCAGCATGGCAAAAGTGAGTGCTTAGATCATATAAGCCCTAAATTAGTTTTTAATGAATTCAAGAATTGGTATCAAAAAAAGTTGAGATTAGATAAATCATGAGAAAAATTCTTTTATACATTGTTTATGGTGAAAACAAGGGTTATTATGATGGCGCCATATTCAGCTTCTTGACCTTTATGAATTGGTTTTTAATTGAAGATCCAGTTGAAATTGTTATATTGACAGAAAAACCAAGTGAATTTGAAAAGTACCCAGTTAAGATTTTTCCAATTAGCAAACTACAAATAAAAGAATGGTCGCTAGATGGGAAGTATCATTTTAGAATTAAAAATCGAGGTATGGCGTACATCATGGACCAATTAAAATTGACTGAAAAGGACAAGATATTGTTCTTAGATACGGATACCTATTTTCATAAGTCACCTTTACCACTTTTTGATTTAATAAGGGAAGATCAAGCCCTGTTTTATCTTAATGAGGGATTGATTTATAATAGACAAAGATTCAAAGTTTATGCTGAATATTTGAGGAATAGGCCCATACAAATTGATAATGATGTTTATGAACTATCTTCAAAATCTGCTATGTGGGGTTCTCTAATGGTCGGCATTATGCCAAATATGCGCAATAGTTTGGATTGGGCAGACAAATTGATGCAAGTTTTTATTGATATAGTACCAGCACACACTATTGAACCATTCTCATTATCTGAATCTCTATTAAGAAAATACAAAATGATAGAAGGAAAAAAATACGTAAGTCTCTATTCTACTTCAAGAAAGAAAGAACATGTTTTACCAATTATCTCGGAATTTTTAACTAAATACCAAGAGTTATCAATTGACGAAAAAATCTCCTTAGCTCAAAAGGTTGTTCTTAAACGAACTGCATTTAAGGTTATAAAGCAAAGAATTATGCATTTATTCAGGTGATTATGCCAAAAAAAGTTATTCCAATATTGATGTATCACAGCATTGAATTGATGCCAAAATCTACAGTAATGCGAAGCTTGCACGTTTCTCCAAGGAGTTTTAAGATTCAAATGCAGCTTCTTAATATTCTCGGTTATAAAGGTCTTAGTATGAGAGAGCTTACTCCCTATCTAGAAGGAGAGAAAACTGGCAAAGTAGTCGGTATTACTTTTGATGACGGATATCGAAACAACTTAATCAATGCTGCGCCTATATTAAATCAATACAATTTTACTGCAACGTGTTATTTAGTCAGTGAAAGAATTGGCTCTTCAAATACTTGGGATATTGATAAAGGGATTACTCAGTGCCCTTTAATGACTCATTCAGAAATACAAGAGTGGATTAGTGCTGGGCTAGATATTGGTGCTCATACGCTAACACACCCACTACTGGAAGAATTAAGTGAGCAAAAATCTAAAAAAGAAATTCTCAATTGCAAAATTAAACTTGAGGGAATATTCAATATACCAATCAAGGATTTTTGTTATCCTTATGGGCGATTTAATGAATCTCATTTAACTTTAGTAGAAAAAGCTGGATACAGAACTGCAACAACAATGACCCGTGGCAGAACAACATTAGAATCAAACATATTAAAATTGCCTAGGATTCCTGTCACTAACCGTACACTGCCTCATTTATTTCTAGCAAAGATTCTCACAAAATATGAAGATAGAAGATAACATCGACTACTTTTCTATTTTCTTGAATATTCATCGTCTTTGCGAACAATATCGTCTTCACTTAAATAACTTCCAGTTTGTATCTCGATAATTTCTAAAGGCCTATTTTGATGGTTTTCTAGTCTATGGAGAGATCCTTTTGGGATATATGTTGATTGATTTTCATTTAGAACAAATTTATTTTTATCACATGTCACAAATGCAACTCCTTTGACAACAACCCAGTGCTCGGCTCGATATTTATGTTTTTGTAAAGACAATTTTGCCCCAGGATTAACAACAATTCGTTTAACTTGAAAACCTTCACCACTATCAACTAAATCATAATTGCCCCATGGTCTATGAACTTTTCGATGATTTAATGCTTCACTTCGTTTATCTTTATAAAGTATATTAACAATTTTTTTTATATTATTAGTTTGTTTTTTGTCTGCAACTAATAAAGCATCAAAAGTATCAACAATTACTAGATTCGAAACACCAACTACAGAAACTAAACGATTTGAACTGAATACATATGTATTTTTTACGTCCTCAATTAAAACATCACCCTCGATTACGTTATCATTTTTATCTTTAGTTTTTGCATCCCACAATGATGACCAGGAGCCAACATCTCTCCAGTCTGCATCAAATGGAACTACAACACCCTTATTAGTATGTTCCATTACTGCGTAGTCAATTGACTTACTTGGGCATTTTTTAAATAAATTTCTATCTATACGTATAAAATCTGAATCTATATTTTCAACTGCGCAAGACTCTTTACATGTAGAAAATATTTTTGGTTCAAATTTTTCTAATTCGTCAAGATAAACTGACGCCTTAAACATAAACATGCCACTATTCCAGAGGTAATTGTCAGAATTTAAATACTTTGTAGCTTGTTTATGATTTGGTTTTTCGGTAAATGATTTAATTCTGTAATAATCTTTGTTGCTATTTATATCTGCTTCTATGTAACCATAGCCAGTTTCAGGTTTGTCAGGAAAAATGCCAAAAGTAACTAGTTTTCCATTTTCTGCGAGTTTGTTTGCAGCTTTAACTGACTGGTGAAAGGTGTCAGTATTTTTGATTAAATGATCAGCCGATAGAATTAGCATTACAGGATCTTCAGCAGCAGCAATTAATTTTAATGCGCACAATGCTATGGCAGGTGCAGTATTTTTACCTTCAGGTTCTAAAATAATTCCTGATGTTTTTTTATCGATTTCACGTAATTGCTCTGCAGCTAAGAAACGATGTTCTTCATTACAAACAATAATTGGGCTAGAACAACTATTAGGCAATCTGATAATGGTATCCTGAAAAAGAGATGTCTTATTAATTAAATTAATAAACTGTTTTGGATGGAGTACTCTCGATAATGGCCAAAGCCTTGTGCCACTCCCACCAGATAAGATTACAGGTACAATCATTATTTATTTTTATGAATAGGCTTAACGCTTGGTACTTTCCATTTAGATTGTTTTTCAGTTAGTTTAATATAACGGTAAAAAGTACCTTCAAAATTACCAAAAGCAATTACAAATCCGGGTCCACCATCTAAAAATCCGAGTTTGAAAATATAGTGTTTCAAAAAAGACCAAAAACCATGTAGGAAAGCCTTAAAAATACTACCTTTTATTCCTTTTTCTTCAAGTTTTAAAACACCTAGAGTTGAATATCGATTAGTTTTATAAATTATTTCTTCAGTATTTTTAAAAGGAAATTGCCAAATGAAATTATTTAAAGTTCCAATTTCCTTGTCGCTATTATTAATAAACCCTTCGTGAACTGGTTCTTCGGTATAACTCATTTTTCCATTTTTAAAAAGTTGAGGTTGTCTAAAATTCGGAAACCAGCCTGAAAAATTTATCCAGCGGCCCATAAAAAAATTTTTTCTGGGTATATGATAAATGTCAAAAGGTGCATTATCAATAAGATTAATAATTTCATCACGAACCTCAACTGTACACCTTTCATCTGAATCAATACTAAAAATCCAATCACCAGAGCAATGTTCAACTGCTTTATTTCTTAGAGCACCATAGCCATTGAAAGAGATATGCACTACCTTTGCGCCAAGTTCCTTTGCTATTTCAGTTGTTCCATCAGTACTATTGGAATCTGCAACTATAATCTCATCAGCCCACAAGACACTATTTATACAGTCCCTGATTTTTTCAACCTCATTAAAGGCAATAATGTAAGCAGTTATCTTCATACTCAAAAGTATTGAAATATTAAATTTAAAAACTATAAATATTAGTCATAAATGTTACAGAATTTAATTCTTTAATTTGCCAAATATACTTAGTCACTCAAAAGATATAATAAATCATCTGAATGTATAATTATTTTTATATTAATGCTAATTTTTTATGAACTGTAGTCTTATTATTTGCACCTATAACTGGCCCGAAGCTCTGAAAATTGTTATTCAAAGTGCACTTTCTCAGTCAGTTAGGCCAAATGAAATTATTATTGCTGATGATGGAAGTGATATTTCTACCGCTATGGTGGTTGAGAGTTTTGCCAAATCTTCCTCAGTACCGGTAATTCATTCTTGGCAGCAAGATATAGGATGTAGAATTCCACACTCACGTAATCGTGCAATTGCCAGATCAAATTATGAGTACATAATTATGATTGATGGTGATACTGTGCTTCACAGTGACTTTGTGAAAGATCATTTACGATTTGCAAAAAAAAAGGTTTATATTCAGGGAAGTAGGGTTTTGTTGCAATTAAACTTAACAAAAGATATTCTTAGAAAAAATAAATTTAAAAAGCCTCTATTTTTTTCAAATGATTCAAAAAATAAAATCAATATGTTACGAATTCCATTTTTTTCAAAGATAATTAGTTATTTTAAAAATCAAAGTATTAATAGAATACGTGGTTGTAATTATTCAGTTTTTAAGGAAGATATATTGTCAGTGAATGGATTTAATGAAAAAATTACAACTTGGGGAAGAGAAGATAGTGAATTTGTTCAACGCCTTATTAATAATGGAGTAAAAAAACAACATATTAAGTTTTCTGGAATACAGTATCACCTTTTTCATAAGGAGCGGTCGCATAATTCGACTAATGATGAAATTCTAAATGAAACAATTTTCAAAAAATCTATATGGTGTAATTGTGGAATTGATAGCTACTTAAAATGATTACTTGCCTTTTGAAGAAAAATGAAAATTAGTGCATTTACTTTTATTAAGAATGGGCAAATTTTAGGTTATCCATTTCTTGAATCCATTCAATCAATTCTTGATATTGTTGATGAGTTTGTAATAAATGTTGGCTATAGCGAAGATGACACTTTGTTAATGATTAAATCAATTGAAAGTCCAAAAATTCGAATTATCGAATCATTTTGGAGTGACTCTATGCAAAACAAAGGATATGTCTATGGACAACAAAAGATGATTGCACAGTTTAACTGCACAGGTGATTGGTCGTTCTATATTGAAGGAGATGAAATTTATCATGAAAATGATTTAAAGCAAATTAGAAAGTCAATGGAAATGCATTTACATGATCCAAATGTTGAGGCGCTTATTTTTGACTTTTATCATTTTTATGGAAATACAAATACCATTCTTAATTCGCCAGGTTGGTATCGATCAGAAGCAAGAATTATAAAAAATTCAGTCAGATCTTATGCACCAGATGGGCTCTTTTGGTTGGTTTTGGATTCCAATAAAAAAGGTCGATACCCTAAAGCAAAACATACTGGAGTGTGCTGTTATCACTATGGTTGGGCTCGAAGTCAAAATCAGATGAATTTAAAAAGTAAAAAAGTACAAAAATATTGGGGCAAAGAACACATAAAAATTGACTATACCCAAATGGATCAATCTATCTTCGAAAAGTTTAAAGGCACGCATCCAAAAATTATCAAACATTGGTTAAGTGATGATATAGAGTTGTATCAAGTAGACTCTAATTTTGTACCAACGACAAAACAAAAAAAACATCAAGCAATGATAAAAATTGAAAAACTTTTTGGTATTGATTTAAGCAAAAAACACTATAAGTTAGTCTGATGAAAATTCTAATTGAGCTTCCATCATGGCTTGGTGATTCTGCAATGGCAACTCCTGCGATTGAAAATCTTGTTAATTATTATAAAAATGTTGAAGTTACTTTAATTGGTTCAGCAACCTCAATCCAACTTCTGAGGCATCATCCAAAAGTTACGAAATCATTTGTATTGGAAAAAAATTTTTCTAATTTTTATAAAACAACAAAACATTTAGGAAATTTCAATCTATTTATCTCATTTAGAGGTTCATGGCGTTCTAAAATTCTAAAATTTTTGATATCATCTGAAAAAAAACATCAATTCAATAAAAAAATATATACAGATGGTCATCAGGTAGAAAAATACAATCAATTTATTAACACAATTCTAAATATAGGCACTAGACCAGCTAAATTAACTTTGTATTCTAGAGCTAAAACTAAAAACTCAAATATTAAGGTATTGGGAATAAATCCTGGGGCTTCATACGGAAGTGCAAAAAGATGGTATCCTGAGAAGTTTGCTGAGGTTGCTAGAGAATTATCCATTAATTACGATATAGTTATTCTGGGTGGGGATGGTGAAAAAGAGATCGCTACAGATATTGAAAAAAGTCTAATTATTGAAGGTGTTACTAATTTTCAAAATTTGGCAAATAAAACCACTATAGATGAGTTGGTGAGTCAAATTAATAATCTTGATTTATTAATCACTGGAGATAGCGGACCAATGCACCTTGCAGCCGCATTTCAAATACCAACTGTCGCAATTTTTGGTCCCACCAAGGATAACGAAACTGCACAATGGTTAAATGAAAAAAGTTTGGTTGTAAAAAAAAATTTAGAATGTCAGCCTTGTATGAGGAGATCTTGTCCTTTAGGTCATCACAATTGCATGAAGCTAGTTGAGTCTTCAGAAGTTATTGAGGCAATTAAAGCATTAAAATTAAATTAGGTTTTTAATTTTTCTTCAATTAGGAGGCAAATTATATGCCCAATAAGGATATGCATCTCTTGAATTCTTGGAGTATTTTCGGAAGGTGCAATTATATTAATATCGCAAATTGAATTCATATCTCCACCATTGTTTCCGCTAAGACCAATCGTATGGCAGTTTAATTTAGAAGCCAATTCAAGAGCACTAATAACATTAACACTTTTCCCACTTGTGCTAATTCCAATTACTACATCACCAGATTTGGCTAGAGCTTGAACTTGGCGATCAAATACATGCTTAAAGCCAAAGTCATTACTAATTGATGTAATAGAGGATGTGTCAGTAGTTAATGCAATAGCAGATAATCCTTTTCGATCGGCTTTGAATCTACCCACAAGCTCAGCTGCGATATGTTGAGCATCAGCTGCACTTCCTCCATTACCAAAAAGTAAAATTTTTCCTCCTTTATAAAGGGAGTCTATACATAATTGAGCTGAAGAGGCTATATCATCAGTTAGATTATGAAGTAAATTTATAACCCTCTTATGATCATTAAATTCATTATTAATTATCTCTTTCATTTTTTTGTATTCTCTTAATTGTCTTTGTAGTACTTTTTCCATCAAAAAATTCTACTACTTTAAATTCTTTAGCGATATTTTGTCCAACAACTTCCTTGTCTTTATAATCACCCCCTTTAACCAGGACATCAGGTTGAATTAATTCAATTAAATCAAGAGGTGTATCTTGTTCAAAAATTACTACATAATCAACAACTTCAATTGATGCAAGTAGATATGCACGATCAACTTCATTATTAATTGGGCGATTTTTACCTTTGAGTTTTTGAACTGAACTATCTGAGTTTAATCCAAGGATTAATACGTCTCCAAAGCTTTTGGCTTTTTCTAAGTATTTTATATGTCCAATATGAAGGATGTCAAAACATCCATTAGTAAATACTGTTTTTTTATTTTTATTTTTTAATTCAAGCACAATCGAGGAGATATCATCCCAAGTTTTAATGTGTTCGAAGCTATTTGATTTGTTAAGACTTGACTCATATTCAATTATTTCATTAAGTGTTGCAGTAGCTGAGCCAATTTTTCCAATTACAACACCTGAAGCGAGGTTGGCAAACTTAACTGCTTCATCAATATCATTATTTGATGACAATGCAAAACCTAGAGATGCAAGAACAGTATCACCTGCGCCTGTAACATCATATATCTCTCTAGCAGCAGTAGGATGAATCCTTAGCTCATGATCAAAAATTGCAACACCTTCTTCACTTAATGTTATCAGTGAATAAGATAAACCACATTTATCTTTAAGTGATTTTAAGGCCTTAGTAAGACTATTATTATCACTAATTGAAATTTTTGTTGCTTCACAGGCTTCTTTTTTATTAGGAGTCAATAGGTAAGCGCCTTTATATTTTGAGTAATTTAATCCTTTTGGGTCAACTAACAGCTTTTTTTTATTTTCGTTGGCAATTTTAATTAATGATTGAGTGAGATTGAAAGTTAACAAACCTTTGCCATAATCAGAAAGAAGAATAACATCATAATTATTGACAACTTTCTTGAAGATTTCAATGATGGCAGTTTGGGATTGTAAATTAATTTCTTGAGTGTCCTCCCGGTCGAAACGAACTACTTGCTGCTGGGAGGCAATCACTCTACTTTTTTTGCTTGTGAGTCGATTTTTTTGTGTAATTAGGTAACTAGTATCGACATTAATTAATGATAGTAAATTTTTAAGTTCTTCAGATACTTTACAGGTTCCAATTACGCTAATAATATCAACTTCAGCACCTAATGCTGATAGGTTATTTAATACGTTTCCTGCACCACCAAGTAAGGTGCTTTCATCCCCAACATTAATTACTTGTACCGGTGCCTCAGGAGATATGCGTTCACATGAGCCCCAGAGATAGTGATCAATCATTAGATCGCCAATTACTAAAATCTTAGGATTAAGCTTTTTTAAAGAAATCATAAACTTTCAAATCCATGAAGGGATTTAATCTCAGGTATGTATGCTTTAATACCTTGCTCTAAAGAAAAATTCGGGCTGAATCCCAAATAAAGATTGGATTCATTGATATCTGCTTGAGTATGAATTTGGTATCCATTATATGGGTTAGGGAAATATTCTGTCCTAAAGTTTGTGTTTAATTCTTGTTGCAAGATATCCGCAACTTCTTGAAAGCTTCTTGGAATACCTGTACCAATATTAAATGTGCCATTTATTTCTGATTTGCAAGCTTTTATATTAGCTTCAACAACGTCATCTACATAAATAAAATCTCGGAATATTTGAGATGAATTTTCAAATAACCTAGGTGGTCTACCATCTAAAATTTGATGACCAAGCTGAATAACCATAGATGCTGTGTGGGCTTTGTAAAATTCTCGAGGACCATAAACATTAAAAAATCTTAAGCCAACTATTTTTAAATCTGGATTTTCCAATGCGTAATTACTTGCTATTTGATCCATCATTAGCTTGCTGTATCCATAGGGGTTTTCTGGGTTCTCATTGCCCACAGTTTGAGGTGAAGGTAGATTCCCATATGTTGCTCCTGAGCTTGCATAAATCATTACAGATCTATCTTTTTTTGCAATCGAGAGTAAATCATAAAAAGAATTTATATTGGTTCTCATTATAATTTCTTGGTCATAAACTCTGGTATCTGAAATCGCAGCATGGTGAAAAATGAAATCAAATTTATAGTCATTGAGTAAAGCTAAATCATCTTTATTATTAAGATTTCCACAAACAATATCACCTTTGAAGCCTGTTAAATTTTTATAATGACCAAAGCTCTTTAAATTCCCGTTTTGAAAGGTTTCATTATTTCGAAAACAATCGAAGATAGTAACTTTTGATTTAGGAAACATCTCTTGGAGGTAAAACGCCAAGTTACTTCCTATAAAACCTGCACCGCCAGTAATAAGAATTGTTTTATTATTAAAGTCTATGTTATGGTTATTCATTGCTTATCTGTCAAATCCTTTTTTTCTTGCAAGATAGTTGGTTGCTTTTAAATAGCCCCTAACACTTCCACAATCAAAGCGTAATCCTTTAAATTTTAACGCTATAACTTTCCCCTGCTTCGCTTGAAAATTTAAAGCATCTGTTAATTGTATTTCTCCATTCTTATCTGGTTGAGTATTTTTAATTACTTCAAAGATATCAGGAGTTAAGATATATCTACCAATTATTGCAAGATTACTAGGTGCTTTTTTTTCATCAGGCTTCTCAATCATCTGGGTAACTTGATATGTATTTCTAGTATTTCCTATTAAATCACCCTCAATAATTCCATAATTACTAGTTTGATTCAATGGAATTTCCTCGATAGCAACGATAGAGCATTTGTATTTTTTATATACTTCAACCAGTTGAGATATGACACCACTTTCATATCCATCACAAAAATCATCTGCAAGAATCACTGCAAAAGAATGATTTCCAATTAAAGCTCCTCCCGATAGAATGGCATCTCCCAATCCAAGCATTCTCTTTTGACGAACATATGTAAAAGTTGAGTTTTGAATTATCTGGTTGATTTTTTTTAGGTAATGTTCTTTATTTGACTCCTGAAGTTGCATTTCAAGTTCATATACATTGTCAAAATGATCTTCAATCGCTCTTTTACCCTTTCCAGTGACTATTGCCATATTATAAATTCCTGCATCAAGAGCCTCTTCCACACCATATTGTAGGAGGGGTTTATTAAGAATTGGAAGCATTTCTTTTGGAACTGCTTTTGTTGCAGGTAAAAAACGGGTGCCGAATCCAGCTGCAGGAAAAAGACATTTTGTAATCATTTAAAATGTAAAACGAATATTAATACATATGATAAAGGATACAGTAACAGGAAAGATATGATTTGATTTGTTGATTAATGCTGTCCATGAAAAATAAAGAATAGGTTAAGAAAACAATATTAGAATCAGACTTTACCCATCTATATTTAGTTCAGACTTGATGATATTGAAGAAGAACTCTGTTCCATAGGAATTAAAATGTGCATCAGATTCACCTGAGTAAAGAAATTTTTTTTCGATTTCTTCAGCCAGTCTGTCATTAATATCAATAATATTAATTTGATTAAATGTTTTTCTAAGCCTATTAACAATTTTTTCGTGACTTTCAACATGAGGAGAAAAGTCCTTATGAAGTTTCAATCCATAAACAGATGCAGGAGATGGAATGATCACAATAGTGACCTTGGAATTTGCTTTACCAGCCATTCTAACTATTTCTTTAATAGCTGATTCAGTTTTATTCCATTCTTCTTCAGATGGTTTAGGTGTCCACCATAAATACCTAATTCCTATTTCTTTGTATGGTAAGGTTATTCTGTGAATACTTTCAACAATATCCATGTAATAGTATTTGGATTTACCATATATTTCAACTGATCCAATTATTAAATTAATAATCCAGGGAAAATATTTATTTCCTTTTGACTTCGTTGGCTCTAACTTCCAGGGATATCGGGAAGCATCTGAAAAGTCATTACCAACAAAGATATTAATAATTACATTTTTATGTTTAATATCTTTCTCAAAGACGTATTTTTTATAAGTATCTCTATAATGCTGAGGAGAATAACCACCAATAGATAAATTTAAAGAAGATATTCCTTTGCTACGAAACAAATCTCCTAAGTCATTCTTAGAGTCTCTTGCAAAAATGAGAGAATCTCCTAGCAAAATTGTGTCTACCTCTTTTTGATTGAATACAGAATTTCTGAAGCCATTTTCGTCAATCTTAATATGAGGATAGTAATTCAACTTCTGAAAAGGTTGATAATGGTATATCGGTGTGTCATCATCTTGTATTTGGCCTCTTTCTTTTATAACTTTAGATTGTGCACCTGGTGAAAGATATTCAATTAAATTTTCTGGAATCCAATTGTACGAGTTTCTAACAATAATTTCAGATGAAATAAGAACTACAAATACCGTGTATAAAATAATAAGTATTAAATTAAGTAATTTAATAACGAAGACTTTAAAACTAATCATCAGCAAATTGATTTTTGTAATTATTTTCTTTTGAAATTTTTTGATCTTGTTTTCGAAGTATGCAATTACCAATCACAAGTAAATCAAGATCTGTCCCCATGAAGCAATCAAATGCATCTTTTGGAGAGCAAACTATTGGCTCACCTCTTACATTGAAAGAAGTATTAATTAGAATTGGACAGCCCGTTTTTTCTTTAAAAGTCTTTAATAGTTTGAAATACTTTGAATTAGTCTCTTTATGAACAGTTTGAATTCTCGCTGAATAATCCACATGAGTAACCGCGGGTATGCTCGACCTTTTAATTTTTAATTTATCTATCCCAGTTAATGATTTTTGGTCCTTAGTTATTTCTATTTTTTTGTTATTATTTACTTCGCCAACTAAGAGCATATAAGGGCTATCACAATCCAAGTTAAACCATTCTGATAAATCATCCCTTAGAATAGAAGGTGCAAATGGTCTAAAGCTTTCTCGAAACTTTATTTTTAAATTGATAATTCTTTGCATTTGTTCAGAGCGTGGGTCGCCAAGAATTGACCTATTGCCAAGCGCACGCGGCCCAAACTCCATTCTATTTTGGAACCATCCCATAACCATACCTTCTTTAAGAGCATTGGCAGATTTTTGAAGGATTTGATTTTCAGTAAAAACTTCAAAAATTGCTCCGAGATTTAAAAGCTCCTCTTCTATATAATTTTGCCTAAATGATGGGCCAAGGAATGAGCCTTGCATAGAATCTGTATTTATAAAGTTTCTTGGCATATCAAGCTCTTTATGCCATACTGCAAGTGCACTTCCTAAAGCTCCACCAGCGTCACCAGAAGCAGGCTGAATCCAAATATTCTCAAAATAATCATCTTTTAGTATTTTTCCATTAGCAACACAATTTAAAGCCACACCACCAGCCATACATAAATTTCGTATATCATATTCTTGTGATAATGATCTAGTTATTCTAAGGACAATTTCTTCGAGAACCTTTTGTATAGAACAAGCAATATCCATATGAAATTGAGTTAATTCATCTTTGTCAGAAGTTCTAACAGATGCCCCAAAAAGATCATCAAACTTTTGGTTAGTCATTGTCAAACCAGTGGCAAAGTTAAAATATGATTGATCTAATCTAAAAGATCCATCTTCTTTTAAATCAATCAATTTTTCCATTATCAATTCTTTATAGACTGGGATGCCATATGGCGCTAACCCCATAAGCTTATATTCACCACTATTTACTTTGAAGCCTAAATAATATGTGAATGCTGAGTATAGTAAACCTAAAGAATGAGGAAAGTGAATTTCTTTAATAATATCAATTTTATTGCCCTTTCCAATAGCAACAGATGTAGTAGCCCATTCTCCAACACCATCAATTGTAAGAATAACTGCTTCTTCAAAAGGTGACGCATAAAACGCACTAGCTGCATGACTAAAATGATGCTCGCTAAACATAAGTTTATTTGGGTCGAAATCCTGAAAATTTTTTCTAATTTCTTTCAGCATGAATTCTTTAAGAAATAATTTTTCTTTTAGCCAAATTGGGATTGCTTTTCTGAACGATTTAAAGCCCTTAGGAGCATACGCAATATAAGTTTCTAATAATCTTTCAAACTTTAAAAATGGTTTGTCATAAAATGCAATAAAGTCTAATTTTTCAAAAGTTAATTTTGCTTCTGAAAGGCAATATTCTATTGCATTCTTTGGATATGATGAATCATTTTTGATTCTTGAAAACCTATCTTCTTGAGCTGCTGCAATTATTTTTCCATCTACTATTATTGTTGCAGCACTATCATGATAGAAAGCCGAAATTCCTAGTATGGCTGTCACTACTTAAAATATTGTGTAGATGAATGGAGCAATAACCGATCCTTGGCCTATAATTATTAACGAACCAAATAATGCCATTACAATAATAGTAGGAAGTAGCCAGAATTTTTTTCTAGTAAAGATAAAATCGATTAGTTCTTTTATAAATCTAATTTCACTTCTCCTAAAATTGTTTTTTCATAGAGCCCAATGGCTCCTCTCTTTTTATCCAGTATGATTTTAAGTTTCTATTTAAATTCATATTTATTAAATCCTTTCTCAGAATTTTAAAAATCAGACCAGTTGGTACAACAATTAAAAAATATATTAAAAAAATTATAATTGGAGTAGAAATTGAGCCAAGTAATAAACCAAATTTAGTCCATAACTTGTTTGGCATAGTCAAAGATTTAGGAGCTATAAACGCCAGTAGGAATAAAATAATTGAAATAAGTATTGCCCATATATTATAAGATTTGGAATAAAGTAGTGGATATAGGCCAATTAGGAGAAAAATTATTGAAAATAAAATTCCAAAAGCCTTATTTGAAGATGATTTGTGAATCTGACTTTTTAAGGACATCTCTTTAAATTATATTTCAATATGAAGATATTATAAGTAAATATAGGATTAAGACTGAATTTATATTAGTTGATTTTATAAATCTAGTATTGCATGCAAAATCTCGCAATATTATCAAATTGTTTGAAATTATTGTTTATGATAAACTATATGTAAATATGGATATTAAGGTGATTAAATTTGTATCTGCAATGTTTTTTACATTTTTTTTAGCAAGTTGTTCAAATAATGCTCAAGAAAGTCAAAAACAAACTCAAATTTTAATTGATTATGCACTTTATGACTTTCCATTGCCAGCAGACTCAGAAATTCAAATGGATAATACTGTTATTTTAGGCAGTGGTGATATGTGGGCTGGACAAATTATATTATTCAGTTCGTCCAGTCCAGTAGAGTTAATAAATCATTTTACTGAAACAGGAAGTTCATCAAATTGGATGTTAGCATCGTCTACAATATCTGAAAAAGTATTGCTGGTCTTCAATAAAGATGACAGAATTGCTACTGTTGAAATATCCACAGGTAAAAAAAGTTTATTAAGTATTTCAGAAACAAAAGTTAAGATATCAATAAACCATCCCAACTCAATCAACAATAACTCGAGAATGATGAAATCTATTAAGGCAGAATTAGATTCTGTTGAAGCAGAATTAGATTCTGTTGAAGCAGAATTAAATTCAAATTAATGAGATCCATAAGTTAATAGCCAACTTAAAAACTATTCAACAGTAACAGATTTTGCTAAATTCCTTGGTTTATCAACATCAGTTCCTTTTACCAGTGCTACGTGATAACTTAACAATTGTAAAGGAATTGTGAAAATTATCGGAGCTGTTATTCTTCCCAAATTAGAAGTAACTTGAAAAACTTTCATTGAATCTAAAGACTTTATATTTGACTTTTCGTCTTCAAAAACAATCATTTGCGAGCCTCTAGATTTGACCTCATTTAAGTTTGATTTTAGTTTTACTAAAAGTTCATCATTTGGAGCAACAGCAACTACTGGCATATCTTCATCAATTAAAGCAATTGGGCCATGTTTTAACTCTCCTGCAGGATATGCTTCAGCATGAATATAACTTATTTCTTTGAGTTTTAATGCTCCTTCCAATGCAATTGCATACATTGTTCCCCTTCCCAAAAAAAGTGAGCTAGTTTTATCTTTAAAGCTTTTAGCTAGTGACTTAATTGCACTATCTGAAAGTAGGGCATCATTAACTAGACCTGGCAACTTCTTTAAGCCTTGAACAATTAAATTTTCACTATCCACATCAATTGTATTTTTTAATTTTCCAATAGAGCAAACTAGTAAAGCCATAGCAACCAATTGCGTTGTGAAAGACTTTGTGCTTGCAACACCAATTTCGGGGCCAGCATGGGTTAAAAAAACTAAATCAGAAATTCTTGATAAGCTTGATTCTGCTGCATTACAAATACAAAGAGAGTTTATAGACCTATTTAATTTTTTTGCTGATTTTAAAGCCTCAATTGTATCAGCAGTCTCTCCACTTTGTGATAAGGTTATAAAAAGTGTTTTATCTAAAAGAATTGGTCGACGATAGCGATATTCGCTAGCTACTTCAACATTGCATGGGATTTTTGATATATCTTCAAACCAGTACTTTGCAACCAATCCTGCATTAAAACTAGTCCCACAGGCTACAATTTGTATATGTTTTATTGATTTAAAGATTTTTTCTGCATTATGCCCAAATGCTGAACAGTTAACTTTATCGTTTGTAATTCTAGATTCCAATGTATCTCTAATTGCTTGAGGCTGTTCGAAAATTTCTTTTTGCATGAAATGACTATATTTCCCTTTATCAACTTCACCAGCTTTAATATTTGAAATTACAATTGGACGCTCTACTTGATTGCTATTCATATCAAAAATTTTGATTTGATCTATTTTAATTTCCGCTATGTCATGATCTTCAAGAAAAATAAACTTATTGGTTTCAGAAAGTAGCGCCATCTGATCAGAGGAAATATAATTTCCTTTTTTCCCAACACCAATTATTAATGGTGACCCTTTTCTGGCAGCAATAATTTTATTTGGGAAGTTAGATGAAATAACTCCTAGACCATATGAGCCCTCAAGAGTTTTAACTACTTTTTGTACTGCAGAAGTAAGGGATTTGCATGTTTTCATTGCAAAATCTATTGAATGAGCAATAATCTCGCTGTCAGTATCTGAAGTAAACTCATAGCCCTTAGTTATTAGCTGATTCTTAAGATTTACATAATTTTCAATAATTCCATTGTGGACGATACTAATTGAGTTAGAAATATGGGGATGTGCATTTTCATCCGATGGCTTGCCATGTGTAGCCCATCTAGTATGAGCTATGCCAATTTCACCATGCAGATTTTTTATAATTAATTTTTTTTCTAAATTTGCTATTCTTCCAACACTTCTCTGACGTTCTAATAACCTCTTGTCTGATATAACTACAATACCTGAAGAGTCATAGCCTCTATATTCCAGGTTTTTTAATCCTGACAATAGGAGTGGTGTAATATTTTGATTTGTTACCCCTCCAATAATTCCACACATAGATTACTCATCCTTAATATAAATTCTGAAAATAATAGAACAGTATATATAGGAGTGATAAAATTTATTGGATTAAGTTTTATTTTTCTTCAAAGGTTTAAATGAAAATGAAATTAAGAACCCCTTTATATTTATGAAAATAAATGCATTATGGGGAGCTCAAGGGCTAATTTTTATTTTTATTTTTAGTTCTATACTCACTAGATTCAATATACCTTTCAATCTTTTTTTTATTTTTTCAGCAACTTACTCAGTTGTATACCTATTAACTTCTCTTTTTAAAAATAATAGTAGTGCAGTAGCTTTTCATTACATTATTTTGATATACGTTATCTTGGTTTTTCTTTTTTCAAAGGTAGTTGACCTTAATGTTATGGATCTACCTCATTTCTGGAATTGGAAGAGTTTATCGGTTTTTATGTCTGCCCTTCTTGCCCATTTAGTTGTTTTGAAAACTCCAAAAAATAACATTATTAAAACAATCATGTTTATAAGAAATATTTCATTTTTTATGATTGTTGAATCATTTTTTTCGTTTCTTCTTCCAGAGTCTATCAATTTTTTTATTTCAGATTTTGAGGCCGGCAATCGCTTTACAAGTCTACTAACTCCAGGATACGTTTTCACGGGCTTTTTTTTAATATTGGGTTATGGTTCTTTTTTATATCTGAATCCATCATCTAGGAGCAAAATATTTTTTATTTTTCTACTTTTTTGTTTTGCAGTTATTCAAACAAAAGATAGGACCTCAATATTGACTTTCATTATTCTTAATGTGTTTGTTTTATATAAATATGCTAATTCAAGAACACTAGTAAAAAGTGTATTAAAAAAAATATCATTCCTCTTTAAGGTATTTCTTATGCTTGCATTGGTATATTTTTCAATGTCGAATTTTTCTGATAGAAAAAACTTTATGTCCTATACCTCCTCATTAGATCGCTACGTATTGTTTGTAAGAGGAATAAATATTACGAAAGCAGCACTACCGATAGGCGGAGGCCCTGGGTCTCAAGTGAGATTGATGACTAGTGAAAAAATTCCTTTTAATCAAAAGTTAATTGAGCCAAAAAAGGAACTAATTCGAACTGGTGATTTTAAAAATGATTATGAATATGCAAAAGCTTACTTGAAAAACAAAATTGGAGATAATTCAACCATTTCTCCCCATAATACATATTTAGACTTTACGATTTCTTTGGGCTGGCTAGGGATACTTATAACATTTTATATTTTAATAGTTCAGATTAGGTCTTTTTTGTTAATAAGCTTTTACAATGGAAGGAATCTCTACTTCTTAGATGCAATTTTCGCCTCAAGTATTGTTATCTTTATGAATACTTCGTTTGTTAATTTCACTTTTTTATTATTAATTTATTATAAAGCAAGAAGTCTAGAAAGTTTTCAACCAGAAAAACCTATTGCATCAGTTAAAAATAATTGAGCTTATAAGATTGAAAGAATTATCTTTATTTTTCTAAAAATAATTTTTAAGATTAAATGATTATTAAAGAAATATGACAATTGCTTATTAAAAAATATTAGATAATATCAAACAAAATGTATTAGTTTGAAAGTAGTTTAAAATGCACTATTAATTTAAATATTCTTTACCTAACAAAATATGATAATTGCTTCAATGTATCCTTGCCCATTTGATGCCCAAGACAGACACGAATTTAATTCTAGTCTTATTGCAGGTAATAAGATTTATTCATATGAAGAAGGCAAGTTGACCTCGGTTAAAAATGATGGTACTCCAAAGTTTCCTGAGCGATCATTAATGTTAGGCTTTAAAGAACTTGATATAAGGCCAAATCAAGTTGAAAAGTGGGTCTTTCCAACTCCTAAAGATGAAGTGAATTTTGACAATTTTTATTTGCTCTTTAGTTGGTATTTTAAAGCTTATGAAGGAGATCGTAATGATTTTCAAAAATGGTTTGATGAGCATGTTGTTTTTATAGATCATCAGATAAGTCATGCATCACTTGCAGTTTATGGTTCAGGATTCAGCGATTGTGCATTTTTATGTATGGATGGTGGGGGAGATTTTGGTGATCAACGTGGTTACGTTTTTGGAGAATTTGAGAATAATAATTTTGATGTTAAATTTGAATCCTCAGGTATTGACACGATAGCAAACTTCCATTCTTTTTTAACTGATGCAATAGGTTTTTCAGGCGATGATAATGGTAAAACATCTGGCTTAGCTTCCTATGGTCAAGTTCAACCCGTTTTAAAAGAAAAATTAAATAACTTAATTCATACTAGTGTAGAAAATGGAGTGAAATTTTATAGAAAACGTTTTGCTAAAACCGCTATAAATATTAGTAAAGTAAAGGCAGATGCTTATGATAGAACTAAAATATTTAGCCAATTCCCAAGTGATACTAATATTCTCAGAGAGTGTATTGAGCATCTTCCCCATGATATTGCAGCAACGGGTGAAAATATTTTGCAGGAATCTGTTGTTAATTTAGTAAAACTTCTCAGAAAGGAAACCGATAAATCCAATATAGTATTTAGTGGAGGTTTATTTCAAAATGTTGCACTTAATAAAGCTTTATTAAGTGCTGGTTTTGAAAATGTATATTTTCCATCTGCTCCATCAGACTCAGGTTTATCTTTAGGCGCCGCTCTGCATATTAAATATAGAGGGAATCAAAAATATAAAGCATCAAATATTCTTACAAGCTATTTAGGCGTTTCTTTTTCAAATTCTGAGGTAAGAGAAGTTTTAGATAGGCATCGTTTAATTTATTCTAGGCATAAAAATATTACAAAGATTGTTGCTAAAAAACTTAGTCAGGGAAAAACTGTTGGCTGGTTTCAAGGTAGAGCTGAATTTGGCCCAAGATCGCTAGGTGCACGATCATTAGTTGCAGATCCTAGGAATATGGAGTCAAAAGAAAAAATTAATCAATTATTAAAAAAACGTGATTGGTTTATGCCATATGCTCCATCAATATTAGAAGAGGCATACAGTGATTGGGTTCAGCAAAGACATTATTCCCCTTATATGCAAATCGCTTTTGATATAAAAGAATCAATGAGAGATAAAGTTCCATCTGCAGTTCATGTAGATGGCTCTTCAAGAGTTCATGTAGTTAGGAAATCCGAAAATCTGCTATATTGGAATCTTATAGATGAGTTCAAGAAGTTAACTGGCATTCCAGTACTTTTAAATACTAGTTTTAATAGGCATGGCATAGCAACCATATCAACTC
The DNA here is from genome assembly GCA_902556205.1 of uncultured Gammaproteobacteria bacterium. Classification (GTDB taxonomy): domain Bacteria; phylum Pseudomonadota; class Gammaproteobacteria; order PS1; family Pseudothioglobaceae; genus Pseudothioglobus. Next base: position 27,615 of record CACDVH010000009.1, on the reverse strand, counting down.
CTAGACAAGCGGTTGAGCACCTTTTGGAAGGCTGTATGGATTTACTAGTGATAGATGATTATCTTGTTGAATTTGAAGAGAATAGGGTTGTTGCTACCAGAGAAGATGAAGTTGAACCAGAAAATAAGCTTTTAAAGCTTAATTCTATTCAAAGGCTATCAGTTTTTAATAGTCATGGCACAGATACTCAAATGATCAAATATTTGGATAACCTTTCCATGTTGCTTGGTTTGGATATTGAGATGCAAAAAGATAGGAAGATTAAAATTTTTGAAAATATATTTGATATAGAGCAATCTCAATTTCATTTATCTAAATTAATTTAACAAAGGACAAATAATGATTAAAAAAATTTGTGGAGTAAATGGTTTTGGCAGGTTTGGATTGCACCTTCTAAATTATTATCTAGAATCAATTGAGAAAAGTAATTTTGATTTGAAATATATTAATGATGATTTATTAACTATTGATAAAGCTTATGAAATCATAATGAATGATCCATTTGTTAAAATTTATGAAAAATTTGATGTTAAGCGAGACGTTGATTATTTGGTTTTTAATGACACCCATAGGATTTTATTTACTAACAATAGCTCTAATGATATTTCCTGGCTTGGTTTGCCAGATCTCTTTCTAGAGTGTTCAGGGCAATTTACTGATGCAAATTTAGCAAGAGTCTTTAAGGTTGGTAACACATCAAAAGTCTTAATTTCTGCTACTTCTCTTAATGCAGACAAAACATTGGTTTATGGCTACAACCATTTTGAATATACACCTAAAATGGATGTAATTTCATATGGATCCTGTACAGTTAATGCATATGTCGCATTAACAAGTTGTATTCATGATTTATTTTCTATAAATACTTCTGATATTAATGTAATACATAACGTTCCTGAATATCAGCTACTTAACGGCTCTATTGAAACACCTGGGCTTCCTCGTGTTCCAATTAAAAGAAAAGGATGCACATTGTCTAAAGTAGCACCAAAATTATTAGAATTCATATCAGACAATAACTTTAATGTTAACTATACACTTATTCCATACACCGGGGTATCTATAATTGATTATCGTTACAGTCTTAAAAAAACCCCTAATGAGGATTTTTGGAGTTTATTAGATAACGAATGTAAAAATGGAAGATTAAAAGACCTTTATGCCATTGAAGAAAAAGACATGGGTCCAGAAGTACATCAAAATTCAAAATTTTCATCAGTAATTATTAAAGAAAATAGCAGTATTAGGGGTAATGAAGTTTATTTAAATGCATACTTTGATAATGAAAACTCAGCCAATCGGTTTTTTGATTTAACAAATTACATCATAACTTGTCTTTAATTTACTAAAAATTGTAAAAATGCTTTCAAATTGCCGTTCATGTAATTCAGATTCATTAACTTTAACTGCAAAAAGAAAGAGTTTTCCCTTATATATATGGCCACTACAAAGAACTGAGACTACTAAATTTAAAGATATAGAATTATTTGTATGTAATCACTGTGGCTATATGCAGTTACAAAACTTGGACTCAAAAACTATTTCTCAAATTTATCGTGATGAGGCATTTAATATTGATAATGTTGCTCAAAATCAAATTCGATATGAATTAATTTCTGATGGTGAAAAAAACAAATTTGCTAATAAAAAAATATTAGAAATTGGAGGTGGTCGTAATTCTTTTGTTCAGGCTCTTCCAAAAAATACCGAAAAGTGGGTTGCAGACTTTACTATAGACAAAAGTGTAGACTCAATATTATCTGGCTCATTTATTGGCGATTTCAACAACATAGAGATTACAGAAAAAAGGTTTGACTTTATCTGTATGTTTCATGTTCTAGAGCATTTTAATAATCCAAGTATGGCGTTAAAAAAGATTAAAGGCTTATTAAAAAAAAATGGAAGTTTATTTATTGAAGTTCCAAACTTCGGTTATGAGTGTCAAAAGATTCCTTTTTATACACTATTTCATATGCATATTAGTTTATTCAGTGAAAAATCACTAACGACAATGATGTCAAGACACGGTTTTAATTGTGTTCGTTTTCACAAAAAAAAAGATGTTCTTTTGGCTGAATTTAATTTGGGCATCAAAAAGAAAACTGAAAACCATAAAAACCATAGTATGAATCTCATAAATTTATTAGACTCGAATATTGAAAAAATATATAAAAAGCTTAAAGAAATAACTAAAACTTTTGAGGATGAAAAAGTAGCAATTTTTGGAGCAGGTGGATCTACTACTCTATTTTTATATAACTTCCCATTTCTTATTGAAAAGATATCATGTGCAATTGATAATAATGAAAAAAAATGGGGAAGATTTATTTGTGATGGAAAGATTCCAGTTTTTTCTTATAAGGAATTTACCAATCAAGATATTAATAAAGTTATTTTATTGGACGAAAATCACATTAAATACATAAATGAAAAAAATATAAACATCATAAATATAGGCAACTTAAATGGTAAACGATAAAGAAAAAATTATTCAAGACCTTATCGAGATTGTAAAAAAGACTGTTCGAAGCAATAAAGTCAATCGAGATTCTTCAACAAAGAATCTTGCGCAATGGGATTCTTTAGCCTATATGGCAATAATATCTGAAGTAGAATTGTTGTATGATTTGCCAGTAACTCAAGATAATATTGAAAAATTTGATTCTATACAGTCAATTGCTGATTTAATTAAAGATAAATGAATATTTTTGTTTTTAATCTTGAATCATATTGCTATATTTGAAGAATAAAAGATAATGGAAATTAGTAGAAGACAATTTGTATCTTTTTTTGCATTAGCTTTTTCTCCATATTCTATTGTAAATGCAAAGCAAAATAGCTTTGAGAGGATAATTGAAGCTATTCAAAATCCATTCCAAGTTTCATTATATGAAGGTACTTATAAATTAGATGAATGGTTGATTGCTCTTCCAATTTCCAGAGACACAGCAGAACTATCTAAACATATTTTGGGCCTTATTGAGAAAGATTATCAAGAAAATAATGTTGACATAATTAATGGTGTAATTATTTCAAAAACAGAAGTTATGCTTTATCTCGCAAAGGAATATTATGCATAAGGACTTGCAAGATGTTAATGAAGAATCTCTTGATTTTGACGTTTGTATAATTGGATCCGGCCCTGCTGGTATTTCCATAGCATCTAAGCTTGTAGATGCAGATATTAATTTTGTAATATTGGAGTCTGGTGATATTAGTCCAAATAATAAATATCAGGAATTAAATAAAGGCTATAGCAGAGGAAAAAGAGCTTTAGACCTAGTGAATTCTCGTTTGAGATGCTTTGGTGGTGCTGGAAAAGTATGGGCGGGCGTTTGTCGTCCAATAGACCCATCTGAATTTAAGAATGAAGATACTAGATATGGAGGTTGGCCAATCTTTTATTCTGACTTGGAAAAGTATTATAAAGAAGCGTCAAAAATTTTAGACCTCGATTATGAAAATTTTTTTAATGATGATTGGAAAAATGAAGCTTATTTGGCTTCAAAGTTTCCAAGTTTTGCAAAAAATGACTCTATCCTCAGTGGGGTAAATTATCAAAGGTCCCCTTTAGAAAGTAGAGATTTAACAAATAGGTATAAAAATATAATAATCGATTCTAATAATTTTGCTTTAATTACAAATGCAACCGTTATTGATTTAATTCAGGATAAAAATCGTTCAATCGAAAAAGTCGTTATAAAATCCTATTCTGGAAAAGAATCTTATATTAAGGCTAAAACTGTAATACTTTGTGCAGGGGCAATTGAAAATCCAAGAATTTTATTAAACTCCTCACTTAATGAGAATTTTAAAATTAATAAATTTCTTGGTACTTGCTTTATGAGTCATCCTGCATTTACGAATTCAGCTAGAATTGTTTTAAATAAAAGTGCCTCAAAAAAGAACTCTAAAAATCAAACCTTAAAAAAAGACTTTGGATTTGAAATGAACCTCAAAGAAAGACAAATAAATGGCGTATTGAGACATAATATTAGTATTAGACCATCCCCTCCAGGCAATAAAGAGGATAAGAATATTGCTTCAATTATTGGCAAGAATATAAATGAATTAAAATATTTTGCAGACAGAGTGAAACGTAAACTCTTTGGTATAAATATTAATGCAAAAGAATGGACTATCGATGTTGCGATTGAGCAAGAACCAAGATTAGAGAATTATATTTCTTTAGCTAATTCTTTAGATCTTCATGGAAAAAAACAAGTGGAGATATTTTGGGATTCTGTCAGCGAAAAAGAAATGAAAACTGTATTAGAAGCGGTTAAAGCTGTTGGAAGGGAGTCAGCGCTTAAAAAAGTTGGAGTGGTTAAAGCCTCTGATGATTTAAGTAGTAAAGAAATCTTTAACCAAGATGATGCCATTAATCACCATATTGGAACTACAAGGATGGCAACTTCTCGAAGCAATGGCGTGGTAGATTCTAATTTGAAATGTTTTGATTTTGATAATCTATACATTGCAGGAAGTTCTGTATTTCCAACCTCCTCAATTGTCAACCCAACTTTTACTATTGTGGCTCTATCTTTGAGACTAGGAGAGCACCTTATTAATCAAGCTAAAGTTTAGCTTGGGCTCCATTATGTTAAATTAAATTTTTTTCTACAAAAAAAATGAAAATATTAATAAATAAAATAGCATATATTCTAGGGGATTTTAAATATCGTCTTCCCTTGATGTTTTTCTTATTTCTTATTGTTTCTGTGATTGATGTAATTGGGATTGGCTTAATTGGCCCTTTTGTTGCCATGATTGGGCATAAAGGAATAATTGTTGATGATTATCCTATGTTTTTAAACATAATGGGAAATGTAAAGAATGAAGTAATTATTATATTTATGGGAGTAACTCTTGCTTCAACTTTTATCATTAAAGGTTTTATTGCATTTTTTGTTCAAAGAAAAATACTTTCATTGGGTTATGAGATTAGAACTAGTATAGTAGAAAAGATTATTAAATCTACACAGGAGGCCAGCTATGAAGAAATATCTAGCAGGGAAGGCTCCAAAATTGTGGTAAATGCAAATACACATGTGGGGCTTTTTATTGACTCCATTTTTGTACCCGCACTTAGAATGTCAATTGAAATAATTGTGGTTATTGGCATTTTTTTGCTAATGGCTTTTACAAGCCTATTGTTGGTTTCTGTAGCAGCTTTATTAATGACAATAGTTTTAGTAATATACTTCAAATTCATTAGGGTTAGATTAACCTACCATGGCCAAATAATGTCAAGCAAAGAAATGGCATTAATTACAGAACTTAATCATGTTATCGGTGCTTTTAGAGAGATCAGATTGCTTGGCGTTGAAAAATTTTTTCGTGACGAAATTAAAAGTAATGTAATTGAATTTGGTAAGGCTGGAGTCATCACACGCTCTCTTCACCTAATCTCTAGGTATGCTGTTGAAGCAAGTCTGGCAGTTTTTATTGCATCTCTAGTGGTTTTTATGATTTATCTATCAGAGCCAATTGAATCAATTTATGCTCTCTTGAGTATTTTTGCCGTTGGTTCTCTTCGTCTTGTTCCTTCGTTTAGCGCGATCGGTTCAGGACTTGCCAATATAAAGACAGCGACTTTTGCACTAAACTCTCTTTACAATGAGCTAACTTTAATAGATGAGCAAGCATATAAACCAAAGGATGTTCAATTAAATAATTCGATTAATTTTACAAGTTTGGAGTTAAAAAACGTTTCTTACCGTTATCAGGCTCATACAAAATATCAACTTAAGGATATAAATCTTTATATTAAAAAAGGAAGCTTTATTGCTATCACAGGTCTTTCAGGTTCTGGCAAATCAACTTTAATGGACATAATGATTGGAATGCTCAAACCTTCTAAAGGCAGTTTATTATTAAACAACATAGAAATAAATGAAAATGAATCTATTTCGTCATGGCAGCAAAACTGTGCTTTTATTCCACAAAATGTATTTTTAATAAATAATTCTATTAAAAAAAATATTGCACTTGGAGTTGACGATTCTGCTATAGACTATCAGAAACTTGAATTGGCAATTAGCGGGGCTAGACTTCAAGATGTTCTTGCTAAAAATGAAATGAATATTGATAGCCAAGTCGGTGAAGCTGGAGTTAAGCTCTCTGGTGGTCAAAGACAAAGGGTTGCACTTGCAAGGGCTTTATATGCAGGAAGAGATGTTATTTTTATGGATGAAGCTACCTCTGCACTTGATAAAGAAACAGAAAGTGAAGTAATGAAATATATTGAAGAATTACGTGGAAAGGTTACAATTATTTTAATAACGCATAGTATGTCTGCATTAAAGAACTGTGATCAAGTTTTAAAACTAGTCAATGGTAGGCTAACTATTAATTAACGGAATTTATTATGTTTGATAATAAAAATATTTTTATATCCGGTGGGACTGGATCATTTGGTAAAAGCTTTATTAGGAAGATTTTAAAAGATTATAAGCCAAATAAAATTGTTGTTTTTTCAAGAGATGAGTTGAAGCAGTTTGAAATGCAAGCTGAATTTAAATCAACTTGTATGCGCTTCTTTCTCGGAGATGTAAGGGATCGTGAGAGACTTTTAGAGGCCACAAGAGGTATTGATATTATTATCCATGCAGCAGCTCTAAAACAAGTACCTGCAGCAGAATTTAATCCTATGGAGTGTGTAAAAACCAATGTTAATGGAGGAGAAAATGTTATAAAAGCTGCATTAGCAAATAATGTTGAGAGCGTAGTTGCACTTTCAACTGATAAAGCTGCAGCCCCAATTAATCTTTATGGAGCAACAAAACTAACTTCTGATAAATTATTTGTAGCTGCAAATAATATAAAAGGAGATAGAAAAACAAAATTTTCAGTAGTTCGTTATGGTAATGTTGTTGGTTCAAGAGGCTCTGTAGTCCCTTTCTTTATGAAGTTGATTAAAGAAAATGCACTCGCTATTCCAATAACTGATAATGCAATGACAAGATTTTGGATTACCTTAGATGAAGGTGTTAATTTTGTAATTAATGCTTTAAAGCGAATGCAAGGAGGTGAGATATTTATCCCAAAAATTCCTTCTATACGCATAGTTGATTTGGCAGAATCAATGGCTCCAAATCTACCTACAGAAATAATTGGAATAAGACCAGGAGAGAAATTACATGAGGTAATGTGTCCAAAAGATGACTCTCATTTAACTCTAGAGTTCTCAGATCATTACATTATTGAACCATCATTTAGTTTTAATGACATTTGTATAGACTATTCAACTAATCTCCTAGGTGAGAAGAGTGTCAAAGTTGAGCAAGGATTTGAATATAACTCTGAAAATAATAAACATTTTTTATCTGTAGAGGAGATCAGAGATATTAATTCACTTCTCAACTTAGAAGGATTTTAATTTTTAAATTGTCCATGATAAATGAATCGAAAAAGGGTGGTAGGCTTGCATTAGGTACTGCACAATTTGGATTAGACTATGGGATATCAAATTACTTTGGCCAAGTTAAAGAAAGTCACGTGGTGGATGTTTTGACTAAGGCGAAAAATAACAACATAAATACAATTGATACAGCAATGATTTATGGGGGAAGTGAAGCTATATTGGGAAGAATTGGAGTTAGAAATTTTAATGTTATTACAAAATTGCCGCCATTGCCTCAAGGAAAAGAAGGCAATAAGAAGTGGGTTGAAAATAAAATAAATAGCTCAATAAAAAAATTAAATGTTGATGAGTTGTATGGACTCTTACTCCATAAATCTAGTGATTTTTTAGGAATTATGGGGGATAGTCTCTATAGCTATTTGCAAGAACTTAAACAAGATCAAATCATTAATAAAATAGGAGTCTCTATATATAGCCCAAGAGAGTTAGATATATTAGCTGATAATGATATAAATATTGATATTGTTCAAGCTCCATTCAATATTTTTGACAGAAGATTAAAAACTTCTGGTTGGATTGACAAATTGAATAATTTAGGAATCGAGATTCATGTGAGATCTGTATTCTTACAAGGACTTCTATTGCTTTCCGCTGATAAAAGAAACAACTATTTTGATAAGTGGAAGCACCACTTTGATAAATTCGAAAAATGGACTAAAGATACAAATCAAAAGCCACTAGAGGCATGCCTTAATTTTGTACATTCATGTAAGGAAATAGATAAGATAATAGTTGGCATCGAAAATTTAAAACAGTTAGAGGAGATTTTATCTGTGAGTAATGAGTTTCCTCCTTCAGATGATAAGCATTTGATAATTGATGATAATAATCTAATTAATCCATCTTATTGGAGACTCAATTAGTGAATATTGTTGCAATTATTCAGGCGCGATGTAACTCAAGCCGTCTCAAAGATAAAGTTTTAGCTGACTTAGATGGTGAACCATTAATTGAAAGAGTTTTAAAGCGGATAAAACCTATAAAAATAATTAGTAATATAGTTGTTGCTACATCGCATAGTGTTTCAGATGATAGGCTAGTTGAATGGTGTAAAAGTAAAGAGGTTAACTATTTTCGTGGTAGTGAGTTAAATGTTCTTGAGCGTTATTATTATTGTGCAAAGGCCCATGCTGCAGACGTCGTTGTTCGAGTGACAGCTGATGATCCATTTAAGGATCCCTTGGTAATTTGTCATGCAATTAATTTGTTAAAAAATAATAATTATGATTATGTGAGCAATACAATTGAGCCAACGTATCCAGAGGGAATTGATATAGAAGTCTTTAAATTTAAATCATTAGAAGTTGCATTCAACGAAGCATTATTAGTATCCGAGAAAGAACATGTGACACCTTATATTTGGAAAAATAGTGAAAAATTTTCCCTATTTAATTTTAAATATAAAGAAAACTTGAGTCATTTACGATGGACTATAGATTATTTTGAGGATTTAGAGTTTGCGAGAGCTGTTTTTCAAAAAATGCGAAGTAAAAAAGAGCAATTTCTGATGCAAGATATTTTAAATTTATTGAGTGCTCATCCTGAAATAAGTGAAATTCAAAAAAATGTTGTCAGAAATGAAGGTTATCTATATTCGAAACAAGAGGATTAAATGTTAAAAAGGATTAGTGAATTGGAAGAAGAGTATGTCTTAGATGTTTTAAGAAGTCAATTTAAAACCTCAAAAGGCGCTGTTTATATGGCAAAGCTTGAAAAAGCATTTTCAAAAAAATTTGAATCTAAATTTGCTATAAGTCATGTGAATGGAACAGCAACTATGCATTCGGTTCTTGAGGCTGCTGGAATTGGTCTAGGAGATGAAGTTATTGTTCCACCATTAACTATGTCTGCCACAACTTTAGCTGTTTTGCATGCTAATGCAACCCCAATTTTTGCTGATATTGATATTGATACTTTTGTTATTGATGCTAAGAGTATAGAGGAAAAAATTACCTCCAGAACAAGAGCAATTATTACAGTAGCGCTATACGGTCTATCGCCAGATATGGACCCAATAATCAAAATTGCTAAAAAAAATAACCTAATTGTTATTGAGGACAATGCTGAAGCTTTTTTGTCTTATTATAAAGGACGATTAGTCGGGACATTAGGTCATGCAGCAAGCTTTAGTTTTCAAAGTTCAAAGCATCTTACTGCTGGTGAAGGTGGGATAGTTACCACAAATGATGAACAGCTTGCAATAAGGATTAGGAAGTCTGGTGGGCTAGGTTATAAAAATATAGGTGCTAATAAAGCAAGGATTAGCAAAGATGAAATTCAGCATCCCTCATTTGAAAGACATGATTATATTGGATGGAACTACAGAATGAGCGAATTAAATTGTGCAGTTGCATTAGCTCAAACTGAGCGTGCAGAAGAGCTGATAAAGCCAAGAAAAGAGGCTGGAAAACTTTTTGAAAGTGCGATTGATGGTTTTGAGTGGTTTAAGTCTCAAAAAATTGGAAAAGAATATGAGTCATCATACTGGACATTTGCTTGTAAATTAGACACTGAGTGCATTTCATGGGATGTATTTAGAAAAGAGTATCTAAAAAAAGGTGGCGATAATTATTATGGGGCTTGGCAGTTAACTTATAACGAGCCTCTTTTCAAAAGTAAATTATTTAGACAACGAAAAAAATTAATTCACTTGACTGATAATAATAATTTATGCCCTAATGCAGAAAAGATTCAGCCATTAATTAAACAATTTAAGACAAATTATTTTGATAAATATGAGCTAGAAAATCAGATTGATATTTTAAGATCCACTCTTGAATACTTTGATTAGATCATAATTTATATTAAGACGTTTTTAATAAGACTATTTAATGCATTTTAATAATACTTCACCTATGGGGTTGCAATGAGAATAGGCATTACTGGAGCTAGTGGAATGCTTGGAACAGCATTAATTGCAAAACTAAGTAAAAATCATAAAGTTTTTGCTACTTCTAGAGTAATGGGTTATCAATTAGAGGGTGTTTGCTGGGACTGTTTTGACATCACAAATTTAAATAAATTATCTAGATGGTTAAATTACACATGCCCTGATGTTGTAGTCCATTGTGCGGCAATGGTGAATGTTGATATGTGTGAAAAAAATCAAGATTATGCAACTAAGCTGCATTATGAGTCAACAGCAAACTTAGCAAAATTATTAGATGAAGACAAAAAAAAGCTTATTTATATCTCAACTGATTCTGTCTTTGATGGAACTAAATCTGGAGAATATACAGAATCTGATAAAGTAAATCCATTAAATATATATGCAAAAACTAAACTATTAGGGGAAAACCCAGTATTGTCAATTGAAAATGGGTTAGTTATACGCACTAATATTGTTGGCTGGAATGTATTTGGTAAAAGTTCTTTTGCTGAATGGATCCTTAATGGACTTATAAATAAAGAACAACTTCCACTTTTTACTGATGTGAAGTTTTCACCAATACATGTCATTGAATTATCTCAAATTATTAATAGAATTATTGATACTAAACTAACTGGTTTGTTTCATTGTTCAAGTAGGGATTGTTTGTCAAAGTATGAGTTTGGAATCAAAATGGCTGAAATTTTTAATTTCTCTAAAGAGAAAATTAGAAAAATCAGTATTGATGATATTTCATTAGAGGCAGAAAGGCCAAAAAATATGGGTTTATCTAGCTCTAAACTGAAGTCAATATTGGATTTTGATGTTAGCTCCTATGATGCAATTAAGCTAATGAAAGTTCAGTATGATAATGGCTGGTATAAAAGAATTCAGGGTAATTGACAAAAGGATTTTTATAATTTGTGGAGAAAATAATGAAAGAAATTCAAATACAGGCAAAAACCATAGGAGAAAATCACCCTACATATTTTATTGCAGATGTTGCTGCAAATCATGATGGAGATATTGAGAGAGCTAAAGAACTTATTTATTTGTGTTCCGAAGCTGGAGCAGATGCAGCTAAATTTCAGCACTTTTCAGCTGAAACCATTGTTAGTGATTTTGGTTTTAAAACGCTGGGTGATCAGAAATCTCATCAGGCAAAATGGAAAAAAAGTGTATTTGAAGTCTATCAAGATGCCTCATTAAGTTTAGATTGGAGCCCAATACTCAAAGAAACTTGCGACAAAGCAGGAATAGCATTCTTAACTTCACCATATTCAATTAACCTCGTTGATCAGGTTGATTCTTTTTTAAGCGCTTATAAAATTGGCTCTGGAGACATTACATGGCTTGAAATTGTTGACTATATCGCCTCTAAGAAAAAACCAGTTTTACTAGCTACAGGGGCCTCGAATCTGGATGAAGTGCGTTTAGCCATGAATACAATAATGAAACATACTCAAAGTGTAGTTTTAATGCAGTGCAACACGAACTATACCGCATCTTTGGATAATTTTAAGTATATAAATTTGAATGTTTTAAAAGAGTATAAAAAAATCTATCCTGAAGCTATACTTGGTTTATCAGATCATACTCCTGGACATGCTTCAGTTCTGGGTGCAATTGCTTTAGGAGCAAGAGTTATTGAAAAACACTTTACAGACAATAATGAAAGAGAAGGACCCGATCACAAATTCTCAATGAATTTTAACACCTGGAAAGATATGGTTAGTCGAACTAGAGAGCTTGAAAACGCACTAGGAGGAAGTTTAAAAAAAGTTGAAGATAATGAGAAAGAAACTGTTGAATTACAAAGGAGGTCTATACGTGCAAAAAAAAATATACCTCAAGGCTCTATAATTCAAATGGAGGATTTAGAGTTTTTAAGGCCCTGTCCCAAAAATGCTTTGCCACCATATTTTGTTGACAAACTAACAGGCAACTCAGCACCAAGAAATGTTATGGCAGGAGATTGTTTTTTGCTGAGCGATATTAATTGAAACTGTAAATAAAGTTAATAAATAAAATTTCAGTACTTAATTGTCAGATATATATTTTATTAATAACATTTGTTTTTAACAAATGCATCAAAATGACATGAAAAATAGTTCTTTAGCAATAGTGATTCCAGCATATAACGAAAATGAAACAATTTTGGATGTAATTTCAAATGTTCAAGAATTTGGAAGTGTCGTCGTAGTAAACGATGGCTCATCAGATTCAACTTTGAAAACCATTCAGTCAGCTTCAGTTTCTATAATTTCTCATGTTAGAAACATGGGATACGAAGATTCAATTAACTCTGGAATGAATTTTGCAATTAATAAAAAATATAAATATATCATTACAATTGATGCTGATGGTGAGCTTGATCCAACAAGTATTCCAAAATTTTTAGAACAATTACAACTAGGTTTTGATGTAGTATTAGGATGTAGGCAAAAAAAAAATAGATCAATAGAAAGTTTTTTTGGAGTTCTAACTAGTTTTATATCTCCCAGCGTTAATGATCCATTGTGTGGTATGAAAGGATATTCAAGTACTGTTTATAAAAAATATGGTTTTTTTGATAGTAAAAAAATGATTGGAACTGAGCTTCTTGCTTATGCGATTAGAGATAATTTGCATTTATCTGAACTTGCTATAGAAACAAAAAAAAGAGAAGGTGTTTCTCGTTTTGGGATTGGCACAAAGATTCACATGAAAATTTTTAGAACGATTTTTTTATTTTTTTTAATAGTTTTCTCAAAGAAGGTTTGATGTGACGGGATTATTAATATACGAATTTATAAAAACCCTATTTAGCATTCCAAGAAGTCTTACAGGAAATGGAGTTCGTAAAACAATTTCAATAATTAAGAATGGACACATTCCAAGTTTGTCAATTCATGAAATTTCCTCAGGGGAGGTTGTTGAGGATTGGGTTATTCCTGATGAGTGGAATGTTGAGTCTGCATTTATAAAAGATCTGAAAGGGAATACAATTATTGATTTCAAAGACAATAATCTGCACTTATTAGGTTACAGTAGGCCAATAGATAAAAAAATAACATTGGAGGAACTAAATTGCCATTTATATTCATTGCCAGATTACCCTGATGCTATTCCCTATGTGACCTCATATTACAATAGTAATTGGGGTTTTTGCATAAGCGATAATGATAGAAAAAAATTAAAAGATAAAAATTATTATGCTTATATTAACTCTGCTTTCACAAGGGGTAGCTTAACTTATTCTGATTTAATCATTCCTGGAAAGCAGACAGAAGAAATATTTTTTAGTACTTACATATGCCATCCTTCAATGGCGAATAATGAGCTTTCAGGGCCTGGACTCGCTACATTTCTCGCTAAATGGCTAAGTGGACGAGACAATCGTTATACATATCGTTTTGTGTTTGCACCAGAAACCATAGGTGCAATTACCTATATTTCAAAACACCTTAAACAACCAGAAAAAATTTATGCTGCTTTTAATCTTTCTTGTGTTGGTGACGATAACTCAATTTCATTTCTTCCATCAAGAAAGGGGAATACAATTGCAGATAAAGTGGCAAGGCATGTATTGGAAAATCAAAAGAATGATTTTATCGAGTATAGCTTTATTAAAGATAGGGGTAGCGATGAGAGACAATATTGCTCTCCAGGTGTCGATCTTCCTATGGTTTCAATAATGAGGTCAAAGTATGGTGAATACTTCCAATATCATACTTCATTAGATAATATGGACTTTATTTCTCCTGAAGGACTAGATTTATCTTATAAGATGCATGAAGAGTGTATCGAGATTTTAGAAGGCAACTATCAATACAGATCAACAATTTTGTGTGAACCTTTCTTGTCAAAACGAGGCCATAATTACAAAATTATTGGTGGAGAAGAAAACGATAAGAGCAAATCATCTAAGTTGCTTTTAGATATTCTAATTTATTGTGACGGAACTTATGACATCATTGATATTGCCAAACTATTAGGCCAATATGCATATGACTTACTTCCAACCTTTAAATTTCTTGAAGAAGAGGGTTTGATTAACAAATCTGAATAATTACCCTACTAAGAAAATATTAATATTATGTCACTTCTGCAGCAGCATCTAGCTAAATTAAGTTCAATAAAAAAAAATTGCGTTAAGGATATAACAAATAATAAAATTAAATCCTACAAAGAAATATATCAATCTTCAATAATTTATGCAGAGAGATTAAGTGAACTTAATCAGGAGATTATTACTGTAGTTCTTCCAAACTCTATCGAATATATTGAATTATTATTAGCCTGTATCTATACAGAGAACATTTTTAATCCAATACCCTTTTTTACATCTGATGATGAGCTCGAAAGAATAGTAAAATACGTTGAACCCAAAATATTAATTAGCTCAAAAAATTTTAATCAAAATTCTAATCTAAACAAAATCGCTATAAAACCAAGCGAGTTATTTCAATCTTCTAAGAGTCCAAAGAACGAAATAAAATTTAACACATTGGGGACAAAAGTTGCTGCTCTTTATTATTCTTCTGGTACGACAGGAAGCCCTAAAGGTGTTCTTTACTCACATGATAATATCTTTTATCTTATAGAGTCTATTAATAAAAGCTTTGGCTTTAATTATAAAACCAAGCACTTATCTATTCTTCCTTTTGGTCACACTGCTTCTATAAATTATAATATTTTCCCCTGCCTATTTGCCGGATCAAATCTTGTAATTTCAGAGGGATTTTCATCTATTGCTCCTAACTTCTTCAAAATAATTTCAGATGAACGAATTAACTACATTCAATTGGTTCCTACCATTGTTTATATGCTTTTGAAAATCAAATATGATACAAAGAATTTAAATTTAAATTCTTTGATTTTTATAGGGTGCGGCTCTTCAATACTTCCAGTAGAAACTCAAAATCAATTTGAAGAAAAATTTGGTATAAAAATTGGCAATCTTTATGGGTTGTCTGAAACAGGGCCAACTCATATTGATGATCCAAGAGATCGTAATTGGATCCCAGGAACAATAGGAGTACCTCTTGAAGTAAACAAATGTAAAGTTTTAGAAAATTCTGAATTACTTATTAAAGGAAAAAATGTTTTTGTTGGATACTATAAGAACAATAAGCTTTATAAAAAAACTGTTCAAGATGGATGGTTCTATACTGGAGATTTGGTTGACTATCAAAATGGAAGATACATCTACTTAGATAGATCAAAAGATTTAATAATTAAAGGTGGCATTAATATAGTGCCAGGTGAGGTCGAAGAAATAATTTATAAGCATAAAGATATTCATGAGGTTGCAGTTGTCGGAATTGATCATGAAATTCATGGAGAAGAAATTATTGCAGGAGTTTCAATCAAAAATAATTCTAAAGATAAAAGTATAATTAAGTCTGAAATTTATTTGCTGTTATCAAAAAAATTATCTTCTTATAAGCATCCAATAGACATACTATTTTTTAATAACCTCCCTAAAACCCACAGTGGAAAGCTTAAGCGAAGAGAAGTAAGGAAAATAATAAAAGATGAATATAATTGATGATTTCAAAATATTATTAAATGATTTGAAGAATCAATTTAATAATGAAAGCCCTGAAATATTTAAAGAAAAAATAGTTTATCAAAAAAAAGAGTATGTATTAACAACAGACTTGTATTCTCAAAATAAACTTATTCAAATTGCAAAAAAATATCATTCTGACTGCGAAATCATATCTGAAGAGCTAAATAATTATCATGACTTAATGAAATTTAAAAACAGCATTGTTGTTATGGATCCACTAGATGGTACTCATAATTTTTTATTTGGATTGCCAATGTGGGGATTATCATATACAGTCTTTTCAAAAAATAGAGAGGCAATTGAAAGCTACATTGGTCTTCCAGTTATTGGTATTTTGCTTGTCTTTAAAGATAATAAAATATATCTTTATTCTCTTGCTCCTGAAAATACAATTAAAGAAATATCTTTAAAGAAAGAAAAAATAGAATTGTCGAAGCAAATGATTGCATTTGACAATCAGTTTTATAAAGATTCAAATAGAATGAAAAAAAATTTTAATTTATTAGTCGAAAATGCATTTACGACTAGAATTTCTGGTTCCTCTGTATTTGATATTGCTATGATTGTTTTAGGAGGACTTAATGCTAGAATTTGGCATCAGACAGAAATTTATGATATTGCGCCTGCACATGCTTTTTTACAGAGTAATGGGTTTCTAATCAATATGAATTCGGGGCAAAAGGCAGTTTTAACTGATAGATTTTTAATGGCAACTCTTGATGAGTCTTTATATAAGCAATTAGATATAATTGGATTTATGAAAAAAGGCATTGAAAGTGATAGATAACTACCTTGCTGATTTAAAGCTAAATCATGTCGGCATTGTAATTAATCGTGACTCAATGATTTCAATAGAGCGAGATTCTGGAAATAAATTTGTTCATGATAAGATTCAAGGAGTTTATGTATGTTTTGTATGGGACAAATATTTGAACTTATACAAAGAATATATTACAAAAGAGGGTAGAGTTAAGAACGCTAAAATTGGATTCAACCACATTTGTTATGACATTGAAACACTTGATGAAATGAAAAAAATACATAGTTTTTTGCTTAAAAATAGACTTGGCATAAGGCTTACATTGCCAGAACCTTCTCCAGTGAAGCAGTGTCACTATGTTAGTTTCTACAAAATAGTTGGAATTGGTATTGTGGAATTCAATATAAAAGAGTTGTAATGTTTGTAACCACTGAAATGAATCTTGCAGATCACCTAACTCATGATCTAGCTATTAAGCCTGATGATCTTGTTTTCCTGTTCAGTGGGCTAATTGGTCTAGGTAAGCTTAAAAATGGACTAGAGACAATTGAGACTGCTATAGAAAAAGCTATTCCACGCGGAACTATTATAGTTCCAACTTTTACTTACAGTTGGAGTCAAGGGGATAATTTTGATAGTAATACTCCCTGTCCAGAAATGGGTAATTTTTCAAATTATGTTTTAAGTCTTACAAATTATAGGAGAACTGATAACCCTAACTTTTCAGTTTCTATTAGGGAAAATTCTTTTAATAAAGAATTAGTTGATAAACTTTTAAACGTTGGAAATGACTGTTTTGACAGCAATTCTATTTTTGGAAAGATCTATGAATATTCTCAAACAAAACGTGCTTGGATACTTCTTCTAGGTGGCGCTTTTAATGATGTAAAGTATCGTTCAACATTTATTCATTTTGCACAACAAAAAGTTGGAGTACCCCATAGATATGTTAAGCCCTTCTATTGTCCTCTTGGAAGTGGGAGATGTGTAACTCAATTAGTAAGATATTTCTCGAAAAATGAATGCTTAAGGCATGCCAGTGAAGATAATTGTGAGTTATTTAATTTTCCTGTCTTGGAGGATTACTCAAGATATGGTGATGATGTTGAGGAGGCTGGACTTCTAATTCAAAAAGAATTCGGCTATTACCCAAGTCGAATGGTTCCTGTCAAAGATTCTGTTAACCTTTTCATGGATATGATTAGTAAAAATCCCCTTTATTGCATCGATAATTCGTCTTTAAAAATATGACAAGCTTTGTTTTAGAGACTACACCTCTTGATAGAAATAATTCAAACACTAAGACACTTTTATTGGGCGACTGGTGCAATTTTGATGGTGAAAATAGAGATCATCAAAAAGTTCGTTATTACTGGGGCAACAGAAATCAATTAGCTTTAGACCATCATAAAATTTTTTTGCTTTTTGAGGCATATCTCGATAAATTAACACTATCACTTAATTCAATTCACAATGAATCTTTTCCAGTTGATTATTGGAGAATTATTATTGGACCATGGCTATATTATTTTATTTGCATAGTTTTTGAAAGGCATCAAATGCTATGTAAGGCATCAAAAGATTTTGATATTAAATACACTCATATGCCAGAGTATAGCCAGGATTGCTGGAAACCAAATGATTTTTTGGACTTTAAAGATAATTTTTCAAATGATGAATGGAATTATTATATTTATTCAGAGATACTTAAGTCTTCAAAAATCATAAAAACTAAAAATTCAAACTATCGATTGAAATTAAAAAAAACTAAGCGGAATGAAGGCTACATTAAGATAATAAAATCAATTATCTTTCTTTTGACAAAAATAAATAATAAATTTACAAAGAACATTGTTTTCGTAGAAGTTGACATTCCTCAGATAAAGTTATACAGACTACTCTTGAGATTAAAAAGTTTTTCATTCTCTTATTATCTGCGAGTAAAACCTAAGGTATTTAAAGTTCAAAATGATCTTAGGAAAGATCTTTTAAAGAATGCTGGCTCCAAAAATTTTGAAAAGATTCTTGATCAACTTATTCCTAAAAATATTCCCATTTCATACATTGAGGGTTATAGGGATTTAGTCAATGAATCAAAAACAATCTTTCCAAAAAAAGCCCAGTTAATTATTACGTCTAACGCATATTTTTCTAATGAACATTTCAAAGTTTGGGCAGCTTTGCAAAAATTAAATGATTCGCAACTCTGGGTTTTAGTTCATGGAGGGCATCATGGTACTGCATTATATAATGGCCCAGGAAAGCTAACTGAAGATATAGCAAGTCGTTTTTATGCTTGGGGTTGGGGTGAATATAATTTACCTTCCTCAAAGCTTTCAATATTGAGAAATAAAAAAATCTTCAATCAAGGAAATAAAATTTTATTTATTCCATACAGCGTTTCAAAATATAGTAATCATATTGATTCATCACCAATTGGACCAAGTTTTAATGATTGCATTTTAATGCATAAGTCCTTTTTCAAGAAGATTAGTCATTATGGTTTAATTAATGAAATATTAATTCGACTTAAGCATGGAAAACAGTTTTGGGATTTAAAAAGTGAATACGAAAAATGTAATATTGAAAATTTTGTATACTCTAATCAAGAATCACTAACTGACAGTATCAATAGATCAGCACTGACTATCGTTACATATGACTCGACAGTATTTTTAGAAACATTAACTTTAAATACTCCAACTTGTTTGTTTATAAGGAAAGACTTCTGGGAGATGAGCGATCAAGCAATTGAATGTTTTGATAGCTTTTTTGAATGTGGGATTCTTCATTATGATGAAGAATCACTTCTAAATCATATTATTGATTTAAATGGTAATTATCAAGAATGGTGGGTATCAGATTTGGTCCAAAACTCTGTAAATTCTTTTCTGAATCAATTTGGTTTGAGTGATAAAAACTGGGAGGAGATTTGGTTAAATGAATTCAAAGATAATTTAAAATTTTTTAATTAATGATTTTTTCAATCTAATTTTTTTTTAATTCAGATAAAATGAAATCATAAAGTTATTTAAAAATCATTATAAATATTATAGTCAAAATTTATGAGTAAAGATATTGTTGGGTTGATACCTATTAAAGGATCATCTGAGAGAGTTCCACACAAAAATTTGCGTGACTTCTGTGGTAAATCATTATTTGAGCTGAAGTTAGAGCAATTGTCTACTGTTAAGGGATTTAAAAAGATAATCGTATCCTCTGAGAGTAATGAAGTAATTAACATCGCTCGCTCTAAAGGATTTGAAGTGCATGAACGTGATCCTAAATATTCAACAAGTGAAGTCCCAATGAGTGAGGTATATTCATTTATTGCTTCAGAAATTGAAGGTGATCACATTGCATGGATTAATGCTACAAATCCTCTCGCAGAGAGTTATTTATATCAAAAGGCGATTGAAACTTATCAGAATATGAGCTCAAGTTATGATTGCCTTCTAAGTGCGGTTGAAGTGCAAGAGAATATTTTTTACAATAATAAGCCTGTAAACTTCAAGCCATATCCTTGGCCAA
Source organism: uncultured Gammaproteobacteria bacterium (assembly GCA_902556205.1). Taxonomy (GTDB): domain Bacteria; phylum Pseudomonadota; class Gammaproteobacteria; order PS1; family Pseudothioglobaceae; genus Pseudothioglobus. The sequence continues at coordinate 7,472 of CACDVH010000009.1, read as the reverse complement.
GATCTCAAGATTTAAAAGGTTTATGTTCATTAACTTTTGTAATAAATATTTTAAAAAGGGTGGATATGATTGAATGGGGATCTTGTGTTGGAAATTCTCCCTATTTTTACTATATGAATAAACTTGACTCTTGGGATATAGATACTCAAGAAGACTTTGATTTCTGTGAGATGATATACAGTAAAAGGTGTTCTAAAGAGTTCCAAAAAAGCTCACTTTAGTAAAATGTCAAACAAGATTAAACTTAATTTATTTGATTTAAAGTCAAAAGAAAATTTACAAAATATACACTTTTTTTTTAAGACAAAAATCAATAAATGGTTTGATGCTAAAGGATTACCCAAATCTGAATTTTTCGAATATAGGAATTGCCCCCTTTGTGATGAAAAGTCAAGCAATGAAGTTTTTGCAATTGAGGGTTTCTCCTATCATAAATGTATAGCATGTGAGTCACTTTACACAAAGCCACATCTTATAGATGGTGTTTTGGATGAATTGTATAGTGATGGAACATATCAGCATTATCAAGATAGTCTTGTAAAGTCAGGCAGTGGATTAAGAAAAGGTGTACTGGAGCAGAGAAAATTTAAACAACTTCAACAAATGTTTTCTCAAGAGAAGTTAACATTATTGGATGTAGGATGTGGAGGTGGAACTTTTTTAGAAGTTTGTCATGAAAATGGATGGAAAGTAGAGGGAATTGATCCATCTCCAGATTCTACTAACTCTAAGAATATTAAAGTTCAGCATGGTGACTTTAATCAAATAAAATTTGATAAAAAATTTGATGTAATTTCATTCTGGGGTGTTCTAGAACACTTATCAAACCCTATTGCTGCATTAAAAAAAGCTAGTCAAATGTTAAATAAATCTGGAATGATTGTCTTTGAAGTTCCATCTGCAGATTGTTTCTTGAGTGAATACTTGAATAAAACAACATTTTCCCCAACAAGATATATCGAAAGTGGTCGCCATAATATTTTTTTCTCAAAAAAAGTAATAAATAATATTTCACAAAGGTATGGATTAAGTATTGAGTTTATTGAATCCAATGGTCTAGATATACAAACTATTTTATTAGAAGAGTTCTCTCCTGAAATTACAGAAAAAATTATTAATATGCAAGATACGATAAATAATCTTATGCTAGGCGACCATTACAGGGTATTTTTAAGAAAAAAATAGTATGTATCGAAAAGTGTAATTTGTATAAACAGCTGTTTATAAAATTTTATGAAAAGAAAATCTTTTGAGTTAAATGTTGGTTTAAAACAATACATAGAAAGTTTTTATTCGAATAAAAAAAAATCAAAATTGCTTCATTTTTATAAAGATAAATATAACGTCCCTTTTGATATAACTGATTTGTATTTAAAGCAACGAACTAGTAGGTGCTTTATTATGAAGTCTAAAAAATTTGATTTAAAGTTATCAAATTTATATATATTTATTTCAATATTAAAGTATTTCACTTTTTTGGTTTACACATTGCTTTTCTCAAAGAAAAAAAAATCATCTGATACGAAAAAGTTCGAATTATTAATTGATCTTATTGCAAATGAATCTGAGATTGAAAGGTGGTTATTGCTTGAACGTGAATTTACTTGTGAACAAACTCGGTTTATTGCAAGCTGTGAAATTTCAAATGATTTGAAGACAAAGCACAATATTTCCATTCGAAAACCTATGCAAGGATATGATAGACAATTATTACTAAGCCTTCTTTTTAGAAGTTTTATAACTGATATATTTTTTCTAGTAAAAAATTCTTTTAATACAGGTTTAAATTTAGTTCATATAAATAATTTATTTGTAAATGATTATCTTTATTATTCTAATTTGTTTAATGAATTTAAAGCCAAATTTATGATTCAAGATAGAAATTTGGGAATGACAAATGCACTCAAAAACTTTCTTTTCAATAAATCTGGAGGTATTTTATCAGCATGCACCCAAAAAAATATTGTCCAACATAATGCAAATTCATTATTTTTTGATTCTGATATTCTATTCTCATTAGGAGAAAATACTGCTGAAGATTTGTTTGACTTTGGAGCTCGTATTGACCATGTCGTTCCTGTTGGTTCATTATCTATGGAGTCAATGTATTCTCAAAAAAAATTTAGTTATGAATCTTTAAATAATGAAAAAAAAATTGATATTTTGTATATTGGAATTAATGCTGTAAATGCAATAAATGAAAATTATGATGACTATTATGAATCTCTTCGATGGCTTACCAAAATATCAAATGCAAATCCTGAACTAGGAATATTTATCAAACATCACCCATCTTGGAAAAGTGATTCAAGAGAGGCAAATATTATTAATGAGAGTAGTATAAGCTACCTTAACAAGTTTCTAGATACTTATCAATTAGCATTTGAGTCTAACCTGATAGTAACCTATGGTTCTACAATGGGGTATGAGTTAATTGGATGTGGCCATAAGGTTTTATTTTTTGATCCTAATAATATGAATCCATTTTTGATTGATTCATTAAATAAAAATAAATATGTCATAAAGGACTATAATTATGTAGAAAATATCATTACTAATATTGATAGAATTATGAGTTTTAGAGATAAAGAAAAATATTGCTTATTAAATAAGACTGTCTCACAATCAATTTATAACTTTTTTCAAAAAAACATATGAAAATTTTGATTACAACTGTTCCATTCGGGCAAGTTGACGATAAGCCACTGATTGATCTTAAAAAAAATAATATACAATATGTTATCAATCCCCTAAATAGAAAATTGCAACCTGGAGAATTAGTCGAACTAATCGATGATTTTGACGTAATTATTGCTGGAACAGAAATGATTGATAAGGAGGTTTTTGATAAGGCAAAAAAGTTAAAATTTATTTCTCGAGTTGGTATAGGTCTAGATGGTATTGATCTTAAATATGCCAAGGAAAAAGGCATTAAGGTCTCTTATACTCCTGATGCTCCAGCTCCTGCTGTTGCCGAGTTGACGATTGGCCTTATGATTTCCTTGATACGCTCTGTTAATTGTTCAAATTTAAATATAAAAAAAGGAAAATGGCAAAGATATTTTGGCAAGAGACTATCTCAAATGAATATTGGAATTATTGGTATGGGGAGAATTGGGTCAAGAGTTGCTGAGCACCTAAAATGTTTTAAACCAAAAAAAATATTAGTTAATGATATTAATGAATCGAAATTAAAAAACCTAAGTCCTGGAGTCGAAGTTTGCTCAAAGGAGGAGATATATTCTAATGCTGACATCGTTACTTTGCATGTTCCTCTTACAAATGCTACTTCCAATTTAATTTCTTATGATCAAATCAATAAGATGCGAAAAACTTCATATTTAATCAACACTGCTAGGGGTGGAATTGTCAATGAAAAAAGCCTTGAAAATGCTTTAAAGGAGGGTAGGCTTGCTGGAGCCGCTATAGATACATATGAAGAAGAGCCTTACTTTGGAGGGCTTGCCAAATATGATAATTGCATCAATACTGCTCATATGGGCTCAATGACAGAGGATTGCAGATCAGCAATGGAGTTGGAAGCCACACAAGAAGCAATAAGATTTATTAGGGGCGAAAGCTTACTCTCTGAAGTGCCTGAAAATGAGTACCTTGCCCAATCCTTAAATCTGTGAGTTTATAATGAAACAAGGATCAATATTTTGGCTTACTGGAATGTCTGGCGCTGGAAAGTCAACTCTAGCATCGACATTAAAGTCTAAATTAAATAAAAACTTTAGAGTTAATATTGTTGATGGAGATATAATTCGTGATAAAGATGACTCCAAACTAAGTTTTAGTTATAACGATGTGCTTCTCAATAACTCACGTATTGCAAATTATTGTAAAGCAATTAGGCTAGATTATGATTTAATTATTGTCGCTGTAATAGCACCTTATGATGAAATAAGGCTTACCATAAGAAATATTTTAGAGCCTAACTTCCATTTAGTTTATTTGAAGTCTGATATTAATAGTCTTAGAGATAGAGACACAAAAGGCCTCTATCTTTCTGCTGATAAAGGCTTAATTACCAACTTGATAGGTTATTCTGATAGTAACCCTTATGAGGAGCCTTCAAATGCAGAGCTTGTTATTGATACTAGTAACTTGTCTAGTGAAAAAGATTCTTTTTCAAAACTTTATAAGTATGTTTCAGAGAATATCAGCTGATAGTATTGCTAACTATTTAGATTAATTATGATTAAAAAACTACATGATATTTTTGTTGGAAAAGATGTTAATTGGTGGTTAAATTTATTTAGAAAAATTCTAACTAACCCTCATCTAATTCTCTCAAGATTCCAATATAATTTAAAGCGAATTCTCTTCGATTACTTAGCAAGAATAGGGGTTTTTAAATATAAATATCATATTATTTTTATTGCCGGGATGCCTATGAGCGCAACAACGTGGATTAAAACTATGGTTGCTCGTATTCCAGGTTATTTTGTGAGAACTACCCCGATGCCTTATTCCATTGCAAGTAATCAAGATATTGTTGAAAGCGCATTTAAATATACTCCTGGAAATGGATACAGTATTTTTAAAACACACTTAAACCCTAGTGAAAATAACATTCAAATTCTTATTAACAATCATGTAAAGAAAGTTGTTGTTTCATATAGAGATCTTCGCGATGTTGCTGTTGCAAGATACCATAGACTTATAAAGGTACCAAAAACAAAAAGGGATCCACATTATATGGATTATTCTTCGATGAGCAAGGAAGAGGCAATTAATCACTGCATTGATGTAATTTTTCAGGATTATATATTGTGGATTGAAGGCTGGCTTGCTGTCTCAAAAGAATATAAAGACTTAGTTCATTTTTGTCGTTTTGAAGACCTTATACATGATCCAATTGATGAATTTAAAAAAATCCTTGAATTTTATGAGATTTCTTTAGCAAATGAGGATATTGCAAAAATTGTCTCGCAAACTAAAGGAAAAGGAGATATGGTAAGTAACATAAACAAAGGGACATTGCTGTCATGGGCATATTCTTCAAATTTTCGATCTGGAAAAGTTGGTAGCTGGAAGTCAGACTTTAGTCAAAAAAATATCGATTACTTTAAAGAAAAGGATAAGGGAATACTCATAAATTTAAACTATGAAAAAGATAATAACTGGTAATTAAATATGAATAGTAGTTTTAAAACTGTAATAACTTATGGCACTTTTGATTTATTTCACTATGGTCATTTAGAAATCCTTAGACGAGCAAAAGAATTAGGTGATTATTTGATAGTAGGGCTTTCAACCGATGCATTTAATAGAATTAAAAATAAAAAATGTATCTTTGCATATGAGAAGCGTGAGGAGATACTTAAGTCAATAAAATACGTTGATAAAATAATTCCAGAAAATAGTTGGAGTCAAAAACCTTTTGATATTAAAAAATTTGACGTCGATATTTTTGTGATGGGTGATGATTGGAGGGGTAAATTTGATGAGTTAACTGATTCATGTGATGTGCAATACTTACCAAGAACCAAAGGTGTTTCTACTTCTGAATTAAAGCAAATTATTGACAAATAAATAATTTAAGAGATTATTTTATGGATTTAAACTTTTATGATGCGTTAAAAGAGCTTAATAAAAAGAAACTTAATTATTGGGTTTGTCATGGTTCACTTCTGGGGCTAGCTAGAGATGGTCAATTAATTCCATGGGATCATGATATTGATCTTGCTGTTTGGGAAGGAGACTATTCAGAGCAATATATAATTAATCTATTTGAATCAATTGGATTTAAATTTGATGAAAACCACCCATTGGGGTCGTTAAAGTTTACTAGAATTGGAGGGAGGTCAATTGATGTCAATTTTTATAAAAAATCACCCACTTCGCCACAATTAGCTTGTGTAATTCATCGTCTTCCAAATTCCAAATTAGCATCTTTAATTGATAAAGTTGTTCTTAAAAAAAAATATACTGGTAATCAAATGAATTTAATAATGTTAAATTTTTTTAAATTCTTTCGGTGGCCATTAATACCAATATATGGTCTTTTAAATAAATTTGGTCTTTTATATACATTTAAGGGTTATACGACTCCAAAATTTTTTTTAATTGAATTCATTGAAATAGATTATTTCGATATCAAATGTAAAGTTCCAAAAAAATATAAAAAAATCAACTCATATATTTACGGAAAAGATTGGAAAATCCCAAATCAAAAATATAATTGGCAGAAAGATAGTGATTCGGTTCAAAGTCAATAATTATTTTAATATTTATTAAAATATTCTGGGTAAATATAGTGATTATTAAAGAAATAAATAGAATAAAAAATAAAATTAATGCAAGCAACTTCTTGATTTTTGACTTTGATGGAGTGATTGCTGATTCTGTTGATATAAAAACTAAAGCTTTTGCAGAGATCTATCAAGAATATGGAGATGATGTAGTTCGTAAAGTCGTATTTCATCATCTAAATAATGGCATGTCTAGATTTCGAAAGTTCAAATTCTATCATGAGCAGTTTCTTGGAAAAAGAATAACCCATCCTGAAATTATTATCTTGGCTAATCGTTTTTCTTCTTTGGTGGTCAATAAAGTGATTGCCGCTAAAGAAATTCCAGGAGCCTCAATATTTTTAAACACTTATTATAAGAGTGATAAAGAGTGCGCAATCAATTCTGCATCCCCTCAAATAGAAATTCAAAAAATTATTCAAAAAAAAGGCTTAAATGATTATTTTTCAGCTATTTTGGGCTCTCCCTCAACTAAACATGATAACTTCAAAAAATTGTTAAGATTATTCGGTTGTAATCCTAGTGAGTTAATATTTTTTGGTGATTCTTATTCAGATTATTTAGCTGCAAAAAATGCCAATGTGTCTTTTGTTGCTGTTGGTAAGGATATATTAGATTCCTTAAAAGATGAGAAAAATGAAATTTACTACATTGATAATTTTTTAGAATTAATAGGATGATTATGCTTACTTATAAAAGACAGTTTGTTCAGATAAATATTTAATAAGCTTATGAATTTATTCATCATATCAATTATTCTTTTTTTGAGCATTGTGCAATCAGTTATTGGAGTGGGATTACTACTTTTTGGTACTCCAACTTTATTGATTTTGGGATATTCCTATGCAGAAACTATTGCTATGCTTATTCCGGCTTCAATTTGCATATCTTTATTGCAGATACATGGAAATTATAATTTAATTAGAACTAAAAGAGCAGTAGTCATTTACACTTTGCCAATGGTAGTGATTAGTTTATCTGCGATTATTTTTTTGGAATTTACGATTGATATAAAAAAGATTGTAGGAGGTATGCTGATTTTGTTTGGCCTAATTAGAGTATCTTATCTTTTAAAATCTTTTTTACAAAGTATTGTTATTTCTAATAGGTATTTTTTTTGCTTAATAATGGGGCTAGTTCATGGGATTTCTAATATGGGGGGAGGGTTTTTAGTTATATTTATGGATGCAATGTTCAAAACCAAGGATGAAA